>AM422018.1 GCA_000069925.1 Candidatus Phytoplasma australiense
ATGAAAAATTATTATATAAAAATATGGGAAGAAGTTTTAGAAGATTTATCTAAAATCTACAGTAACGAAGTTTTTAAAGAAACGTTTTCTAATATCGAAAAAGTTTACAACGAAGAAAAAAAAATTATTATTTTAGTTGAAACAAAATTTATCAAAAATAAAATATATAAACTATATTTTAAAAAAATAAAAGAAATAATTAAAAATAAAAGAAAAGAAAACATTGAAATTGAAATTATTTCAAAAGAAAACAAAGAGCAAAAACCAATCCTTAAAAAAAGCGAAAACGTTGAAATCGAAAATCGTAAAATTAAATTTAATGAATATAATCACGGAAACATTAATCCAAAATATAGCCTAGATAATTTTGTAGTTGGAAAAGGTAACAAATTCGCTTTTACAATTGCCCAAAAAATTATAGAAGAAGACAAAATTTCTGTCAACCCTTTTTATATTTTCGGCCAAACTGGTATCGGAAAAACACACCTTATCCAAGGAATTGGCAATCATTTGATTCAAAAAAAAAACAAAAAAGTTTTGTATGTTAAAGCAGATGGTTTTATTGAAGAATTTACCAATCAATTAAGGAAAGCAAAAATGGAAGATTTTAATGAAAAATATCGCGATATTGATGTTTTATTAGTTGATGATATCCAAATTATGGCAGGAGCCACAAGAACTCAAATGGAATTTTTTAAACTTTTTGATTATCTTTATTTAAACCAAAAACAAATAATTATTACAAGTGATAAACAAGCTTCAGAATTAAAAAATATTATGAATAGATTAACTTCACGTTTCGAAGGAGGTCTTATGGTTGACGTTCAAAATCCGGATTTTGACCACCGAATTCATATTTTAAAAAAGAAAATTTTAGAATTCCAAAATAACAACCCTTTAAAAGTTCAAAAAGAAGTTGTAGAAATGATTTGTTCTGTTTTTGTAAATAATATAAGAGAAATGGAAGGGGCTTTATTGAGATTATTAAATTATGCCAAAACATTCGGTCAAGAAATTAATTTAAAAGTAGCAGGTGAAGCTTTAGAACCTTTAATTAAAGGTAAAAAAAAACTTTCTTATGACGAAAACATTTTAGAAAAAATTAAACTAATAGTTAGTGACTTTTTTAACATTAACGTTCGTGATTTAATAGGCAAAAAAAAACATCACAAATACACTTTGCCAAGAAATATTGCAATGTATTTAATCAAAGATTTAAAAGGACTGTCTTATAATATTATTGGAAGTTTTTTTAAAAGAAATCATTCAACAGTTTATAAAGCTTATCAAAAAATTAAAAAAAATTGCCAAACTGACCACGAATTAAAAAAATCAATTGAACTAATTTTAGAAAAAATAAATAATTAACTTTTAACTTTTTAAAAAAACCAATTCAGGAAGGAAATAATTTATTTCAATGTATTTAGAAATTAATAAAGATGTTTTTTTAAAACAACTTTTAAAAATATATAAAATTTTACCACAGAAAAGTTTATTTCCTGTTTTCAACATATTAAAAATCACTGCTAAAAAAAACACTTTAATTTTAGAAGTTAACAATGGGAATATTGCGATTCAAATCTCGATTGAAGATCAAAGTTTGAAAATTGAAAAAGAAGGAGAAATCGCTTGTTTTGGTAGACATTTTATTGAAATAATTAAAAAAATTAACACCCTTTCAATCAAAATGACTGTTACAGAAAATAATTTTTTAGTGATTAAAACTAATTTTTGTGAATATAAATTAAAATTAATGACTCTTTTAGGGTTTTTATTGCCTGAATTTTTTTTCGAAAAAAAAGAATTTTTTGAATTAAAGGTTTCTTCTTTTAAAAAAATGATTAAAGAAGTTAATATTTCTAGTTCTAAAAATGAAAAAAGACCTATTTTAACAGGTTCTAATCTAATTTATGAAAAAAAGACCTTAAAAGCTTTGGCAACCGATTCTTTTCGAATAAGTTATAAAAAAATTAAATTAGATTTTCCTTATTTTGATTTTAATATGGTTATTCCTAACAAAAGTTTAGAGGAATTAATTAAAATATTAGAATATTACGATAACAAAAACTTAAAAATTTATTCAGATGATAAAAAAATTTTTTTAAAAATCGATAATTTATGGTTTTGCACTTCTCTTTTGGAAGGAAATTATCCTCAAATTCAAGAATTTAATTTAAAAAATTATCCCTTTGTTGTTCATTTAAATAAAGATGATGTAATGAAAGTTTTAGAAAGAATTTCTTTATTTTTTTCAAAAGAAGAAGTAAATAAAAATATTGTTTTGTTTAAATTAACTGAGGAAAAAATAATTGAAATATCAATTTCCAATGAAAATTTAGGAACAGCTTTAGAAAAAATCATCCCTTTAAAAGTAACTTCAGAAAAATTTGAAATAGCTTTTAATGCCAAGCATTTGGAAGATATTTTAAAAGTTTTGACTTCTTCTGAAATTGTTTTTTATTTTGAAAGTCACCTCAAACCTTTTATTGTTACTACTTTAGAAGAAGAAAGTTCAGTTCATTTGATTTTTCCTATTCAGAAAGAAAATGACTGATTTTTTACTATTTTTTAACCCCGTTTTTTTAAATGTTGAGAAAAAATAATTTGAGTACTGCTGTCTTTTTGTGATAAACGCCCTTTTTGAAGGGCGTAATTTTTAAGTTTTTTCTGTTGAAGGTGAACTTATTCAATATTTTTTTCTTATTTTTTTAATTTTTTTAATAAAATCTATATTTTTTATCAATTTTTATGAGTTAAATAAATTATTTTTTCTAATTGTTTTAAAACTAAAGAAAACAAAATTTATTTTTTTAATAATTTAAAAAAATAATTTGACGTTTTTTCTTTCTCTTATTAGTAAAAAGGATTAGAGAGCGGTGTTTTGAAGAATTAATAAAAATGCAAAAATTTTTGAAGATAATTTTAATACGTGAAATATAATAAAAAAACTACCTAATTTAGGTAGTTTTTTTAGTTTAAAATATATTTTAATTATTTAAATTTTTTACTTAATGATTTAAAAATAAATTAAAAAAATCTAGACAACAATCAAATAATAAATTAAAAAAATATTTAGAAAGAGAGAAAACAACTAATGCTGAATAGAAAACAATTAATCTATGATAAGCTTGACGAGCTGAGAGAAAAATATTATCAGGATGATAATTTTACTATGCTTCAAGTAAAAGATATTTTGCTTCCATTCATAAAAGAAACCTACAAAAATTTTTATTACGAAAAGATAGGATTAATTAATAAGATTTTATGCAAGAGATTTGTAAAAAAATCCGAATTAGAAGTGTCAAAAGAACAAACTAAAAAATTAATAAATTAATCAAAAAGGAAATTATCAAAATGGAAAACAAAAAAATCAAAAAAAAGAGTGGAAAAGATTGACGTGTGAATATATGAAAGAACAACAAGATAATTATTATAATGATGATAATTTGCATATAAAACAAGTCAAAAAAAACATCCTTGATTTCATGCAAAAATTAGATGTTGATCAATGATACTTTTTTTTTGACTGAAAAAACTAAAATAAACTTTTTTACTTTACAAATCGCAAATTTACAGATATAATAATTTTGTATTATTAAATTTATATTGTTAGTTGGCGGTTGTGGCGAAGTGGTTAACGCGGCGGCTTGTGGCGCCGATATTCGTGGGTTCGATTCCCATCAGCCGCCCCAATAATACAAAAAAATAAAACTAAGGCCCATAGCCAAGTGGTAAGGCAACGGACTTTGACTCCGTGATTCGCTGGTTCAAATCTAGCTGGGTCTGCCATTTTTTTAAACCTTACAAAAAAATTTAAAAGCGGGTGTGGCGAAATGGTAGACGCACTAGATTTAGGATCTAGCGCTTGTGCGTGCAGGTTCGACTCCTGTCACCCGTACCATCAAATATTTAAGGGATATGATGTCAACGGTAGCATAACGGTCTCCAAAACCGCTCGTTCGGGTTCGAATCCTGAATATCCCTGCCATTTCAAAAAACAATAAAAATAAATAAGATATAATGGGTTTTGAGTTCATCAAAACTTTTTTTATTTGGGTTCAATTTAAAATTTTTTTTATTATAAGGTTCAAGATGATAAATATTTTTAAATTAGTCAAAACTTCTGTTGTTTTAAATTTAACCGAAATAAAAACACTAAAAAATTAAAATCTTATAATTAAAGCACTTCGGATTGACGCCTACTTCGCTAACCGTTCGTCTTTGAATATTAATCATATTATATAGTAATTTAATAAATATATTTTTGAGTTATAATTGTTTTTGTGATTAAATAAAAATATTAAAATTATATCTTTAAAACACCCAATTAAAATTTTGATGTTATAACTTTGATTTGAGGTATAATTAGGATAGTTATAATTAATTTCAATTTAATAGGAGCAAAACTGATTTTATGTTAAAATTCATATTTTAATTTGTAAAAAAATAATATAATAATTAAAAAAAGAAAGTAGTTTAAAAAATGAAAAATGCAACTTCTTTTGATACATTTTTAAACATCAAAAATGTCAAAGGTTTAGATTTTTTAATTAATGAATTAAAAGCGAGAATATAATATGAATAAAAATACTATTGCTGAAACTTTTGCTGGTGCTGGCGGTTCTCATTTAGGGTTTATTAATAATGGTTTCGTAAGCGTTTATATTAATGAATTTGAACCCAATTGTATTCAAACTTTGAAATTAAATTTTCCTTTATTAGAAAAAAATGTTATATAGACCCAAGAGATATTAATGATATCTCAATTAATAAAATCTCAATTATAAATGTTGATGTTTTATTTGGTGGTATTGTTTGCAAAGGATTTAGTTTAGCAGGTCAAAGAAAACCCACCGATAACCGATAAAAGAAATTATTTATATTTAAAACAATTAGAATTTGTTAACCATTTAAAACCTACAATTTCTATTATTGAAAATGTTCCTACTTTTTTAACTACTAAAAACTTAAAAAAGAAATTGATGATATTTGGCAAGAATACGCTCAACTTCAAGCCAAAAAAAGGTAGCAAAAGAAAAAAGAATTTATCTCATGAATTAGAAAATAAACGTCTTTTGGAATTAAAAAAACAAAAAAATGATTTATTAAAAAAATTAGAAAAACAACAAGTTTTAATTTCTGTATTTGATGATATTAAAAATAAATACGATAAAATGGGTTATAAAGTTTACCATCAAGTATTAAATTCAGCTTGGTATGGCGCAGCTACTGCTAGAAATAGAGCTATTATAGTAGCAGTTAAAAAAGAAATAAAAAAAATTTTTACCTTTCCTAAAATCACTCATTTTCAAAAAGATAATCCATTAGGGAATATTAATGGAATGAGTTTTTGTGATAATTTACTCCCTTATACTACTGTAGAAGATGTTTTCAAAACCATTGATTATAATAATTTAGATGATTTAGATAATATACCGATGTCACACAATCCCAAAACTATTAAAAGATTTGGTTTTATCCCTGAGGGAAAAAATATTTCTCATATTATTGACCAATTACCAAATGAACTTAAAATTAGTAGTTTTTATTCTCGTGGAAGTGCTACTAGATTATCTAGACACAAACCATGCGGCACTTTGGTTCCAGGACATAGTGCTTTACCTATCCATCCTTGGTTGAATAGAAGCATCACAATAAGAGAAGCCGCTGCTTTAAGTGGATTTCCATTAAATTATAAATTTTATGGGAGCCATTCAAATAGGTGTGAACAAATAGGTAACGCAGTACCTATTTTACTATCTAATGCTATTGCTAAAAATATAAAAAAATTTTTAAAAGAGGTAAAAAGTGAATGAAAACAAATTAACGGATTTAATTCTAAAAGATGATAATTTTAAAAAAAATTTTGCTCGTTTATTAAATATCGATGATTTTATAATTCAAAAAGAAGAAAAATTTATTGATAACATAAAAGCTGATTTTTGCTTTTATAATCATAAAAATAAAATTATAGCTATTTTAGAATGTAAAGGACAAGTGGGCATAACAGAATACATAAGAGGAGTTGGTCAAATTTTACAGTATCAAGGTTTTAAAGAAAATAATATTTTTGATAAATTTTTAAATGAAACAAAAGTAATTTTGGTAGTTCCTAGTTCTGTTTTCGGTAAGAAAAGTCACTTCAACCCAGCTAAAGTTTTTTATCCTAAAGAAACTGAATTATTGGTAATTAATAATCAAAATCATACTTTAAATTTATTTAATCCTAATAAAATATATAAAAACAAAAAACAAACAAGTGCATTTAAGAAAATAGACATATGTCCTTATTATTTTAGAGATACTAGAATTTGGGAATTATATTTTTGGTTAAAAGAAATTCATAATTTAAATATCATTTCATATAAAAAAATACATAGAAAAAAAGATATAGAAGACAATATTATAAAACAAAATAAAAAAATATTTTATAAAAACATACTATTGGAAAATAACCCTAGAAATGCTTTAATAACTTTAAGTAGTTTAGGTTTGGTTGATTATAATAATGTTTTGACCGATATCGGTCAAAACATTGCAACATTAGATTTAGAAAATTTTTGCTTAAAATTAATTAAAGACTACTTTCAAGACATTGTTGAAGTTTTGTTATTTGCTTTGGACGAATTAGGAAAAAAACAAAATAAAAAATATTTAGAAAAAATTAGTTATAATCAAATAGTTGAAGTTATTAAAAAAGAATTTGATAATCAAGATATTTTGTTTTTAACAGATTCTCAAAATAGATATATAAGTAGTTGGATGAATGTTTTAAAAAAAGATTTAGGATGCATTAATTTTTTGTCTAAATGAGGAAATAAAGATATTGAAATAAAATACAACCCATTATCAAATTTTCAAGAATCAAAAATATTAGATAATATTAAAAAACAAAATAAAAAAATAATTGACGAAAAAATTCATCCTTATTTTAATGAAAAATAAATTAGAAATTATTTTTCCCAAGATTTTTAAAATACATTTTTAGCAAAAAACCAACTGGCAAGATATAGCTTTTTTCCCCAACTAACAGCGCTCTTAATTTACGTATGAGTTTAATAATTAAAGTAATTAATGAATACTGATTCATGTTTTTTTGATGCAAAAAGAGAAATAAATAAAAAATTTAATTATATTTTTTTATATAAACTTAGTATAATATGTAGACCCCCTCAGCTAGGGGGGTTTTTTTATTTTTTACATAGATATTTTATTTTTTCCGTCTTCCATCCTCATTTTCGCTAGTGTTTATGGTGGGGGATTTGCCAATTAACCCTGTTATTATATAGCATAAACAGCCCAAAATTAAAAACTCCACATTATTTTAAAAAATTTAATCCATGTCGTTTTGTAGGTGATTTTTTCTTTTTTTTGTACTTATATATATTGTAGGGATAAAATATTTGAAAAATATCTTTTGAAACTAGCAAATTATGAAAAAACATTAGACACTTTTTAAGTGTAATGAAATTACTTTGTTAGTTTTAAAAGATATGGAATTATCTATTGAATTTTTAGTTTTAAAGAGTGATTTTTAAATTAAAATATGTCTAAAAAAACTGAACAGCGCACTTTTTTTAATTTATTTTTCTTATAACTTACAAAATATTATACATTTTTTTTATAAATTTGCAACATTTTCTTTTAATATAATAAAAAAAAGACACTAATTTTAGTGTCTTCCAAGTTTAAACTATAAATATAACAATTTTAAAGATAAAAAATTCTCATGTTTTTTTATTTATTTTTTATTGTTGCATTTGCAATTTTGACAACTGCAATTTTGGCAATTACATTTTTGAGAACTCATTTTATTTCCTCTCTTTTCTGTTAAAAGTTTTATTAATGGATGATAAAGATAAAACGAATTAAAAATAAATTAAATCTTGTCATCCATTAATAGTATAAATAAAAAAAATCTAATATTAACATTTTCTGGTTCGAAAACAAAATTTTTTTTGAAAAAGAGCTTCCCTATTTTATGATTAAATGTATTTTTATAAAATTTTTGTAGTATAATATAGGTATATTAGAATTTGTTTTAATCTATTGAATATTTCAAAAAACACATTTCGATTTATCCTTTATAATGCGTAAACGTAAAAATTATAATAAAAACAAGATAAGAAGATAATATCTCAGATTTACAATTTTTTTAGTTGTCAAATTGGACAAACGTGTCTTTTCTGTTTTTTTGTTTTTGTTAATTATTTTTTATTTTAAAATTTAATTTTTAACGGATTTTTTTATTGTTTGTCTCCAAAGAGAAAATAAATTAACGCTTTTTTGATAATGAAATAATGAAAAAACAATAAACAATAATCTGGAGGCTTACAAGTGATTGACATTAAATTTTTTGCTTTAGGTGGTTTGGGCGAAAATGGCAAAAATTTTTATCTATTACAAATTAATGAATCTTGCTTTATTATTGATGCTGGACTAAAATATCCTAGTGTTTCTTTGTATGGCATAGATGCCATGATAGCTGATTACCATAAATTAGAAAGCATGAAAGATAAAATTAAAGGTGTTTTTTTAACTTCTGCTTTTGAAACTAATTTAGGTGCTGTACCATATTTTATTAAAGAATATAATTTACCTATTTATACTTCTTATTTTACGATGGAAGTTTTAAAAAATTATTTTGCAAGTCATAAAATTAATTATCAAAATCTAAATTTAAATGTTATAAAAACAAATGAAATTCTTCGCTTTAAAGATGTAGAAATTTCTTTTTTTGCTACATCTCAATTAATCCCAGAAACATTAGGCATTTCTTTTCAAACCAGTTTAGGTGCCATTGTTTATACAGGAGAATTAAAATCTTTAGAATCTCAAAATCAATTTTTCCAAACAAATTTAACTCAATTAACTAAATCAACGCAACAAAAAGTTTTAGCATTTTTGCCTGCCTCACAAAGAGCTTTTAATTATTCTTATGATGAATCTCAAAATAATTTCGATCACAAAATAAGTAATTATTTCATCAATTATTCTTTAAAACCTAAAGGCATTATCGTTGTTGCCTCTTTAGCTCCCGATCTCTTTAAAATCCAAAAAGCAATTACTTTGGCTTGTAAGTTAAATTTTAAAGTAGCTATTTTAGGAAATGAAAATGAAGCAATTATTGATGTGGCTTTAAAAAAAGAATTTTTAAAAATTCCTGATGCTAATTTCGTTAAATTAAATACTTTTGAAGAGCATACTAAACATAATCAATTAGTAGTTTTTCTCTTTGGAAAACATTTTGCAACTTTACAACGTTTGCAACAAATGGCAAATAAAACAGATCCCAAAATTCACCTAAATTCTCAAGATTTGATTTTATTAATGTCTCAAGACATGGCAGGAATTGCAAAGATGCAATCCCAAACTTTAGATACTTTATCTCGTCATAATATTAAATCCCATCTTTTAATTAAAGATTTATCGTTGTCTGAAAGTAATTATGAACAAAATTTAAAAATAATGTTAAATTTTTTAAAACCTCGCTACATCATTCCTGTTATGGGAGAATATCGCCATCAGTATCAAGTAAAAAAAATAGCTCAAAAAAACGGTTTTAAAAGTAATCAGATCTTTTTATTAGAAAACGGATCTATTTGGCGTGCCTCCTCTGATAAAGAACCTTTTGTTGAAAATAAAGTTTTTTCGTTAAACGAAATTTTAATCGATGGCACTCCTGTTGCTGACGGAAAAGAATTTATTATGAAAGACCGTGAATTTTTAGCCGCTGATGGTGTTGTTATTTTAGTTGTGAATGTTAATGCTAAATATAAAAAAATTGTGGGAGAGCCAAAAATAGTTAGTAAAGGTTTTTTAGAACAAACAGAAACTAATAATATTTTTGCTAAATTAAAAGATGTTTTTGATGAACAAAGTGCCGTTTTTTTAACAAATAAATATCTTAAATGGAATGATTTTAAAAAACACATTAGAGAATCTATCTCTAAGTTTTTATTCAAAGAAACCAAAAAAAGACCAATTATAATTCCTATTTTTATAAGTGTTAGAAATGAATAAAATTATTCTTCAATTGTTCCACTCCAAACTATAAAAAAATCCAAAATTGAAAACCGATTTTTTCATTAGTCTTTTTTTATTTTTCTTTAAAAAAACAAAAAAGACATATTGATTTGTTAAAATATTTGTGACACTCAAAAAAATTTGTTGAATAAGTTTAAGCATTTTTAATTTTTTTAAAATCATCTTTAAATGTTTACATAACTAAGTTAGGCGTATTGGATTTAGTTAACTTCAATCGAAACAATTTTTTAATTGAAAAACAGAATAGACTAGTTATACAGTTTGTCAAACATAACCCCTTTTGTGTTTAATTAGTTTTTTGCTGAAATAAAAGGAGAATAATGTGAAAATAAAAGTTGCTACAACCTCTACTAGCTGTCTTGATTATTATTCGCATAATTATGATATTGATATTATTAGGATCAAAATTTTAATTGGAGATGTTGAATATATTGATGGGGATACTATGAAATACAAACAATTTTACCAAATGTTTCAACAAAATCCTGATTTTCTTCCTAAAACTTCCCAAGTGTCTGTGGGCGAAATGGTAGTTTATTTTGAAAAACTCATATCTCAAGGTTATCAAAAGGTTTTTATAACAACTTTAGCCTCTACTTTAAGTGGAACTTATAATGCCATTATTCAAGCCAAAAAAATAGTTGCTGATAAAATTGAGGTATATTGTTACGATACCCAAACTGTTTGTTTTTGTGAAGGTTATTTTGCCCTTCAAGCTTATCAATTATTTCAAAAAGGCCATTCGTTAGAAGAGGTTATTAAAACTTTAGATTTAATTAAAGGAAACAATACTATTTTTTTTATTACAGAAAAATTAACTCAATTAATTAAAAATGGTAGACTTTCTGGAGTGAGAAGTTTTTTTGGCCGTCTTTTAAGAATTAAACCGATTTTACAAGTGCAATCAACAGGAAAAATAGCTCTTATCCAAAAAACTCTTAACACTAATAAATCATTTTTATCGATTGTTAACAAAATAAAAGATTATACTCAAGGTTATAATTACCAAGCACATTTACTTTTTACTGGAGATACCAAATTAAGAGATGATTTTAAAGTTATTTTAGAAAAAAATTTAGGTTTAAAAAATTTATTAGAAATACCTTTAACTCCTGTGATTGGTTGTCATGTCGGTAATAATGTTATTGGTGTAGGCATTATCAGACAAAATTAATTTTTGCAATTTTTTTTATTTTTGTTTGTAAGAATATTTTTTTATTGACTTTTGCTATAAATTTTTGATATAATTTAAATTGATCCATGTTAAATTTATTTTATTTTAATGACGCCTCAAGAAATTATTTTACTTATTATTTTTTTTGTAAGTATAAAAAATAGGCCCGTTGGAGAAACGGTTAACTCACATGCCTTTCACGCATGCATTCACGGGTTCAAATCCCGTACGGGTCACCAAAAAAAGCACCCATAGCTCAATTGGATAGAGCATCTGACTACGGATCAGAAGGCTAGGGGTTCAAGTCCTCTTGGGTGTGCCATTAAAATAGAATATTTTTATAACGGGAAGTAGCTTAGCTTGGCATAGCGCCTGGTTTGGGACCAGGAGGTCGCGGGTTCAAATCCTGCCTTCCCGACCATTTGAGCGAGCGTCGTATAATGGCCATTACCTTAGCCTTCCAAGCTAAAGACGTGGGTTCGATTCCCATCGCTCGCTCCAAACAGATATTTATTTTTTTGCATCACTTTTAATAATTAAAGTCAAATTTACTTATTTTGGTAGGTAAATTTGACTTTAATTATTTTATAAACAAATTAAATTAGTATGTTTTAAGAACGTCATATATACGGTCTTCATCTAATGATGAGTTATAAGGTTTGAAATTTCTTTTAATTCTTCTATTTTTGTGTTTCCCATAGTAATAGCAATATCTGCTAATTTTAACATTTCTAAATCATTTTGATCATCACCCATACAAATTAATGGATTGGGATGCTGAAATAATTTTAATTCTTCCATAAAACTTCTTTTAAACAAATTAAATTAAATTACTTTGTTTAAAAAAAACATATATACGATCTTCATCTAATGATGAGTTATAAGGTTTGAAATTTCTTTTAATTCTTCTATTTTTGTGTTTCCCATAGTAATAGCAATATCTGCTAATTTTAACATTTCTAAATCATTTGGATCATCACCCATACAAATTAATGGATTGGGATGCTGAAATAATTTTAATTCTTCCATAAAACTTCTTTTAAACAAATTAAATTAAATTACTTTGTTTAAAAAAATCATATATACGATCTTCATCAATATGAGGAGTTATAAGGTTTGAAATTTCTTTTAATTCTTCTATTTTTGTGTTTCCCATAGTAATAGCAATATCTGCTAATTTTAACATTTCTAAATCATTTGGACCATCACCCATACAAATTAATTGATGATTGGGAAATAATTTTTTAATTTTTTTGATTCCGTATGATTTATCAATTTGTTGATACATTAAATCGATATAACCACCTTCCCAAAAATAAGCTTTTAATTCTTTGTTTTTAGCTAAAAAATTTTTAATTTGTGTTTTTTGTGAATCTTTTTGATACAACAAAGATATTTGATATATTTTATTTTGTAAATAAAAATCTTTTGTTAAAGCGACTTGTTTTACATTTTCAAAATCACTCATATTATGAAAGTTGTTTTTAGAAGTTGGAACTTCAAAAATGTGTTCTAAACTATAAAGGTGCATTAATGCTCCGATTTTTTCCATTTCTTTTTGTATTTTTAATATAATTTGTTGACTAAATTCAACTTCATCAATTATTTTATCTTCAATCATAGTTAAAGCTCCATTGGATAGCACCCAATATTTAAATAAATGTCTTATCCCTTTTAAAACATCAAGCCTTCCGTAATTTCTTCCGGTGGCAATTCCTAATGTTACATTGGGATTTTGAGCTAATTGATTAATTAATTTTTGAGTTTGTCTGCCAATAGTTTTTTTTTCGTTGCTTCTTAAAGTTCCGTCGATATCAAAAAAAATTAATTTTTTCATAAAAAATTCATCACCTATTCTATTTTAAATTATATAATTTTTTTAATTTTTTCATTTAGAAAAAAATAAATTACAATTATTTGTTTATATTATACTATAATATAAGTAGTAATAATCGTTAAAATACTATTTTAATATAGTTATTTTGAAAAAAAGGGAGATTTTTTATGAATAATGTGACCTCAAATATAGACTTAAATAAGTTGGATGTTTCTTTCTTTGCCCTAGGAGGTCTGGGCGAAGTTGGCAAAAATATGTATGTTTTTGAAATAGGAAAAGAAATTTTTATTGTTGATTCAGGTTTTTCTTTTTCAGAAAATTTTTTATTAGGAATTAATTATGTTATTCCTGATTATCAGTATCTAAGAGATAACGAATCAAGGATTGTAGGCCTTTTTATCACTCACGGTCATGAAGACCATATCGGCGGAATCCCTTATTTATTAAAAAAAGTTCATATTCCTAAAATTTTTGTTTCAGGGATTGCTTATCATTTATTAAGATACAAATTATTAGAACATAAAGATGTTGGTGCACTGCCACCAATGGTTAATTATAACGCTGATTCTTGTTATCATTTTCAAAATGCTTCAATTTCTTTTATTAGAGTTAATCATTCTATTCCTGATACTTTTGGTATTGTTATCAAAACTAAATATGGCAATCTTTTTTATACTAGTGATTTTAAAATTGATTATACTCCAGTAGGACCTCCGGCTGAATATGAGAAATTAATTAAAATCCGACAAGAAGGGGTTTTATGTTTACTTTCTGATTCTACCAATGCTGAACAAGAAGGAGTAGTTAAATCGGAAAGTACTATCGGACATTCTATTGATGAATTGTTTGTTCAAATACCTGATAGAATTATTATAGTTACTTTTGCTTCTAATTTTTATCGGATCAAGCAAATTGTTGAAGCCACTATTTTAACTAAAAGAAAAATTGCTGTTTTTGGCCGTAGTATGAAAAAATCTTTAGAAATTGGTCAAAAAAACGGTTATTTAAATATTCCTGAAGGAACTTTGGTCCCTAGTCATAATATTCATAAATATCGTGATATTATTTTATTATGTACAGGTTCTCAAGGTGAGCCTCTTGCGGCTTTAAGTCGTATGGCAAACAATAGTCACAGACAAATTAAACTTAATTATAAAGACACTATTATTTTTTCTTCTTCTCCTATTCCTGGTAACCAAGAAAACATTAATAAAACTCTTGACCTTCTTTTACAAAAAAATGTTAATGTTATTACTCACGGACCTTTAATTAACACTCACGTTTCGGGTCATGGAAATCAAAATGACCTTAAATTAATGCTTACCTTAATTCAACCTAAATATTTTATTCCGGTGCATGGTGAACGTCGTATGTTGCAGGCTCACAAAAATTTAGCGGTAGAATGCAACATTTCAGAAGAAAATATTTTTATTTTAGATAACGGCCAAAGAATTTCTTTAATTCCTGATGAAGCCCATATTGTAAATACTATTCCTATGGAAGATGTTTTTCTTGACGCTTCGGGCATGAATTATCTTGGTAATTCTATTTTGCAAGAACGTCGTTTTTTAAGTCAAGAAGGTTTGTTTGCGGTTGTTATGAGTATAGACGTTAAAAAAAAGCAAATCCTTAGTTCGCCAACAATTGTTTCTCGTGGATTTATTTATATGAAAAGCAACCAAGAGTTAATTAAAAAAATTTCTTTGGATATTAAAAATAGCATTGAAAAAGCTATTAAAAACAATGAAGTAGACAAAGAAGTTTTAAAGAAAATCATCATTGATTATCTTTCTACCAAAATATATCAAATGACTTTTAGAAAGCCTATTATTATTCCTATTATTTTAACTATATAATAGAACCATTTTGTTTAATTCAAAATTAAAAAATCTAATTATTTTTTTATCTAACTTAATACCATTTTTTTAACAATAAATAAATATTTTTGTAAAAAAGAAATGGTATTTTTTTTTATATATAATATACAAATAAACGAAATTAATTAAAAATTTCGTTATTTGACCTATTTAATTACTTATTTCAATTTTTAAAGATCAATATGAATTCATTAAGTTGCTATATTTCATTTTTTTATATAAAAAAGAGGTTTCAATAAGTAAATGGTTATTTTTTATACTAGTTTTAATTGTTCATCTTGTCAAAAAGCAAAAAAATGGTTAAAACAACACAGAATTGAATTTATAGAACGCAGTTTATTTGGTCATGATTTTCAACAAAAAGATATCGATTTAATATTAAAATATTGCCTTCATGGGTTTGATGATATTATTTCTAAACTTTCTAAATTCTTTAAAGAACAAAATATTGATTTTAATAATTTAAGCACAAAAGAAGTTAAGCAGATAATTATGCAAAAAAGAAGTATTTTAAAAAGACCTATTCTCGTTGAAGGCCAAAAAATTCAAATTGGATTTAATTCAGAAGGTATTCGCATTTTTATGCCTAAAAATTTACGTGATTTTTTAATGAAAAATGATGTTTTTTATAAAGCTAAAGATAAATACAAAATCTTATTAAAAAAATTTTTTGAAAATAAAAATAATGACGAACCCATCTGCAAATGATTTTACAATTGGGTGTTGCTTTTTTTAGATAACTTTTGGATTTTTTATTGTTTTTTTAAAGGTTTAAAAATAAGTTGATAATTACAATTTTTTTAAATTAAAAAAACTTCAAATTAACCCCCCTCAATTAAAATAAAGTTTATTTTTTTTGTTCTATAAATATAATTTCTTTCAAAATTGAGGTTGATAAATAAAAAAATAATATTTTTCCAAATTACTTATTAACGTAGTTTGGACTTTTTTGTTTTTGGAGGAAAAATTAAGAAAAGAAAAAATTAAAAGAGAAAAATAGTTGTTTTAAAAAAATTCATTTAAAAAAACAAAAAAACCATAATTAAAAAACAAAAATAAAATATTTTAAAAAAATAAAATGAGATTATTTTTACTAAATCATAAATGAAAAAATAATTATTAATATCACGAACAAATTAAGTTTTTCTAAATATCAACAAACTATTTTTATTTTTTTAATTAATTATCGCTACTTTGAAACCATATTTTATTTTAGATGAGTTTTGCAATCATTTTTTCTTTTCTTTCGTGTTTAGTTGTGTGAGTTTATATTTTTGTTAGCTTTTATAATTTTTTTTGTAACAAAATATTTTTATAAATGCAAAAATCTAGATAATAATTAGTCAAAAAAGATTGAAAAAAAGTTTGGGTAGAACAGCTTTTTTACTTTTTTAAAACATTTTAATTTCAAAAAAACAAAGCCAAAATTAGTTTAATAAGAAAATATTTTTTTGGCATAAAAAACTATCAATATAATTTTTTTTGTTACATTAATAACTTTTTTGCTTCATTAATGACAAAAAATAAATCAATCAATCACAAAACTAAAAATAACTATAATAATTAAAAACCTAAAAAATAATTAACTAATTTCAAAATTTATGTTATAATGATATTAATATAATAATGATATTAATATAATAAATTTTTTATTATATGTTTTAATTATTTAAATAAAAAAATTATATAAATTCCAAAAAAGAGGTAGCGGTGCAAAAGAGTATTATGTGGAGAAGGCATTCTGTGAAGCATAAGAAAGGTAACCATCGCCGAATAATAATTATGGCAATAATTTATTATGAGATTATAGAAAATATCTATAATATTCTTGCTGTTCTAACAGTAAAGGAGCTTTATTAAATCTCTCTCAAGCCTTCTTTTTTAAGAAGGTTTTTTTGTTTTTTATAGGAAGGAAAATCATTTGCCAACGTTATCTTTTTCAAGAATCAAGAATTATTTTAAAGTTAAGTATCTTGTTTTTGCTCTTTTAATTATTGTTATATCTTTTTTAATTATCGATGATTTTTATGCTCCACAATTTAAAAAAGGAGATCCAAACACTTTAGTTGTAGGAATGGAATGTGATTACTATCCTTATAATTATATGGCTCAATACAACAAGCAGATAGACCAAACATATCTTTTAACAGCAAATAATAGAGAAACTAAGTCTTTAGTTGCTGGGTATGATATTTTGGTATCTAAAATATTAGCAAAACATTTAAACAAAAAATTGGTAATTAAAGCAATATCTTTCGATGGTTTAATTCCTGCTTGCCAAAATGGAGATATTGATTTAATTATTGCAGGAATGAGTGCCACAAAAAAAGAAAAGAAAAAATTGATTTCACTGAAAAATCTTATTATGATTCCGATCAAACTTATTGTCTTATTATAAACAAAAACCTTCCTGAGGATGTTAAGGACAAATTTAGAGCTCTAAATAAAGATCAATTTCCCCCAGATATGAAATGTTTATATCCAACAGGAACTTTTTACGAAGATATAGCACAAAAGTTAAAAGGATCTGAAATAGTAGAACTGGATAACTTTGATATCCAAGCTCAAAATGTTAAAACGGATTCTAATAAATATTTTTATGTAGCTGATGCAGCGGTTTCAAAAGCCCACAAAAAAACCGATCCAGATGATTTAGAATTGATAGACGTTCCAATAAATTCAGATTTAATGAAAAACATAATCAAACCATCTGAAGGTATTCTTGGAATTGCATTTAAAAAAGAAAATATTGCAAAAAAAGGCATTACCCAACAAGCTCTTGATAACTTTTTAGAAAACAATTTGTCTCAACAACAAAGAAAAGAATTATGGTCTATGGCTGAAGAAACCATTGACCCAGATAAAAGTATGTTGACTATCTTTAGAAACAATTTCCCTCTTTATAAAAAAGGGATTGCAACAACTCTTAAATTTGGGATTTATGGAACTTTGGGAGGATTTGCTTTATCTTTATTATTAGTTTTTTTCAAAGTTTTGAATATTACCAAAAAGAACAGTCATTTTGTAATTTATTATTTGCATCAAACAGGATGTAAAATTATTGATATTTATATATGGGTTATCAAAAGTACCCCTATGTTAGTTCAAGCCTTTGTCGGTTATTATGTTTTCAAAGAGCTCTTTTTAAAAGATGTTTCGTGGTATACTCCAATGTTTTCTGCTTACATGGTAATTATTTTAAATACTATGGGATATATTGCAGAAATTATTACTAAAAATATTTCCTTTTTGGATAAAGGACAAATTGAAGCCTCCTCGTCTTTGGGAATGTCACACACCCAAACAATGTACAATATTGTTTTACCTCAAGCAATTAAAACATCAGAAGTTCCTATTTTAAATCAGTTTATTATGAATTTAAAAGATTGTGTTGTTTTTAGTACGTTACGGTGGTATTATTGATATTGCTTTTGCTTCTAAATCTTTGTATGGTAGTGTTGCAAGCATTACCCCTTATTATATTTCTTCCATTATTTATTTGATAATTATAGGAACTATTATTTTCTTTTTGAAAAGATTAGAAAAAGCAAGACAAATTTAAATTTTATAATATAAATAATTAAAATATTTTAAATTAAATTTATTAAATAAAATGACAATATTAAAATTAATAATAAGACAAATTAGTTTCTAGATTTATATGTTTTAATTTTGTTGTTAATTCAAAAGTATTAAAAAAATATCTTTTTGATTTTTTGATTCAAAAAAAATTTAAAAGCCCTCGTTAGTTTGAGGGCTTTTATTTTTATAAAAATATTCACTTTTTCCAAAGACTCGCCAACTTTTGTTTTAAATTTTTTTAAAACTTAAAAAGCTTGTGATAATTACAATTTATTCAGATTAAAAAAACTATAAAATCAAAATTAAAAAAATTATCTCTCTTTATGTTTTTTAAATTAAAAGATATATGTTTTTTGCCAATAAACGAAAAATACAAACATTTTTTTAAGAAAATAATGCTATATTTAATATTTTACGCTTTTAATGTTTATCTAGCAATAATTTCATTTGTTGTTTTCATGTTTTTGATTGACGGGGTGAGGCAGGCGAGCTGTTTTTATAATTTTTTAATTTATTAAGTGTTTTTTTGGAAAATTATTTTTAGAAAAAATGAAAATTATTTTTTTATTTTTGAAGATTTTTAAAAGTAATGGGGAAATAATTTTTTTAGACATTTTTTTAGTTTAATTAATTTGTTTTGTTGATTTGCAAAGATATTAAATTATCTATTATTTTTTTTAGTTGCCAAGAATATTTTAAAATAAAAAATGTCTAAAAACAAGGAACAGCATATTATTTTTTAATTTGGGATTTAGAATATTTTTTAATCATTTGTACCATAATATAAAATATATAATTTTTTACATATAGAAAAGAGTATTCATGCATAATATTAATTATTTTTTCAAATCTTTTGTAATTTTAGATATAATTTTTACCATAATTTTAACTACTATTGTTTTGAAAATTATATTTTTAATATTTTCTTTTGTATATACAATTATTAAAAAAATAACATATATAAAGTTTTTTTGTTTTCGTGTAAAAATTTTAAAATTCATTATAAAACAAAATATTGATGCATTAGATATATTAAAAACTAAAATAATTTTTTTTCAAAAAGATTTAAAAGAAAATAATAATTTGCAAAAGAAAATAATTAATCGAATCGATAAAAATCTTTTATATCAAACATTTTATTCACAAATAGTAAACTTTAATTTAGTAAATTTTAATCTTGATTTGCAAAAAAATCATGAAGAAGGATTAATTAATTCTTTAAATTTTTTGTTTTGGATAGAAAAACACAACAAACAAATCAATTTTAATAATAATGGTTTAATTATTATGATTGATAAAATTGTTGATAATTTAAAAAAAGAATTATTTTATTTTAATAAAGAAAAAAAGATACTAATGTTAATATTGATAACAAAATTAAAAAAATATTAAATATATTTAAATTTATCTGTATATTGCATAAAATATGTAAATATACATTTGAAAGTTATATCAACCAAGAAGAATTTACAAAATTAAAAATCTTATTTACATATAATTTAAAAAAATATTTTATTTTAAAAATTCATATTTGTTTTAAAAATATAATAGAAAAAAGATGGTCCATATTATGGAAAATATTACAATTAATATTATTTTCTTTTTTTCCAAGTTTAAGGTTTTTTGGTAATTTTATAAAAATGTTGTAGCTATCCTAAGAATCAATGAAGCAAATTCACCTGCAAAATATATCATCAATTGTTTTTTAAACAAAATGAAAGATAAAAAAGACCAAAATATGAATGAAAATATAGAAGAAGTCTACAACCTCAAATAACAAACAAGAATAAAAAAACAATAAAGCTTTAAAAACAAAAGATAATATTTTTTCACTGTTGCTTTTTGATATTTTTTTTTAGTTTAATTAATTTTTTTGTTGATTTGAAAAGATATGAAATTATCTATTATTTTTTTAGTTTTAAAAAATAATTTTAAAACAAAAATGTCTAAAAAAACATCATCTCCCCAAATATTTTAAAATAAAAAATGTCTAAAAACAAGTAACAGTGCGCTGTTTTTTTTAAAAGAAAAAAAGACCAACTAAAAAGTCAGTCTTAAATGTTTGAATTTTGATATTTAATTTTTTTGAGTGTTTGGAATTCAGTTTATTTTTTCATTAAATAATTTATAAATTTATTTTTCAAAAAAAGAAAAATTAAAATATACAATTGGATATGGTCCTTAAAAATTGGGTTGTTAAACAACAAAATAGTATTTTTCCAAACTACTTATTAACGTAGTTTGGTTTTTTGTTTTTAGCGGAAAAACCTAAACAAAATCTAAGAAAAGAGGGGAAAAGATGTTTTGAAAAATCGGGGTTAAAAAACAAAATATATTTTTCTTTGGTGACAAAATTTTGAAAGGTCTTTTCCTAAAATGATTGTAGAAAAAAACCAATCTATTTTTTTAAAACCTTGCCAAACCCTTTGAATCCAAAGAAAAACTTAAAAATTTAAACAATCCCAAAGATAACGTTGAGAAAATTAAATAATTTAAGTTAAGTGAAAAAAATATTTTAAGATTATCTTTTTTCCATAATTTCTTGATTAAGAGAAGAAATAAAAGTTTCAATGTTTGTAGTTGTTTGGTTTTTTTGGCCATATTTTCTAAAAGTAATCAAATTTTTAGCAATTTCATTATCACCAACAACTATTTGATAAGGGATTTTTAATTCTTGAGCTTCTCTGATTTTATAACCCAAAGTTGCCTCTTTGGAATTAATTTCTGCTCTTAATCCTTGAGATAATAAAAGTTCTTTAATTTCTTGAGTATATTTTAAATTAACCGAAGAAGAAACAGGAATTAAAAGTATTTGTACAGGAGCAAGCCACAAAGGAAAAACACCTTTATTTTCTTCAATTAAATGAGATAAAAAACGTTCCAAAGTAGAAACAATAGCGCGATGAATGACAACAGGACGGCAATGTTTGTTATTAGCATCAATAAAAGTTAAATCAAATTTTTGCGGTAATAAAAAATCTAATTGAATTGTTGATAAAGTTTCTTCATTTCCTAAAGCAGTAAGTACTTGAACATCTAACTTAGGGCCATAAAAAGCAGCATCGCCAATGGCTTCTCTAAAAGGTAAATTTAATTCTTGGATTGTTTTTTTTAAAATGTTTTCTGCATGTTGCCACATATTGTCATCTGGAAAATATTTTTCTTTATCTTGAGGATCACGATAACTTAAACGGAATTCGTATTTTGTGATTTTAAAATCACGATAAACCTCTAAAATTAAATTGATGATTTTTTTGATTTCTTCTTCAATTTGATCAGGTCTTACAAAATTATGAGCATCATTAAGATTCATTTCTCTTACTCTTTGTAATCCTGAAACAGCGCCTGATTTTTCAAAACGATGCATCATCCCTAATTCAGCAATTCTTAATGGCAACTCTTTATAACTACGAGGACTTTTTTTATAAATCATCATATGATGTGGACAGTTCATCGGTCTTAAAACTATTTTTTCTTTATTTTCTAATTGCATCACAGGAAACATGTTTTGAGAATAATGTTCTAAATGACCTGAAGTGCGATAAAGCTCTACGTTTGCCATAATAGGAGTATAGACGTGATGATATTGATGACTCAATTCTTTATCAACAATATACCTTTCAACAATACGCCTCAAAGTGGCTCCTTTAGGCAACCAAAAAGGTAAACCCAACCCCACTTCTTGAGAAAACATAAATAAATCTAATTTTTTATTAAGTCTTTTATGGTCGCGTTCTTTTCTTTCTTCTAAAAGTTTCAAATAATTGCCAAGGTCTTCTTTTTTAAAAAAAGAAGTGCCATAAATACGAGTTAATGATTTATTTTTAGCATCACCTTGAAAATAAGAACCAGAAATTTTTAAAAGCTTAAAATGTTTTATTAAAGATAATTTAGGAATATGACCCCCACGACAAAGGTCAATAAATTCACCTTGATGACAAACAGTAATATCTTCTTCTTTGTGTTTTTCTAATAAAATTAATTTATAAGGATTATAGGAAAAAAGCCTTTTAGCTTCATCATGCGTTACTTTTTTCATTATCATGGAGTGATTTTCTAAAGCTACTTCGTGCATTTTTTTTTCAATTGTTGGCAAATCTTTTTCTGAAATAGAATGGTTTTGAAAATCAATGTCATAATAAAAACCTTCTTTAATGGCTGGTCCAATTGTAAAAAGAGCGTTTGGATAAAGTCTTTGGATTGCTTGAGCCATTAAATGAGCCGTGCTATGGTTTAGAACAAATAACGATTTGGGATTACTTTCTGCCAAAATTTCTAAGTCTCCATCTTGTGTTAAAGGATAATCAAGTTCTATGAATTTTTGGTTAAAAAGAGCTGCAACTGGTTTTTTCAAAGTTTTTTTTAACCAATTTTTCCAAATTTCCAAAGGAGTTGTTTTGGAAGGAAATGAATGGCTTTGATGATTTAAAAGATTAATTTTAATCATAAAATAACCCTTTCTGAAATTTTTTATAAATATTACTTAAGTTGTTTTAAATAAATAGATAAATCTTTTTCTAGCGATTTTATAAACGGTTCAATTTCTTGAAAAGAAGATAAAAGCAAACTACATGCACTTAAATGACCTTTAAAACCGTATTTTTTAACAACATGATAAATATGAGGTCCATTAGAACAAAGACGAACTTTAATTTTTTGGTTATTCATTTCTAAAAAAAGAATATAAAAATAGTAATTTTCTATATACAATAACAAATTAATAGCAGAAAAAGACTCTTCCAAGGTTAAATTAAATTTTTGCATTGTTTTTTGAGAAACATAAACATAAACAAAATTTTTTGCTACAACAATATTTTGACATACATAACCTTTATATTTTACAACATTAAGCTTTTCTTTTTTGACTTTTTTTTCCACCCAAGTCACATCAATACCATAATTTAATAATTCGGATGCAATGCGAAAAGTTTGGCTACTCACACGATTAAAACGAAAATTACCACTATCAGTCAATATTCCTACATAAATAGCCAAAGCACCTAAATAAGTTAATTTTAAATTTAATTTTTCTTTGAGAAGGTAGATCATCTCAGAACAAGAACCAAAAGAATCATCAACCCATTCATAATTTCCATAATTTGATATTAAAATATGATGGTCAATTCGAATAATAAATTTACCTAGCTGAAATCTTTGATCACTAATATTTTTGGTGTCACCAGAATCAACAACAAAAACCAAAGCATTTTTATAAACATCATCAGTTATTTTATCCATTGTTCCTAAAAAAGACAAATTCAGGTTTTCTTCGCCAACTGCATAAACTTTTTTCTCAGGAAAAGTTGTTTGCAACATGTTTTTTAATCCAAATTGCGCTCCATAAGAATCGCCGTCTGGTCTTTTATGTCCGTGGATAATAATAGTATCAAAAAATTTAATTTTTTCTTGGATTAACTTCATCTTTTTTTATTCCTTTTAATTATTTAGAGATTAGAAAATAACAAAAAATAATTACAACATGAAAAATATAAAAAAATAGTATTTTTATTTTCCCAAACAAAATTTAGAAAATAATTCTTTAATTAAATCATTTTCTTGATTATCACCAATAATTTTTCCTAAAGCTTGATAAGCCTTGGTTAAGTCAATGGAATAAACATCTATTGGCATTGAATCCATGAAAGCAGTTTGAAAATCTTTTAAGGCTTGATGTGCTATCTGTATTTGATTAATGTGCCTCACGTTAGAAAAAGAATTAAAATCTTTAGATGAAATTTGTTCTAATTGAAACTTTTGTAAAATAGCTTTTTGTAATTCGTCCAAGCCTGTTTTCTTTAAACTAGAAATGGAAATAAAATTTTTGATAGGAAAAGAAGTAACTGTTTTTTCATTACTTAAATCAGCTTTGTTACCTATAATAATCCGAGGTTTTAAACGTGTTAATTCTAATAGTTTTTCATCATCTTCCTTTAAAGGTTCACTTTGATCTAAAACTAATAAAATAAGTTCAGCTGATGATAAAATTTTTTTAGTCCTTGAAATACCGATTTTTTCAATTGGGTTTGTAGTTTGATGAATTCCTGCAGTATCAATTAAATTAAGGGTAATGCCTTGACAATTAAAAGAAGCATCAACAAAATCTCTTGTAGTGCCTGCGATGTCAGAAACAATTGCTTTTGGTTCGTTTAATAAAGCATTTAATAAGCTAGATTTACCAACATTAGGGCGACCAATAATTAAAGTTTTAATTCCATCTCTTAAATAACGACTTTTTTGAGAATGAAATAAAATAGCCTCTAATTCTTCTATTAAACTTTTTACTTGAGGAGCAATAATGCTTTGAGTCATTAACAAAGTGTCATCATATTCAGGATAATCAATATTAACTTCAATTTGAGCAATAAGAGTCAAAATTTTTTCTCGCAAAGAACTAACTAATTGAGAAGTGTGTTTATGGAGCCCTAAATTAGCAATTTTAATAGCATTTTGATTAGTGGCATGAATCAAATCCATGATAGCTTCAGCCTGCACCAAATCAATTTTACCATTCATATAAGCTCTTTGACTAAATTCTCCAGGATAAGCCAATCTAAGATCTAAAGTTAAAATACGTTCTAACACCATTTGAGTAATTAAAATACCGCCATGAGCACTAATTTCTACAACATTTTCGCCAGTAAAAGAATTAGGAGCTTTAAAAACAGAGACCAAAACTTCATCTAAAATAGTTTCATCTTGGTTTAAAATAAAACCATGATGGACGGTATGCGTTAAAGCTTCTAATAAGTTTTTACCTTTAAAAATTTTATTAATTTCTGTAATCGCTTGAGCGCCACTAACTCTAATAACACTTATCCCACCTGTTCCTAAGGGAGTTGTGATTGCAGCAATAGTATCAAAAAACATTTTTTAACCATTTCACGAAATACAACCAATTAACTACACAAAAATTATGCAAACATTTAAAAATGTTTTTGAAAAATTAAAAAAATTATAATGCCTTTTTGTAATTATCAAAAATTCTTTTTGATTATCGCAAATATTTTAAATCCATAAATCTTTTTCTTGTTTTTTTGCAAAGAAATAAAAGATAGTTTTAAAAAGCAAGGTTTTAATTCTAATTGAGATATTTCATTTTTTTTTTTTTTTGGAGTTTTTTGGTTGTTTTCCATAACCTTTCTTACATTTTAAAAAGGCAAAAATAAATTTAAGGCTTTGATTTAAAACAAAGCTCTTTTTTATCGTGGTTTTTTTGTTGTGCTTCAAAAGTCATAATGGCTTTTTGGATTTTTTCCACAAAAACGGGGATTTGATCTTTTGAATCCAAAGTAGCACCACAAGCTCTTCTATGACCCCCCCCTTTAAATTGTTGAGCAATGTGATTAATTTCCGGTCCACGAGAACGAATACTCACTTTAAAAGTTCCATCTTCTTTTTCCATAAAAAAAGCCCACACTGGATGATTTTCTAAATGACCTAAATTATTAACTAAACTTGCAGCAACATCTAAATTTAAATTAAGTTTTTTCAAAATCGCTTGAGAAACGACAAGATAAACAAAACCTTTAGAAGCAATAGCGTTTTGAAAAATATAGGCCTTATAATGAAACAAAACTAAATTTTCTTTGTTAAGGTGATAAAAAATTTTTGCAACATCTAAATCAAAAGCCAACAGAGAAGAAGCAGCTTTCAAAGTATATTGATTAACTCGATCAAAACAAAAATTACCAGTATCAGCAACAATACCTACATACATCGCCAAAGCACCTTGATAAGTTAATTTCATTTTAAAATTTTCTTTTAAATCAAAAATCATTTGAGAACAAGAAGAATAACTAGAATCAACCCATTGATAATCGCCATAATGATCTGTTAATAAATGATGATCGATTCGGATAATTTTTTGAGCTAATTTAAAACGGTTGTCACTAATTCTTTTTTCTTCACCACAATCAACTATAATAGCTAAAGCATTTTGAAATAAATCATCTTCAATTTGATCCATACTTCCAACAAAAGATAAATAAAGGTTGTTTTCACCAACAGCATAAACCTTTTTATCAGGAAAAGTAGCTTTGATGACATCTTTGAGTCCTAATTGAGCACCATAACAATCACCATCAGGATTAATATGTCCATGGATAATAATTTTATCAAATTTTTTAATTTGTTCATAAATAATTTGCATATTTTATCCTTCTATGATTTTATTTATTTAAGCAAGTGCTTTTTTTTGCGCTATTTCAAATAATTGAGCAATTTTTTCTTGATCATTTTCTTTTAATAAAAAACAATCTACTAGCAATTGATTTACTACTATTCTTGCAATATAAGATTTTTGAAAGACGGGAGAGAAAAAATAAATTTTATCTTTTTCATCTTGTTCTCTTTCGTTGTTTAAAAAAACTAAAAGTTTAGCTTTTAAAAGTTCTTTACGTTCTTCAGTTGATAATTTATCATATTGTTTTTCTGAAAATTTTTTATAATCATCTATTTTATCTTGAAATCCTTTTGAATTAACATAACCAGGTCTAGTAGGAAATTGGCTGCTTTCTTGTAAAAATAAGATTTCGTTGGCTTTTTGTGAAGTTAAATGTTTTAAAAACAACCAAGAAGCAATAACTTCATCTTTATCTTTTTTATAAAATAAATTAATGTTTGCTCCTTGTTGTAAAGTTTTCCTTTTCCCTTTTTCCCAATAAGGACAAGAAGTTACCCCGACTTCAAAACCAACTTTATTTACATAATCCAATCCATTAGAAGAATTAATATTCATTAATATGTCTTGTTTAGCAAACAAATTAAGAGTATGGTTTTCGCCTGATAATTTGCGAGTAATTAAATATTTTTTTTCATCATAAAATTGTTCTTTTAAATCTCTAATCATCTTTTGAGCATCTTGATTGTTAAAACCAACTCCTAGTTGATCGTTTGTAGTTTTGGGATTTGTATATTCAATATTTTTTTGTTCAGAAGAAACAATAAATAAATTAGATTCAGATTCATAAGAAATAGGAATTTTTTGAGGATTGTGTTTTTTAATTATTTCAGATAATGTTTTTAATTCTTCCCAAGTAATACCATCTTTTAATTCGCCAGTTTCTGGTTGTTTGTCTTTAAAACATTTTTTTATTTTACCAAAGTCTTCCTTAGAGATTCTTTTTAATAAGTTTTTCAAATAGGTTTGGTTATAAAACATTAATTCAACGTTTTTGGTGAAAGGTAAAGAATACCATTTTTTTTCTTCTTCCCCTAATGCAATTTGTGATTCCTCTTCATAAATAGGATAAAAAAATGTATTTTCTTTTTCTTCTTTTTCTAATTTTATTTCTTCATTTTTGTGGAAAATAAAATCATTTAAAGGCACGAGTTTTCCTGATTCATAATAATTAACTAAAAAATCAGGGTAAGAAACAATCAAATGGGGTTCGTTGTTGGCTGGCAAAGCAACGTTAATGTTTTTAGTAAGAGTTCCCCAATTGCCTTTAAATTCTTCTTTAACTGTAATATTTTGATATTTCTCTTGAAATTTACTGATGATTTGTTGCAAAATTTCTTGGTTGTTGCCTTCTTTTCCTAAATTATGCCAAAAAATAATTTCAATTTTTTTATCCTTAAATTTTTTCCAATTATTTCCATCTTTATATTCTTCAAGTTTTGCTTTTAAAGTTGTATAATTTTTTTTTCTTAATTCTTTAGCTGAAGTTTTGGGAAATAAAATAATAATGGTTAAAACCAAGAAAGAAAAAAGGAAAAAAGCAATAATTTTTAATTTATCCTTTGATACCACTGTTTAAATTTCCTTCTAAAACGTATTTCTTGCAAAAAATAAATAACAAAACCAAAGGGACTGTGATTAAAGTAGTGGCTGCCATTTGCTGATTAATTAAATTTGGTTTCGTATCGGAATCAAAAAAATTTCTCACTATTACTGTTAACAATTTTCCGCCAACAAGTTGCGGCCATAAGTAAGCATTCCAAGCAGCAACTGCTCTAAAAATAACAATATTAATTAAATTATCTTTTAAAAGAGGAATCAAAATTTTAAACAAAAAATTAAAATTACTACTACCATCAATTTTAACAGATAAATATAATTCTTTAGGAATTTTTTTGATATTTTGCATTAATAAAAAAATATGAACAAAATTAATTAAAAAAGGCAATACCATAGCAAAATAAACCCCTCCTGGAACAATAGAACCATTACCAGGATCAACTAAACCTAAACGAGCCACTGTTTGATAATTAATTAAAAACATACTTTCAGTAGTAATCATGGTAGTAATCAAAAAAAGACTGAAAACAATTCTTTTGTTTTTAAATTGTAAAATACTTAAAGCAAAGGCAGTAATAACAGAAACAATAATTCCTAAAATAGTTGATAAAAAAACTACTAAAATAGTCACTAAAAAAGAAGGCAAAAAACCAATTTTATCATTACCCACTAAAACATTTTTAAAATGTTCAATTGTAAAATTTTTAGGATACCAATGGATATGTAAACTATCTTTTTGAAAAGCCACGTTTAACATCCAATAAAAAGGTAAAGCTAAAAACAACAAAACAAAAAATAAAAAAAAATATTTAACAAAAATAAAAAAAAAGCTTGGGGCTTTTCTTTTTAAAATCAATAAATTTGATTGAATTTTATTCATTTCATTATTACCTTAAACATTTATTCTCGATTAAATTTTTTCATAAAGTGAAAATTCAAAAGAGTAAAAAAAATAGAAATCAAAAGCAAAATAATAGTTGCCGCTGCTCCTTTAGAATAAGAATCAAGGACAGGATTAGATGCTTGATGATAAATATAGCCAACAATTGTATTTACTTTTGTTTCGTTGGCACCAAAAATACCGACAACAGATTCATATTCTTTAAAAACTTGAATCATAGTTATAATGACTTGATAAAAAACGCTCGGCAAAATTAAAGGAAAAGTTATTTTTTTAAAAATAGTTAAATTAGTGGCGCCATCGATGCGAGCGGCATCAAAATAATTTTTACTAATGTTTTTCAAAGCAACACTAAAAATTAAAATGTGAAAAGGCAAAGAACGCCAAACAACATAAAAAATTAAAATAAACATTTTATTAAAATAACTAGCAGAATGACTAATCCAATTATGCGAAAAACTTAACAAACCTTCAGTGCTGTTTTTAAAATCCCAAATATTATGATAAAAAAGGACTGCAAAAACCATTCCCATAACAACAGAATTAGTTAAATAAGGAAGAAAAAAAACGGTTTGAAAAAGCTTTTTTAAAAAATGATTATAAACATAATTTAGAGCCAAAGAGATCATTAAAGAAATAAAAATAGAAATAGGTACAGCGATAAAAACTAATACAAAAGTATTTAAAAGAGCCGTTCTAAAATCTGGATCTTTAAAAATAGTCACATAATTGTTGAAATTAAAAGAACTAGAAAAAACGTCTGTAAACTTATCGTAACCATGATTTAAAGAAATGAAAAATGTTTTGGTTAAAGGATAAAAATTAAAAACAGTTACCAAAAGTAAAGCCGGAGCTAAATAATACCAATGTTTATGCTTATTTTTATTTTTAAAAAATTTTTTTAATGCTGACATTTAAAAAATCCTATTTTCTGTTTCGGGATCGAAAAGGAAACATTTTTCTTGTTTAATTTGAAACCTAATTTTTTGTTTGGGGAAAAAACCTTGAGGAAAAATAATATCTTTACTTTTTTCATCAAATACGAGGCGAAAAGTATTGTTAACCGCTTGAGGATGACGAGCTAATAACATTAAATCTCTTCCGATAGTTTCCAAAAACAGCGTTTCAATTTCTAAATTACCATCTTCTGCAAACCAATATCCTTCGGGTCTGATTGCAACATAAACTTTTTGTTTTAATGTTTTTAAATTTTTATCATGAGAGAAATCAAATAACAAAGATTTACCAAGATAAACTTTTCCAAAAACAATTTCTCCTTCAAAAATTGAAATTAAAGGATTTCCTAAGAATTTTGCAACAAATAAATTACGAGGGTTGGAATAAACTTCTTGAGGACTTCCTTTTTGTTGGATTTCTCCTTTTTTCATTAAACAAATTTCATCACTAATTGTCATGGCTTCTTCTTGGTCGTGAGTAACAAAAATAGCAGTAATGCCTGTTTTTCTTTGAATGCGACGAATTTCTTCACGAGTTTTTAAACGAAGTCCCGCGTCAAGGTTAGATAAAGGTTCGTCCAATAACAAAACTTGAGGCTTTTTGACTAAAGCGCGAGCGATTGCGACTCTTTGTTGTTGCCCTCCTGATAATTCATGAGGTTTTTTGTCTAAATGTTCTTCAATTCCAACTAATTTAGCAATTTCTTCCACTTTAACCAAAATTTCTTTTGCAGGAGTTTTTAAATTTTCTAAAGGAAAGGAGATGTTTTGTTGAACTGTCATATGAGGATATAAAGCATAATTTTGAAAAACGAAGCCAATTCCTCTTTTTTCTATAGGAACATTAGTTACATCTTTGTTCTCGAAAAAAATTTTTCCAGAAGAAATAGAATGAATTCCTGCAATCATATAAAGAATGGTTGATTTTCCACAACCAGAAGGTCCTAAAAGACAAACTAATTTTCCTTTAGGAATATCAACACTAATTTTATTAACAACACAAGTTTCTTTTTTATTTTTTTTATCAAAAAAAACTTTTGAGACTTGACTTAATTTTATGCCCATTTTTTCATTTCTCTTTTATATTATATATTTATTTAATTTCTGACAATTTATATTATTTTTTGTCTTAAATGTTTTAAAAGTTTAGAAAAATTTTTATTTTATTTTTTCTTTTAAACTTAAAAAATTGTGATAATTATAATTTCTTCAAATTAAAAAAAACTCTGAAATTTAATTAAAATTCATCAACTTTTTGATGTTCTTTTAATTTCTGTCAATTATAAATTAATTTTTTTTAAAGTGGAGGATACACACTAAACAAACTAAACAAATTATCCTTAAAGCTTAAAAATTTAAAAGTACCAAAACTAAAAAATCCTTGAATAATCTTTTTTTATTTACATCAAGAAATTGCAAACAAATGTTTTTAAAACAATTTTTTTAAATTTTTTGAAAACTTAAAAAAATTGTGATAATTACATGTGTCTTGAGATTAAAAACTTCACCGTTTCATGTTTTTTATATTTTTTTTCTTTAAGATTTTTAAATTTAAGATTTTTAAAAATTCCAAATTTCTTTAGATTAAAAAATATAAATCAAAAACACTATCTAATTTTTTTCGTATTTTGTTAAATTGAGACATATACAAACTTTTTTCCAAAAACTCACTAAGCAACTCATATGGAAGTAATTATTTCATATTTGAATTTTTGGTTTTTCAAATTTATCTGATTCAAACGTAATTTAGGATTTGTATATGTGTTTATTTGTTTCCATTTTGCGTCATAAATTAATCATTTGTTTTAGTTATAATAACATTGCCTATATCTATCAGTTTTTTCATAAATTTTTTAGATGATGCATTTAATTAGTTTTGCAGCAAAGAAAGAGTGATAAAGATAGGTAAATGTTGTTGTTTGGTATTTTTGTAATTTATTAAGTGGTTTTTGAAATTTTTTTAGACAAAATGTAAAAATTGTTTTTTTTAGTCTTAATTTTTTTAAAAGTAAAAACTTTTTATTAATAAAAACTTAATAAAAAAATAGATTTATTTATGTTTTTTCACTATTGGCCTGTGTTTGTTTTTTTTAGTTACTTAAGTTTTTTAAAATTTTTTGTTATTTTTAAATGAATTAAAAACACGAAATCAAAACTTAATAAGTTCTTGGAAAAGCAATGACATCTCTAATATTATCTAAACCTGTCAAAAAAAGCAATAATCTTTCAAAACCTAAACCAAAACCAGAGTGAATACAACTGCCAAAACGACGTAAATCTAGATACCATTCAAATTCTTTTTGAGGGATTTTCATTTGTTGCATTTTTTCAATTAAAACTGCTAAATTTTCTTCTCTCTGTGATCCACCGATTAATTCTCCCACGCGAGGAATTAAAAGATCCATGGCAGCGACTGTTTTTTGATCAGGATTATTTTTCATATAAAATGCTTTGATTTCTTTAGGCCAATCAATTATAAAAACTGGTTTTTGAAAATGTTTTTCAGTCAAAAACTTTTCGTGTTCGGTTGCCAAATCAGAACCATAAAAAACTTTATTCTCAAAAGCAACACCACTTGATGCCAAAATTTCAATTGCTTTTTGATATGTGATTACTAAAAATTCTTTTTCTTGAACAACGTTTTTAAGTTCTTGTAATAAACCATTTCTCACTGTTTGGTCTAAAAACTCAATATCTTTTTGGTTTTCTTGAAGACATTGAACAACAACTTCTTGCAACATTTCTTGAGCAACTTTTAAATTTTGTTTTAAATCGCAAAAAGCCATTTCTGGTTCTAACATCCAAAACTCAGCAGCATGTCTGGGAGTGTTTGATTTTTCAGCTCTAAAAGTAGGACCAAAAGTATAAACTTTATTCAAAGCTAAAGCCATTGCTTCTGCTTCTAATTGCCCTGTTACTGTTAAAAAAACTTTTTTACCGAAAAAATCTTTTTGATAATTTATTGTTGAGGGTTTTTCTTGTGATAAACGCTCTAGATTAAGGGAAGTTAGTTGAAATAATTCTCCAGCTCCTTCACCATCATTAGGAGTGATAATGGGGGTATTGATGTGAAAAAAACCTTTTTTATGAAAAAAATGATGCAAGGCGAAAAAAGCAGTACTTCTAATGCGAAAAACTGCTCCAAAAAGTTTTGTTCTTGTTCTTAGATGAGGGATAGTTCTTAAAAAAGATTTAGAATGTTTTTTTGGTTGAATGGGATAAGAAAAATCACTTGAACCTAATAAAGTGATATTTTGAGCCAAAATTTCTAAATTTTTTTCTTGTTTTTCGTTTTTCTTTAAAAAACCTTCAACTTTCAAAGAAGTGCCAATTTGCAAAATATCTTTTATTTTTTCTAAATCAACATTTTTATAAACAATTTGGAAATTTTCTAAAAAAGTGCCATCATTTAATTCTATAAAAATTAATTTTTTTTGAAAACGACAATTTCTAATCCAACCATTAACAATAATTTTTTTTCCTAAATAAAAATCTGCTTTTTCAAAAATATTTTTAATAGAAATTTCCATTATTTTAATCCTTTATTTGATTATTTTTTATAAATTTGACATAACAACGCGATAACAACATAATAATAAATTAAAAAATTATAAAGAATGAAAAATTAAAAAAACTTTAAACATAAATTACAAATTAATAAAAATAATTACAAGCATATTTTAACATTTTTAAGCCAATTTTTTAAAAATATTTAAAAACAAAACCCAATAAATGTTTTTTTTAGGAATTAGAAAAAATTGCCTTAATTGGTTCCTAAAGGGTTAAATTTTTTTTTAAATTCAAATAATTAATCTTTTTTTTAACCGCCCAAAAACTTTATTTTTTTAATAAATCATAAATTTTTTTTGCTCCCAAAATTTTTTCAAAACTAACTAAAAAAATAGTAAAAATCAGCCGAATTTATATTTAATGAACAAATTTGCAAACACCAATAAAACAATGTTATATCTTCATAAAAAAATATTTTTTTTGCAACACTTAAACGCTTTCAAGTTTATGAGGTGTTTTATTTTTTCCTCTCAAAAACCGATTTTTAATAATTTTTGAATTGACTGAAAAACTAAATATTATTATTTAATTTAATACATAATTTAAATATTTTAATTATATAATTAAATTTTTTTTAGGTTTTTGATTATTCCTAATTGTTTGATTATTAAGATATTTATAAAAACTTAAACACCTTTAAGTGCAAATGTAAATCATAAATATTGGTAAGCTCCACAAAAATGGCACCATTTGAGAACAACATTTTTTTCCAAAAAAATATGATTTTTTGAAAAACCAAATTGTTTATTAATTACCTTTATTATAACATAATTAAAATTATTTGTCAAAATATAAAATATTATTGTTGTCAATACTAAAATATAAAAAAATAATTTTTTTTTACACAATAATCTAAAAAGAATTGATTTAAAGAATTTTATTAATTATAAAAAATGAATATTCAAAATATTACCTCTTAAATGATTTTATATTTATGATTTGATATTTATCATTACCAATCACCCAAAAGTGTCATATAAGGGCAAAATTTTGAGTTTTAAGTGGTGATTGTGGTTTTTTAAAACACCTTTTTTTTGAGGTCTATAAAAAAACCTACACAAATTGCCCTCCGTTATGAAGGGCTTATAGTTTTAATTATTAATTAATATTTTTAGTTTTAAATTCTTTGGGTGATAAATAATTTAGGACTTTCATTTTGCGATAAATATTATAATATTCAATGTAATCAGTAATAATTTCTATAATTTGAGGTTCGTCTAAATTTTGCATTTTTTCATAATAGATAGTTTCACGTTTCATGTTGGCCCAAAATGGCTCCATACATGCATTATCAGTTGGCATGGCTTTAGCTGAGAAACTAGTTATTAGATTATTTGTTTTTAACTCAGTTTGATATCTTTTAGAAGTATAAACACTTGCTCTATCACAATGAAGAATGCAAGGGTTTATTAATGTAGGAATAACTTTTAAAGTATTAATTACAAAATCAACATCAGCGATTTTAGAAATATTGTAACAAATAATTTCGCGGTTATACAAATCCATCATCGCAGAAACAAATAATTTTTTGGTTATTTTTCCCAAAAGGTATATAAGTAATATCTGTACATAATTTTTCAAACGGTCTTGTGGCATGATAATTGTTTTGAATTAGGTTTTTTAAATTATTTTCTTTTTGAATAGCTAAATCATAATAATATTGAGGTTTTCGTTGTATTCTTTGTGATAATAACCCAAATTGATGCATCAGTTTTAAAACAGTTTTAGCGCTTATCTTAAATTTAAGGTCAATTAATTTTTGATGAACCACGCGATAACCAAGCCTTCTTTTTCTTTTGCCATCAGTTGTGATATATGAACCTTGTTTGCATATTTGAAACAAGGCTTTTTCCAATTCACTTTGAGGTCTAGGATGAAGACTTTGCTTAATCCATCTAAAATAACTAGTTTTTGAAATAGATAACCATTTAATCAATTGTTCTAATGAAGCTTCTTTTTGATATTTATTAATGATTTCTAAATATAATTTTCTATTTTTCTTGAAATTAGTTTTTAGTTGGTTTTTAATTGCGGTTTTAATTGGATTAATTTCTGAATCTTTAACCTTTCTTTTTCCTCTAATTGATTGTTCTAGCCTTCCCACCCCTTTTAATTCATACCACTTCACCCATTGATAAATCTGACTCCGATTTTTAATATTTAAGTTTTGTTGTATTTCTTTACATCTTTTGCCTTCCTGTTTCGCAAAAACAGCCTTTAATTTAACATCCAAAGAATATAATTTTAATTTTTTCTCCATTTCTAAGCTCATTTCTGTTTTATTAACATAACTTTATTTTTTTAAGCTTTGGTTGTTAAAAAAACTATTTTGTCGGGTATTTTAAAAAAAACAACAATAAAATCTTTTAAAAAGTTTTATTGTTGTTTTAAAATATTTATTAATTATTTTTTTATTTTTTTTGTAATTTAAACATCAATTACTAATTTTTTTTATTTCTTTTATCGTCTTCGATTGTTGTTTGGTGGATTTGGATTATTTTGATTATTACCTTGTCGCGGCATAGCGTTATGAACAATAATTTGCTGATTTGAAATTTGTTGACTTAATTGTATACTTCGTCTGACAAGATTATTAATAGTTTCTTCGGAAGCATTATTACGACTAGCATTAATAATTTGTTCTCCTATTCTAGCTTGTTGATTATTCAATTCTAGCAAAATGCCTGCTTGGATTTCCAAATTTCTCTGATTTTGTTGACCATTATTTATATCATGACCATTAGAATGACCATTATTCATCGCCATAACTTGATTATTATTTATTAATAACATTCCTAAAAAAGCTAATAAACAAATACTTATTATTTTTAATTGATTTTGTAATTTAAACATTAATTACTAAACTCCTTATTTTTATTTATTTTAATTATTTTTTGTATTAAATTTCTTAGTATAAAGTGTGATATATTTTTGTTTTGGGTTGAAGTGAAGATAGTTAGTTTTTCATTTCGGATTTTGGGAATCTAGAATCTTTGGGGTCTATGATATGACATTTCACTTCATCCATGAAAAAGTCTTTATCTTCTTCAATTAACCATTTTGGGCCTTCGTAGTCTAGGTCTGTGTAGTGGTTTGAAGGGTCGTTGATGAAATTTATATCACCGAAATATGAATCATCACCTTTATGTTTCATATGAAAAGTTTTAAAATAATCAATGATGTTGTCTTTTATTTCCCATTTGTCAAAAGGGTTTTTCATAAACGGCATTATATCATTTGGCTCGTATTCACGGTGCTGTCCACAACCAAGACCGTTGAGACCGTAGAAAGTGTATTTAACTTTAATCATTTGGTGACCCAAAACAAGGTGATTAACATCATGACTATAACTTTGACAAGGTCTACCTTTCCAATCTTTTGTGGCCCCAAATTCTGCATTGGGATCATAACCATCTGCTTTATAATATTTCTTAATTTGGTAGTTATCATCTCTAGAACAGTATCCTTCAAACCATTCAGCTTCAATTTCTATCTTTGGGTTAGGAATAGTATAGGTTTTGGGCCTGGAGTTTGTTATATCGTATTTACTGTCTAAAAATATAAAACCACCGAAAATAGCAAATATACTTATTATAAAACAACAATATATAATTATTGGTTTTATTGGATTTCTTATTGTATATTTATAGGGATAGATTATTTGCGTTTCGATTGTAGGATTTGTTTTTCTACTTTCTATTACAAACAGCCCCCCTCCAAACCGTACGAGCAAGTTTCCAAGCATACGGCTTTCCATCATTTACCCTTTTTACGGGATTAACCTTGCGGTTAACTGTGTATCTTAATCATTCTCTTCTTTTTGTTTTGGTTTATAACGTTTATTTGTTGGTTTGTTCTCTTGCGATGACAATTCCTACATAAAGCGATTGTTTGTTTATTAAGGATGCTTTGCCAGTTGGAGTTTCTCACCGTTTTTGTGTGGCGGATTTCTAGTGGGATGTTTTCTGTTTGGCAAACTTCACATCTCTCCGCCTTTAAGCGTGATGTTAGTGTTGTTCGTCCTTGGTAGAGATAACGGTTGATAATTACATCGGGATTCCCCTTTGTTTTTCTCATCCTTTTTATCTTTTCCCAGTCCAGTTTGTCCCAGCTATCAACTTTGGTTTTATTCTTGAGGTTGTATTGAATCCCCCAAGTTTTGCCGTTCCTTAATTTTCGTCGAACTTTTGCGATAGATGTTTTCCATTTTCTCGCTAGTGTTTTTAAACAACTGTATTCCGCCAAATAGTATAAATGTGTTAATTGTGCTAGGTTGTTTCCTAGACAAAAGTATCGGATAATGCCGAGCGTTATTGATTTGTAGGTTCGTATTCTTTCCCGTAGTCTCTTGTTGTGTCTTTTGGGATTTGGATTTGTACTTGCCCGTTCAGTGAGTTTTTTGTTGTTTTCTTTTTGTGGGTTTTGTTGGTTGGGTTTACCTTTACCATATAAGATAGGAACCTTGTGCCCTTAGTGGCTTTTACAATTTTTGATTTGTCGCGGTTTACCACGAGTTTTAAGTCTTGTTCTAGCCATTTGAGTACTTGGGTTTTAATCCTTTCTGCTTCGTGGTGTTCTCCTTTTATTCCAATAATAAAATCATCTGCGTAGCGGATGTATTCTATTCTCGGGTTTGGGTTCAGGTTTATTTCACTATCTATTGATAGATTGTTATGTTGTTTTTTTGTGTATGCCTTCCAATATTTGGGATTTGCTTTCATTATCGGTTTGCCGTTTTTTTATCAGTTCTTCCATTTTCTTATCGATGTAATGTAAATATATATTTGATAATAAAGGGGATATTATCCCACCTTGCGGTGTTCCTGATAATGATTCGTATTTGATTCCATTTTCCATTATTCCTGCTTTGAGCCATTGGTTGATTGTTTTTAACGTTTTGGCCTTTCTGATGTATTTGTTTAACATCTTATTGAGGATATCGTGGTTGATGGTTTCAAAGTAACCTTTAATGTCGATTTTTATTATATAATCTATCCCTTTGAATCTTTGTTTGACGCGTTTTACGGCATCATGGCATGATTTCTTGCTTCTGAATCCGAAGCTCCATTCTGAGAAGATGTTTTCAAAATAGAGGGTTAAAAGTTGTTCCATTGCTTTCTGGATTATTCTATCTTTTATGGTTGGGATGCCTAGCGGTCTCGTTTTATTTTTATCCTTTGGTATTAATACTTTTTTGACAGGTTGCGGATTGTATTGGTTGTTGACGTATTCTTTGTGGTATTTCTTTATCATTTCTAGCTTTATGCCGTCAATGGTTTTGTTGTCAACGCCCTCTGTACCGCTGCCTTTATTGGTTGCAATGCTATTGAATGCTTTGTATGTGTTTTCTATGTTATTCATTCCGCGTTTCAATACCTTTTTTAGGCTATAGTTGTTTTTTGAATGATTTAAAATCATATCTAAAGTTCTCGAAAGCTTAAATTCATTTGAATTATGTGTAAGCATATTATCACTTACTCCTTTCTTGATTTGTTTAGATATACCATAAATGACTGACTTGTTTTCGCCTTGTTCTTAGTTTTCCTAAGAGCCCTGGGAGGGCAATTATCATTGTTATTCCAAACAATGTTTTAATTCCTCCGACTACTAGAAGTCTCTTTCTCCTTGGGGATGTGGGCTTTTGTTCCCACACTTGAACCTTTAGGATTCTGCAAGTTCCTCACTTTATCTGCCTTCATTCCTTAGGAGAAGTAACCATTTATGTTTTCATGTCTTTCCTGACTGTTGGTGAGATTCCAGGTTTCCGTTCGTGATTGATAAACTATCCAACACGCTAACAATATGTTGATAGCGTCTGGACTGCTCGCTTGTAGTAGTTTGCGATGCAGGTTACAAAATTACATCTTCTTTTCTTCTTAGGCTATTTTACAGGCTTTTCCATAGAATGATTTGCTAGCGGTGTCATCTTGACTAACTACTTCGTCTCAACCCGCTTTTATGAACTGCTGTAATCCATCATCTTTTCATTTGATGAACCGTTCATCTGCTTTCAGTGTTTATCGGCACTGGAAATTGGTTAGATTTCACGATAAAGTGGGCTTCTTTGCCGCCCTTTAGCTTTTAATTTTCCTGTCAACATTTGATTATGTGATAATTCTGCTTGTTTTTGGTTTAATTCAGTTTGAATAGTATTTATTTCTTCTTGTAATTCAGTTTTTTCTTGAACTGATAAAGCTTTATTATTTACTAACTCAGCTATTTTTTGCTTTAATTTTTCTTGCTTAGTTATTGTCTCAACTTCAATTTTTAATTTAATATTTTCTACATTGTTTAATTTATTATTTACGTGTTTTTGAACAAACCAAATCAATAAAGGACCCAATCCAAAAAAAACTCCTAAAATACCTATAATAACTAATACTTTAAATAACTCCATCCTATAATTAACTTCCTTTTTTATTTTTATAACTTATCATCATTGTATCATAATTCAATCTGGTAATGCAAAAAAAACTGCATTACCAATTAAACCATGTTTTAACTGTATCCCATTTTGTAGCAACAGCCGCAGCCACCTCCAATTACACCACCAACAGTTCCACCAACAACCGTACCTATAGGCCCCGCAGCACTTCCCCAAGCAGCTCCCGTCATCACACCAGCTTTGGTAAAAAAACCTATGTTAATCGCAGTACCTACGGTTTTTACAGCATCTTCCCAATTTTTTTCTTTTTCTTTTAATTGTTCCGAATTATTGCTTAATTTTAAGTTTTTACCCTTTAATTTAACAATCTTTTTTTCCAATCTTATTTTTGTTGCAACGTGCGCGTCTTGTTCTGCTTTCAATTGGGCTTTTAGTTTATTGATTTTGTGTAATAACTCTTTGTTATTACCACCCATCGCCCCATTTGCATCTTCAAATCCTGCAATTGCCCCTTCTAGTTGTTGAATCTTCATTGCTTGTTGCTTGAAAGTTTCTATATTGTTTTCAATTTCGGCAGTTAATTTTATAATTTGTTCTGCTTGTTCTTGAATTGTTTCTTGTAATTGTTTAATTTCTTCGTCTTTTTGTTTGATTGTTTCTTGCAATTTAGTTTCATTGGCTTCTAAATTAGTAATTTTACCCTTTAACTCTTTTATTTGAGCTTCTTTGTGATTTAATTGTTTAACTAATGCATCATCAGCGTTACCATTTTTAACCAATTCAGCTTGTATCTCTTGCATCTCTTTTTCTAGTTGCTTGTTTTCGGTTTTAGATACATCAAGTTCTTGTTTTATTTTCGTTAAATCATTAGTATATTTTTCTTTTAGGTTTTTATTTTCTAATTTTAAAGTATCAATTTCACTTCTAAAACCTTGTTCTTTAATTTCTAGTTTTTGCATTTCTTTTTTTAAAGTTTTAATATGATTTGTTTTATTATTTAATTCTTGTTGCAAACTATCATCTGGTGTTTGATTTTCTAATAATTGATTATTAGACTGCCCCAAAAAAGTGGTACTGGTTGAGAACAACAAATTTATCCAAATTGTTTATTAATTAAAAATAAACAGTTTGGATTTTTTTGTATCCAAACTGAGAAAAAGGAGTTTGAAAGATGATTGAAGCTGAACGTGCATTATTAGGAACACTATTGTTAAATCCAGAAAAAATGGATGCTGTTATAAATTTAGTTAACACAAACAATTTTTCCAACCCCAAGCATCGTTGTATCTTTGAGACAATGAAGCGATTAAAACTGCAAAACCGCGAAATTGATTATGTTACGGTGGGTTCTGTTTTAGATAACAATTTATACAAAATAGGAGGAATTGATTATTTAATTGAATTAGTGGAGATGGCTCCTGCAAGTGAATATTTAGAGACATATATTGATTTAATTAAAGAAAATGCCCTTAAAAGAGATTTGTTAGGATTAATTAAGAAATTACCTACTGAATTATCTAAATCAAAAAATATCCATAATTATTTGCAAACAGTCAAAAACCAAGTAGAAGGTTTTATGCAAAAAACCAAATCTCCTTTTATTTCTACAAAAACATTAATTCCCTATATTCGACAAAGTATAGTTAATGATGAAAAAGACAACCAACTTGTAGGAATAAAAACAGGCTTTAAAAATCTAGATGAATTAATTTCTGGTTTCAAACCAAACCAATTAATTATCTTAGGTGCAAGAACTGGAATGGGGAAAACTGCTTTTATGTTAAATTTGGCTTGTAATATTGCAAAAAACTTTACTACCAACCCCGAAAACCAAAAAGCAGTTATTTTTAGTTTAGAAATGGCAGCGGAAGAATTAGGAATTAGGTTACTTTCTTCTGCTTCTCAAATCCCTTTAAAACAACTCCAACACAAAAACTTAACTAAAAATGACAAATTACAGTTACTTATCGCTGATGACGAAATCACGCAATTAAACATTTTAATTGATGATGATAGAAATAACAAAATTGAAGATATTAAAACCAAATGCCGTCAAATGAAATATACTAAGGGACTTGATATTGTCTTCATTGATTACCTCCATTTATTAAAAGACGACCAAAATTTTAATACATATCAAGCAATATTTGTGATTTCACGCAAATTAAAAAAACTAGCAAGTGAACTTAATATTCCAATTGTGGCTTTAAGTCAAATGAACCGTGCAACTTATGTAAGAGAAGTTAAAAGCCCACAATTAACAGATTTAAGAGATTCAGGAACAATCGAACAAGACGCTGATGTTGTGATGTTATTACATTGTGAAAGTTATTATCAAAAACCTGATATTAACCCACATACGAATTTAATTATTGCCAAAAACCGTAGCGGTCAATTAGGCGAATGTAGTTTTAATTTTTATAAACAAATCCAAAGATTTGAAGAAAAAAAATAAGAATAAAAAAGGAAATAAAAATATGAAACAAATATCTAATTTAGATTTTAATAATATTAACGTTTTTAATCATAAATCTTTGTGCGTTAACATAACCAAACAAATAGTTCAACCAATTTTTTTCAATAAAGCTTTTAATCAGTATATGTTTGATTGCCATAATATACTCAATGAATATTTAACCAACAACCAATACAACTCTCAAAGTCAAAAATCAATTCGTGGTAAAATTAACGAATACTTAATTTTGCTTTATCTAAATCACAAAGGAATTAAGTATTTATACCCTCAATCATATTTATTTTTCATCCCTGATATTAAATTTGATTTAGTATTGTTTACTAAAAGAAAACGAATTATTGCCTTCAATTTCAAAACTTGCCTTAGAGATAGATACAAACAATCAATAGTAGAAGGGGAACAAATCAAAAAACTAGACACTCGCTTTGAGTTTTATTTGTTAACAAATGATGAATCCGAAACTCAAAGATTAAATAATAAAATTAAAAATGGTAAAGTACAATCAATTAACAAAGTAATCAATTTATTTTCCAATTCAGCTAATCTCTTCTTACAAAACTTACTAACCAACCAATTCATTCCCTTTTCACCTATTAATTTAATTAAAAAGATGGTTCGCCCTAATGACAAATAAATTAATTAGTTTTGAAGGTATTGACGGAAGTGGCAAAACTACTTTAATTAACGAATTAAAAGCTTTTTTTGAAAATAAAGGCTATAAAACCAAAGTTTTTCAAGGTTTAGGCAGTTCCATCGTTGGAAAAGAAATCAGAAATTTATTTTTACATCAATCCAAAATAAGCCCTAAAACTAAATATTTATTAAGCCTTGCCAACATGATGCAATCCCAAGATGAATTAATAATCCCTGCTTTATTGAGTGGTTGTCTTGTTCTAGTGGACCGTTGGTATGATTCTACTTTTGCGTATCAAAGCAAAGGTAATTACATAGATTATGATGATAAAATTACTTCAAAAATCATCAATTATTTCTTAATTAAACCTAAATTAACTTTTTACCTAGATATTGACCCTAAAATTGGGCTAAAACGAAAACAAACCCAATCAAATCATAAATTAGACCTCATTGAGAAAAAACCCTTAAATTATTTTAAAAATGTCCGCGCACATTATTTAAACCAACAAAAATACTGTAATGATTCAAATTGTAAACACCAAAATTGCCATCATTTCTTAATTAACGCAACCAACTCGCAAAAAGAAAATTTAGACCAAATAATGAAAATTTTAATCAACAAACAAATATTTTAATTAAAGGAGCATAAATAATATGAATTATCAAAAAACTTTTTATCGCAAAGGAATTAAAACAGCTATAAAATTTGTTGCTGAATATAGCCCAGATGGTAAATTAATCAAAAATACCCAATACAACCCAGATGGAACTGTTTTTAATGAAATCTATTACAACCCTAATGGAAGTATAAAAACAACAAAAAAATACTAATCATACATAAAAAAACTTATCCCAAATAATGAAAATTTTAATCAACAAATAAATATTTTAATGTTAGAAGAAAAATAATTATGAATCATCAAAAAACTTTAAATTCCGCGAAAACAAAGAAATCTGTTGTTGAATACTACTCAGATGGGGAAACAATATATTACATCACTGAATATCACCCTGAAACAGAAGAAGTAATTAAACAAACAAATTATAATTCTGATGGTAAATTAACCACAGAAATTTTTTATGATGGCGATGGTGAAACAATTGATTACATCAGAAAATACAACCCCCAAATAAGTAAATTAATTAAATTTACTAAATACCGAGAAGATGGTGAAACAATTGACTATATTACAGAATTTAAGTACCATCCCAAAACAAACAAATTAATTAAAACAACTGGTTTTTCCTTCGATCGCAAAAGAATAGCTTTTATATACAAACACCATCCTAATGGTAAATTGTTTAAAAGAACTTACTACAACTCCGATGGAACAATCATAAAAGAAAGGAGCAAAAACAATGACTAAAAAAGAAAAATTAAAAAAACTAACAAAAAAAGAATTAATCAAAAACCTCGCAGTAATGAATAACACTTCGGTTACTCAAACTCAAGATTTTTACAATTCGTTTGAAAATGCTTTAATTGAAGCAATCAAATCAAACGAAGAAGTAATAATATCGCCAAAAATTGGTAAATTCATCTTAAAATCAAGAAAAGCCCATAAAGGACGAAATCCTCAAACAGGTAAAAAACTAAAAATCCCTGCAAAAACTGTGGTAAATTTCAAACTATCAAAAACCCTCAAAGATGAAGTTAAAAACCTTAAATTAAAATAAAAAAGAAAAGGAAAAATAAAAAAATGTATCGAGTTGATAGAAATAATTTTTTCAAAAATGAAAAAAAAGCTACTATTTATACTCCCAGTTGGCTATCGCAATTTTTATATAATATTTTATCACCTCAAATCCAACGCGGTTTAATACTTGACCCTTGTGTTGGTGAAGGTTCTTTATTACTACCTTGGCAACAAAAAGGATTTGATGTTTTAGGGGTTGATATAGAAAAAACAACCTTCCCTAATTTAATTCATAACAACTTTTTAGAATTAACCCAAAAGGATTTAAATACACAAAAAATATCCTTGGTAATTACAAACCCACCCTTTAATTTGGATTTTAAAACTAAAAACTACGTTAAGGAAAAATATGGTGGTCGTCCTTTGTTGCCTGAGTTGTGGTTAAGTAAAATAATTGAACTTTTTGGTAAAGATATCCCAATTGTTTTATTTACTCCTTATGGATTCAGACTTAATCAATCACTAAATAGCAAGCGATTACAGAAATTTTTAAATCAAGAATATCCCGAAATCTCTTCTATTATTGGTCTTCCCAAAGACGTTTTTGAAAACGTTGTTTTTCATTCAGAAATTTTAATTTTTAACGTTAACCATTTAAAACCGCATTATTTCTGTGGAATAGCCACAAACCAAAATGACTACTTATTTATTAACTCGTCAAATTGGTTTATCCCAAAATAAAGTTCTCGATGAAGTTAATGATACAAGAAACCAAACCCAAGAACGATTCAATAAAACACATAAAAAACTGGATGAATTAATAGAAAAACTTGATGAATTAGATAAAAAGATTAATAAAAATAATAAGGAGAATGAATAATATGAGCGACGGCATGTCAGAAGCATTTAATGGGACTTATTTCAAATCCCGCAATTCCCAATCCAAGAAAAAAACTAATAAATATAATCAACCAAAAGGAAAATGGCTTAATTTAGACCGCCCCAATAAAACTTTTAAAAACAAAAAGAAATCGTTTAAAAAACGAAGAAAAGTTATTAAAGATTATTAAGAAAGGTAAAAAAATATGTGGTTATTTTCAATATTTGCAACAATTAGCAATTTTATTCTAAATTATACCAAAGGATTTACAACTACTGAAATTCTTGAACGAAGAATGGATGGAATCCAAACAACACTTTTCACTATTCTTATTGTTTCTGGGTTCAAACCAATTTTTAAATTAATTGCAAACACTTTAAATTTCTTCAAAGATTTAATTTTGGGTATTTTTTTCCCCAACAAAAAACTACAAAAATTAGAAATCCAAAATGCCAAACAAGAATATTTAGAAAAACAATTATTAAAAAAACTAGATAAAATCAATGAAAACCAAGAAAAACTCCAATCCCAAATTATGGTTCAAAGAGTTAAAGTTTCTCATTGGCAAGAGAAAAAAGCAAGAAAAAAACAATTAAAATCGCAAAATATCAACCCAATTATTAAGAAGGAGGAAGAAAATGAATGATCTAAATTTCGCCATCGGATTTATCGTTGGCGCCCTATTCACAACTGCTTTAATGTTTATCATTAAAAAAATCTTTTTTAATTTTGTTCCATTGCCAGAAATCAATAATAAATCTGAAACACAAAAAGAAAACAAAACCAATAAACCATCTTCAATTATTCCAAACCCAAATCACGAATCAAAAGAAAAAAACAATTTAGAAAGTGACAACGAAATAAATGAAAATTAATAATTTAAATCCATCATCCCAAACAACTTATTAAAAGAAATTAAGAAAATTTAACCAATAACAACAAATTCCAAAAACCCTCCAAAAATAGACTCAAAATTTTGCCCTTTTTTCGCTCAAAAAAACAAAAGTTGACTTATTATATTCACAAATTCAAAACTTAAATATCAAAAAAATTATTTTTTCTAGAAAGGAGAAAAAATGAAGCTTAAAAACAAAATATATCTTAGTTTCTTATCTTTATTTGGTTTAATTTTGTTGATTTTATTTATTGTTGGAATATCTAAAACAGAACCCAAATCCAAATCATCAACAACCCCAACAATAACACAACCACCCAATACCCAACTTGATACAGAAGCAAAAGAAGAACTTAATAAACTCCAAAAACGTTTAAAAGATTTAGAAATAATCAATCAACAAAACATAAACAATAACAAAAAACTTATAGAAGAAGACAACCAATTATCACAACAAATCAACTCTAATTTAGAAAAAATTAAAACTTTAAATCTTCAAATTAACAACCTCAACCAAGAATTAGACCAAAAAAGCAAAGAATTAAACAATAAAGAAACTAATTTAAATGATGAAACAAAATCCCAATTAGAAACTGAAATAAAAAATTTAATTCAAAAAATAGCTGATTTATCAAAACAACGCGAACAAATCAATGAAGCTACCCAACCATTAACCAAAAAAAGAGTGGAAAATACAAAATCACAAGTAAACAATAAGAAACTAATTGAAAGCATCCAATCAGAAACCAATCAAACTACTCAATTCAAAACTATTTATCAAAAAATATCTGACTTACAACAAGCAATAAATTATAATAACGCGAACAAAGAAAACATCAAAGAACTAATAATTAAACATCAAGACAACCCACAAGAAGTTCAAAATCTCAAAAGTTATGATTTATTTTTAGACGGTCAATTAATCCAATTTGATAAACAAATTAAACAACTTCAAAATGAAATTGAAGCAATCAAAAGCCCAAATATTGAAAAAATCGCCAAAAAACAAATTACTTTTAAAGACGTTTATGGTATGGAAAGCGAAAAAGAAGAATTAGAGGATTTAATTTTTTATTTTAAAGAATCCAATAACAATTTAGTAAATTTTGACAAAATAAGACCCAAAGGATATTTATTATATGGTCCGCCTGGTACGGGAAAAACTTTTTTACTGAAAGCATTGAGTAATGAATGCAACGCCTATTTTATTGAATTTGAACCTTCTAAACTAGATAAAACTTATGTCGGCGAAGGAGTAGAAGAATGGGAAAAGATTTGGATGGAAGCTGAAAGACATGATAAAACCATTATCTTTATTGACGAAATTAGTGGCATGGCTAACCGTGAAGACAAAAATTCTAATAAAACAAGTATTAATATTGTTAATAATATTTTAACTAAATTAGATGGTTTTAACCGTTCTGACAAAAAAATTGTCTTAATGGGCGCTACTAATCACATAGACCAAATTGATAAAGCACTCAGAAGTCGTTTTAGCAAAGAAATTAAAATTGATTTAATTAAAGATGAAGAAATTGAAGGTTTCTTAAAATTCTTGATAGAACCTTATCAAATCAGTTATCACACTTACCTTCATTTAAAAGAAATTGCAAACAGATGTAAAGGCAAAAACTACTCTAACCGTGACTTAACAACTATCATTAATGATGCCTATAATAAAACAAACAAATTCAAAACCCTAAATCCAAAACATGAAGTAATGTTACCTTCTGATTTGGATGAAGTAATTGACACTAAACAAAGAATCAACAAATCAATTACAGAAATTAAAGCACGCAGAAAAGAATGTGAAGAACAATATGAATCATGGAAACAAGGTTTTTTAAAATACCTCAAACCTCCTAAAGATACAACAAAAATTGATAAACATTATGTCTTTTACAACCTCAACGGTCTTGGTCGTGGACAGCACCGCGAATACGAGCCAAATGATATAATGCCGTTTATGAAAAACCCTTTTGAGAAATGGGAAGTAAAAGACAGCAGTATTGATTTTTTTAATACTTTCCATACAAGAAATAAACGTAAGGATTCACAATTTAATAATATGTTTATCAACGACCCTTCAAACTACTACACAGAACTCAACTACAAAGGCCCAAAATGGTTAATTGAAGAAGATAAAGACTTCTTCATGGATGAAGTACAATGTCATATAATAAACCCCAAAGATTCTAGATATCCCAAAGATGAAAAGAAAAATTACTACCTTCACTTCAACCCAAAACAAAGATATATCACGCTTTACACTAAGAAATTTAATACAAAAGACCGATTATAAAATTAACTTCTGAAATTGAAAACAATATAGAAATTTTCAAACAACAAGCAATGAAAATTCAACAAGTAGAAAAAGGAGATAAAAAATGCAATTAAAATTAATAAATAAAGCAATCTTAATTTGAACTGTTATTTTTCTCATTTTTTTTATTTCTAATAACCCCACAAAAAATCCATGCATCCTCCAATAAAACTTTAAAACGTTGTAACGCATTAAATATGATGAAAACAATAATATAGTAGTATTATCAACACCCCAAATAATTCAAAATTTAAATACCATTTCAATTTTGAATAACAACAAACATATCAACAAAACAAAATTTTTTCATTTTCTGCATGAAATATTTCATTGTGGAATAGATATTTTAAGTATAACCAATGAAATAATAGATTTACAAAATAATTAAAAATAAATCAGAAAGAGAGAAAATAAAATGGCGAAAAAAATAATTCCAATTAAAAAAACAATTAAACAAGTAAAAACCAAACTTCCTACTAAAAAAACTAAAAAAATAATTCCAACTCCCAAAAAGACTGTTTCCAAAATTAAAAAAATAAAAAAACCTTCAAAAACTATAATCAAAAAACAAATCCAACCTACTAAAATAATTGTTGAAACCAAAAAAGAGAATTGGTTTGTAAAATTAATCAAATCAATTGTCAAAATAACCCTTATTTTATTACCATTCATACTAATTGGTGGAGGAATATGGCTTGTAATTTCTAAGTTTTTTCTTGAATTAGCTGCAAAATTTGGTGGAGTTGTTGATAAATGTTGGCAATTTATTAAACATATATGTCATAATCTAGATGACAAAACCAAAAAAGCTTTAGAAAATGCAGGAATAGACCCCGAATATTCTGCTATTGCATCAAAAGTTTTATGGGTTGGTGGTGGTTGTTTACTTGCTGCTACATGTTGTTTAATCCCAGGAATTGGCACATTCTTAGGAGTAGCAGTTTTAATAAGTACTATCGCTTATGTAGCAACTATTACACTTACCGAAAAAACCAATCAAGAACCACCAAAAAACACATCTCCACCACAACAAGTAGAAAACAAAGTAGATAATACAAACAAACAAATTGAACCAGACAAATTAACTGAAAATAACAGAGATTCTGAAACCTTAGAAACTCAAAAAAAAAAAAAACAACAAAATCAACTGAATTAAATGATGAAACCCTAACTCCTCAGCCAACTTTGAAACAACCAATTCATAAACAAAAAGAAATTAATAAAGAAGAATATAATAAAAGTTTATTGAATCCAGACATGCAAAAACAATTTGAGGAGTTGGGTACCGTTGAAAAAGAACGAGAAGCACAATTGTTGCAAGAAAGAAATTATTTTGAAGCTAATTTGCAAGCACAACAATTAGAAATGTTAAATATAAAAAATCAAAAAGATAATTTAGAAAAAGAACTAGCAGAACAAAAAAACTTATCAGATGCAGAAAAACAACAATTAACTAAGCAAATTGAGGACATAAATACTAATTTAGCTTCTAGAAACGAAGAATTAAACAATTTAGAAAAAGAGCAAGAAGTCCAAGCAGAATTAAGACAAGAATTATATGATGTTATCAACAAAGATAAGGAAAATTTAGAACAAAAAACCAAGCAATTAGAAGAACAAAAAAACTTATCAGATGCAGAAAAACAACAATTAACTAAGCAAATTGAGGACATAAATACTAATTTAACATCTAAAAACGAAGAATTAAATAACTTAAATCAAAAATTAGAAGAAGAAGCAAAAAAACAAACTGAATTAAATGATGTTATCCAAACCCAAGAAAAAAAGTTAAAACAAATCCAAATTTCTAGTGAAGAAAAACAACAAGAATTAAACAATAAAATTAAAGATATTCAAACCACTTTAGATAAGCAAGCAAAAGTTACCGAAGACAAAAACAAAGAATTAGAACAAATGCAAAGTCAAAAAATTCAACTAGAAAACCAATTAGCTTCAAATAAACAAGATTTACAAAATTTACAAAAAGAAATATTTAATAAAGAAGCTAAATTGGAAGATAAAGAAAAAGAACTAGAAGAACAAAAAAACTTATCAGATGCAGAAAAACAACAATTAACTTCAGAAATCAATAATCTAAAAAACGATATCAACCAAGAAAAAGTTAATTATCAAGCACAAGTATCACTTAAAGAAGAAGAAATTAAGCAATTGCAACAAACCGAAAGTGATTTAAAACAGCAACTAACCAAAACCCAAGCAGAAACTATGAGCCTAAGGGAACAACATGAAAAAACTTTGGAAGAAATCCAAAGACAAATTACAAATTATAAAAAAACCGTTGCTGAACTAGAAAATGAAACTCAAAAACTAAAAGACCAAATTGCAAAAAACAATGAAAATGCTAAACAATTACAAAAAGAATTAAAAACTAAACAAGCGAAATTAGACGAAATTAACAAAAAAATAGGAACTTTAACAGCAAATAAAAATAACTTATTACAAACAATAACATTTTTAGAAAATGAAACAACAATAACAGATTGGCAAAAATCAAAAAATATTACATTTTGGGTACATGGTACTAGTAGCAAAATAATACAATTACGTTGTTTTTGGAGTGATAAACCTTTCACATATAAAATTGTTCCAAACATTGATTTTTATAAAACTGGATTCACCCAAAATGCAACGGGTTATCAAGCATATCGTGGAGAAATAAATAAAAATACCATACAAGGAGAAAGTATAGAACTATCACCAGGAAAATATTATTGCAAACCTTTTATTGATATGACAAAAATATCATTTGATGCTGATGGAGTTAATGTTCTTTTTAGTGAATCAGTTTCATCAGCCGAACTACCTGAAAATTTAATCAAACTTAATGAAGCAAAAGAAAAATTAAAAAATATATCTCAAGAATTAGCAAATTATGAAACTAATTTAAAAAACGCTCAACTAGAATATAATCAATTATTAGAAAATCAAACACCAGATGATAGTTTGCAACAAGAATTAAATAATAAAACAAATCATATTAAAACTTTAAAAAACGAAATGCAAAAACTAGAAATTAAAGAACAAGGTTTTAGAAGTGAAATTGATGCTTTAAAATTGGAAAATAAAAACTTAAAAGAAAAATATACTAATGATTTAACTAAAATCAAACAAGAACTTGATGTATCTAAAACCGAAAACAAGCAACTAGAAAAAGAGATGCAAGAGATACAAGCTGAATTGATTAAAAACAGCAATGCTGATGCTACATTAGTTAAACAATTAAATCACAAAGAAACTCAAATAAAAGAATTAAAGGGTAAAATTAACACCTTAGAAGCCAATGAAACTAAGTTGCAAACAATTATCAAACAAAAAGACGAAGAAATTAAGCAATTACAAGAAACAATTCAAGAACAAGCAGAACAAATTATAAAATTAACTGCTGAAATTGAAAACAATATAGAAATTTTCAAACAACAAGCAATGAAAATTCAACAACTAGAAGGGGCAATTGCAGGACTTGAAGGCGCAAATGGGGCGATGGGTGGCAATAACAAAGAATTACTACACGAAATCAATAAACTAAAGGCCCAATTAGAAGCTGAACAAGACGCGCATATTGAAACAAGAGAAAGATTGGAAGAAGAGATTGTTGAATTAAATAATGATAAGTTAAATTTAACCAATAAATCAACTGAATTAGATGAAAAAAAACATTGGGAAGAAGCTGTAAAAAACGTAGGTACTGCGATTAACATAGGTGTTTTCACCAAAGCTGGTGTGATGACGGGAGCTGCTTGGGGAAGTGCTGCGGGGCCTTTAGGTACGATTGCTGGTGGAGTTGTTGGTGGTGCAATTGCTGGTGCTGCGGCTGTTGCTAGTAAATGGGATGTAGTTAAAACATGGTTTGGTCGGTAATGCAATTTTTTTGAATTACCAGATTAGATTATGATACAATGATGATAAGTTATAAAAATAAAAAAGGAAGTTAATTATAGGATGGAGTTATTTAAAGTATTAGTTATTATAGGTATTTTAGGAGTTTTTTTTGGATTGGGTCCTTTATTGATTTGGTTTGTTCAAAAACACGTAAATAATAAATTAAACAATGTAGAAAATATTAAATTAAAAATTAAAGCAAAAAATAGCTGAGTTAGTAAATAATAAAGCTTTATCAGTTCAAGAAAAAACTGAATTACAAGAAGAAATAAATACTATTCAAACTGAATTAAACCAAAAACAAGCAGAATTATCACATAATCAAATGTTGACAGGAAAATTAAAAGCTAAAAAATATAAAAAAAGAAATCCAATAAAAGCTATAATTATATATTATATTATCATGCTTTGTATAATTGCTATTTTTGGTGGTTTTATATTTTTAGACAATAAATACGATATAACAAATTCAAAACCCAAAACTTATACTATTTCTGAACCGAAAGTAGAAATTGAATCTGAATGGTTTGAAGGATACCGTTCTAGAGATGATAACTACCGAATTAAGAAATATTATAAAGCAGATGGTTATGACCCCAATGCAGAATTTGGGGCCACAAAAGATTGGAAAGGTAGACCTTGTCAAAGTTATAGTCATGATGTTAATCACCTTGTTTTGGGTCACCAAATGATTAAAGTTAAATACACTTTCTACGGTCTCAACGGTCTTGGTTGTGGAAAGCACCGTGAATACGAGCCAACTGATATAATGTCGTTTATGAAAAACCCTTTTGACAAATGGGAAGTAAAAGACAGCAGTATTGATTTTTTTAATACTTTCCATACAAGAAATAAACGTAAGGATTCACAATTTAATAATATGTTTATCAACGACCCTTCAAACTACTACACAGAACTCAACTACAAAGGCTCAAAATGGTTAATTGAAGAAGATAAAGACTTCTTCATGGATGAAGTACAATGTCATATAATAAACCCCAAAGATTCTAGATATCCCAAAGATGAAAAGAAAAATTACTACCTTCACTTCAACCCAAAACAAAGATATATCACACTTTACACTAAGAAATTTAATACAAAAAATTAATAAATATTTTAAAACAACAATAAAATTTCTTAAAAAGATTTTATTGTTGTTTTTTTTAATTAAAACCAACTAAACAGTTTTTTTAACAATAAAGGCTTAAAAAAATAAAGTTATGTTAATAAAACAGAAATGAGCTTAGGAATGGAGAGAAAATTAAAATTATATTCTTTGGATGTTAAATTAAAGGCTGTTTTTGCGAAACAGGAAGGCAAAAGATGTAAAGAAATCCAAAAAAACTTAAAGATTAAAAATCGGAGTCAGATTTATCAATGGGTAGAGTGGTATGAATTCAAAGGCGCAGAAAGGCTAGAACAATCAATTAGAGGAAAAAGAAAGGTTGTTGAAAAAGGGATTAATCCAATTAAAAAGGCAATTAAAAAACAACTAAAAACTAGTTTCAAGAAAAATAGAAAATTATATTTAGACATTATTAATAAATATCAAAAAGAAGTTTCATTAGAACAATTGATTAAATGGTTATCTATTTCAAAAACTAGTTATTTTAGATGGATTAAACAAAGTCTTCATCCTAGACCTCAAAGTGAATTGGAAAAAGCCTTGTTTCAAATATGCAAACAAGGTTCATATATCACAACTGATGGCAAAAGAAAAAGAAGGCTTGGTTATCGCGTGGTTCATCAAAAATTAATTGACCTTAGATTTAAGATAAACGCTAAAACTGTTTTAAAACTGATGCATCAATTTGGGTTATTATCACAAAGAATACAGCGAAAACTTCAATATTATTATGATTTAGCAATCCAAAAAGAAAATAACTTAAAAAATCTAATTCAAAACAATTATCATGCCACAAGACCGTTTGAAAAATTATGTACAGATATTACTTATATACCTTTTGGGAAAAATAACCAAAAATTATTTGTTTCTGCGATGATGGATTTGTATAACCGCGAAATTATTTGTTACAATATTTCTAAAATCGCTGATGTTGATTTTGTAATTAATACTTTAAAAGTTATTCCTACATTAATAAACCCTTGCATTCTTCATTGTGATAGAGCAAGTGTTTATACTTCTAAAAAATATCAAACTGAGTTAAAAGCTAATAATCTAAATAACTAGTTTCTCAGCTAAAGCCATGCCAACTGATAATGCATGCATGGAGGCATTTTGGGCCAACATGAAACGTGAAACTATCCATTATGAAAAAATGCAAAATCTAGGCGAACATCAAATTATAGAAATTATTACTAATTACATTGAATATTATAATATGTATCGCAAAATGAAAGTTCTAAATTATTTATCACCCAAAGAATTTAAAACCAAAAAATATTAATTAATAATTAAAACTATAAGCCCTTCATAACGGAGGGCATTTTGTGTAGGTTTTTTTATAGACCTCAAAAAAAGGTGTTTTAAAAAACCATAACACCTCTTAGAACTCAAAATTTTGCCCTTATATGACACTTTTGGGTGATTGGTAATGATAAATATCAAATCGTAAATATAAAATCATTTAAGAGGTAATGTTTTGATTGTTTATTTTTTGAAATTAATAAAATTCTTTAAATCAATTATTTTTAGATTATTATGTAAAAAAATTATTTTTTTATATTTTATACCTATAAAATATAAAATTTTTTCTTAAAAAAGCAATTAGAAAACTGGTACTGGTTGAGAACAACAAATTTAAAAAAAAATAAATTTCATATTTTGACAAATAATTTTAATTATGTTATAATAAAAGTAATTAATAAACAATTTGGTTTTTCAAAAAATCATATTTTTTTTGGAAAAAAATGTTGTTCTCAAATGGTGCCATTTTTGTGGAGCTTACCAAGGACAAGATTCAGAGTTCTCTGATAAAACAGCAATTGATCAAGAAATTTTAAAAATTATTGATAGTTGTTACGAAGAAACAAAAAAAATAATGAAAGAAAATAAAGATTTATTAGATAAAATCACTAATTTATTATTAGATCAAGAAACAATTACTAAAGAAGAAATAGATAAATTATTTTAATTTTTCTACATTAAATTATCAATTAAAATAATTAAGACATTCTAATTTTTAAATATTTTTTAAAAAAACTTTTAAGACAGACTTTTTTAAGCCTGTCTTTTTTTCTTTTCAAGACTAAAAATAATTTCTTATCTTTTCTCAATATTTTTAAAAAAAGGAGGCGCAACAATTGAAAATTGAATTAAATATTTTTTAAAAAACAAAAAATATCCTAATTATTTCAGTAACCCAAAAACCCCCCAAAGGAATTAATTAAAATATTTAAGAATATTATGATAACAAAAATTTAAAAAAGAAAGGTCAAAAATAACTCCCCAAAATAAATGAACTAATATAATAAACAAAAATCTTATATTCCTGAAGCAGAGCGAGATTTAATTGTATTTTCGTTATTGAACCTCAAAAATACCCCATTTGTTTTTGACTTGATGAATTAAGAGGATCTTTATTGGGATAAATGCCAATGTTTTTAAGTCTATGAAACAACTACATCAAAAAAAACGGGTTAAAAATGACGTTTTTGCATCACTTCTTTCCTGAAATTGACAAAAACCAACAAAAGAACTTTAAAAAAACGACAAAAAACATCAAAACAAGAGATATTTTAATGCTTTTTATTAAAAGTGTCTCAATTGATAAAAATTCACTCCCCTAATTTTGACGTTTTTACACTAAAAAAAGATTATTTTGGGATTCATCAGGGATTTTTTTGAGGATTCAACGGGGATTCGCGGCAAAGCGTTAACAGCAAATAAAAAAATATTTTTTTTATTTTACTGCGTATTTTTTTAACCGAAATGATAAAATTAAGGTAGAAGATTTTTTATTGATGTTTTTTTATTTTTTTTACTTATAATTATATAGCAGAAGTTGAAAATTTACAAAAATATTTCATGCATTTACTAAATTATGAAAACAATTAGACATTTTTAATTTAATTAATTTGTTTTGTTGATTTGAAGAGATATTAAATTATCTATTTGATTTTTATTTTTAAAGAATAATTTTTTAAGTCAAAAAAAGCTTAAAAAAGAGTTGCCTAAATTATTCCATTTTTTAAAAATAAAAAAAATAAAATAAGGAGCGCTTTTATGTTAGAACAAAAAATCAAAATAATTTATGACGGTTTAAAAAACGGCCAAGTTTATAATATGGCGCAAAGTCTTGGTTTTGATTTCAAACATATTAGCGAATGCCAAGCAAACGCTATAGATAATGATGTTTTTTTATTAACTCGTAGTGTTAAATTTGGCGAAGTATCTCAAGAAGCGAAACTTTTTTTAGATCAAAATCGTGATAAAGTCATTGGAGTTGCTGTTTCTGGCAATAAAACCTGGGGTCAAAATTATGGCAAAGCAGGCGATATTATTGCCTCTACTTACAACATCCCTTTAGTTTTAAAATTTGAGGGTTCAGGAATCCAAGAAGAAAGACTTTTTTTAAAAAAATGGCTTCTTAGTTACAAAAAAGAAAAAAATTCCTCATTTTCTTTCAAAAAACCATTACAAAATGATTCTAATTTTTCGGATGTTACTGTTAAAAACACAAATGAACCAACCCCTCCCACACAAAAAATTTTGCCACCCTGGATTCTTCTTAATAATCAAATTATTGATGAAAATGGCAATATTAAAGATTTAAACAAAGACCAAGAAGCTTTAACAAGTTTTTTGTTAGAAGAAGTAAAGCCAAAATTAAAACACTTTGATACTTTAAAAGAAAAATTGACTTTTTTACAAACTAACGAATATTATGAAACTGATTTTTTAAGTCAATATAACGAACAACAAATTAAAGATATTTATAAAATAGCTTATCAAAAACAATTTCGTTTTTCTACTTTTATGGGAGCTTTCAAATTTTATAACGATTATGCCTTAAAAAGCAGAGACAAAAAGTATTATTTAGAGACTTATGAAGACAGATTGTGCGTTAATGCTTTGTATCACGCTCAAGGAGATTTTGAAATTGCTAAAAGATTGATTAAATCTTTGATTAACCAAGATTTCACCCCAGCAACCCCAACTTTATTAAATGCAGGTAAAAAACATCGTGGTGAATTTGTTTCTTGTTTCTTGTTAGAAGCAGGTGATTCTTTAAACGATATTGCTCGCATTAATGAATTTTCAATGCAACTTTCCAAAATTGGTGGTGGAGTTTCTATTAACATTACTAATTTGCGTGCGAAAGGTGAAAGTATTAAAGGAATTAAGGGCGTGTGCAAAGGAGTTGTTGGCGTTTGTAAATTACTCGATCATAGTTTTCGTTATGCCGATCAAATGGGTCAAAGAACGGGTGCGGGAGCAGTTTATTTAAGTGTTTTTCATGCCGATATTGAAGATTTTTTAAGTACTAAAAAACTGAATGCTGATGAAGATGTTCGTGTAAAAACTTTATCTCTAGGAGTTATAGTGCCTAATAAAATGATTGAATTGGCAAGAAAAAACGAAGTCATGTATACTTTTTATCCTCATACTGTTTTTTTGGAATACGAAAAAAACTTCGCTGATATTGCAGTTAACATGGATTATTGGTATGATATTTTGGTAAGCAATCCGAAAGTTCGCAAAAAAGCTATTCAACCGCGTCAATTATTAGAATTGATTGCTCGTATGCAAGGTGAGTCAGGCTATCCTTATTTAATGTTTTGCGATAACGTTAATCAAAACAACACCTCTCATTTACAAGTTAAATTTTCTAACTTATGCACAGAAATTCTTCAACCAACTATCACTTCTCATTATACTGATTACAACCACACCCAAGAAGATAAAATTGGAATGGATGTATCTTGTAATTTAGCATCCGGTCACATGTCTAATATGATTAATAACAACACCATCAAAGAAACTGTTTTTATGGCGATGGAAGTGATGAATACAGTTTCCATGAAAACAAATATCAATTATGTTCCTGCAGTGGCCAAAGCTAATCGATTAAACCGAAGTGTTGGTTTTGGAATCATGGGTCATCATGGTTTTCTAGCTCAAAATTACATTGCTTTTGGCAGTGAAGAAAACAAAGATTTGATTGATGTTTTTTTTAATGCTATTAATTATTATAGTCTCTTGCATTCTTGTCAAAAAGCCAAAAAAACAGGACAAAAATTTTATCTTTTTGAAAAATCTCATTATGCGGATGGATCTTATTTTAAAGGCCGTGGAGAAATTTTACCAAAAACTGATAAAATCAAAAAAATGTTTGCCAATATTCCTTTGCCAAGTGAAAAAGATTGGCAACAACTTAAAAAAGATGTTCAACAATTTGGTCTTTTTAATTCTCATCGTCTAGCTGTTGCACCTAATGGCACAATTGGTTATATTATGGGAACAACTCCTTCTTTAACACCAATTAAACAATTAGTAGAAGAACGTACATATGGAAATTCCAAAACTTATTGTCCAATGCCTGGATTAAAAGAAACCTCTTTTATGTATGTTACTGCTTACAAGATGAATAAATACCAATTAATTGATGTTATTGCTACCGCTCAAAAACATGTTGATCAAGGGATTTCCTTTGAACTTGGGATAACTTCTGATATTACAACACGTGAATTGCAAAGATATTATCTTTACGCTCATCATAAAGGTATAAAAACACTTTATTATACTCGCACACAAAAATTAAAAGTTGATGAATGTGAAGCTTGTGGTGTTTAAAATTTTTTTTAATAACGAGAATATAGTCCTTTAAAAATTGGGATTTTTGAATAAATAAAAATGATTTTTTCCAAACTGCTTATTAAAGTAGTTTGGTTTTTTTGTTATTCAGAGGAAAAATTAAGAGAAGAAAAGGTTGAAAGAGGAAAACAGCTGCTTGGAAAAACTACATTAAATTGGGGAAATATTTTTTTAGCCTTTTTTTGTTTTAAAAAATTATTCTTTAAAACTTAAAAAATAATAGATAATTTTATATGCTTTCAAACTAACAAAACAAATTAAATATTTGTTTGAATTACAATAAATAAAAAATAATTATTAATATCCTGATAAAATTAATTTTTTTCAATTCTTCCCAACTAAAAGATGAAATAATTTTTTTCATTACTTTACAATATTAAAACCCCACTATTGTGGTTCACTCACCAAAAAGTGAATTTTGTTTTTTTAACAGTGATTTTTCAAAGCATCTGTTCCCCTCTTTTCTTAGGTTTTTCCGATAAAAACAAAAAACCAAACTACTTTAATAAGTAGTTTGAAAAAATACTATTTTGTTATTTAACAACCCCATTTTTCAGGACCATTACTAGGTCGATTCAAATATTTAACTAGATAAACAATGCACAAATCACCCTTTGGTTTTTTTAATTTCTTGGAGCAATTTAATTTGGAGATGATTGAAAATATAAAAAAATCTCTAACCATCATTGATAACAAGTTTTTTTACAATTAATCAAATGAAAAAATCTCTTTTTAATATCTCATAATTATCATTAATATTGAAACATTCATTTTTTTATTCTCCTCAAATTGTAAAAACTTTTTATTAAATCTATTTTTATTTATTGCTATATTTTAATTTTTTATTTGGAAAAACAAAATTGTTAAAAAAATATAAAAGTAACGTTTTTTAAAAAAAGGAATCCCAAAAGGACAATGTTTTTTTTAAAGAAAAATCAAAAACCTTTAACACAGCAAATAAAAAAATACCAAACGAAAGGAAAAAATTCTTGATTATGAAATTGAAAAGATGCAAAAATATTTATATCTTTGCTTTAGCTAACTATTTGATTCAAAACATGGAAGTGAATCACTGGAAACTTCAAAAACTACTTTATTACGCACATGCCAAGCATTTAGTTGATTTTAAAGAATCTTTGGCTGCTGCTCAAGTGGAAGCGTGGGAAAAAGGACCTATTTTTCGCACTTTATTTGATAAATTAAAAGATCATGATTCAAAAGAAATCATCACAAATCCTATTCCGTGCAGCATGCGTGGTCAACAATTGAACGCAAGTCGCCTACAAGTTTTAAATTTCGTCATGGAAAAATATGGTTGGGTTGACTCCAAAGAATTAATGAGACAAGCAATTAACAAACTTCCTTGCCAACAATATTACGAAAGCCCTTTGCCTGGTTATTTTCCAAAAGTATGTGTTATTCCTGATATAGCAATATACCAATATTTTAAAAAACCTGAGAATTGGCACGAATTTTCTTGATGTTTTAGTGCTTGATAATTTTTTAGATAATTAATTTTTCAATTTTTAATTTGATATCGGTTAATTGAGGATTAAAATTTATTTATTTAGCGTTTGAGTAACGTTGTTTTTTTTGCGTGCAATTTGTTTGGCTTTAGAATTGGGTATTTTTAATGGTTTGTTATTGTTTGTTAATTAAAAGATGATTATTTTTTGGGTTTTTTAGTGATGGGATTTAAAGAAGATAAACCAGCTTGTTTAGATGTTTTTTTCATAAAAACATGAATTGTTTTCAAAGTTTTGCCATTTTTTGTTTTATTTTTCTCTTACAAACTTCAAAATATTTGGATAATTTTTAAATTTCTTCAATTTTAAAAACTGAAATTTTATTAAAATACTTAATTTTTTGGTGATTTTTCATTTCTGTCAATTGATAATCATTTTTGTTTAAAGTTGAGTATTTTTAGGATGCAAACTAAAAAAATGAACTTTAAAAAAGTTTGAAAAAAAGATTATTTTTTTATTCCTCAACCCCATTTTTCAGGATTATATTCTTAATTATTTTTTGGATTTTTTAGTGCTTCCGTTAATTTATTACCATATTTCCTTTGATAAGATTTTTTTAATTTAATGTTAACAAATTTTTAAAATTTAAAATCTTGTTAAGTTCATAAAAAGCAAACTTTTACTCAGCAATAAAAATATTTAAGTTTCAATATAACTGCTCCATAATTTAAAAAATGATTTTGCTTATTTTCCAATCGTAATATTTTGGTGCATTATGATGCATTATTTGGTTTTTTTATTTAGAGGAAAACTTAAGAAAAAAGATGCCCTTTTTTATTTTTTTATTTAATAATTTTTGCCCTAAAAACAGCAATAATCAAATATTTTTTAACTTAAAATGAAATTAATGATATTATTTATTCTAAATTTAAACATTAAAATATCTTTTATGATAAAAAAGTATTATAATATTTATTGGTTATCAAATATTTAATTTTCAATATTTTACAATTAAATTAAAAAGGAGAATTTATGCCATACATTAAAACAATTAACTCCCTTGAAGTTCTAGATTCAAGAGGAAATCCAACGGTTGAAGTTGAAGTAATTACTTTATCAGGAGCTAAAGGAAAAACCTTAGTCCCTTCAGGAGCCTCAACTGGAGAACATGAAGCAGTTGAATTAAGAGATTCTGATTCTAAAAGATATTTAGGTAAAGGAGTTTTAAAAGCGGTTGAAAATGTTGCAACAGTCATTGAACCTCGTTTACAAAACTTATCTGTTTTAGACCAAGCCTTAATTGACCAAACTTTAATTCAACTTGACGGAACCCCCAATAAATCTAAATTAGGAGCTAATGCAATTTTGGGAGTTTCTTTAGCTTGTGCAAGAGCTGCAGCTGATTATTTAGGTTTAGAACTTTATGAATATATCGCAGGGATTGCGCCTAAACAAATGCCAGTTCCTATGATGAACGTAATTAATGGTGGGGCTCATGCTTCTAATAGTGTTGATTTTCAAGAGTTCATGATTTTGCCAACAGGAGCCCCTAGTTTCAAAGAGGCATTGCGTTACGGAGCAGAAGTTTTTCATCATTTAGGAAAAATCTTAAAACAAAAAGGATTGCCTACTACAGTAGGAGATGAAGGTGGATACGCTCCTGATCTAAATTCTAACAAAGAAGCTTTGCAAATCATTTTAGAAGCAATTCAAAATGCGGGTTATGTTCCAGGAAAAGACATTTTTTTAGGGATGGACGTTGCCGCTTCTGAATTTTACGACCGCGAAACAAAAAAATATCTTTTAGCGTCTGAAAATAATAAAACTTTTAGCAGCGAAGAGTTAGTTTCTTATTATGAACAACTAATTAACAAATATCCGATTCTTTCGATCGAAGACGGACTTGACCAAAATGATTGGGATGGTTGGAAATTATTAACTCAAAAATTAGGTCAAAAAGTTCAATTAGTTGGAGATGATTTATTTGTGACAAATACTCAAAAAATACAAGAAGGGATTGACAAACAAATTGCCAATTCAGTTTTAATTAAATTAAATCAAATAGGAACCTTGACAGAAACTTTAGAAGCGATTGAAATGGCTAAAAAAGCTTCTTACACTGTTGTTATTTCTCATCGTAGTGGCGAAACAGAAGATACTACCATTGCTGATTTAGCAGTAGCAATGAACACAGGTCAAATTAAGACTGGTTCTTGTTCTCGTACGGACCGTATTGCTAAATACAATCAGTTATTAAGAATTGAAAAAAATATGTCTAATCCATCTTATTTAGGTCTTAAAGTTTTTTACAATTTAAAAAAATAAAATGAATTCAAAATATTAACAACATAAAAAAAATAGCATCTACATTGTGAATATGACTGAAAAATTTTTGATTTTTTAAATCTTTTCCTTTAGAAGTGCTTGCTACTAATCCTGCAATGTTTCTAAATTTTATTAAAGCAGAAATTATTTTTTGAGATTGAAAAAATTGGGATAATTTTTTAAACGTGGGTCAAGTGTTTCAACCATTCCTAAGTGGGTTTTAATTGTTGCAAAATGATAGTTGGTTTCCAAAACTTTCATTTTATTTAAAGTATGAAATAAAGTTGATTAGAAAAATAAAATTATTGAAAAAATAGTTATCGGTAGATGAAAAATAGCTTTTGTGAGCTGTTTTTATCTCTCAAAAAAGTATTTAGCTGCAATTGCAAAAGATATTAATTTTTCATTTGAAATAATTTGAAAAAGTAGAAAAACTTATGGCTGCGTGTTCCAAATAAAACAAAATTTTTTAAAGATTTAACATTGCACCAATGAATTCTATTTTTTTTCAGTTACCCCTTTTTTATTTCCTGTATGAATTCAATTCCGTTTTTTAGTTGTTTTTCATCGGCCGATTTTTTTCATATTTTAATCTTTTTAATCTTTCGATTTCCAATAATATAAAAAGAACGTATAAATGTTTCAATGAATCTATTTTATCTTATTCCAATTTTATCTTATTCCAATAATAATTTTTTTATCTTAATCATTTTTTTTATTGTCACAATAATCCAAAAAATTATTTCCATTTACAAAAGAAAAAATCTTAAATTAACTTGTTTCGTTTTATTCGCAAATTAATGCATTCATCAAATTTAATCCATTTGACATTTCAATTTATTGCGAACTGAAAAAAATTAAAATACGCACTAATACTTGCGTTCAAACATTAAAATTATTTTATAAACATTTAAGATATTAACTAATTATTGTAAAAAAGTTTATTGGTAATTTTAACAACTCTTATTATTAACTTATAAACAAACAATATTTTTTTGAAAGAAAAGTATTTTTGAAAGAAAAATATGGCAAAGTCTCGAGTAATTATTTTATTATTGAAAAAAAAGACTATATTTTCCAATAATGATATTAAAAGATTTAGCAAAAATGGCTCAGTCATAAATTAATTATTTTTGCAAAAATAAAACAAGAGCTCTTTTTTACCTTTGGAGATATTTTTTTGAAGATACTTGGAAAGCTTTTTTTGAATGCCAATTTATAAGTTTTTTGTGATTAATTAAAGTAATATTTATTGCATTAAATTTGTGATTACAATGAAGAATCTTAAACTTAATAACCAGCAGACAAAAGTGTTGGTAAAAGAAGCGAAATTATTTATCAACATAAAAACCCAACTTCAAGAATATAAAATTTTTTCCAAGAAATCCTTTTGATAAGGATTATAAATTAAAACAAATTCTTCATCACAAAGAACATTTTTAAAACTTCTTTGTGTAGATGTTTAAAGCTTATAAGGAGGACTTTTAAGTGACCAAATTTGCTGCTTTATTAATTTTAGATGGACTAGGTTTGTCTTGTCAAAAAGAAAATAATGCTTTTTATTTAGCAAAAACACCTTATCTTGATTATCTTTTAAAAACTTTCCCAACCACCACTCTCCAAGCATCAGGAGAAGCGGTAGGACTTCCTGAAGGACAAATGGGAAATAGTGAAGTCGGACACCTTAATTTAGGAGCAGGTAGAGTTGTTGATCAATATTTAACTCAAATCAATAAATCTATTCGCGATCAATCTTTTCTTCAAAACAAACAATTTTTAAAAGCGATTGAACATGCGAAAAAAAACCATTCCAAAATCCACTTATTAGGATTAGTTTCTGAAGGGGGCGTTCATTCTCATTTAGATCATTTTAAAGCTTTATTAGAATTAATGAAAAAACACCAAATAGCAGATAAAACTTATTTACACGTTTTTACAGATGGTAGAGATGATGACCCTGTTTCAGGAGTTAAATATCTCCAACAAATGATTGATGATGGTTTTCAGATAGCCTCTGTTAGTGGAAGGTATTATGCCCTAGACCGCGATAATAATTGGGACCGCATTAATTTAGTTTATGATATGTTAACTTTAGGAACATACCCAGTTATAAAATCTTGCATTGAAGAAATAAAGTCCTCTTATCAAAAAGGGATCACAGACGAATTTATTAAACCATTTTTAGTTAATCCCGACGGTTTAATTAATGATAATGATAGTCTTATTTTTGTTAATTTTCGTTCAGACCGAATAATGCGTTTGGCTACTGCTTTTTCTAACCCTTCCATGACTGCTTCTTTTCAAACTCCCGGAAAAACCCCTTTTAAAGGTCAAAAATTAATTAATAATGCTTTTATTGTTAATATGACTTTTTATTCTCAATATGCTAAAGGTGAAATCGCTTTTCAACCAACAACCTTAAAAAACCTTTATGGTAAGGTTATCGCTGATCATAATTTGCATCAGTTACGTATTGCAGAAACTGAAAAATATCCTCATGTTACTTTCTTTTTTGATGGTGGAAAAGAATTACAATTGCCAAATAGCAAACATCTTTTAATCCCATCTCCTCGTGTTGCTACTTATGATTTAAAGCCTGAAATGGGAGCTTATGAAATCACTTCGAAAGCTAAAGAAGCTATTTTATCAAAAAAATATCAAACTATGATCCTTAACTTTGCAAATCCTGATATGGTAGGTCACACAGGTTCTTTGGAAGCTGCTATTAAAGCGGTAGAGGTGGTTGACAGTTGTTTAAAGGGAGTTGTTGAAGCCATCCAAAAAATAGACGGTATTGCTTGTGTGGTGGCAGACCACGGAAACGCAGAACAAATGACAGATGAGGCCGGAAAACCTCATACAGCTCATACAACTAATCTGGTTCCTTTTGTAATTACTTCTCACAAAGTAAAATTACGACAAGAAACAGGAGCTTTATGTGATGTTGCTCCTACTTTGTTAGAATTGCTTGGCATTCCCCAACCCCCAGAAATGACAGGAATAAGTTTAATCGAAAAAACAAATAAAACTTCAAAATAAGGATGAAAAAATGAATAAAACTTCAAAATAAGGATGAAAAAATGAATAAAACTAAAATAGTGTGCACTTTAGGACCTGCTTGTCGCGACAAAGAAACTTTAAAACAATTAGTAAAAAATGGTCTTAATGTTGCTCGTTTTAATTTTTCTCACGCTGATTATCAAAACAGCGAAGAAACTTTAAAGATGATTCAAGAAATTAACCAAGAATTAAATACTTATGTAGCAACTATGCTAGACACTAAAGGACCAGAAATTAGAACTCATAATTTTGCAAAACCAGTGGAAATCAAACAAAACTCTGAAGTAAGAATCGCTTTTACAGAAGTTTTAGGAACTGAAAAAAAATTTTCTATCAGTTATGAACAACTTTATGATGATGTTACAACTAGTGATTTAATTTTTATTGATGATGGTTATTTAACTTTAGAAGTAGTTGCCAAAGATGAACAAAACAAAGAATTAATTACAAAAGCTAACAACACTCATTTAGTTAAATCCCGTAGAGGCGTTAATGTTCCCAACATTAAATTAAAAATGCCTTATATCTCTGAAAAAGATGCTCGCGATATTGCTTTTGCTTGTGAAAAAAAATATGATTTTTTAGCACTTTCTTTTGTTAGAAATGCTTCAGATGTTTTGGAAGTAAGAAAAATCTTAAAAGAAAAGCAAAACGATACTATTAAAATAATCGCTAAAATAGAAAACCAAGAAGGAATAGATAATTTAGAAGAAATTCTTCTTGTTGTTGACGGCATTATGGTTGCTCGTGGTGATTTAGGAATTGAAGTACCGGGAGAACTTGTTCCTTTATATCAAACTCAAATGATTCAAGAATGTCTTTGTGCCGGTAAACCTGTTATTGTGGCTACTCAAATGCTTGAATCAATGCAAAGAAACCCTCGCCCTACTAAAGCAGAAATTAGTGATGTTTGGAACGCAGTTTTACAAGGCACTACAGCAACTATGTTATCAGGCGAATCGGCATCAGGACTTTATCCTGAAAAGTCAGTTTCTTATATGGCAAAAATTAATCATAAAGCCGAAGAGTATCTTGATTATGATTTAATTTCTAATTTTTATGATCCTCAAAATAGAGTTGAATATCTAGCTTTTAGTGTTATCCAAATGGCTTTAAAAGACCAAATTCATGCAATTGTTATTGAAGATGATCTTGCTTATGGTTATGCTTTTGCTAAATTTCGCTCCAAAGTGCCAGTTTTTGTTAAAGTAAAAGATTTAAAATCAAGTACAACTTTGGCATTAAATTTTTCCAATTTCCCTTTCTTAACTGAGGCGGAATTAATGACTAAATTAAACCTTTTGAAAAGTGAAAATCAAAATAATTTAGTTTTTGCTGTCATTAAAAAAGATTCCTTAACCTTAAAGAATTTTTAATTAATTGCTTGCTCACTTTTTATAACTTGTGCTTGCTTTTAGCAAAATTTATAAAAACTTTTTTACTTTTAAAAAAAATTAGGACCAAGAGGTCTTACGAAATAATTTAAAAACACTTTTTATTTTTTCCAAAAAAAGTTGGGACTGACTTATTTTTTAGTCGGTCTTTTTTTGTACCCAAAACCAAAAATTAATTTTTATTTCTTTTTTAAAAACGTTTTTAGAAAAGAGTGTGCATGATTGTGAAATTAAACCCTCCCCTTATTTAAAGAAGGAGTTTGAGGAATAATTAAAGAATTTGGGGAGCGTGAATTTCTGAAAAATTTCGACTAGTTTATTTACTAAAGCATTAAACATTAAATCAGAAATTAGAAAAGTAAATTTTTTCCAAAGATTCTTCAACTTTTGTTTTATTTTTTTCTTAAAATTCAAAAAAATTGCGATAATTACAAATTTTTCAAATTAAAAAATACTTGATAAATAAAAATACTCTTAATTTTTCATAATTTGGTAAATGCATGCATATTTTACACCAACAAACCACAAACAAACACAATTGAGACAAATTACCATATTTTTATTTGTTATTTTTGAAATTAATGCATGTTTTTTCAAAAAAACATTTTGCAACCAAATTAGAAAATTATTTTTTGAAGCTTCAAAAAGAAAAAAGACTAACTTGAAAAAAAGTTAGTCTTAATTATTATTTATTTTTAATGTTTGTGTTTAAAGGTTTTTTAATGAGTTGGTTGTAAGTTTTCTTCTAATAATCTTTTTTCTTCCAATATTTTTTTAATTGGTTTTTGAATGAGGTACCGAAAAATTGGTAAGCTCCACGAAAATGGTACTATTTGAAAACAACATTTTTTTCCAAAAAAAATATGATTTTTTGAAAAACCAAATTGTTTATTAATTACTTTTATTATAACATAATTAAAATTATTTGTCAAAATATGAAATTTATTTTTTTTTAAATTTGTTGTTCTCAACCAGTACCAGTTTTCTAATTGCTTTTTTAAGAAAAAATTTTATATTTTATACTTATAAAATATAAAAAAATGATTTTTTTACATAATAATCTAAAAATAATTGATTTAAAGAATTTTATTAATTTCAAAAAATAAACAATCAAAATATTACCTCTTAAATGATTTTATATTTACGATTTGATATTTATCATTACCAATCACCCAAAAGTGTCATATAAGGGAAAAATTTTGAGTTCTAAGAGGTGTTATGGTTTTTTAAAAAGTTATTTTTTTAAAGAACTTAAAAAAACCTACACAAATTGCCCTCCGTTATGAAGGGCTTATAATTTTAATTATTAATTAGTATTTTTTATTTTAAATTCTTTGGGTGATAAATAATTTAGGCCTTTCATTTTGCGATAAATATTATAATATTCAATGTAATCAGTAATAATTTCTATAATTTGATGTTCGCCTAGATTTTGCATTTTTTCATAATGGATAGTTTCACGTTTCATATTGGCCCAAAATGCCTCCATGCATGCATTATCAGTTGGCATGGCTTTAGCTGAGAAACTAGTTATTAGATTATTAGCTTTTAATTCAGTTTGATATCTTTTAGAAGTATAAACACTTGCTCTATCGCAATGAAGAATGCAAGGGTTTATTAATGTAGGAATAGCTTTTAAAGTGTTAATTACAAAACCAACATCAGCAATTTTAGAAATGTTGTAACCAATAATTTCTCGGTTATACAAATCCATCATCGCGGAAACAAATAATTTTTGGTTGTTTTTTCCAAAAGTTATATAAGTTATATCAGTACATAATTTTTCAAATGGTCTTGTGGCGTGATAATTGTTTTGAATTAGATTTTTTAAGTTATTTTCTTTTTGGATTGCTAAATCATAATAATATTGAGGTTTTCGCTGTATTCTTTGTGATAATAATCCAAATTGATGCATTAGCTTTAAAACAGTCTTAGAGTTTATCTTAAATTTAAGGTCAATTAGTTTTTGATGAACCACGCGATAACCAAGCCTTCTTTTTCTCTTGCCATCAGTTGTGATATACGAACCTTGTTGACATATTTGAAACAACGCTTTTTCTAATTCACTTTGAGGTCTAGGATGAAGACTTTGCTTAATCCACCGAAAATAACTAGTTTTTGAAATAGATAACCATTTAATCAATTGTTCTAACGAAACTTCTTTTTGATATTTATTAATAATTTTTAAATATAATTTTCTATTTTTTTTGAAACTAGTTTTTAGTTGGTTTTTAATTGCTGTTTTAATTGGACTAATTCCTTTTTCAAAAACCTTTCTTTTTCCTCTAATTGATTGTTCTAGCCTTTCCGCCCCTTTTAATTCATACCACTCTACCCATTGATAAATCTGACTCCGATTTTTAATCTTTAAGTTTTGTTGTATTTCTTTACATCTTTTGCCTTCCTGTTTTGCAAAAACAGCCTTTAATTTAACATCCAAAGAATATAATTTTAATTTTTTCTCCATTTCTAAGCTCATTTCTGTTTTATTAACATAACTTTATTTTTTTAAGCCTTGATTGTTAAAAAAACTGTTTAGTTATTTTGCAATAATTGAAAAAAACAACAATAAAACTTCTTAAAAGATTTTATTGTTGTTTTAAAATATTTATTAATTATTTTTAAATTTATTTTAGTTTCTTCGGTTGTTATTTGGTTGATTTTGGTTGTTGTTAATATTTCTACGAATATTTTCAGCTTGAAGAGCTATTTCGTTTGTTTGATTAATTAAAATTCTTATTGTTTCTTCTGAATCATTATTTCTAATAGCATTATAAATTTGATTTATTAATCTTGCTTCTTCTAATAATAAATCATGTAAATTTCTACATGCTTCTATAATTGGATTAATATTTCTATTATTTTGATTTATATTACCGTTATTATTTATATTACCATTCTCCCTCGCCATAACTTGATTATTAATAATAAATAATAACCCTAAACCACTAAATAAAATTATATTCAACACAAAAAAACGTTTTTTTAATTTAAACATTAATTATTAAACTCCTTATTTTTATTTATTTTAATTATTTTTTGTATTAAATTTCTTAGTGTAAAGCGTGATATATCTTTGTTTTGGGTTGAAGTGAAGGTAGTAATTTTTCATTTCATCTTTGGGATATATGGAATCTTTAGGGTCTATGATATGGCAACTAACTTCATCCATGAAAAAGTCTTTATCTTCTTCAATTAACCATTTCGGGCCTTTGTAGTTGAGTTTTGTGTAGTGGTTTGAACGGTTGTGGATAAACATATTATTAAATTGTGAATCATCATCTTTACGTTTCATATGGAAAGTATCAAAAAAATCAATCCTGCTATCTTTTACTTCCCATTTGTCAAAAGGGTTTTTCATAAACGGCATTATATCAGTTGGCTCGTATTCACGGTGCTTTCCACGACCAAGGCCATTGAGACCGTAGAAAGTGTATTTAACTTTAATCATTTGGTGACCCAAAACAAGGTGATTAACATCATGACTATAACTTTGACAAGGACTACCTTTCCAATCTTTTGTGGCCCCAAATTCTGCATTGGGGTCATAACCATCTGCTTTATAATATTTCTTAATTTGGTAGTTATCATCTCTAGAACGGTATCCTTCAAACCATTCAACTTCAATTTCTAATTTCGGTTCAGTAATAGTATAAGTTTTGGGTTTTGAATTTGTTATATCGTATTTATTGTCTAAAAATATAAAACCACCAAAAATAGCAATTATACTTATTATAAAACAATAATATATAATTATAGCTTTTATTGGATTTCTTTTTGTATATTTTTTAGCTTTTAATTTTCCTGTCAACATTTGATTATGTGATAATTCTGCTTGTTGCTGCCTTAATTCAGTTTGGATAGTATTTATTTCTTCTTGTAATTCAGTTTTTTCTTGAACTGATAAAGATTTATTATTTACTAACTCAGATATTTTTTGGTTTAATTTCTTTTGCTTAGTTATTATCTCAACTTCAATTTTTAATTTAATATTTTCTACATTGTTTAATTTATTATTTACCTGTTTTTGAACAAACCAAATCAATAAAGGACCCAATCCAAAAAAAACTCCTAAAATACCTATAATAACTAATACTTGAAATAACTCCATCCTATAATTAACTTCCTTTTTTATTTTTATAACTTATCATCATTGTATCATAATCTAATCTGGTAATGCAAAAAAATTGCATTACCGACCAAACCATGTTTTAACTACATCCCATTTACTAGCAACAGCCGCAGCACCAGCAATTGCACCACCAACAGTTCCACCAGCAATCGTACCTAAAGGCCCCGCAGCACTTCCCCAAGCAGCTCCCGCCATCATACCATCTTTGGTGCAAACACCTATGTTAATCGCAGTACCTACGTTTTTTACAGATTTTGACCAATGTTTTTCTTTTTCTTTTAATTCAGTTGATTTATTGTTTAAATCTAAATTATCATTTTTTAATTCAACAATCTTTTCTTCCAATCTTTCTCTTGTTTCAATATGCGCGTCTTTTTCGGCGTCTAATTGAGTTTTTAGTTTATTGATTTCATGCAGCAACTCTTTATTATCGCCACTCATCGCACTACTGGCACCTTCAAGTCCTGCAATTGCCCCTTCTAGTTGTTGAATTTTAATTGCTTGTTGCTTGAAAGTTTCTATATTGTTTTCAATTTCAGCAGTTAATTTTATAATTTGTTCTGCTTGTTCTTGAATTGTTTCTTGTAATTGTTTAATTTCTTCGTCTTTTTGTTTAATAATTGTTTGCAACTTAGTTTCATTGGCTTCTAAGGTGTTAATTTTACCCTTTAATTCTTTTATTTGAGTTTCTTTGTGATTTAATTGTTTAACTAATGCATCATCAGCGTTACCATTTTTAACCAATTCAGCTTGCATCTCTTGCATCTCTTTTTCTAGTTGAGTGTTTTCAGTTTTAGTTGCATCAAGTTCTTTTTGGATTTTGTCTAAATCATTAGTATATTTTTCTTTTAAGTTTTTGTTTTCTAATTTTAAAGTATCAATTTCGCTTCTAAAACCTTGTTCTTTAATTTCTAGTTGTTGCACTTCATCTTTTAAAGTTTTAATATGATTTTCTTTATTGTTTAATTCTTGTTGCAAACTATCATCTGGTGTTTGATTTTCTAATAATTGATTATATTCTAGTTGAGCGTTTTTTAAATTAGTTTCATAATTTGATAATTCTTGAGATATATTTTTTAAGTTTTCTTTTGCTTCATCAAGTTTGAATAAATTTTGTGGTGGTTCGGTCTCTGAGGTTGGTTCGCTAAAAATTAAATTAGCTCCATGAGTGGAATATGGTATATTTCTCATATTAATAGAAGGTTCGCAATAATATTTACCTGGGGATAGTTCTATACTTTCTCCTTGTATGGTATTTTTATTTATTTCTCCACGATATGCTTGATAACCCCTTCCTGTTTCGGTTAATCCAGTTTCATAAAAATCAATCTTTGGAACAATTTTATATGTGAAAGGTTTATCACTCCAAAAACGAGGGAATTGTATTTCTTTACTACTACTTCTAACACCCCAATCTGTACGATTTTTTATCTTTTTATAATTTGTTACTGTTTGGTCGTTTTCTAAGTCTTTTATTGTTTTTTCTAAATTATCTTTATTTGCTGTTAAAGTTCCTATTTTTTTGTTAATTTCATCTAATTTCGCTTGTTTAGTTTTTAATTCTTTTTGTAATTGTTTAGCATTTTCATTGTTTTTTGCAATTTGGTCTTTTAGTTTTTGGGTTTCATTTTCTAGTTCAGCAACTGTTTTTTTGTAATTTGTAATTTGTCTTTGGATTTCTTCCAAAGTTTTTACATGTTGTTCTCTTAGGCTCATAGTTTCTGCTTGGGTTTTAGTTAGTTGCTGTTTTAAATCACTTTCGGTTTGTTGCAATTGCTTAATTTCTTCTTCTTTAAGTGATACTTGTGCTTGATAATTAACTTTTTCTTGGTTGATATCGTTTTTTAGATTATTGATTTCTGAAGTTAATTGTTGTTTTTCTGCATCTGATAAGTTTTTTTGTTCTGCTAGTTCTTTTTCTTTATCTTCCAATTTAGCTTCTTTATTAAATATTTCTTTTTGTAAATTTTGTAAATCTTGTTTATTTGAAGCTAATTGGTTTTCTAGTTGAATTTTTTGACTTTGCATTTGTTCTAATTCTTTGTTTTTGTCTTCGGTAACTTTTGCTTGCTTATCTAAAGTGGTTTGAATATCTTTAATTTTATTGTTTAATTCTTGTTGTTTTTCTTCACTAGAAATTTGGATTTGTTTTAACTTTTTTTCTTGGGTTTGGATAACATCATTTAATTCAGTTTGTTTTTTTGCTTCTTCTTCTAATTTTTGATTTAAGTTATTTAATTCTTCGTTTTTAGATGTTAAATTAGTATTTATGTCCTCAATTTGCTTAGTTAATTGTTGTTTTTCTGCATCTGATAAGTTTTTTTGTTCTTCTAATTGCTTGGTTTTTTTGTTCTAAATTTTCCTTATCTTTGTTGATAACATCATATAATTCTTGTCTTAATTCTGCTTGGACTTCTTGCTCTTTTTCTAAATTGTTTAATTCTTCGTTTCTAGAAGCTAAATTAGTATTTATGTCCTCAATTTGCTTAGTTAATTGTTGCTTTTCTGCATCTGATAAGTTTTTTTGTTCTGCTAGTTCTTTTTCTAAATTATCTTTTTGATTTTTTATATTTAACATTTCTAATTGTTGTGCTTGCAAATTAGCTTCAAAATAATTTCTTTCTTGCAACAATTGTGCTTCTCGTTCTTTTTCAACGGTACCCAACTCCTCAAATTGTTTTTGCATGTCTGGATTCAATAAACTTTTATTATATTCTTCTTTATTAATTTCTTTTTGTTTATGAATTGGTTGTTTCAAAGTTGGCTGAGGAGTTAGGGTTTCATCATTTAATTCAGTTGATTTTGTTGTTTTTTTTTTTTTTTGAGTTTCTAAGGTTTCAGAATCTCTGTTATTTTCAGTTAATTTGTCTGGTTCAATTTGTTTGTTTGTATTATCTACTTTGTTTTCTACTTGTTGTGGTGGAGATGTGTTTTTTGGTGGTTCTTGATTGGTTTTTTCGGTAAGTGTAATAGTTGCTACATAAGCGATAGTACTTATTAAAACTGCTACTTCTAAGAATGTGCCAATTCCTGGGATTAAACAACATGTAGTAGCAAGTAAACAACCACCACCAACCCATAAAACTTTTGATGCAATAGCAGAATATTCGGGGTCTATTCCTGCATTTTCTAAAGCTTTTTTGGTTTTGTCATCTAGATTATGACATATATGTTTAATAAATTGCCAACATTTATCAACAACTCCACCAAATTTTGCAGCTAATTCAGGAAAAAACTTAGAAATTACAAGCCATATTCCTCCACCAATTAGTATGAATGGTAATAAAATAAGGGTTATTTTGACAATTGATTTGATTAATTTTACAAACCAATTCTCTTTTTTTGGTTTCAACAATTATTTTAGTAGGTTGGATTTGTTTTTTGATTATAGTTTTTGAAGGTTTTTTTATTTTTTTAATTTTGGAAACAGTCTTTTTGGGAGTTGGAATTATTTTTTTCGCCATTTTATTTTCTCTCTTTCTGATTATTTATTTAAATTTTTTGCTGTTTTTCTAGTTGTTCTTTGGTTTGTTTAATCGGTCTTTTGTATTAAATTTCTTAGTGTAAAGCGTGATATATCTTTGTTTTGAGTTGAAGTGAAGGTAGTAATTTTTCATTTCATCTTTGGGATATATGGAATCTTTAGGGTCTATGATATGGCAACTAACTTCATCCATGAAAAAGTCTTTATCTTCTTCAATTAACCATTTCGGGCCTTTGTAGTTGAGTTTTGTGTAGTGGTTTGAACGGTTGTGGATAAACATATTATTAAATTGTGAATCATCATCTTTACGTTTCATATGGAAAGTATCAAAAAAATCAATCCTGCTATCTTTTACTTCCCATTTGTCAAAAGGGTTTTTCATAAACGGCATTATATCAGTTGGCTCGTATTCACGGTGCTTTCCACGACCAAGGCCATTGAGACCGTAGAAAGTGTATTTTACTTTAATCATTCTTGCATCTTTGGGAGGTTTGAGGTATTTTAAAAAACCTTGTTTCCATGATTCATATTGTTCTTCACATTCTTTTCTGCGTGCTTTAATTTCTGTAATTGATTTGTTGATTCTTTGTTTAGTGTCAATTACTTCATCTAAATCAGAAGGCAACATGACTTCATGGTTTGGATTTAGGGTTTTGAATTTGTTTGTTTTATTATAGGCATCATTAATGATAGTTGTTAAATCACGGTTAGAGTAGTTTTTGCCTTTACATCTGTTTGCAATTTCTTTTAAATGAAGGTAAGTGTGATAACTGATTTGATAAGGTTCTATCAAGAATTTTAAGAAACCTTCAATTTCTTCATCTTTAATTAAATCAATTTTAATTTCTTTGCTAAAACGACTTCTGAGTGCTTTATCAATTTGGTCTAGGTGATTAGTAGCGCCCATTAAGACAATTTTTTTGTCAGAACGGTTAAAACCATCTAATTTAGTTAAAATATTATTAACAATATTAATACTTGTTTTATTAGAATTTTTGTCTTCACGGTTAGCCATGCCACTAATTTCGTCAATAAAGATAATAGTTTTATCATGTCTTTCAGCTTCCATCCAAATCTTTTCCCATTCTCCTACTCCTTCGCCGACATAAGTTTTATCTAGTTTAGAAGGTTCAAATTCAATAAAATAGGCGTTGCATTCATTACTCAATGATTTCAGTAAAAAAGTTTTTCCCGTACCAGGCGGACCATATAATAAATATCCTTTGGGTCTTATTTTGTCAAAATTTACTAAATTATTATTGGATTCTTTAAAATAAAAAATTAAATCCTCTAATTCTTCTTTTTCGCTTTCCATACCATAAACGTCTTTAAAAGTAATTTGTTTTTTGGCGATTTTTTCAATATTTGGGTTTTTGATTGCTTCAATTTCATTTTGAAGTTGTTTAATTTGTTTATCAAATTGGATTAATTGACCGTCTAAAAATAAATCATAACTTTTGAGATTTTGGACTTCTTGTGGGTTGTCTTGATGTTTAATTATTAGTTCTTTGATGTTTTCTTTGTTCGCGTTATTATAATTTATTGCTTGTTGTAAGTCAGATATTTTTTGATAAATAGTTTTGAATTGAGTAGTTTGATTGGTTTCTGATTGGATGCTTTCAATTAGTTTCTTATTGTTTACTTGTGATTTTGTATTTTCCACTCTTTTTTTGGTTAATGGTTGGGTAGCTTCATTGATTTGTTCGCGTTGTTTTGATAAATCAGCTATTTGTTGGTTTAAGTTTTTTATTTCAGTTTCTAATTGGGATTTTGTTTCATCATTTAAATTAGTTTCTTTATTGTTTAATTCTTCGGTTTTTTGTTTTAATTCTTGGTTGAGGTTGTTAATTTGAAGACTTAAAGTTTTGATTGTTTCTAAATTAGAGTTGATTTGTTGTGATAATTGGTTGTCTTCTTCTATAAGTTTTTTGTTATTGTTTATGTTTTGTTGATTGATTATTTCTAAATCTTTTAAATGTTTTTGGAGTTTATTAAGTTCTTCTTTTGCTTCTGAATCAAGTTGGTTATTGGGTGGTTGTGTTATTGTTGGGGTTGTTGATGATTTGGATTTGGTTTCTTGTATCATTAACTTCATCGAGAACTTTATTTTGGGATAAACCAATTTGACGAGTTAATAAATAAGTAGTCATTTTGGTTTGTGGCTATTCCACAGAAATAATGCGGTTTTAAATGGTTAACGTTAAAAATTAAAATTTCTGAATGAAAAACAACGTTTTCAAAAACGTCTTTGGGAAGACTAATAATAGAAGAGATTTCGGGATATTCTTGATTTAAAAATTTCTGTAATCGCTTGCTATTTAGTGATTGATTAAGTCTGAATCCATAAGGAGTAAATAAAACAATTGGGATATCTTTACCAAAAAGTTCAATTATTTTACTTAACCACAACTCAGGCAACAAAGGACGACCACCATATTTTTCCTTAACGTAGTTTTTAGTTTTAAAATCCAAATTAAAGGGTGGGTTTGTAATTACCAAGGATATTTTTTGTGTATTTAAATCCTTTTGGGTTAATTCTAAAAAGTTGTTATGAATTAAATTAGGGAAGGTTGTTTTTTCTATATCAACCCCTAAAACATCAAATCCTTTTTGTTGCCAAGGTAGTAATAAAGAACCTTCACCAACACAAGGGTCAAGGATTAAACCGCGTTGGATTTGAGGTGATAAAATATTATATAAAAATTGCGATACCCAACTGGGAGTATAAATAGTAGCTTTTTTTTCATTTTTGAAAAAATTATTTCTATCAACTCGATACATTTTTTTATTTTTCCTTTTCTTTTTTATTTTAATTTAAGGTTTTTAACTTCATCTTTGAGGGTTTTTGATAGTTTGAAATTTACCACAGTTTTTGCAGGGATTTTTAGTTTTTTACCTGTTTGAGGATTTCGTCCTTTATGGGCTTTTCTTGATTTTAAGATGAATTTACCAATTTTTGGCGATATTATTACTTCTTCGTTTGATTTGATTGCTTCAATTAAAGCATTTTCAAACGAATTGTAAAAATCTTGAGTTTGAGTAACCGAAGTGTTATTCATTACTGCGAGGTTTTTGATTAATTCTTTTTTTGTTAGTTTTTTTAATTTTTCTTTTTTAGTCATTGTTTTTGCTCCTTTCTTTTATGATTGTTCCATCGGAGTTGTAGTAAGTTCTTTTAAACAATTTACCATTAGGATGGTGTTTGTATATAAAAGCTATTCTTTTGCGATCGAAGGAAAAACCAGTTGTTTTAATTAATTTGTTTGTTTAATTACTTCTTCTGTTTCAGGGTGATATTCAGTGATGTAATATATTGTTTCCCCATCTGAGTAGTATTCAACAACAGATTTCTTTGTTTTGCCATCAAGGTAATAAAAAGTTTTTTGATAATTCATAATTATTTTTCTCCTTTAATTAAAATATTTTTTTATTGATTAAAGTTTTAATTATTTGTTCTAAATTTTTTTATGAATGATTAATATTTTTTTGTTGTTTTTATACTTCCATTAGGGTTGTAATAGATTTCATTAAAAACAGTTCCATCTGGGTTGTATTGGGTATTTTTGATTAATTTACCATCTGGGCTATATTCAGCAACAAATTTTATAGCTGTTTTAATTCCTTTGCGATAAAAAGTTTTTTGATAATTCATATTATTTATGCTCCTTTAATTAAAATATTTGTTTGTTAATTAAAATTTTCATTATTTGGTCTAAATTTTCTTTTTGCGAGTTGGTTGCGTTAATTAAGAAATGATGGCAATTTTGGTGTTTACAATTTGAATCATTACAGTATTTTTGTTGGTTTAAATAATGTGCGCGGACATTTTTAAAATAATTTAAGGGTTTTTTCTCAATGAGGTCTAATTTATGATTTGATTGGGTTTGTTTTCGTTTTAGCCCAATTTTAGGGTCAATATCTAGGTAAAAAGTTAATTTAGGTTTAATTAAGAAATGATTGATGATTTTTGAAGTAATTTTATCATCATAATCTATGTAATTACCTTTGCTTTGATACGCAAAAGTAGAATCATACCAACGGTCCACTAGAACAAGACAACCACTCAATAAAGCAGGGATTATTAATTCATCTTGGGATTGCATCATGTTGGCAAGGCTTAATAAATATTTAGTTTTAGGGCTTATTTTGGATTGATGTAAAAATAAATTTCTGATTTCTTTTCCAACGATGGAACTGCCTAAACCTTGAAAAACTTTGGTTTTATAGCCTTTATTTTCAAAAAAAGCTTTTAATTCGTTAATTAAAGTAGTTTTGCCACTTCCGTCAATACCTTCAAAACTAATTAATTTATTTGTCATTAGGGCGAACCATCTTTTTAATTAAATTAATAGGTGAAAAGGGAATGAATTGGTTGGTTAGTAAGTTTTGTAAGAAGAGATTAGCTGAATTGGAAAATAAATTGATTACTTTGTTAATTGATTGTACTTTACCATTTTTAATTTTATTATTTAATCTTTGAGTTTCGGATTCATCATTTGTTAACAAATAAAACTCAAAGCGAGTGTCTAGTTTTTTGATTTGTTCCCCTTCTACTATTGATTGTTTGTATCTATCTCTAAGGCAAGTTTTGAAATTGAAGGCAATAATTCGTTTTCTTTTAGTAAACAATACTAAATCAAATTTAATATCAGGGATGAAAAATAAATATGATTGAGGGTATAAATACTTAATTCCTTTGTGATTTAGATAAAGCAAAATTAAGTATTCGTTAATTTTACCACGAATTGATTTTTGACTTTGAGAGTTGTATTGGTTGTTGGTTAAATATTCATTGAGTATATTATGGCAATCAAACATATACTGATTAAAAGTTTTATTGAAAAAAATTGGTTAAACTATTTGTTTGGTTATGTTAACGCACAAAGATTTATGATTAAAAACGTTAATATTATTAAAATCTAAATTAGATATTTGTTTCATATTTTTATTTCCTTTTTTATTCTTATTCTTTTGCTTCAAATCTTTGGATTTGTTTATAAAAATTAAAACTACATTCACCTAATTGACCGCTACGGTTTTTGGCAATAATTAAATTCGTATGTGGGTTAATATCAGGTTTTTGATAATAACTTTCGCGGTGTAATAACATCACAACATCAGCGTCTTGTTCGATTGTTCCCGAATCTCTTAAATCTGTTAATTGTGGGCTTTTAACTTCTCTTACATAGGTTGCACGGTTCATTTGACTCAAAGCTACAATTGGAATATTAAGTTCACTTGCTAGTTTTTTTAATTTGCGTGAAATCACAGATATTGCTTGGTATGAATTAAAACTTTGGTCGTCTTTTAATAAATGGAGGTAATCAATGAAGACAATATCAAGCCCCTTAGTATATTTCATTTGACGGCATTTGGTTTTAATATCTTCAATTTTGTTATTTCTATCATCATCAATTAAAATGTTTAATTGCGTAATTTTGTCATCAGCGATAAGTAACTGTAATTTGTCATTTTTAGTTAAGTTTTTGTGTTGGAGTTGTTTTAAAGGGATTTGAGAAGCAGAAGAAAGTAGCCTAATTCCTAATTCTTCTGCTGCCATTTCTAAACTAAAAATAACTGCTTTTTGGTTTTCGGGGTTGGTAGTAAATTTTTTTGCAATATTACAAGCCAAATTTAACATAAAAGCAGTTTTCCCCATCCCAGTTCTTGCTCCTAAGATAATTAATTCCTTTGGTTTGAAACCAGAAATTAATTCATCTAGATTTTTGAAACCTGTTTTTATTCCTACAAATTGGTTGTCTTTGTCATCATTAACTATACTTTGGCGAATATAAGGAATTAATTTTTTTGTAGAAATGAAAGGAGATTTAGTTTTTTGCATAAAACTTTCTACTTGGGTTTTGACTGCTTGCAAATAATTATGGATATTTTTACTTTTTGATAATTCAGTAGGTAATTGCTTGATTAATCCCAACAAATCTCTTTTAAGGGCATTTTCTTTAATTAAATCAATGTAAGTTTCTAAATATTCACTTGCAGGGGACGTCTCCACTAATTCAATTAAATAATCAATTCCTCCTATTTTGTATAAATTGTTATCTAAAACGGAACCCACCGTAACATAATCAATTTCGCGATTTTGCAGTTTTAATTGCTTCATTGTCTCAAAGATACAACGATGCTTGGGGTTGGAAAAATTGTTTGTGTTGACTAAATTTATAACAACATCCATTTTTTCTGGTTTTAATAATAGTGTTCCCAATAATGCACGTTCGGCTTCAATCATCTTTCAAACTCCTTTTTCTCAGTTTGGATACAAAAAAAACCAAACTGTTTATTTTTAATTAATAAACAATTTGGATAAATTTGTTGTTCTCAACCAGTACCACTTTTTTGGGGCAATCTATTTCATACACTGACGAATTATTAAGAAGAAAATATCACTTAGAACAAAACTTAGAAACAAAAGAATAAAACGAGAATATTAAAAAAGAAGATTTAAAACAAAAAAATCCGAGTTACGCTCGCGCTCAACAACGCCTGCAAGCTAGAAGAGTTGGTAAAATCCCTGAAATGGTTATGATTCCAAATAAATAATTATTTTAGCTAATTATTTTATTAATAAAATTGTATAATGGTGATAAGTGATATGATTAATTATCACCATTATCAAGAAAGGTAAATAAATTATGAAACAACCAAACTTTTTCTAAAAACATTTAGTAACTATTATTATCATTTTACTTTTCGTAATAGCAATTATCATAGGCATTAACCAAGGATTTAATGATTATCAAAACGAAAAAAATTCTTTATCTCCTTTAGGACAAACTCCAGAAAAAGATTCCTTAGAACCTGAAAACCTGCCAAACCCTTCCAGATCTAAACGTTCTACGGAAGAAACTTCACAACCGAAAATTAAAACCACTGCTGCTCGTTTAGAACAAATTAAAACTTATCTTTTTGCAGAAACTACTGACGCTTCTAAATTACCATCTGATTTATCAGCTAGAGAACAAGAAGAAATTTCTAAAATAAAACAAAGTTGTCAACAATCTTTAAAATATTTAGAAAATAGAAAAACTCGCCCTACTGGCATTAACAAATGTCAAAAAGAATGTGATGAATACCAATCGCAATTAAATCTTATTTCACCGCAAATAAAATCTTTTGAACAACAAAAATTAGCATTAGAAGAACAACGCGACGAAAAAGACCAAGAAGTTAATATATTAAAACAACTTGATAGAAAAGGTAACGAAGATAAAATTGATAAACTCCAAGCTAAAATTTTAGAGATAGTTGGTGAAATTGGAAAAATCAAAGTTAAAATTAAGGATTTAGAAGCAGACCAAAGAAAATATCAAAATATGTTAACTCGTGCTGAAAAATATAAAAAAGATTTAGAAGAACAATATAAAGATGCTGAATTACAATATAAAAATGAAATCTTAAAATCCCTCAACAATCTTTACGAAATCACCTCAGCTGAGGGATAAATAAAAATAAGGAGTAATATATAATGTTAGTAAAAAATAAATTACATCTTTTACCATTCTTTTTAATTAGTTGTTTAGGATTATTATTTGTGATAAATAATAATCAAGTTATGGCGACAAAAGATGACTTATATAAACATAAAGAAAAAACAGAAATGAAAAATAAATCACTAATCATACCAAACAAAGATAAAACAATTATAAAACATAAACCAATCGCTAACCAAGAAATTCAAGAATTTGCTAATGATTTTAGAAAAAAACCTCATTTAAGACGAGATAAAGCGTTACAACGTCTAATTAATCATTTGTTTTTAATAGATAAATTACCACTAAAAGACTTTGATTTGGCTAATTTTAAACCTGAAAAATAATTTATTATTTTCACAAAAAAAAGAAAGATTTTATTAAACAAAAAAATTATTAAATAAAATACTTTTCAAATAAAAATAAACCTTCCTAAAAAGAATTTATTGTTATTTTTTTTAATAAAACCCGATAAAACAGTTTTTTAACAATCAATTCTTTAAAAAATAAAGTTATGTTAACAAAACAGAAATGAGCTTAGAAATGGAGAAAAAATTAAAATCTTTATCAAAAAATTTATGATATCAAACTTTTAAATTATATAAATAAACAAATTTGGTATTATTCACATGAACGAAATCAAATAGCGATTCAAATTTCAAGTAGTTCTTATCAAGTTCCCGCAATACAAGAAATGATCGCAAAACATCAAAAATTAGTGATAAAAATTCAGGATCTAGATGAAAAATATACTAAATTAAATAAATAAAATAATTGTTAATCACAACCCTAAAGACCCTGAGAGAGGGTCTTTTTTATTTAACCATGCTTATCAAACATCCAGACTCTTTAAACAAAGGTCTTTTTTTATACCCAAATCACAAAAAAGGAGGTTATTAAATAATGTTTAAAGTAATTAAAATCCCCTTTATCTAAAAAATTAATAATTATGTTATTAATTATTATCTTCAATTTTGTCCCTTCCATCAATGCTCATTCTTCTTATTTTCATCGTCAAAAGAAAACAGTCATCAAATTAGCTGATAAAGAAACCCTCCAAAAAGAATGGTTAGCGACCCAACCCAAAATGAAAAGATATGACATTCCTGTTTTAAACAAAGAAAGCATCCCTGAAATCCTAAAATATTTCAATATTGAAACTTCTACCTATGGTTTAGATACAAAGCCTACTTATAATCCTTATGCCAAAAATATCTTCTACTGGGAACTCAAAAATCCTCCTGCAGGATTAATCTGTGCTTTTTTCAAAGCCAAAAAAACCCTTTTAAGGAGAAATATCCTCAAAATGACGATGAACACACCTTAGATAACCTTTTAAAATACGAAATCGCTATCGAAGAAGCTTTCGTATTTTGGGATGATCAACAAAAAACTCAGGAAGAAAAAGGCAATATGGAATTAATCATCATCAATCTCTTTGTTGACCAAAGCAAAGAAGAAGCGATTAATAATTACTTAATCAAAAACCAAATCATCCAAGAACCCAAACTAATTAAATTAGGTTGTTATAATATTACCCCTACCACAGGTTTAATCGCTCCTTTACCTTTAGGAACAGTTAATGGTTTTGAAATTGCTGCTATTTACTTTGATGATGGGGTTCGTCTGCTCCCCAAAAACCAAAAAACTAGACCTTTAAAATATATAATAGAACAACTAGAAGAAATAATAAAACGATAACAAACCGAATTAAATCAAACTGAAGATGAAATAATAAAAGAGTTATTGGCAAAACGAATTGAATCTTTACAAGAAGAAATTAAAGAACAATACCAAGAAATCATCAACCACCAAACTTACACCATTGAAGATTTATTGAGACTCTCCAATGGCGCCAAAAACATCTATCTTTTTTCCTTCAATGCTCAAAAAAGAATTAAAAGCATCGAATTACCTGATGCTATTGATCCTTACCAAGCTATTCGCAACTGGCAACGAGAAAACAACCTTTGCACTTTCCCTCCTCTAGTTCAAGAAGATGACTATGAAGAACAAAGCGAAAATCGTGATGCTGGTTTTGAAATTAATTCTCCTGCTTATAAAAAAATTTCTATTCTTTCCCCAATTAAAATAGTCAAACATACTTTTGAAACTACTAATTGTTGTTATTTTGTAGTTTGTAAAAATGATACACTCCAAATTAAACTTGCCCAAAAATATCGTGATGCTTATGTAAATTGGATGAAGCAATGTTACATTAAACCTGGCATTTCTTATTCAGCTCAAGAAATAAGAAATAAATTTGGTCGTTCATCAAGAGACATTTATAATGAAGAAGGGGAAAAATGTAGATATTATTATGTTACAAATACTTTCATAGATGATTGGTACGTTAATGGGCGTGAATGTTCTGGCTCAAACAATACTTTTTCTCATTTTTATGACACCACTCCTCCGCCCAAAAAACCTCAAGAATTGATGTAAATGATAAAGATTCGTGATATTCAAAACCCGAAATAAAAAACTACTACCTTTACTTCAACCCAAAACAAAGATATATCACACTTTACACTAAGAAATTTAATACTCAACCAACAGAAGAATCATCAAAAACAAGATTAAGAGGATAAAATTATAATTATAATTTCTTCTACTGACTAATTTTAAAATACCCCCAAATCAAACATACCTCTTTAACGCATTATTTTGCCCTTCTCGATGTGATTTTTAAACCTTAGGGATTGATTTATACCCCTTTAAATCCAATTTAGCCTCTAAGTGACCTTCAAAAAACCTTGTAAATACGTACTTTTAATTTTTACAATTTTGGCATAAATTAAAACGGATCATTTTTCAATCTAATTTATAACCCCCCTCTAGTTGAGGGGGGGTTTTTATTTTTTCCATCATCATTTTCGCTAGTTTTTGTGGTGAGGGATTTGCCAATTAACCGTGTTATTATATAACACAAACAACCCAAAATTAAAAATTCCGCATTATTGTGTAAAAAAATTTAATCCATGTCGTTTTTATGGAGAGTTTTTCTTTTTTTTTTTTTTGACCTATATATAATGGTATGTTTCTAATAAGGTTAAACCCGTGGGTAAAACTAAACACCAATTCAAAAAAGCCCTCCAAGGCTGTTTTGAATTGGTTTGTGATGAGTAATGATTAATTCGGGTTTAACCTTATTAGAAACATAATCATTAATATTATTTATTTAATCTTAAATAAATAATATAATCATATTATATAGTAATTTAATAAATATATTTTAAAATTTAATTTTAAAATATATTTTTGAGTTATAATTATCTTTGTAATTAATAAAAAAAATATTAAGATATAAGATAATTGGTGTTAATAATGCAAAAATTAAAGCAAAAAATAAGATTATTACAAAATATGATTTCTCACATTCAAACTATTAATAAAAAATTAGATTTATTTATGTTTTCTCAAGACCTAAATTTAACTACCATTTTAAAAACAATTCGCATTAATCGAAGTACTTATTATTGGCTAAAAATTGAAGAAAAGTTAAAATTAAAACAAACAAAATATTTTTTACAACAAAAAAGAATTAAAGTTTTATGTTTACACCACTAATATTTTTACGGCCATCGTAAAATTACTGATTTATACCAAAAAACTTTCAACGAAGCCATTACTAAGAAAAAAGTTTATCTTATCATGAAAGAAAATAATATTTGTTGTAAGTTAAGGCCTAAAAAAATAATTATTATTATCATAAAAATTTAAAATCTAACCTCCAAGTTGCACCAAATTTAATCAATCAAGACTTTACCTCATCCCAACCTATGAAAAAATTATTCACCGACATTACTTATTTTTCCACTTCCCAAGGATTTATCTATTTTTCTGCCATCATCGATTCTTTTAACAACCAAATCATCGCATCCCATACTTCGAATCACCAAGATAAAGAATTAATTTTAAATACAATCAAAAAACTACCTCCATTAAAAGAACCTTGTGTTATCCATTCCGACCAAGAATTAGTTTATCAATCCCTAAAAGTACAACAAACCTTAACTAAAAAAAGGTTTTTAATCAGCATGTCCCGCAAAGCAACCCCACGCGATAATGCTGTGATTGAGAACTTTTTTGGCCATATGAAAAGTATTTTATTCAACCAACATCCGTTTTTATTTCAACAAGTTCCATGCAAAATCAAAAAAATAATCAATCGATTCACTTCTTTTTGGAATCATAAATGGCTTTTAACTAAATTAAATACTTTATCGCCTTTAAAATATTCTCAATCTTTTAGATAAATATTTTAATTAATTGAGGAATTCAACTGCAACCTTTTTAAAAGAGGTTATTTCACTGTACATTTTTTTAAGTAAAAAATTAAAAATTCCGCATTATTGTATAAAAAAATTTAATCCATGTCGTTTTTATGGAGAGTTTTTCTTTTTTTTGACCTATATATATGGTGTAGGGATAAAATATTTAAAAAATATCTTTTGAAACTAGCAAATTATGAAAAAACATTAGACACTTTTTAAGTGTAATGAAATTACTTTGTTAGTTTGAAAAGATATGAAATTATCTATTTAATTTTAAAGTCTTAAAGAGTAATTTATAAATAAAAAGTCGTATTAAAAAACGGAACAGCGCAAAACAACCAAAAACACTTGTTGTCAAAAAGATTGTAAGACCAAATATTGTTATTCTACCTTGGTGCGATTTAAAATGCCAATATAAAAATTTCCATTTATCGTTTTCTCCAAGACTATCAGCTGAAGGGAAACAAGTTTTAAATAAAACAATTACTAAAGACAAAAAGATAATTAACATTACTGACAACAATAACCATTTTAATAACCATTTGAAAAAATTATTTTTAGTTTTCATCACTTGCCTCCTTTAATGAATTTTAATTTCAGTTATTTCACCTTCATAATTGACAACAATAAAAGAATCGTTTTTAAAGACCATTGCCTAAAAAAGATAATAGGACTTTAAACTATCTATCTTTCTTTTTATATTTTTGTTTTGCTAAACGGTTGAGTTATTTTATTTTTAAAAAAGGAATAAAAACTTATTTATTTTTCAAATTACAAATAAAAAACAAAACAAAATTAAAAAAACTTAATAATTTTATTTTTAAATTTTTGAAAACATTATTATTTGTGAACAAAAAATTTAATTATCAACTCCTTTTGAATATTTTGTATTAAAAAAAATTGTACCATATCTTACTAACAAATAATAAAATTATTTGCCTAGTTACTCTTCAAAAATCCATATTCCAATCTTATTATTTGCTTAATATATTATAACAAAAATTACAAAAATAAGCCAAAAAAGTTGTTTTTTTATTTGTCTGATTATCTTTTAATATAATAATCATTTCTCCTTCTAAAAACAAAAAAAGTTCCCAAAAAGGAACTTACAGCAGAAATTCTAAATTTTAAAAATTAAAATATTTTGATATTTCTTGAATTCATTTTTGTATATGTAATGGGTATTTTGATATTTCATAAATTTCCATATAAATTTTTAAAACCCAATAAAAACCCAAGCAAAATAAACTTTAAAATAATTCTTTAATTACATTTTTTCATCTTTATTTTCTTTATCATTGTTTTATTCAAAAACCCAATATTTTGGTGTACTCATGATTTAACCCCAGCCCAAAGCTACCAAGAGCTTTTAGGTGAACTTAACCGAAAAGATATATTTTAATTTAATAAAATCTTTAGTTTTTGAATTAAAAAAAATACCCTTCTAGCTTGATGGCTTTAAGTGTTTCAAAAAAAATCTCTTTATTAAATTTTTTTTGTTGATAATTTTTTTAATAGTTGTAATAATAGTAAGTTAATAAAAGGTAATGTTTTAGAAAATGATGACAAATATTTAGGAATAAATTTTTGCTTTTCATCATCGGAAAAATACTTTTGCTTATTCAAAACCCCAATATTTTGGTGCACTCACCTTTCATTAATTTTTTTTAATCTTAAAAGTTTACTTGATTTTTTAATTGTTTTCAATACAATAAGCATTATTATACATTCTTTGAAATAATTTTTAATTTTTTATTCTTCTTTTTGATTGTAAAAAAATTAATAATTAAATTAAATTTTTTTTAAAAACAAAAACAATTTTTTATGTATTTTTATAAATTCTGATACTTAAATAATTGATAAATTAAAAAAACAGCAGATTTGATGTTTGCTGTTTAAATTTAATTTTTATAATAAAGAGTTCTTTTTTCTCCTGTTTGTTTGGCGTATAAATCAATTTTTTGGATTCTTTTAATTTTGCGAGTTTTCCAAAAGAAACCTTTATATTGATATTTATAATAAGGAAATCTTAATTCTAAATCATAGTTATGTAGCGAAAGAGGCGCTTTCATTTGGCATTTAATCGGAAAAACCGCAACTATTTCATTGTTTTCCTTTTTTTTCAAAACAATGCTATTAATGTTTAAGTAAGCAGGACTATCATAACCAGAACCTTTTTCATAAATAAGATCAGTATAAAAATTTTCTTCCCAAAAGTTTGTTTCTTTGGAACCCCCTTCATCTTGCCAAAATATATACATATTTTTAGCTCCATTTCCCAAACTTTTCAAAGCATCTAAGGAATGACAGTTGCTTGTGTTTTTTCTTGTTCCTTCATCAAAATAAACTAATAATAGTTTTTCAGGAACTCCTCCTCTTAAACGCGAATTAAAGCAAACGTAAGATTGATTAATTTGATCGTTATAAATTCCATAAGATAAATTTTTGACAAAGTGTCTTTTTGGAAATTTATTTTTTAACCACTCTAAAGCCTTTTCTTCATTACTCATTTTTCCTAAATAAACATTATAAATATTCATATCTTGAATTTGGCCTTCTAATTGAGGAACAAATTGTTTGCAAATGTTTTTTATTTGTGGTTTATTATTGTAATTCATTTTGAGTAAATCAATTTTCTTTTGGGAATTGCGATTTTGATTGGCTAAAGGTTTAAAAAAAACTTTTTTTTGAACCCCCTTTAATTCTCTTTTTTTTCTTGGATTTCTTGAAAAATGTTTTAGTTCTTTGAAAGGATTTTTTTCTTTTATTGTTTCTTTAATTGAAGTGGGGCTGAAAATGTTTGTGTCTTTTTGTTTTTCTTTTTGAAACACAAAAGGAGTTTTGTTTTGGGAAGATGTTTGAGGTAAACAAAAAAAACAAAAAAAACTAACGCCACAAACAGTAAAAAAAATTATTTTAAGTTGAATTATTTTTTTTTGAAAAAATGATGAAGTCATTTGTTTTATTTTTTTGTTTTCCTTTTTTATAAAGACTAAAAAGAAAAAAGAGATTTTTCAATCTCTTTTAAGCCTTTATTATTTTTTTTGTTTTTTTACAAGAGATAAAAAAGATACTGAATATAACAAATAAAAAACAAATAATACAAGCAGCAATAATATAAACAATATATGTTTTATTTTGAGTAATTTTGTCTTTTATTGTTTTTGATGTTAATGCAGGTGTTTCTTCTGAATTTAATTCATCACTAATATGTTGAATATTTTCATCAACATCATTGTTTGGTGCAATCAGTTCTTCCTCTTCTTGATTTTCTGGATGTTGAGTTTTTAAACCTGCCGCTTCCAGGCCTTTATTCAAGACAGATTCTTCAGTGGCTTCTTTACGTTTCATTTCTTTTTCAACAGCGATATTAATTGTTTTTTTTAAATCTTCAAAATTAATTTCTTTCCTGGATTCTTGATTATCTGATGAAGTGGCGTTTTTCTTTTCGTGCAAAATTTTTTCTACAATTTTTTCACCAATTTCTTTTTTAACTATTTCTTTTATTTTATAATTAAATTCCGCTTTGCCTTTATATTTTAAAGAGTTTTCTTTTGCTTTTAAAGTGAATTTGTTTCTTTCCAATCTTTTTTCTAAAATTTCAACTTCATCTAAATCTAATTCAGGATTTATTTTTGCAATAATTTCTTTTAAATCTTGTATTTCAGGGACTTTGGCATTAATTTTTTTTAATTCAACTTCACCTAAATCTTTATTTTGAATGCATTTGCCTAAATCTTGTTTAATATAAAAAGTCAGTGCTTTTTTGCCTTTGATAGTTTTTGAATTTTCTTTCGCTACAATATACGCTATTCCTTCATACTCTAAAAGTTGACCATCAACTTCTACTGATTTTATTTGGATTTGGATGTCGCAATTTTTTTTAATTTGTTTATTTTTAAACTCAGAATGCAATTCTTTGATTCTTTGACATATTTCTGTGTCTTCGGGAATATTTTCAAAAACTCCCAAATTTGTTGTAATTGTTGTAATATCAGTTGATTTATCTTCACTATTTGCAAAAACAAACTGATAATGGTAGATAAATAAAACTGTTAATAAAACCCCCAAAAAATACTGCCAATATTTTTGTAAAATTTGAGGCTGATGATTGTTATTCAATGATTTCCTTAATTTAACTTTCTAATATCCTAGCCTTCCAAAGACTTAAGATCATAATCAAAATTTTAAAATGAATCTTATTCTTATCGTGTTTTTTTATTTTCTTTTGATTCTTTTAAAATCCAATAATATTATAACTGAACCACAAGAAAAAAGAGATACTTTTTTATTTTTATGAATATTTTTTTATTTTTATGTCTTTGATAGTGTTTTGTAAGTTTCAAAATCTGCAAATTAATTGTATAATATAGAGTGGAATGTTGTTGATAAATAAATATTTGATATCAGAAAAAAATTATTGATGTCATTAATAAAAATAATTTAAACTCGTCTATATTTGAATTATTGCTTTTTTAAAAAATAGTTGACGTAAAAGTTATTTTTGTAAAAAAATAAAACATTATTTTTTCGATTCTCAAACAAAGAAAAAGTTTTTTATGGGAATAAGTAATTGATGATAATCCAAAATTAATTTTTTGCTAGTTTGAAGTTCTAATATTTTGTTTTTTTCAACAATTTTTTATTTTTAAATTTTAAAAATATTGTAATCATTTCAAATTTTTTCAGATTAAAAAATGTTTATTTTTTGGATGTTTTCTAAATCTAAAGACATATTTTTTCACTAATAAACAACAAACAAACATTTTTTGAAAAAATAAAACTTTTTTCCACCAAAAAACCAAACCAAACATGTTTTAAAAAAACCCTATTTTTGATGTTTGAACTTTTAGTGTTTCTTTAACCAAAAAAACGGTTTTTTGCATTCTTTTCTTGATTTGGTTATTTGTTTTGCATTAGTTTTTTATGTCATAATGCCATATTTCTTGTTTGGTCTTTTTGAAATTTATTACTGTGATGTTTTTTAACTAAATTTTTTTTAGGGAAGATGTAAAAATTATTTTTTTGAGTTTTAAAGTTTTTTAAAAGCAAAAAAGTTTATAAGTTTTGCAACAGTTTTATTTTTTTATTTCATAATAATTGTAGATATTTTAGTAATTCATCTTCTAAATCTATAAATAAACACAATTTATTTAAAATTAAGTTTTATAAAATTATAAAAATTATGAAATAAAAAAACCAAATATAACATCTTTTTTGGCAAGAAAAACTGAAATTATAATTTATAAAAAAGATTTGTAAGGAAAATTTGTTATGAAAACTTATTTAGATTTATGTCGTTTTATTTTAAAAAAAGGTTTTAATAAAGAAGACCGAACGAAAACAGGAACTAAAAGCGTTTTTGGTTATCAAATGCGTTTCAATCTCCAAGATGGCTTCCCCTTGCTAACTACTAAAAAAATGTATTTCAAAGCGATTATTCATGAACTTTTATGGTTTTTAAAAGGAGACACGAACATTTCTTATTTAGTCAAAAACAATGTTAATATTTGGAATGATTGGCCTTATCAAAAATATCAAAAATCGCCTCATTTTAAAAACGAAACTATGGAAGAATTTATTCAAAAAATTAAAAAAGATAAAGCTTTTGCTGGTTTGCATGGAAATTTAGGTCCTGTTTATGGCAAACAATGGCGTGATTTTAATGGCTTTGATCAAATTAAATTTTTAATTTCTGAAATAAAAAATAATCCAGATTCTAGGCGTTTGATTTTGAGTTCTTGGAATCCAGAACAATTACATCAAATGGTTTTACCTCCTTGTCATATTTTAATGCAATTTTATGTTTTAGAAGGAAAACTTTCCTTGCAACTTTATCAAAGGAGTGGCGATGTTTTTTTAGGAGTACCTTTTAATATTGCTTCTTATGCTTTGTTGCTTTTGATGGTTGCTCAAGTGACAAATTTAGAAGTTGGCGAATTTATTCATACTTTGGGAGACGCACATATTTATCACAACCATTTAAATCAAATCAAAATTCAAATCCAAAGAACTCCAAAAAAACTTCCCCAAATGATTTTAAACCCTCATATTAAAGATATTGATGGCTTTTCATTTGAAGATTTTACTTTAAAAAATTATTTTTGCGATGGAACTTTGAAAGGAGATATTGCTATATGATTAATTTAATCACAGCTTTTGATAGTAATTATCTAATAGGAAGCGATAATAAACTTCCTTGGCATTATCCTCAAGATTTGCATTTTTTTAAAAAAACAACTTTGAATCAAGAAGTTTTAATGGGTCATCAAACTTATCTTTCGTTAAAAAGTTATTTCAAAGACAAGCCTTTTAATTTTAAAAAAACTTATGTTGCCGCTCGAAATAAAGGTTTGCAATTGGATGGTTGTGAAGTGGTTTTTGATTTGTTAACTTTTTTAAAAACTTTTTTAATTCAGAAAAAATCGCATCTTTTTGTTATTGGAGGTAGACAAATTTATCAACAAAGTTTGCCGTTTGTGGATAATTTATATATTACTTATATTTTAAATAGACATAAAGGGAATGTTTATTTTCCTCCAGTCAATTGGCAAGATTTTCAATTAATTCAAAAAACGATTCAACCTCAATTAATTTTTGCTTTTTATAAAAGGAAAAAGGATCCATTATGTTAATTGTCTTTTTTTTCACTATGATTGTTTCTAATTTTTTTTATTTGAAACATTTTTATTTGAATAACCCTATTATAATTTTTCTTTTATCCTTAATAATGGCTGGTTTAATGACTTTTTTCTTTTTAATTTTGTGTTTTATCATAATGTCTTTTTTGCCTCCCAACCATCCTTTTAAAGGGTTTGTCATTCGCAGTTTATCTCACTTCATTAAAGTTTTTTTACGAATTAAGGTGATAGTTAAAAATAAACACTTATTGCCTTTAAAAGAAAATATCGTTATTTATGCTAATCATAAATCTTATACAGATGCTTTTTTGATTGCAATTTCTCTTCCTAGGACTTTAACTTTTGCCCCTAAAGATAAATTTTGCTTCCCGTTTTTAACTAAGTGGCTTTTAAACCTAGCTTTTTATTCTTCTGATTGCATGGTTGTATCAAGGGAAAGCGTTAGAAAAACAGCCAAAAATTTAAGTAAAGCGATTCCTAAAATTAAATCAGGATTAGCTCTTGTTGTTTTTCCTGAAGGAGGCATGACAGATGTTGACAACGAAAGAGTAACTCCTCTTTTGGGGGGGGCTTTTAAAATAGCTTTGAAAAGTCAAGCTTCTATCGTTCCTTTAACTATTAAAGGTGCTAGTAAAATTAAAAATTATTTTTGGTGGCAAAAAAAAAGAGTAGAAATAATTTTGCATCCAGTTTTAAAATATGATGATTATCGTTGTGATACAATAAAACAAATAGCTTTGAATGTTGAAAACAAAATTAATTCCGGTTTGGAATAAAAAGAATTGTTTTTTTGAATTTATTACACTAAACATTTAAGAACATTTTTGAAAAATTAAAAATCAAACAATTACTTATTCAACAAAATTTTTTAGGATTGTTAATGTATTTGACAACTTTATGATTTTGTAAAGAAAATAAAAATACTAACTAAAAACAAAACTCCAATATTTAATTTTGTGGAGTGTTTAGGATTTAGTTTAAAGATAAATAATAAATATATAAGAAAAGGAAATGTTAAAAATGATTGTTTTTCAAACTACTACTTATTTCAACCCTTATTTAAATGATTTATGTTTTTTTGAAGAAAAAAGCGGAACTACTAAAAAGCTTGTTTCGGCTTTAGAACCAAGCCAAGGTCAATCAGGACCTAAAGATTTATTTTGTCTTTCTTGGGCAATTTGTTTGTATAGAACTACTCACAAATTTCTAGATTTAAAAGGACATAAAAATCCAGAAATCAAAGTTAAAGTGACTTTAGAAATGTTAAAAGATGAAAGAGGTTTTTATTTTAAACCAACTGCAATTTTGGCAATCAAAGGTATGTCTTTGGAAGAAACAGAAACAATTTTAAAAACTGTTGACTACAAATGTCCTATTTCACGTTTAATTAGCAATGACCCTCATGTTCAAGTTAAAGTTGCTTCTTATGATGAATTAATTACTCAATAAATATAATAAAAAACAAAAAAACCTTGACTATTAAAGAAAATTTTTATAAAATACTAATGATGGTAAAAACAGTTATAATTAGCCCTATTAAACTAATCACTTGCCTTAGAGAGGTTTTTCCAAGTAATTCTTTGCTGTTTGAGAAAGAAAAGAAAGTAGTTGATTGTTAATAAATCTAATTATAAAACTTTACCTTAAAAAAGGAGAGTTAAAAAATGTCACGTTATACAGGTTCCACTTGGAAAATTTCTAGAAGATTAAATTATTCTATTACAGAAACTGGCAAAGAATTACGCAAAAGAGCTTATGCGCCAGGTCAACACGGTCAAAGAAGAGCCAAAATAAGTGACTACGGTTTACAATTAAAAGAAAAACAAAAATTACGTTTTACTTATGGAATGTCAGAAAAACAATTTCGTAAAACTTTCGAAAGAGCTTCTAAGTTAAAAGGAATTCACGGCGAAATGTTTTTAGTTTTGTTAGAATCGCGCCTTGACAACATCGTTTATCGTTTAGGTTTTGCAAAAACTAGAGCACAAGCAAGACAATTGGTTAACCATGGTCATGTTTTGGTTGAAGGCAAAAAAGTTGATATTGCATCATACTCTCTTAAACCAGGACAAACAATTACTTTGAGAGAAAAATCTAAAAATCTAAAAATAGTTGAAGAGGTATTGAAAAATAAATTTGTTCGAGCAGATTATGTTTCTTTAGATAAACAATTAAATGGTAAATATGTTAGATATCCAAAAAGAAATGAATTTTTAGCTGAAATTAATGAACAATTAATAGTGGAATTTTATAATAGATAACTGAAAACACCTTTTAAAACAAGGTGTTTTTTGTATTTGTTTATGATTGTTTTTTTCACTTTTTTGTTTTCAAAAAATGCGAACTTTTCTTGAAATTTAGAGTTTTTTAAAATTTTTTTAAAGAAAAAACATTCATATTTTCTAAAGAAAGTTATTTTAGAAAAAAGACAGAAAAAATCAGAATGTGGCCCTATTTTTTCGCCACAAAAACGCTTTCAAAAACCATATAATAAAACTAAAGATAATTATATCGCTTTAAAAAAGTTGTCTAAAAAAACAACGTAATGATTTATTATATTTTTTGAACAAATCCCAAAAGGAACTTTGATTATTATGAAAAAAAAGAATTTAAAACAAGAAGAAACAATTAATTTTCTTCAAAAAGCAAGTATAAAAAGCAATGAAGAAATTTTTCAAACTTTAGAGTCTTCATGGCAAGGCTTAGACCAAAAACAAATTCTTTTTCAAAGAAATTTATACGGACCCAACCTTCTTTCAAAAGAAAAAAATAAAAATTTTTGTCAAAAAATAATAAAATTGATTTTTACCCCTTTTAACCTTGTTTTAATCATTTTGATGGTTGTATCTTTAGTTAATGATGTTGCAATGCCTCTTAAAAATTCACAAACACCTAGTTATGCTGTGATTATTACTACGCTTATGATGTTTTTAATTTCTTTAATTATCCAATTTACTCAAGAAAACAAATATTTAAAAATAACTTCTCAATTACAAAAATTAGTCCAAAATACTACTTCTGTCAAACGCCAAAACCAAAACCAAAAAATCCCTTTAGAAGAAGTTGTTAGAGGCGACATTATTTTGCTTGCTGCAGGAGACATTGTGCCTGCTGATTTGAAACTATTAGAAACAAAAGATTTTTTTGTGAAAACAACTACTTTTACTGGCGAATCAGAACCAGTGGAAAAAAAAGCTCAAGTGCTTGGAAAATATAATAATTTCTTAGAAGATCCAAGATTAGTTTTAACTAGTTCAATAGTTATTTCCGGTTATGCAACAGGAATTGTCGTTCTTACTGGCAAAGATACTTATTTAGGTAAAATCAATAAAGAAATTCATCAAAAAAAAGAAATTTCGCATCTAGATTCCAACTTAAATAAAGTTGCGAAATTGTTATTTATATGCATTTCTTTAATGTCGCCTTTAGTTTTTCTTTTTAACATTTATAAAAATAATTCTTTTTCTTTTTTACAAACTATTTTATTTACTTTAACAATTGCCTTTGGACTCACCCCCAAAATGCTTCCTTTGATTATTACAACTTCTTTTTTCAAAGGGATTGTTGCTTTATCTAAAAAAAAAGTAATTGTTAAAAATCTTAATGTTATTTCTAGTTTTGGTTCCATGAACGTACTTTTTACGGATAAAACTGGTACTTTAACTGAAGATAAAGTGTTTTTAGAAAATTTTTGTAATTTAGAAGGTCAACAAAATATCACCATTTTAAAACATGCTTATTTAAATAGTTTTTTTCAAACAGGATTAAAAAGTTTAATTGATGAAGCCATTATTTCTAAAGCAGCGGCTTTTGGTTTGACAAATACATTACAACAATTTAAGAAAATCGATGAAATCCCTTTTGATTTTAAAAGAAGAAAAATGAGTGTGGTGGTTGAAAATCAAAATAACAACCAAAAAATGATTACCAAAGGTGCGATTGAAGAAATTTTGAATATTTGTGATTCAATTATAATTCAAGGCCAAACTTCTCCTTTAACTTTAGAAAATAAAAAATTAGTTTTAGACCAAACAAAAATTTATAATCAAAAAGGGATGCGAGTAATTGGTGTTGCTCAAAAAAACATTATTCAATGTAATGGTCCCATTCAAGAAGAAAAAATGACTCTTATTGGCTTGTTGACTTTTTTAGATCCTATCAAAGAAAGCTCCATCAAAACAATTGCCTCACTTCATCAAAAAAAAATCATTGTCAAAATTTTAACAGGAGATAATGAAATTTTAACTAAAACAGTTGCTCAAAAATTAAATATTGATGCAACTCATTGTTTGCAAGGTGATATAGTTGATCAATTAGATGACGAAACTTTATATCAAGAGGCACAAAAAACTAATTTATTTATTAAGTTATCGCCCGAACAAAAAGCACGCATTGTTTCTCTTTTCAAAAAAAAAGGTAATATAGTTGCTTTTATGGGCGATGGCATTAACGATGCCTTTGCAATGAAAAAAGCCGATGTAGGCATTTGCGTTAATACTGGAGCAGAAATTACTAAAGAAATTGCCGATATTATTCTTTTAGAAAAACAACTCGATGTTTTAGAGAACGGGATTATTGAAGGCAGAAAAACTTACACCAACGCTATCAAATATATTAAATTTACTTTAGCTTCTAACTTTGGCAATTCTTTAAGTGTTTTATTGGCTAGTTTTTATTTACCATTTCAACCAATGCTTGTTTTGCAAATTTTATTCTTAGATTTAATTTATGATTTAATTTGTTTTTCTATTCCTTTTGATAATGTTGATGAAAATTATTTAAAAAAACCTAGTAAATTTGATTTCAAAAATATTAAAAACTTTATGCTTTGGTTCGGGATTATTTCGTTTTTAGTGGACTTCTCTTTTTTATTAGGAATGGGCTTTTTAGGAAAATCAGGAGAAGCACAAAAAAAATTATTTCAAACTAGTTGGTTTATTTTTTCAATCTGGTCACAAACATTAACCCTTTTCTTATTAAGAACAGATAAGTTTTTTGTTAAAAAGAAATTTACAAATTTACCTTCACCATTAATCATTATTTGTTCTGCTTTTGGTCTTATTGTTGCAACAATTGCGCCACGCATCGAATTTATTAGAGATGCTTTACAATTAGATGGTAATTTTTTTCTTTCTTCCAATTATCATATTTGGTTATTATTGTTCTTTTTATTGTTCTTTTATTCTTTCGTTATGGTTTGGGCAAAAATTATTTTTATTAAAAAAAATAAACAATTATTATAATTTTTTGAAACTTTTTATTTTTATTAAGAAAGGACTTTTATGAATCCTTTATTTTTCTTATTTTTTCTTCTTTTTTTGCTTTTTTTTGATTTTTTCTTGATTAAATATCAAATTTTAAAGATGATTTTTTTGTTTGTGTGGTTTCTTTGTGTGGCTTATTTATTAAATACACAAAAAGCGCCTATTACATTATCTTTTTTGGGATCAAAAAAAATTTCAGAAAATTTTTATTATTTTGTTTTAACTAGCATAATCATTATTAAAGCTCCTTCTTTTAGAAATGTTTTAAATAATTGGAAAAAATATTGGCATGCTAAAAGAAAAAATGTTTTTATGGGTGGCGATTGGACTCAAAAAGAAATTATTGAAGCTGTCATGGAACTTTCTTCCCGAAAAACAGGAGCTTTAATTACTATTGAGAAAAACAATATTTTAGAGCAATATGCCCAAAAAGCCATTGTAATTAATGGTGATGTTTCTAAAGAACTTTTATTAAATATTTTTACCCCAAACACTCCTTTGCATGATGGAGCCGTTATTATTCGAGGTGATAAAATTTTGTGTGCAAGCGCTTATTATACTTTATCATCAGCTGATGAAAATTTTGATAAAAAAACCGGTTCTCGTCATCGTGCTGCTTTAGGGATTAGTGAAACAACAGACAGTATGACAATTGTTGTTTCCGAAGAAACTGGCAATATTTCCATTGCTTTAGAAGGAATTATGATTAAAATAAACTTAAAAACCAAACTTCAAGAATATCTTGCTATTTTTATGAACTAAAATGAACTAAAAGCGAAAGGAGAAAAAAATGAAAAAAAGAAAATTAGGAATAATAGTTGATTCTACTTGCGGAAGTGATTATGGAAAAAGCTTTTTCCCAGATATTTCCGTAGTCCCTTTAACTATAATAGTTGATGGAAAAAGTTATGTTGATGGCGATTTTGATAACAAAACATTATTGCATTTTATCGATCAAAAGAAAAAAGTAACAACGAGCCAACCCAACCCTGAACTTTTTATTCAAGCTTTTAAAAAACAATTTTCTTTAGGTTATGAACATGTTTTTTGCTTTACTTTATCGCATAAATTAAGTGGTACTTTTAATAGCGCCCTTTTAGCGAAAAAGATATTAAATGATGAAAGAATTACTATCATTGATAGCGAAACTGTTGGACCTGGAGTTATTTTTGCCCTGAAAAGACTTTCTTATTTACTAGAGCAAGAAACATTTGACAGTTATCAAGCCTTAGAATTTCAGCTGAAACAAGAATTAGACCAAGGTTTTTTATTATTTTATATCGAAAACTTAAAACAATTAGTTAAAAACGGACGTATTAGTAAGTTTAAAGCCCTTATTGGTACTTTATTTAAAATCCATCCGATTGTTAAATATCAAAAAAGTGTTTTAATGATTAATAAGAAAATAAGAAATTTTAATAGATGTTTTGAATATTTAATTCAAAGTGTTTTAAATGAAAAAACTATTAACAAAGCCCTAGATATACAAACAGTTCATGTTGACGAAGATAGCCAAACGAAAGCTTTTTTGCAAAAAATTAACGATTTAAATGAATCTCAAATTACAGTTTCTGATTATGGTGCCATTTCTTCTGTGGTTGCAGTTCATATGGGTTCCAAAGCATTTGGTTTTTATCTGAATACAATCAAAGCATAAATATAAATTATTTTACTATCTTTATTTTCAAAAAACTTTTATTTTAATTATTCTTTAAAATTTAAAATCAGTTAGATATTTCCATTAAAAATAAAAATAATTTTCAGATTGTTAAAAATAAATTATCCTTAATTAAAATTGATTTTTTTAATTTAAACAAAACCGCTGTATGAAAAAATAATTAAAGTTTTTTTATCGATGAGTGCAAGAAATAATGCAAAAACAATATTTTTTTCGTTTTTTTCAAACTTTTTTATTTCCCCTTTTAAGTTTAAAAAGAATACGCTCTTTTCAAACTTATTTAGATGAAAAAAATTACATTAAATAAAAAAACTTATTTGTTTTTTCATATTTTGCTAAATTCAGACACATATAATTTTTTCCGAAAAATCACCAAACAACGCATATTTTGAAGTAATTATTTTATATTTGAATGTTTGGTTTTTTTATTTTTATCAAGCAAAAACTTATTTATAATTATTTTGTTTTTATGTTTTTATTTGCTTCCATTTTGTACCATTTTGTTTGGTTTTTTTATTTTTTATCAACCAAAAACTTATTTATAATTATTTTGTTTTATGTTTTTATTTGCTTCCATTTTGTACCATTTTGTTTGGTTTTTTTATCTGATTAAAATATCATTTATAATTATTTTTTTATATGTTTATTTGCTTCGTTTTATTTTGTGTTATAAATCAATCTTTTATTTTGATTATAATAAAACAGCCTACGTTTTTTTATAATTTAGATGATGATTTAAAAATGTTTTTAGAAAAAATGTAAAAATTATTTTTTTATCCTTAAATATTTTTTTCAAAACAAAAGTTTCTAATCTTTTGGAGCAGTTCAATTAATTTTATAAAATTTAGATAATGGATGATTCAGCATTTAAATACATATTTATGTGTAATTGAAAAAGGTTTCAAACCTACCTTAATTTTTTTGTTTTTTAAAAACCAATCAAGCAAACCCCAAAAACTAAAACATTCCAATTGAAAGCTGATTTTTTTAAGATTTTTTTATCTTAAAATTTCGCTTTTATTACTTCATCAAATTTTTTTAATCTTTTCAAAAATATAAAATCATTTTTTTACAAATTAAATTAAAAAGGAAGAGATTATGAATATTTTATCCATCGAAACAAGTTGCGATGAAACAAGTGTTGCCATTACTCAAGACGGTAAAAAAGTTTTATCTAATATAGTTTTTTCTCAAATCAAAGACCACCAAATGTTTGGTGGTGTAGTTCCTGAAATAGCTTCTAGAAAACATGTTGAATTAATTACTTTAATTTTAGAAAAAGCTTTCCAAAAAGCTTGTCTTACACCCCAAGAAATTGATTTAGTAGCGGTTACTCAAGGACCTGGTTTAGTGGGATCTTTGTTAGTGGGCATCAATGCAGCTAATGTTTTTGCCTACACTTATCAAAAACCTCTTTTAGGAATCAACCATCTTTTAGGACATCTTTATGCCGCTCAAATTGAACATCAAATTAAACCAAATGCGTTAATTCTTTTAGTTTCAGGAGGACATACAGAACTTCTTCATTTTAAAAATCATGATCAAATAGAAGTTTTGGGAACAACTCTAGATGATGCTTTAGGAGAAGTTTACGATAAAATAGCCAAAGCCCTTCATTTAGGATATCCAGGAGGCCCTTTAATTGATCAATTAGCCCAAACAGGCAAAGATACTTATCATTTAGTGAGACCTTATTTAAAAAATAATAATTTCAATTTTAGTTTTTCAGGCCTTAAAAGCCATTTAGTTAATTTATTATTGAAACAAAACATTCAAGATTTAAATATCCCAAACATATGTGCTTCTTTTCAAGCAAGTGTTATTGATGTTTTATTAACCAAAACTAAAAGAGTTTTAAAAAAATTACCTATTCAACAATTGATTGTAACAGGAGGGGTTGCCTCTAATTCTGCTTTAAGAAAAAAAATGAAAGAAACTTTCCTTGATTTAGAAGTAATTTTTCCAAGCGTTCAATATTGCACCGATCAAGCGGCCATGATAGGAATTGCTGCTTTTTATCAAAAAAATATCACCCCCCCTTCATATAAATATGATTTAACTGCTTTGCCAAATTTAACTTTTTAAAAAAAATGTTTTTTTAATTTTTTTTGCGATAACTTTTTTTTAATCTTAAAAAGATTGCGATAATTACAATTTCTTCGGATTCAAAAAATCTTTACTTGAATAAAAGAAAGATATAATTTAGCTAATTTATTGCGAACTTTAGAATTAGTTGGCTCGTTAAAATAAATGTTTAATCAATTGCTTTCATCTATTGTTTTTTCGATTTTTGTTGCAATCTTTTTTATTGTAATTCTTTTTAAAAAAATATTTTTAAATCAAAAGTTGTCTAGCATTTGCAAACATCCCATTAAATTAAAAAACTTAATTTAATTTTTTTTGTTGTTTTAAATTAAGAGATATTTTTTCCAACAAGCGATAAATAAAAGCAATTTAAGACAATGATGTCGGATATTTTTTTGTGGTGTTTTTAATAATCTCCTTAACGATTTTTACCCAAACGTTTTTAGAAAAGAAATTAAAATTATTTTTTTAAGTTTCAAAAAGAAAAAAAGACTAACTTAAAAAAACTCAGTTCCAAATTTTTTTAAAAGTTAAAGTTTAATATTTGAAAACAACTTAAAAGTTAAGTTTTAAAAAGAAAAAATGTCTATAAGTTCGTAAACATCGCAGATTCTTGTATACAAACAGATATATTTGTTGATATAATATAAAGATGAAAGAAGTTTAACAAACCTTTCCATCCTACCTTATAGTTTAATTTTTTTCTTCATTGCTCTCCAATTTTAATTATTGTTTACAAGATAAAAAACCGTTATTAAAAAAACCTTAATTTTTATATTTTCCTTCATGGTTAAAAATTCCTTCTAAATTTTTATAATTAATCTTTTCTTTGTCCTCATAAAATATTTCAAATCAAACAAAAAGACAGCTATTATTGTTTTTTTAACCTTATTTACTACAGAAAATACTTTATTATTAAATTTTTTCTTCGATTTTGAAAAAGCAAAAAACCTCCAACAATTTTTTCCCAATCATCAATAACTAAATTTTTTAGTATTGAAAATATTTTAAAAAGATATATTTTTTTCTTTGTTTTTTCAAGGAAATAAAAACCCCCAACTAAAAAGCAAATCTTTAAATGTTTTAATTGAGATATTTAATTTTGTTTTGTATTTAGGTCATATTTCAAAAGCAAATTAAATATTACTTAATTATCTCTTTTGGGAAATTAAAACAAAACCACATTTTTTTGAACTCATCTAATTTTTTTTAATTTTTGCTTCTTCGATAAAACCTAAAGTATGAGTTTTTCAATATTTAACACATTTCAAATAAATCTGCAAGTTTTTTTAAAAGAATCATGTTTAATTTTATCTCATTTAAATTTTTTCCAAAGTGTTATCTTAGTTTTATAAAGAAATGCAAAAATGTTTCGGTTTTTAAAAACAACAAAGAAGCTATAAGTTGTATTTACAGCTTCATAATGTTTATTTCTAATTTATACAATATTTTAAAAAAAGGTTATATAATGATAAATCCAAATGAAGAACATGTTTTATTGAAATTTTTACTTTTAAATCCGCAACAATTTGCTTCTATAATAAACAAAATTAATATAAATGATTTCCAGAATCCTAAAGTTAAATATATTTACAATCTTTTGTTAGATTTTTACAAACAAAAAAAAATTTGGGATTTGAATAAAATGAATTCTTTTTTAACTAAAATTCCTGAATCCAAGCAACAAAACGTTAAGAATTATTTAAATTTAATCATTAAAAAAATTCCTTTATGCCAATTATTAGAGGTAGATGATTATATTCAAAGAATCCAAAAAGACAATTCAGAAAAAGAAATCGAACAAGCTTTTAAAGCAACTTCTCTTTTTGAAACCCCTAAAGATTTAATGCGCAATATTTTAAACAAAACTATTTTTAATCCCAGCAAAAACGGATTATTAGGTTTTGATACTGGTTTTGCGCAGTTAAATTACGATACTTTAGGTTTTCAAAAACAAGAATTAATTATTTTGGGAGCTCGTCCGGGAGTTGGTAAAACAACTTTGATGGTAAATTTAGCTATCAATATTATCGCTAAAAATGTTAACTCCAAAATAGTTATTTTTAGTTTGGAGATGAGCAATACTCAATTAATTTTAAAAAGCTTAAGTTCTGTTTCTAACGTTGACATGCGCCGTTTACAATTGGGAGATGTTAGTGCCAAAGAAAAAGATATAATTCTTGATACTTCATATACTTTGGAACAATTACAGTTATTTTTTGATGATGAATCTTCTTTAGTTTCTGAAATTGAAATTAAATGTACTCAGTTTAAGCAAACTCACGGATTAGATATGATTTTTATTGACTATTTACAATTATTGCAAGATAAACCAATGGATAAAATTTCTAAAAAATTAAAACAATTAGCTAAAAAACTAAATATTGTTGTTTTTTGTCTTTCGCAATTAAATAGAGATTCAGTAAAAAGTACGACCCCAAGAAGGCCGAGATTAACCGATTTAAAAGATACTGGAAATATTGAACAAGATGCTGATTTAGTGTTGCTTTTGTATTGTGAAACTAATACGCTGAGAGATAAAGTAACATATTCAAATTATGAATTGATTATTGCTAAAAATAGAAATGGTATTTCTAATAGAAATTATCAACTGCATTTCAATAATCAAACCCAAACTTTTACAGAAAAGAAAAAATAGAATAGTAATAATAAATTCAAACCCCCTCACCTAATTAACTTGTTTTCATGCTCCCCCAAAAAAAACTAAACTACATTAATAAGTAGTTTGGAAAAATGTTGTTTTGTTATTCAGCAACCCCATTTTTCAGGACTATATTCTTATCGGTTGACGCCCAAAACCAACTAGATTGGCAATTTAGGAAGATTACATTAAATCTTTATCATATAGTGATCTTCTGAGATTTGAAAACAAAAAGGGCTTGGTTGATGAAGTAATTTAAAAGAATGTAGAAATATGAAATCAATTAGTTGAACTACATTATCTATTAGTTCAAAAAAAGCGAGTGTTTTTAAACACTATCCTCAATCAATTCAAAGACAATACTTATTTCAAGAAGACAATTTATGACTAATCAAAACTTTTAAGGAGCACGAATTTCCGAAACATTTCGCCCAGTTTCTTTGTTGCACTGCTAAAAACATTAAATCCAAATAAAGCATTTTTTATCAACAATACTTAAAATAATCACAAATTTAATTTTTGTAATACATTATATTGTGATTTTATAAAAATTAATTAATAAATCGCACCTTTTTAAGATATAATTAAATATATAAGTTATCTTTTTACAGAGATTTTAATCTTTGTTTGATATGTGAAAAGAAGAGTATTTCTCTCGCCTGATAAACTTGAAAAATTAGTTTTTGGGCAAATAGCACGCGAATTAGTTTTAGCTCAATATTTTATAATTTACACGCTATTTGTTTTAAGAGAAATGCTTTATAAGGCATTTCTTTTTTATATTAAGAAATATTTGCAACTTATATCAACATTTAAAGGAGGATTCAAATATTAAATTACCTAAATTTAAAAAAAAATCTAATGTAGATTTATACAATGATCAAATACCGAAGGGTAAATATTTAATTATTGATGAAAAAGGAGAAAAGTTGGGTATTTTTGACCAAAATGAAGCCTTGAAATTATCAGAAAAAAAAGAAATTGATATTGTAGTAGTTAACGCTGATTCAACACCTATGGTTGCTCGTTTGATGGATTATCAAAAACATCGTTATAACCAACAAAAAAAACATCGCGAAGACAAAAAAAAATCTCAAGTGAGTGTTTTAAAAGAAATCAGAATTAGTCCAAATATTGATATTAATGATTTAAACACGAAATTAAAACAAATGCAAAAGTTTTTAAAACAAGGAGATAAAGTGAAAATTAGCATGCGTTTTCGTGGTCGAATGATTAATAATTCTCAATTAGGAGAAACGATTTTGAAAAAAATTATTAAAGATTTAAGCAATTTAGCTAACACAGAAAGTCCTTTAAAATTAAAAGGAAATCAATTTATAACTGTTTTATCTCCTTTGAAATAACCAATTTCATTTAAATAGCTTAAAAAAACTAAATTAAAAGTCGTAATTTCTCCAGTAAAGAATCAACTTTATTTTTGTAAAATCCAGAAAGGAATTAACTAAAAAAATGATTAAAAAAAAATCTCATAGCGGCCTTAAAAAACGCATTAAGATTACTAAAAAAAAGAAATTATTAAGAGGCCATGCTTATAAAAATCACCTTGCAGCTTCCAAAACAACTAAACAAAACAGACAATTAAGAGGTGTTGTTTGCGTTGATCATTCTGATTACAAAAGAATTAAAACCCTTATTAGAGGTTTATAGAAAGGAAAAAGAATATGGCTAAAGTTAATTTTGCTCCAGCGAGGCATCAACGTCGTAAAAAAGTTTTAAAAATGGCTAAGGGTTATTTTGGTTCTAAAAGCACCCTTTACAAAACAGCTCATGAACAAGTAATGCGTTCACTGCAATACGCTTACAGAGATCGCAAACAAAGAAAAAGAGACTTTCGTAAGTTATGGATTACTCGTATTAATGCTGGCGGAATGTCTTTGGGTATCAAATATTCTCGTTTGATGCATGGCCTTTCTTTAGCTAAAGTTGATATCGACCGTAAAACTTTGGCAGGTTTGGCACATCTTCATCCTGAAGTTTTTTCTGATTATGTGAAATTAGCTAAATCTTCTTTAGAACAATTTCAAAAAGAATTAGAAAACAAAAAGAAAGAGAAAGTAGTCCCACAAGTTCCAGAAAAAAAAACTAAACAAATGGATAACAAAGAACAAACTTTACAAACTGAAAAACAACCTCAAATTCAAAAGTTAGATAAAGAAGTTTCAAAAGCTCAAGTTTCTTCCGAAAATAAAGAATCAAACACACCTTCTTTAGAATCGTCGTCACAAGAATTAGAAAATCCAAAAATTACAAAAGAAGAACAAAAACCAAAAATCAATCAACAAAGTCAAAAAGTTGAAAAAAAAGAACAAAGCAAAAAAATTGAAAAACAACCCAACAAAGAAACAGAATTAAATCAAGCAAAACCAAAAGAAGAAAAAAACCCCCAAAAAACAACTTCTCAAATATCTGTTGATAAATTATCAAAAATGTTACTTACTGAATTAAAACAATTAGCCAAAGAATATCAAATATCTGGCGTTAATAAACTTAAAAAATCTGAAATCATCGAAATTTTAAAGAAAACAATTAAAGAAAACAATAAATAATTTTTTGTTTCAAAAATGATTTTCAAAATAACAAAAATAACAAAATAAGTTAAAATAAGGAGAAATTTTATGAATAAATTTAGAATTAGAAAAGGATCAAAAGATTTATTTATAAGTATTTTATGCTTATTAGTTTCTTTTTTTTGCTTCTTCGAGACATCTTTTTCAGTTGCTCAAATTGAAATTAAATTAGCAGATATTTTTTTAGGTGTCATTTTATTTTTATTTACTTATTTATTGGTTTTTAAAGAATATAAAACAATTAATACTAAAAGCCGTTATGTTTTTCTCTTTGAAACTCTTTTGTTTATTTCTATTATTTTGATGAGTTTTATTTTTCCAGGCATGGGATTAATAAAAAAAGAACAGCTGCCTTCGGTTTTTGCTTGGTTTTTGGAATGGAATCATTGTTTATTTTACCTTGTTGTTGTTCACACTTTCATTAAATTACACGTTGAATATTTCAAAAAAGAAAAAAACTTATCTTTTTCTTTATACCTTATTGCTTTTGGTTTTGGCAATTATATAATGAATAGTCCAATTAATCCTAGAAACTTTATTTTGAAGACAATATCTGTTTTATCTCTTTTACAATGTCTTTATTTTCTTTTTACAAGTATTAAAAAAATGAAAAATAATAATCAAAAATAACTTTTGAATTCAATAATTTATTTTTTTGTTGGAAATGTTTCAATTTAGGTTCATTATTAATAAAAATACAAACATTAAAATTTATTTTAAATCTTTTAATTATCGCTATTACTTTGATTTTTGTTTGAAATAATTTGTAAAGTTTGTTATTTTTTTAAAAAAAGAAAAGTTGTTTCGGAATTGAAAATAACAAAATTATTATTAAATATTTGATTTTATAAAATTAACAATGTTTTTTTACTTAGTTTAAAAATTTTTTTTATTTGTTTTATATTAAAAAGTTTTTAAATCTTTTAAAATTATTCAGATGATTACTGCTTTTGGAGGAAAAACAAAATAATGGTTTTAGAAAAAATAAAAACTTTAATGGTAAATCAATTATCTCTAGATTCTCAATCAATCACTTTAAAAACTCGTTTTAGAGAAGATTTAGGATTAGATTCATTAGATGCTTTAGAGTTGATGATGGAGTTAGAAAAAATTTTTAATGTGAGCATTAGTGATACCACTTTGCAAAATTTTAAGACAGTAGAAGATGTGGTTTTATATATTGAAAAAAACCTCGCATAATTAATAATTTTAAAAATACTATACATCAATCTTCAATGTTTTTTATTTGAAGATTTTTGTTTTTTTAGAATATACTTTTACAAACTTTTTTCTTTTTTAACATCATCTTTAAGAAATAATGTATTTTTATTATAGGGATAGATTATTTGCGTTTCGATTGTAGGATTTGTCTTTCTACTTTCTATTACAAACAACCCCCCCCTCCAAACCGTACGAGCAAGTTTCCAAGCATACGGCTTTCCATCATTTACCCTTTTTACGGGATTAACCTTGCGGTTAACTGTGTATCTTAATCATTCTCTTCTTTTTGTTTTGGTTTATATCGTTTATTTGTTGGTTTGTTCTCTTGTGATGACAATTCCTACATAAAGCGATTGTTTGTTTATTAAGGATGCTTTGCCAGTTGGAGTTTCTCACCGTTTTTGTGTGGTGGATTTCTAGTGGGATGTTTTCTGTTTGGCAAACTTCACATCTCTCCGCCTTTAAGCGTGATGTTAGTGTTGTTCGTCCTTGGTAGAGATAACGGTTGATAATTACATCGGGATTCCCCTTTGTTTTTCTCATCCTTTTTATCTTTCCCCAGTCCAGTTTGTCCCAGCTATCAACTTTTGGTTTTATTCTTGAGGTTGTATTGAATCCCCCAAGTTTTGCCGTTCCTTAATTTTCGCCGAACTTTTGCGATAGATGTTTTCCATTTTCTCGCTAGTGTTTTTAAACAACTGTATTCCGCCAAATAGTATAAATGTGTTAATTGTGCTAGGTTGTTTCCTAGACAAAAGTATCGGATAATGCCGAGCGTTATTGATTTGTAGGTTCGTATTATTTCTAGTGCTTCCCTACTTGCTAGTGTTTCGTCGTGTTTTACTTTCCCGTTTTTGGTCCAACCGTATTCTTTCCCGTAGTCTCTTGTTGTGTCTTTTGGGATTTGGATTTGTACTTGCCCGTTCAGTGAGTTTTTTGTTGTTTTCTTTTTGCGGGTTTTGTTGGTTGGGTTTACCTTTACCATATAAGATAGGAACCTTGTGTCCTTAGTGGCTTTTACAATTTTTGATTTGTCGCGGTTTACCACGAGTTTCAAGTCTTGTTCTAGCCATTTGAGTACTTGGGTTTTAATCCTTTCTGCTTCGTGGTGTTCTCCTTTTATTCCAATAATAAAATCATCTGCGTAGCGGATGTATTCTATTCTCGGGTTTGGGTTCAGGTTTAATTTCACTATCTATTGATAGATTGTGATGTTGTTTTTTTGTGTATGCCTTCCAATATTCGGGATTTGCTTTCATTATCGGTTTGCCGTTTCTTATCAGTTCTTCCATTTTCTTATCGATGTAATGTAAATATATATATATATATTTGATAATAAAAGGGATATTATCCCACCTTGCGGTGTTCCTGATAATGATTCGTATTTGATTCCATTTTCCATTATTCCTGCTTTGAGCCATTGGTTGATTGTTTTTAACGTTTTGGCCTTTCTGATGTATTTGTTTAACATCTTATTGAGGATATCGTGGTTGATGGTTTCAAAGTAACCTTTAATGTCGATTTTTATTATATAATCTATCCCTTTGAACCTTTGTTTGACGCGTTTTACGGCATCATGGCATGATTTCTTGCTTCTGAATCCGAAGTTCCATTCTGAGAAGATGTTTTCAAAATAGAGGGTTAAAAGTTGTTCCATTGCTTTCTGGATTATTCTATCTTTTATGGTTGGGATGCCTAGCGGTCTCGTTTTATTTTTATCTTTTGGTATTAATACTTTTTTGACAGGTTGCGGATTGTATTGGTTGTTGACGTATTCTTTGTGGTATTTCTTTATCATTTCTAGCTTTATGCCGTCAATGGTTTTGTTGTCAACGCCCTCTGTACCGCTGCCTTTATTGGTTGCAATGCTATTGAATGCTTTGTATGTGTTTTCTATGTTATTCATTCCGCGTTTCAATACCTTTTTTAGGCTATAGTTGTTTTTTGAATGATTTAAAATCATATCTAAAGTTCTCGAAAGCTTAAATTCATTTGAATTATGTGTAAGCATATTATCACTTACTCCTTTCTTGATTTGTTTAGATATACCATAAATGACTGACTTGTTTTCGCCTTGTTCTTAGTTTTCCTAAGAGCCCTGGGAGGGCAATTATCATTGTTATTCCAAACAATGTTTTAATTCCTCCGACTACTAGAAGTCTCTTTCTCCTTGGGGATGTGGGCTTTTGTTCCCACACTTGAACCTTTAGGATTCTGCAAGTTCCTCACTTTATCTACCTTCATTCCTTAGGAGAAGTAACCATTTATGTTTTCATGTCTTTCCTGACTGTTGGTGAGATTCCAGGTTTCCGTTCGTGATTGATAAACTATCCAACACGCTAACAATATGTTGATAGCGTCTGGACTGCTCGCTTGTAGTAGTTTGTGATGCAGGTTACAAAATTACATCTTCTTTTCTTCTTAGGTTATTTTACAGGCTTTTCCATAGAATGATTTGCTAGCGGTGTCATCTTGACTAACTACTTCGTCTCAACCCGACTTTATGAACTGCTGTAATCCATCATCTTTTCATTTGATGAACCGTTCATCTGCTTTCAGTGTTTATCGGCACTGGAAATTGGTTAGATTTCACGATAAAGTGGGCTTCTTTGCCGCCCATTTGCTTTAAGTGGTTTTTGTGTGAAGCAAATAACTTTTTGTGTTAAATCCAAAAAATAGTTAATTTTGATTAAAAAAATAACTTCACTCCAAAAAGAACAACTTCTTTTTAATTTCTCTGTTTATTTAATTAAATTTTTTGGCAAAAATTATAAAATCTTAATTTAATATTAATTTTTTCTTTTTTATTTTTTTGGATTTTGATTTATTTTTTTAAAATTATTGCGTTTTTTGTTTATCAACTTTAATAATTAATTCTTTTTTATGTTTTTAATTTTATTGTATTTATAAATATTTTATCACGTTGGATAAATTTCAATTTTTGAATTTTAGATTTTTTTGTATTTATTGTGTCTTTATCAAACATTTGCTTTACCTATTTACAATAAATTATCTTTTTTTTGCATGTTTTTTGTAGATTTGTTTTGAGCTACAATTACATTGTAATTTTTAATATTTTACTTTTTTCATTCCCGTTTTGCGGCAGTATCCAGGCCAATAATTAATAACATATCTTTTGGCTTCAAAAATAATAGAAAGTTTGTAATAATGGCTAAATTAAATTATGATTTTAAAAAAATAGAAGAACATTGGCAAGATTATTGGAAAAAACACGAGATTTTTAAAACAAAAATTAATAAAGATCAAAAGAAATTTTATTGTTTAGATATGTTTCCTTATCCTTCATCAGAAGGATTACATGTTGGTCATATTGAAGGTTATGCCGCAACCGATATTGTAAGCCGTTTTAAAAGAATGCAACAATACAACGTTTTTCATCCTTTTGGTTGGGATTCTTTTGGACTTCCAGCAGAACAATACGCTTTGAAAACAGGAAAAAATCCTAGAAATTTTACTTATGAAAATATTCAGAAATTTAAAATACAAATTCAAAGACTCGGAAAAAGTGTTGATTGGGAAAAAGAATTAGCAACTTCAGATCCTTATTTTTATAAATGGACTCAATGGATTTTTAAAAAACTTTACGAAAAAAATTTAGCCGTTTTGCAAAATGTAGAAGTTTATTTTTGTCCTGCATTAGGAACAGTTCTTGCCAATGAAGAAGTTATTTCTAACGATAAAGGTCTTTTTTCTGAAAGAGGGAATCATCCTGTTATTAAAAAACAAATGAAACAATGGGTTTTAAAAATTACTGATTATGCTGAAAGACTTTTAGCTGATTTAGATCTTGTTGATTGGCCGCAAAACGTTAAAGATATGCAAATTAATTGGATTGGTAAATCTCAAGGAGCTGTTGTTTCTTTTCCTGTATTTCAACAAAAAAATACTTTAAAAGTCTTTACTACTCGCCCTTATACTCTTTTTGGTGTTACTTTTTTAGTTATAGCTCCTGAACATGAATTATTATCACAAATTACTACTTTAAAACAGCAAGAAGAAGTTTTGGATTATCTAGAATGCACTAAACAAAAAAAAACCTTAGAAAGAAACATTAACAAAGATAAAAGTGGTGTTTTTACTGGAAGTTATGCTATTAATCCGTGTAATGGTGAAAAAATTCCTATTTGGGTGGATGATTACGTTTTGCCTCATTTTGGCACAGGCATTTTAATGGGCGTTCCTTGTCATGATCAAAGAGATTTTGAATTTGCACAAAAACACCATTTAAAAATGATTCAAGTAGTAAAACCAAACCCAATCACTGATAGTAGCCAAAAAAACCCTTTAGAAGTTTTTGAAGGAGATGGCATTATTGTTAATAGTGATTTTTTAAATGGTTTAGACAACAATCAAGCACAAACAAAGATGATGCAATTTTTAAAAGAAAAAAAATTAGCCTATCCTCATTATACTTATAAATTGCATGATTGGGTTTTTTCTCGCCAAAGATATTGGGGAGAACCATTATCTATTTTTTATGATGAAAATAATAATATTCACACTATGGATGATGACTCTTTGCCTTTGGAATTGCCTGTTTTAGATAAAATTCAACCTTCAGGAACGGGAGAATCGCCATTATCAAAAGCATCTTCTTGGTTGTATTTTGAAAAAGATGGCAAAAAGTACCGAAGAGATTCCAATACTATGCCACAACTTGCAGGAAGCTCTTGGTATTATATTGCTTATGTTTTAAAAAACATTTCAGGGATCACCCCTTTAAACACATCCGAAGCGAAAGAGTTATTAGACTATTACTTGCCTGTTGATTTGTATATTGGCGGGACAGAACATGCAGTCGGTCATTTATTATATGCTCGTTTTTGGCATAAATTTTTATATGATTTGGGTTTAGTTTCTCAGAAAGAACCTTTTCAAAAATTAGTTAATCAAGGAATGATTTTAGGACATGACCATACTAAAATGTCTAAATCAAAAGGCAATGGCGTAAATGCTTCTTCAATGTTAGAAAAGTATGGCGCGGACGCCTTAAGGTTGCATATTATGTTTATGGGTCCTTTAGAAGATGTTAAAAGTTGGAACGAAAAAGGTTTGCAAGGGATACAACGTTTTTTAAATAGAGTTCATCAGATGTGTTCTTTTGAAATGATAGATCAAAAAGATGTTTTTTTAGAAAAAATTTTGCATCAAACAATTCAAATAGTTACTCAAAGTTATGAAAAATTAAAATTTAACAAAGCTATTAGTCAACTAATGATTTTTGTTAATCACGTTTACAAATCCCAAAAAATCACTAAAGAGCAATGCCAAATTTTTTTACAAATGTTAAACCCCCTCACACCTCATTTGACAGAAGAGTTAAATGCAACAATTTTGAAGAATAAGGAAATGTTAGTTAATATGACTTGGCCTCATTATAATCCTAAATATTTAGGAAACGAACAATCAAATATTATTGTTCAAGTTAATGGCAAAACACGCTCTATTTTAACTGTATCTTTGGGCGTTTCTTCAGAGAAAATCCAAAAATTAGCTTTTCAAGATCAAAAAGTACATAAATTTATTTTTCAAAAACAAATTCAGAAAGTAATTTATATTCCTGAAAAATTATTAAATATCATTGTTATTTGATTATTTAATTTTGCTTTTAAATTCTTAATAAAATTCAAGAAGTGTTTTTTCAAATTCTATTCAAATAAGTTTATGTAAATTTTGGAGAAAAAGGTATGTTAAGATGAAATTAAACCAAAAAGGGCTTTTAATAGTTCTTTCAGGCCCTTCTGGCGTTGGCAAAGCAACAGTTAGAAAAGCTTTATTTGAAATGAAAAATCATAATTTTGTTTATTCTATTTCATCAACAACAAGAAAACCTAGATTAGGCGAACAAGAAGGAAAAGACTATTATTTTCTCACTAAAGAAGAATTTGAATTAGGAATCAAAAATAACAAATTTTTAGAATGGGCTAAATTTATTGATAATTATTATGGTACTTCTCGTAAACAAGTGGAAGATTACCTAAAAGAAGGCAAAGAAGTTTTTTTAGAAATCGAAGTAGAAGGGGCAACCCAATTAAGAAAAAAAAAGTTTCGTAATGCAGTTTTCATTTTTTTAGTTCCTCCTGAAAAAAAAGTCCTTTATGAAAGGTTGAAAAAAAGGGGAACAGAATCAGCCGACAAAATACAACAACGTATTATGAAAGCTGATAAAGAATTCCCTTTAGCTCATAAATATGATTATATTGTTGTTAATGATGATGTTTTCAATGCCGCTGATCGGATTATTGCAATTATTAGAGCGGAACATGCAAAAACTAAACGTAGTATTCGTAATTATTTAAAGATTTTGGAGAATGATGGTTATGCCGAACAATAAACAAATGAATAAAGAAGGTTTAAGTTATCCTTCGATTGATAAATTATTAGATAAAGTTGATTCTAAATATAAATTAGTTCATATAGCTAGTAAAATAGCTCATGTTATAGAAAAAGACAAGATATCATTGCCTGAATGCAAATCTGAAAAAGTAATTGGTAAAGCTTTAGAAGAAATTATTAACGATAAAGCTAAATTTGTCTTTAAATAAAATAATTAAATAAAACTGTTAAATTACAATGAGAATTGCATAATTTAACTTTTTTTATTTTGTGTAAATTGAAAAGGAGCTGTTTACAATGACTTTGAGGCACATTTCAGTTTTAAAAGAAGAAGCTATTTCTTTTTTAAATATTAATCCTAATGGTGTTTATGTTGACGCTACTTTAGGTCAGGGAGGACATACTTTATCTATTTTAAATCATCTCCAAGATGGTTTTTTATACTCTTTTGATCAAGATTTAAAAGCTTGTTCCGATATTCAAAAGAAATTAAACCCTAATTGGCCTATTGAAATCATTCATAGTAATTTTTCTAATCTTAAATTAGAATTAGCCAAAAGAAATGTTTTTCAATTAGATGGTATTTTATTTGATTTAGGGATATCTTCTTGTCAAATTGATGATTCTCAAAGAGGTTTTAGTTATTTGCATAATGCTCCTTTGGATATGAGATTTGATAATAGACAAAAACTAACAGCCCAAGAAATTGTAAATTTTTATTCTTTTGAGAAATTAAAAAACATTTTTCATATTTATGGTGAAGAAAAAAAGGCAGCTTTGATTGCAAAACAAATTATTAAAAACCGTCCTTTAAAAACATCTTATGATTTAGTGGCTATAACTGATATGTTTTATAAATATCATAAAGGGCATAGTGCGAAAAAAATTTTTCAAGCTTTACGAATTGAAGTTAATCAAGAGTTAGAAGTTTTAAAACAAGCCTTATCCCAAAGTCTTGAATTATTAAAAAAAGACGGTTCCATTGTTGTTATTAGTTTTCATTCTTTGGAAGATCGTATTGTTAAACATTTTTTTAAAAAAAATAGTGTTTTCGAATTTCCTAAAAAATTACCTATTATGAGTGTTGATTATCCTCAACCTGCTTTGCGAATTATCACTAAAAAACCTTGTATTCCTAGTGAGGTTGAAATGAAAAATAATCCTCGTAGTATTTCTGCCAAATTACGTGCAGCTGTTAAAAATATTTAAAAAAATATAGTCTTTTGAAATTAGATTTGCTGAATAAAAAAATAGTTTTTTCCAAACTACTTATGAATGTAGTTTGGTTTTTTTATTCTTATAAAGAAAAAAAGTTTCAATCATTATCATTTTATTCTTTTTTAAAAATGTTTTTTTGAAAAGATACGAAAGTTATTATTTTTTAGTTTTGGGTACAAAAAAAGACCGACTTAAAAAAAGTCAATCTTAAAGAATTTTTAAAAAACAAAAAAGTGTCCTAATTATTTCATCACTCCAGTTTAGTTCTAAATTTTTTTAAAAATATTCTTTAAAACTAAAAAAATAATAGATAATTTCATATCTTTTCAAATCAACAAAATAAATTAATGAAACTAAAATGTTTTCTTCAATTTTTCATCGTCCCAAACCAACATCCATTTTTATTTCAACAAGAGACATGTGAAATTAAAAAAATAATCAACCGCTTCCCTTCTTTTTGGAACCATAAATGGCTATTATCAAAATTAAATAATTTATCACCTTTAAAATATTCTCAATCTTTTAGATAAATATAATAAATATTTTAATTAATGATAAAATCAACCGCAACCTTTTTAAAAAGAGGTTATTTTACTGTACATTTTTTTAATAAAATGATACAATGAAATGGAAAATAGTTTTAATTTTTCTTTTTATGCCGCGTTTTTATCATTTCTTACCCCTCATATATTGTAAAAGGTTTAAAAATTATAAAAAATGTCTTTTGAAACGAACAAAATATTAAAAAACTTATGGACGATTTTAGTTTAATTAATTTATTTTGTTGATTTGAAAAGATATGAAATTATCTATTATTTTTTTAGTTTTAAAGAATATTTTTAAAACAAAAAATGTCTAAAAACAAGGAACATCCTAATTTTATATATGTTAGAATATTAATTATATATAATATTTTTAATATTTTATGGAGGAAATAAAAATGAAAAAAATTAATAAATTAGTTAAATTAGGTTGTTTTTTTTGTATTCTTTTTCAATCAATTTTTTATTTTTTGCTAATATTTTTATCATCAAAACTTAAAATTTTATATTTTTTAAATTTTAAAATTTATTATATAGAAATTTTTGGAAAAGAATATCATTATAGTTTAGAAAACAGTTTATTTAATGAAAATTTTTTAGAATTATTTTTTCAATTATTATATTTATTAATTCCTTTTTTCATTTTTTTATATATAAGATTATTTAATTCAAAATCTAATAAGTTTACAAAAATATTTTGTGGTATATATGGTCTTATTTGGGGATTGTTTCCGGGTATTTTTATATTATTTGGTTCTTATCAAAAAGAAAGTCATTATTTAGTTTATTTTTAATTTTTTATGTTAGGATTATTAATGACCCTATAGTGCATGATTTGTTCATACATGGCTTTCATTTCATATTTTCGTTCTCCTTTCGTTTTACTGTTTAGGGTAGGAATCAAAGGCTCTCAGATAATGAGGGCTTTTAGTTTTTTTAGGGTGCAAAACTTTAAAAATAGTTATAATAAAGGAACAGCCCAGTGTTTTCGAACCCCCCCTCATTAACCATTGTTATTAAAATCAGTTTCTGCAATCATATCATAAACCAAATCTATTTTTTTTAGAGTCTAAAAGTAAAACTTCTAATAAAGTACTTTCGGCTTCAATCATTAATATCCAAACGTTTCACTTAAGTTATTTTGCCCCCAAACGGTTTTTTTGTTTTCAAAATGCTTGCATTTTTTGATAAAATATTTATTGTCCACCCGTTTTTGTTTACAAAAATTGTTAACCACAAAAAATCATTAGATGGAGGTTTAACATGGTTAAAACGGAAGGAATGAATAAAATTTTTGCCGCTGAAAAAAGAAATAGAAAATTTTTGTTAGAAGGAAACTTGTGGAAAGTAATTTTTTATTTTACTTTCCCTATTGTTATTTATTGGGTTTTCCAAAGTATCTCTGATTCCATTGATCTTTTAATTTTACAAAGAAACCAATTTACTTCACCGAAAATAACTTTTATCAGCCGAGTTCATTTATTAAAAGGTGTTCTTATTCCTTTTGGTATATCTATCGCTACAGGCGGCGTTATTTTAGTTGGCCGTGCTTATGGAAAAAATAATTTAGATAAAATGCAACTTTATTTAACTAAAACTTTTATTTTATCAATTTTAATAGGCTTACTTATTTCATTTTTGTGTATTTTCGTGTTTCAAACTCCTATTTTAGAAAAAATTTTACAAATTAGTTCAGAAAATAAAGTAAATAGCGATCAAAGGCAATATTATAATCTTATTATAATGTCTTTTGTTTGTGTTGTGATTAATACAGTTTTTTTAGCCTTAGAGAGAGCCAAGGGCAACAATAAAATATCTTTGATTTTAAATTTATTAAATGTTTTTATCAAAATCATTTTATCTTTTGTTTTGTTTTATTCTTTCGACAAACAATCAAGATCTTTGGCGTGGGCAACTTTTATTTCTAACGCTTTAGTTACTTTATTTGCCCTTTGGTTTTTATTTTTTGATCGCAATAATCCTTTTAAAATTATTTTAAAGAAGTTTCGCTTTGATAAAGTTTTTTTGAAAAAAATCGCTAAACTAGCAATACCTGTTTGTGCAAGTATTAGTGCTTATAATTTGGGAAAACTAATTGTAAGCATTATTGTGAGAGATTTTTATAATGATGGACCTGATCATCTCGATAGTTCTCAAATTGGAGCTAATTTAGTTTTAGCAGTTACTATTAATAATATTTTTTATAATTTATTAAATTCTTTTTCAGACTCCCAAAACGTTATTATTTCTCAAAATTTAGGACATAATAATCTTAATCGAGTTTTTGAAGCTTTTAAAAAAATTATTTTTTGTATGTGTGTTCTGGCAACGATAGGTACTTTAATTAATCTTTTTGGTTATAAATTATTTTTACCTTTGTTTCATAACAAAACTTGGGAAGAAATTTCTATTTTCGAAAAAGCAGCCTTTCGTAAATTATTATTTTTTGAAACAACTAGTTTATGGTTATCTTGTGGCTCTATTATTTTATTTAATTTTTTACTATCTTTTAAAAAAGTTGCTCCTTCTTTTTATATGAATTTTTTAAGAAGTTTAATACGTATCTTTTTTATTACCTTATTTTCTCATAATTGCTTAAATTGGGGCGTTCTCGGCGTTGGTTTAAGTATTTTTTTAAGCAATTTAATTTGTTTTATTATTACTTTTGGGATTTTTATCACTTTTTATCTTAAATTAAAACGAGACAAAGTATTTGAACAAGACTTGTGATAATACTTAAAACAAATAATTTAAAAAAGAGGCCTGCAAAAGTCTCTTTTTTAAAGTTTTTCAAAACTTTTAATTTTTTTCTTCAACCCCCTCAAAACAAGTTGTAAAAAAATATTAACCCTAAATTCAAAAAAACACCAAGAAATATTATTTTTTTATTCAAAAATTTAAATTTTTAATTTAAATTAAAAATATTTATATTTAGAAAATAGGATTTTTTAGTGTTTAAAAAAATCATTTATATCATTTTAATAATTATCTTTTTTATTTCAATATTATTTGTATATCATCAAATGAAACCAACTTCCGAAAATTTAATACCCTCTCAAACAACAAATAATTTATTGCCAGCCAAAAATAAAGTTGCTCTTTTGTCAAAAGCGCAAAGAAAGGTTTCCTTAAAACAAGATATATGCGTTTATGAACCTTTTGCTAATCCTAATTTAAAATTTTATGATGAAAATCATCAAGAAATTACTAAATTAGCTGATTTTGACAACCCTTTGCAACGTTGTCTTTTTTTAAACCAACAAAAAGTAGTTTATGGTGAAAACCAAAAAATATTATCTTCTAGATTTTTGAATCCAGATAATACAATAAAATGGGATAGTGATTTGACTTTTAACATGACTTATGATAATGAAAACTATCCTTCAACTAAAAGATCTTTCAATGATAATGGCTCAATCAATTGGCAATCTCCAAACACTTATGACACTACTTATAATCACTCAAATGGCAGAGTCTCTTCTCAAAAAATGTTTAATCTTGATGGCACAGTTAATTGGCAACACCCAGATACTTTTGAACGTTTTTTTAATGAATATGGGTTGCGAATTAAAGAAAGACATTTCAAATCAGACGGAACAATTGATTGGGCGAACGAAGAAACTTTCGACATCAAACTTGATTCCAAAAATAAATTTCTAAAAACAATTTATTTTAATGAAAACGGAGAACCTTTACAAAAATAATCTTTAATAATTGTAGTTGGCAAATGTTTTTAGAAAAGATAGAAAAATAATTATTTTTTAGTTTTGAGCGCAAAAAAAGACCGACTAAAAAATAAGTTAGACATTATTTTTTAAAAAATAAAAAACGTTTTAATTATTTTATCAGACCATTTTTTTCTTGATTGAATGACCAATTATTGGAAGTTGTTTTAAATTGATTTATCGATATTTATTGCAAATGATATGAATTTTTTCCAAATTTGAGACAACTTTTTTGGGTTTTTTCTTGAAAACTTAAAAAAATTTCATAATTGCAAATTTCTTCAAATTAAAATAAGTCTGCGTTAAATTAAAATAATCAATTTTTAGGATGGTTTTTAATTTCTTTCAATTGAGAATTGTTATTTATTAAAGTTTGTGTCCCAAACTAAACAAATTAATCTTACAAACTTAAAAACTTAAAAGCATCAAAACTAATAAAATCTATCAAAAGATAAAAGATATTAGTTTACTTGTATCAATAAATCGTAAAAAAACATAATTTAGACAATTTTTCATATTTTGATATTTTGCGGTTTTTTTTTATTGTTTCTTTATCCAAAAAAAGTATTTATGATTTTTGCATTCTTTGTTTTTTTGGTGTATTTGTTTCATGACATGTTTAGTTTTGGTTTGAATTGCTTGTTTATAATTTGTGTAATTCATTAAGTTGGTTGAGCTGTTAGTTTTTTTGGCAAGTCTTTTTTAAAGATGCCTTTAGAAAAGATAGAAAAATTATTTTTTTTAGTTTTAAAAGTTTTTTCAAAGCCAAAGTTTTTAATTTTGGGTAACAGGTCAATATTAAATAAAAAAAATAATAATTAATTTTTTGAAGCAAATAAAAAAGTTTTTTGTCGCTCAATTGTTTTTTAGGTGTATAATAAAAGTAATAGTGGACTATTCTTTAAAGCTTAATTATTATTTAAAAAAAATTATTTCGAGATTTTTTCATAGCATCGCAACTTATTTTTAATTCAATCATTTGTGTGATTTGATAATTATCTTGAAAAATATCAATATTAAAGGGAATATAATGGAAAAAAAATGGAAAAAAACTTATCAAGGAGCTAATTGGAATCAATTAGAAGATGAATATACTCATTTTTTTTATGAACAAAATTTAAGTCAGTTTTGGCGTCCTGAAGATATTAGTTTACAAGGCGACCTTGCTGCGTGGAATCATTTGTCTGATGAAGAAAAAACTACATACACTAGAAACCTTTTGGTATTAACTTTTTTAGACACGTACCAAGGAGATTTAGGGATTCCTGTGATTGCTAATTCCATGGATGAAAACAAACACCAAAAAAAAGCTACCCTGAATTTTATGGGAGCTATGGAAAACGCTGTACATGCTAAAAGTTATTCTAATATTTTTACCAGTTATTTAAGTAACGAAGATATTAATCAACTTTTTGTTTGGGGTGAAAAACAAGTTAATTTGCAAAACATTATGAAAATTATTTTCCGAGTTTATGAAGATTTAGAATACAATATTTATCTTAAAAAATATCAATTATCTGAATTTAGTGAATTGCAATACCAAAAAAATCAATGGAAAGCAATGGCAATCTCGGTTTTTTTAGAAACTTGGCTTTTTTATAGTGGTTTTTATTATCCTTTATATTTTTACGGCCAAGGAAAATTGATGCAAGCAGGCGAAATTATTAATTTAATTATTCGAGATGAAAGCATTCATGGTGTTTATATCGGCCGTTTAGCCACAGAATTATACCATCTTTTTGATGATGACACAAAAAAAGAATTAAAAACATGGTTAGATGCAACAATGAAGACTTTATATAAAGAACAAATGGAATTAGTAAAAGAAGTTTATTCCAAATTAAGTTATTTGGAAGAAGATGTCCAAAAATTTGTTCGTTATAATGCTAATAAAGCTTTAATGAATTTGGGATTTGATGCTTTTTTTCCTGAAGAAAACGTAAATCCCGTTGTCCTTAATGGCCTTAATACGGAGACAAAAACCATGGATAATTTTTCCATGAAAGGCAACGGTTATCAAAAAATGCTTTCCGAAGCTTTAAAAGATGAAGATTTTTATTTTTAATTTACTGACATTAGGAAATCCATAACTAAAAAATTATAAAACTTCAAGACTTTATTTTATCACTTTCTTATTTTGAATAATGTATAAGGAGAATTTATTATTAATAATTATAATTTAGCAACAAAATCTTTGACGTTTTTTCAAGGATTTAAAAATTTTATCACCCGTGGCAATGTAATTAATTTAGCAGTTGCAGTTGTTATAGGTCAATTGTTTTCTAAGATAGTGAGCTCTTTGGTAGCAGATATTATGATGCCTCCTTTTTCTTTATTGTTTAACGAAACTAAAGGTTTACAAGGTCTAAAATGGTGTATCAAAGAAGACGTTTATATGAATTACGGTATTTTTTTGCAAAATATTTTAGAATTCGTTATTTTTTCTTTTGCTATTTATCTGATTTTAACTATTTTTTCAAGAACTAAATTGGAAAAACCTAAAAGCGAATTAAAACTTATCTTAGAAAGTTTACAAAAAGAAATTACTTTATTACAAGAAATTAAAAACAATTTACAACAAAACAACAACAAGAAGTAATAAAAAACCAACCCAAAAGACAAATTTACAATCCAACAAAAAAAGGCTATTAATAGTCTTTTTTATTTACTTTTTTATTTTTTTAAACTTATTATTTTATTAAATTTTTTGAATAAAATTAACATGATAATTGAAATATAACAAAGCTTTAATAAAGAAATTACAATTTTAAACTTATTTTAAACCTATTGTTTTATTAAATTTTTTGAATAAAATTAACATGATAATCAAAATATCACAAAAATTTTAATAAAGAAATTACAATTTTAAACTTATTTTAAACCTATTGTTTTATTAAATTTTTTGAATAAAATTAACATGATAATTGAAATATAATAAAGCTTTTAATAAAGAAATTACAATTTTAAACTTATTTTAAACTTATTATTTTATTAAATTTTAGTAAAATGAATATGATAATCAAAATATCACAAAACTTTTAATAAAGGAATTACAATTTTAAACTTATGAAAATTATTTGGAAATATTTAATAAAATATAAAAGACTGCTTTTATTAAATTTAATCGCCGCTTTGTTGGTTTGTTTTAGTGAATTAGGAATCCCTTATATTATTGGAAAATTTATCATTGATAGACATAAATCTTCAATACCACAATACCAACTTTTTTGTATCTTAATTGCTTTTGCCTTTTCGGGTTTTATTGGTCACTTAATTCTTAATTATTGTTCTTCTCGCGTTTCTTCTCTTTTGTTTCGTGATCTTGGTAATGATATTTTTGCCAAAATTCAAACATTTTCGCCTACTGAAATGCAACAATTTGGTATTTCTTCTATTTTGACCCGTACTACTTCGGACGTTTCTCAAATTATGAATTTTATTGCTGTTTTTTATCGGACAGCTGTTGTTTCTCCGATTTTTCTTCTTATTAGTGTGGTTGCTATTTTTTATGCCGCCCCTTTCTTTCTTTATGTCATTCTTTTAATTTTCCCCCTTTTAATCTTAATCTTAATTATCATCATTCAAAAAACTTATCGTCTGTCTCAAAAACAACAACAAAAACTAGATGAATTAAATATCATTACAAGAGAAAATTTAATTGGAATTAAGTCCATAAGAGCTTTTAGACAAAGTGAATATGAAGTTAACCGCTTTAGTCAAGTGAATAAAAAATATAGCTTTTATTCAATCAAACTTTTTAAATTCATGGCCTCAATTGACCCTCTTTTCTATTTTTGTCTTAATTTATCTATTTTAATTAATTTTGGTGTTGGTGCCTATATTTTGCTTGGAGCAAATAATTGCGATTTTACTATTGGTAAATTATTATCTTGTGTTGACTATCAATTTCATGTTTTGTTTTCTATTTTGAATTTTTTACTTCTTTTTATGATGTTTCCAAAAACTTTGGTTTCTGTTAAAAGAATTGAGGTTATCCTAAACACAACCCCAATTATTCAAAATGCACACAAACCTTTGTTATTCCCACAAAGTTTTCAAAAACTTTCTTTCGAAAACGTTACTTTTATGTATCCTAAAGCCTCAAAGCCAGTATTAGAAAACATAAATTTCACTATTAAACAAGGAGAGATTATTGCTTTTGTTGGTGCAACAGGAGCGGGGAAAAGTACTTTAATTGGTTTAATTCCTCGTTTTTATGATGTTTTTAAAGGTGCTATTAAGATTAATGATGTTGACATCAAAGAATACGACCTTAATTTTTTAAGAAGCAAAATTAGTTTTATTTCGCAAAAAAATATTTTGTTTAAAGGGACAATTAAAAGTAATTTAGCTTTTGGAAAAAACAACCCCCAAACAGAACAAATGTTGGAAGCTTTGCAATTAGCTCAAGCTCAAAATATTATTCAAAACAAAGAAAACGCATTTGAACAACCCATCGTTGAGTTGGGCGCGAATCTTTCTGGTGGACAAAAACAAAGGCTTTCAATGGCACGTGCTTTTATCAAAAAACCAGATATTTATATTTTTGACGATTCTTTTTCAGCTTTAGATTATGCAACTGAATATGAAATTAGAAAAGCTTTTGTGGAAATCAAAGCACAATCATTAGTTTTGATTGTTGCCCAAAGATTAACTTCAGTTCTAACAGCTGATAAAATTGTTGTTTTGGATGGCGGCAAAATGGTTGCATTAGGCACGCATAAAGAGCTTATGAACACTTGCCCTCTTTATCAAGAAATCGCCAAATCCCAAAATTTAGAGGTAACTTCATGAAAAGAGTTTTGAAATATTTAAAAGTTTTTAAAGTTCAAATTATAATTAGTATTTTTTTAATTTTAATGGTATCTACTCTCAGCTGTTTGATCCCTTTTTTAGAAGGGAAATACATCACTAACAAGATTAAAGAAGCGAGTGCATCAACCCCACCAGATACAAAAGATGCAATTAAAACTCAAATCTTTCATTTTTTATATTTAGATTTATTTTTTTGTTTCTTTGTTGTTTTATGCCGTTTAATTTTTAATAAACTCTTAATTCAATCAATTCATAAATCAATGAGAAATTTACGCCAAGACGTTCAAAAAAAGATTCATTATTTGCCAATAAGTTATTTTAGCCAAAATACTTTAGGAAATATTATTAGTCGCCTAACTCATGATATCGAAGTTATTTCCAACTGTTTACAACAATCTTTTGCTATCATGATTGATGCTTTTTTAAAAATATTTATGGTTGTCATTTTTATGTTTCATTTGCATTGGTTCTTGGCCCTCATAGTATTTACAATGATACCTTTGTCTTTTTATAGCACTTATCGCGTTTTTAAAAGTTCGCAAAAAATTTTCATTCAAAGATTTGAAAGTTCAGGTGTTTACAACGGTTTTTTACAAGAAAAATATACAGGATATAAAGAAATTCTTCTTTACAATCAACAAAAAAACACAATCAAAGAATTTAAAACCCATAATACTAATTTGCAAAAGTTAGTTTTTAAATCTCATTTTTTATCTGGTCTTTCTTCACCCATTGTTAGCTTTTTTGTTTATTTAACTTTGGTTGTGGCAAGTATAGCAGGATTTTATTTGATTGATAGTAAACAACATTTTTTAAATTTGACTCTCCCTATTCTTCAAGTTGGTCTTTTTCACACTTTTATTCAATATATTTGGCGCTTAGGAAACCCTATTGTAGAACTTGGACACATGTCAGTACTTTTACAATCAGCCAATGCTGCTTCTAAAAGAGTTTTTTCTTTCTTAAATGAAACCGAAGAAGCTCCTGAAGCCAAAAAACCAATAGTTTTGACAGACCCCAAAGGACAAGTTGTTTTTGAAAACGTTTTTTTTAGTTATAATAACAGAGATATGCTTTTAAAAAACATTAATTTTACCGCCGAAAAAGATCAAACTATTGCTATTGTTGGTTCTACTGGTTCCGGAAAAACTACTTTAATTAATCTTTTAATGAGATTCTACGATATTAACGAAGGATCTATTAAAGTTGATGGCGTTGATATTCGTGAATTAAAAAAAGATAATTTGAGAAAAATTTTTGGCATGGTTTTACAAGAAACTTGGTTTTTTAAAGATACTATTTGGAATAATATTAAATATGGTGATAAGAATGCTTCGGATGAACAAATTTCCAAAATTTGTAAGCAAGCCCAAATTGATTATTTTATTAAAAGTAAACCTTTAGAATATCAAATGATAATCAACGAAGAAGCTGATAATTTATCTCAAGGAGAAAAACAACTTATCACTATTGCTCGGACTTTTTTGAGTAATCCCAAGATTTTAATTTTAGATGAAGCAACTTCAAACGTTGATACTAGAGTTGAGATATTATTGCAAAAAGCCATTAAAGAATTGGTGAAAAACAAAACAGCCTTCATCATTGCCCATCGTTTATCTACTATCGTGAATGCTGACAAGATTTTAGTTTTAAATCGAGGTGAGATTGTGGAACAAGGCACACACCAACAACTTTTAGCTAATAAAAATTTTTACTATCGCCTTTATCAAAGTCAATTTCAAAAATAATTTTCATTATTTTATTATTTTTTTCCCAACAAGAAAACTGAATGACGCATTTAAATTTCAATATTAATAACTAGCTTTCAAGCTAGTTTTTTTATTTTTTAAAGTAGGCATTTTTGTTGGTTGTAAAAAAAATAAAAACTTTTCAATTTTCAAAAATGCTTCAATAACTTCTGGGTCTTTAATTTGGGGTTGTTTTTGTCAATATTTATAATTTTTTTTTTTTTTTGATGCAAAAAAAGAGGCGTTATGAGTCTTTAATTCGGTTTTTTTAAATTAAAAAAAGATATGTTTTATTATATAAATTATAGTTGTTTTTCATTTCTTATTTTGTATACTATTTTTTTGAAGTTAAGTTATTTTTTAGTTTCTTTTTTTTTTTTTTTGCGAGGTTATTTGAGGTTTTTTAAATTATGCTATTTTTTTTGAAAGAGACCTTTTGATTTCAAAAATATTTTAAAAAATAAAAAATGTCCTAATTTTTTCAGCATTCAAGACTCAACAATTGCTTTTAAATCAAAAACCATTTCATGAGACATGTTTAATTTTTTAACCCTCTGTTTTTTTAATTTTATTTGTTGTTTTGACGCTTTTTAGGCCGTTTTGTTTCTTTTTCTTTGTTTCGCAACAATTCTTCAATAATCAGCATCTATCATGTTTAATTGTTTGGTGGTGTTAATTGTTCTTTCTTCGTGTTTGTTTGCATTTATTACAGTTATTTATTAATTTTTCATTGTTTGCATTGTTTTATTACTATATTTCCTTTTGATTTTATTTTTTTTTGATTAAAAAGATTTAAATGGTACCATTTTATCTCGCCAGACTGAGTTATTTTTTTGGTTTTCTCATTTGAAAAATATAAATAGACTGATCCATTTTTACATTTGTCATAAATGAATTTTATTTTTTTCACCATCACTATTTTGCCTTATGATAATTTTTTTCCATTTGTGATTTAATAAAACAAATCTCATTTTTGTTTTTTTAAAAAGTGCATTTTGTTTTTTAACCGTGATTTTTCAAAGCATCTGTCCCCTTTTTTCTTAGGTTTTTCCGCTAAAAACAAAAAAACTAAACTACGTTTACAAGTAGTTTGAAAAAATGTTATTTTGTTATTTAACAACCCTATTTTTCAGGACCACACTCATTAAAGCAAATATTTATAAGTTTTTGAATAATTCAATTAAAGAAATTATTTCCGGCATCCACAAACATTAAAACAAAAATCCTTAATTAAATGCATCCATTTTTACAACAAAATTATTTTTATTATAAATCAAAAAACCTTTTGTAATTTTGTTAGCTATTTTTTTAAAAACAAGAAATACCTTTTTTAATTAAATATTTTAATACAGAAAAACATTAAAAAAACTTTCAAACTTGTTGTCATTGAAAAATTTTTTTCTTTTAAGATCTTTATCAAAAAAACAGTGATTTTAATTTTTTTACTGTTATAATCTTGATAAGTTAATTAAACCTTTTTTAGCAATTGATTTTATTATTGTTCCATTATTTTTTAAACTTGGAAAAATATTTGACTTATTTACTAAAAAAAAATATTTGCAAGTTTTATGATTGATGATATTTTTTTAATTTCTATGAGAAACATTAAAATCACTTTTTTATTTTTTTCTTGTTCTTAATTCTTTTGAAAAAAGCACTTCCTATTATTTTTTTAATTTATAAATGTTTTTCTTGACAAAAAAAACAAGTATAATGTAGAACGTATAAAAAAATTTTTTTCATTCTTTTTTATGCAAAGGAAAGATAGGAAAATCATAAAGAACATATAACAAACTCTTTCACAATAAAATAAAAAAAGGAGTAATTAAAATGTTATTTTCAAAAAAATCTCGTGCACATGTTATTTTTAATATTATTATTTTTGCTGTCCTTTCGATTTCATTAATAAGTGTAATCACTTTAGATTGGCGTGCACGTAATGTTCAAAACACAAAGTCAAGTGAAGTTAGTAATTCCAGTAATATTTTTGATATCGTTAACGAAGGAACAATCACCGAAGGAAAATTAATTCCTAAAGGCGTTTATAAATTTACTGGTGAAGTTGATGAAAAAGAATTTACAGTTACACTAAATAGTACATTCGCAGAAGATGTAACATTAGCTGTTAATACAACTGTAGAAGCGCAACAACATGGACTTGATGATGCAAACGCACAAACATTAAGAAATTTATTAAACAATGCCGTAAAGTTTCAACATTTTATGGTAGATACAGAAAATAAAGAAACTGCATGGAACGAAAACACACAAGTAAAAGGAGAGTTCCGCGTAAAAACAAAAGTTTGGTTAGATGATCAAGTTTTAGGAGAACCCCAAAACCAAGCTGCCTTTAATTTGTTAAAACAAGCAGTAAATAACTCTGGTTTTATGCTTCAATTTAACACAACTTACGAAGCTCGTTAATTAAAATAAAATCACTAAATCCGCCAAACGGTGGTTTGCCAAGAAATAAGGAATCAAAACTTATCCCAACAACGGAAAAATAATTATCCTTTAAAGACTATCGTTTATGATAGTCTTTTTTGTTATACATCAAAAAAACTATTTAATAATACTTTCAACAATTCTTTTTTTTGAAAAGCGCTTGAAACACATAAAAAAGCATTATTAAATCTTTATTTGATTTTTAAAAAAAATGTCTCAAAAAATTATTTCCCTAAGCTTTCAAAAACTTTTAAATAATCACCATTTAAAAAAATTTATCTTTGTTACTAATGAGCTTTTTTTAATTTCTGCAAGATACATTTAACGCTCTTTTTTCTTCTTTTTCTTTGCTTTTTTATATCAAAAAAAAAAAAAACAGCATTATCTTACCTTTTTTATAATTTTTTCAGTGTTTTTTTTAACAAAAAAAGCAGTATAATATAAAGCGTATTAAAAAAAATTTTTTCATTCTTTTTCACGCAGATAAAAACTAATGTAATTGAAAAAGAAAAAATAAAACAAATCCTTTCATAATAAAAATAAAAGGAGTAATTAAAATGTTATTTTCCAAAAATTCTCGTAAACATTTTATTTTTAATCTTATTTTTTTTGCTATCCTTTCAGGTTTATTAATAAGCATGACTATTTTTGCTTGGCGTAAAATTAGCGTTGAGACAACAAAGCAAAGTGAAATGGCCCCTACCAGTCCTAATTTGAAAGTTATTAACACAAATATGTCTGATGATAGCGAAAAATTTACACTAAAAAAGTTCATTAGAGTAACCCGCAAAATTAGATGTTAAGGCAGCTGTAAAGGCTCTAAATCATGGACTTGATGCCGCACAAGCACAAACATTAAATAATTTATTAAACCAAGCTGCTGCTGTCAAAATTCAACATTTTATTGTAGACACAAAAAATAATGAAACTGAATTGAATGAAAACACACAAGTAAAAGGAGAATTCCGCGTAAAAACAAAAGTTTGGTTAGATGATCAAGTTTTAGGAGAATCCCAAAACCAAGCTGCCTTTAATTTGTTAGAAGAAGCCGCCGCAAATAATGAGTTTCGGCTTAAGTGTCAAAAACACATTTAGGCTCAATAATGATATTTGGCGCGATCCTGCAATTCATGTTTGGGACATACAAATAAATTTACCAAATTACAATAATTCATCTGAAACACAACCTTCACCTACACTTCAAGATTGGAAAAATAATGCAATTCTTAAACAAGGGAAATATTTCATCTCAGACTTAAAACAATTGGTCAAAAGTTTAGATACAAGCAAACCACTTTACGATGAAATAGGAACTGAGTATAAATTCGGAAGAATTAAAGACGATAACATGGGTGGTTATTTTTACTATATTCGTGAAAAAAGAGAAGGTTATCCCTTATCCATAATGTCATTCTCTATTAATGATAATTCTAATAATAGAGAAAATAAAGAAATCAACTGTCCAAAATATTTTTCAACTAAAAAACCACCTACGCTTGAAGAATGGAAAAATAATGCAATTCTTAAACCTAATGAATATACCTTTTTAGAAATCGCAAACATCTTCTTAAACCTAAATACAAACAAACTAAATCCAACCCCAATAACCCTTTACGATGAAAATGGAGACGAGTTTAAATTAGAAAAAAGTATAAATATGTACTTTATTAGAAGAGTAAAAGGAACGAGTGCACAATATGAAGTATCATTCCCTTACAATTCACAACACAATCAAAAAGTAGAAGTTTCGAAATATTTTTCAACTACAAACCCACCTTCATCTGGTATAAATAATAATTGGAGACAACAAAAATAATTTAACCTTTAAAGACTATCGTTTATGATAGTCTTTTTTTGTTTTATGCCATAAAAAACCATTTAATAATAAAAAATATTCAAAAGCCTTTATTTTTTGTAATAAACCACCAAAAAGAGGTTTTATTAGTCATTATTTTCATAGATGCAAATTAAACTAAAAAAACATCTTACCATAAAAAACTTTTATCTTTTTTTGTTTCTTTTTAAAAAAAACACTTATCGTTTTTCTTTAATTGATGTATTTTTTTTAATTTGTAAGTGTTTTTTTGTGACAAAAAAACAGTATAATATAAGAAAATGATGAATTTTTTTTAATTTATAAGTGTTTTTTGTCAAAAAAACAGTATAATATAATAAAAAGATGTATTGCAATTATCTTTTATTATTTTTTCATTTTTTTTCATACAGATGAAAGATTAAAAAGACTTAAAAATAACAAATAGAACAATTTCTTTCATAATAAAATAAAAAAGGAGCAATTCCATTGTTATTTTCAAAAAAATATCGTATACATTTTATTTTCAACCTTATTATTTGTGCTATTCTTTCGGGCTCATTAATAAGCGTTATTGCCCTAGATTGGCGTGAACCTAATAAGCAAGTTGAAAAAAACAGTCAAATCGCTTCTACCAGTGGTAATTTTGATTTCTTTAATGTAGATGATGAAAAAAAATTGATTCCTCAAGGTATTAATAAATCATCTGATGAAGTTCATGAAAAAGAATTTTTAATTAAATCCAAAGACGCATTAAATGAAAATCAACAAGCAACATTGGATATTAAGGCAACTGTAGAGGCGAAAGATCATGGATTTAATGACCCAGAAAAAATACAAACATTAAATGATTTATTAAAAAATGCCGTAAAGTTTCAACATTTTATTGTAGAAGCAACAAATAATAATGAAACTGAATTGAATGCAAACACACGAGCAAAAGGAGAATTTATTGTAAAAACAAAAGTTTGGTTAGATAATAAAGTTTTAGGAGAATCCACAAACCAAGCTGCCTTTAATTTGTTAAAACAAGCAGCAACAAACTCTGATTTCAGTTTAAGTTTTTCACATAGTTTGAAACTCAATAATGATATTTGGCACGACCAAATAGAACATGTTTGGGACATAAAATTAAATTTAGTAAATTACAATAATTCTTTAGAACAAGAAACAGTAACTTCACAAAATCCAACATTAAGTCCTGATGATGCAACAGTAACTGATGGACGCCAAGGTTCAAAAGAATCTCAACTAGAAAATACCGTAAATACAAGTAATAATCGCGGAGGTTTGATCTTTAATCTTGGTTGGGGTTTGAACCGCTTTAGAGATGGAGCAGTTGCGGCGGGAAGGGGATTGATAAATGCTGGAAAACAATTATTGAGCGGCCAGGACGACAAAAAAAAATAACCCACCAAACCAATCTTAATAACAAAATAATTTTAACTTTTAAAAACTATCATAAACGATAGTCTTTTTTTGTTCCGTTTCATTAAATTAATTATTTAATAACATTTTTATAACTCTTTTTGTGAAGCGTTTGAAACAAATTGCCAAAAAAACCTTGCCCCTTTTAAAAAATACCAAACATAAAAAATTTTTAGGTGTTTAGCTATTTTTTTCTTTTTAATAAAAACATTTGCAAATTAGGGTTTTGATATGCTAAAATATATGTGATATTTTAAAATAATTAAGGAGAATGATTATGAAATGGCCTACCAAAAAAACCGGCAGACAAACTTATGGCGAAGAAATTGCCAACGCCATTTCTCATGGTTTAATGGTCTTTTTTGGAATTTTTATTCTTGTTTTTTTCATCATCCAAACTAACAAAAAAAGCCCATCTGACGTCCCTATTGTTTTAATTTTTAGTATTTCTGTCATCCTTCTTTATTTGGCAAGCACTCTCAACCATTCCTTATCCTTCACCAAAGCACATAAATTTTTTCAAAAAAGCGACCATATTAGTATTTATGTGCTTATTTGGGGCACTTTTGCACCTATTTTGCTACTTTTAAAGGGTTTGCAAGGCCCTTCCTTGGTTAGTGAAATAATACCATACCTTACTAAAGGTCGCCTGATTTTTGTTTGTCAATGTCTTTTGGTTTTGTTAGGAATTGTTGGCAAAATCTTTTGGTTTGAAAAATGGGAACACTTGCACCTCACTCTTTTTCTTTTGTTTGGGTGGAGTGGTTTGCTATTTGTTAAGGAATTGTTTCAACCAGGCAACGAACTCTTTTTTCTTTTTATTTTCTTAGGGGGTTGTTTTTATAGTGTTGGGGTTTATTTTTTTGTGAAAGACTATAAAAAATATTTCCATTTTATTTGGCATCTTTTTGTTATTTTAGGGACTACATTTCATGCTTTGGGTATTTTTTATATGTTGAATAGTTTGAACAAATAAAACTTTTTTAATCCTTTGTTTTTTTATTTAATTCCACCCAAAAAAATCCCTTTTTATTTTTTTTGATTCAAGTGTATTATTGAAAAAAGTTTAAAACAAACTTTCAAAAAGCAATTTGTTATTGATAAAAACAAGCTTATTTTTAAATTAAAAGAAACTCATTGACTTTAAAAAAATCTTTTAAGACAAAAGATTGTGTTTCTTTTAAAAATTTATTTATTATATTTTTTTAACTTTCATGTTTTATGATGAAAATAATTAAAATAAAATTTATAAAATCCAAATATTTACAAACTTTATATCTAAATAGAAAAGAGAAAAAAATATATGAAAATTATGTCGGTTAATTCAGGTAGCTCTTCTTTAAAATTTCAATTATTGGAAATGCCTCAAAAAAATTTAATCACTTCTGGTTTGATTGAAAGAATTGGTTCTAATAATGCCACTTTTACATTGAAAAACCAAAATCATAAAACTTCTAAAACCTTAGAGATTAAAAACCATCAACAAGCAGTATCATTATTATTAACTTCTTTAATTGAAAATAAAATAATTGCTCGTTTAGAAGATATTGATGGCGTGGGACATCGGATTGTTCAGGGTGGTGAATTGTTCCAAGATGCAACTGCTTTAAATGATGTAGAAATTGCCAAAATTGAAAGTCTTTGCGATTTGGCTCCTTTGCACAATCCAGCCAACCTCGTAAGTATTAAAGCTTTTCGCCAAGTTTTGCCCTCTTTATTTCAAGTCGGCGTTTTTGATACTACCTTCCATCAAACTATTCCTGTAAAGAATTTTTTATATGCTACTCCTTATGCTTGGTATCAAAAATACAAAGTAAGAAAATACGGGTTTCATGGCATTTCTTACCAATATATTACCGAACAAATGCAACAACTTTTGAATAAAAAAGATGCTAAATTAATTATTTGTCATGCTGGAAATGGTGTTTCTTTGTGTGCGGTTGATTCAGGTAAATCAATTGATACTTCAATGGGTTTCACTCCTTTAGAAGGTGTTCCTATGGGGACTCGTAGTGGTAATATTGACCCTGCAGTAATTAAGTTTATCGCTGAAAAAGAAAACAAAGGTATTGCTGAAATAACAGATGATTTAAACAAAAAATCGGGTTTACTTGGGGTTTCTACTATTTCCAACGATGCACGCGATATTCTTGCAGAAATTAAAAAGGGAAACCCTCAGGCTCGTTTAGCTTTTGATATTCAAATAAAAAGAATTGTTGATTATATTGCTAGTTACTATGTTTTATTAAAAGGAATTGATGCTTTAGTTTTTACTGCTGGTATTGGCGAGAATTCATCTTTTTTTAGATCAGAAATAATTAAGCGTTTATCTGTTTTGGGCTTTCGATTAGATGAGCAAAAAAATGAAGTGCAAGGAAAAACTTCCGTTATTACTTCTTCTGATTCACTTCAGCAAGCTTTTGTGGTTCCTACTAACGAAGAGCTTTCAATTGCTTGTGATGTTTTAAGGATTTATAAAAAAGTAAAAAAATAGTGTTTTTGAGTTTTTTATAATTTCAAAAATTCTTTTATGAGTTTTTCAAAAAAACTTTGTTTTTGTTTTTTTGGTGTGATTTTGTGATAAGTTTATTCATAAATTCTTTTTAAGTTGTTTAAAGATTGCATATAAATATTTTCTTTTTTTAAATATTTTTAAAACGAAAAGGATAAATAATTATTTTTCCCACAATCACTTATGCAAATTTTTTCAAACAATTGGCAATTAATTATGCAATAATTTATAAAAAACCCTCTTTTTATCTATAAAATATTTTTTATTTTTTTAACGAATGAATGAAACTTTTTTAATGTTTAAACACAATTTAATTTTTTTATTCATGAAATATTTTTCATAAACGAATGAAGGTTTTTTAAAACTTTCCCAAACTAAAATATTTTTACTTTTTTTATTCATAAAACCTTTTTAATTCAAACTTTTTTTAACAAATGCAAAAGTCTTTTTTTAAGACTTTATTAGGAGAAATACTCAAGTGGCTGAAGAGGCACGCTTGGAAAGCGTGTAGATCCAAAAGATGCGAGGGTTCGAATCCCTCTTTCTCCGCCAATAATTAAAAAAATTTATTTTTAAATTAAATATTTCAATTCACGTGGTTGATTTTTCTTTGATAAAGAAAAACATAATCTATAAGTTGTCAAACGAATTTAAGTATTCAATCAAATATTATTTTGCTGCTTTTGCTGCCATTTCTTTCAAAACTTTATCAATCAGAAATGTAACTTGAGGATTAACAAAAAGAATATGATTTTTAATTTCAAAATGAGTTTTTTTGCTACATTTTTTTAAAATAACAATTTTTAATTTGTTGATTTCAACCTTTTTTAACATTTTACGGATTTTTTGCTCTTTTGCTTGTCTTTTTAACATAATTACACTCTTTTCGTATTTGTTTCTTATAAATATATTATATAATTTTTACAAGCTTTTATTTTAATAAAAAACAAAAATATTATTCAAACTAAAATTAGTTGCTGTATTTTGCCAGTAAAAATAATCATTATCTTTCCAAATCAAGCCCAAAATTGACAAATTAAAAAAAAGAATAAAAATTAAATACAAATTATTAATAAATAAAAAAGGATAGTTAAATTGATAGCGCAAGTAATTATAGATCTTAAAACCTCTTCTTTAAACCAATGTTTTGATTATTTAATTCCTCCCCAATTTGCCTCTTTAGTTCAAAAAGGTATACGCGTCATTGTTCCTTTCGGTCAAAAAAATGCTCCTCGCTTGGGGTATGTAATTGATTTAAAAAAAGAAAGTTCTTTTGCGAACAAAAATTTAATTGATGTTTTAGATGAAAAACCTTATTTTAACGAAGAGTTGTTTTTATTAGCAAAAGAAATGTTAAAAACTCCTTTTAGCATTAAATCTTTAGTTTATCAAACTATTATCCCTAAAGTTTCTTTAATAACTTATTTAAAAGAAATTTGTATCCTTAAAAAAGAATTAATCCCCGAACAACTTATCAAGGTTTTGCCTTCAAAAAATATTTTTTTAGTTAATGCTAAAAATAAAATCATGAAAGATTTGCAAAAACTATCACAAAAAGGGATTGTTTCAATTAAAGATATTGCAAAAACTAAAAAAAACAAAAAAACAATTATTAGTTATTTTTTAAATGTTGAATTAAAAACCTTATCAACGTTATTATTAAAAGATAAAGAAAAAGATTTTATTAACAAATTAATTGCTTTAAATGAAAATGCCAAAAGCAAAATTGTCATCAATAGAAAAGATGCTTTAAAGATAAGCACTCCCAGCGTTATAAAATCACTTCTTCAAAAAGAAATCATTAAAGAGTTTTACCAAAAAAAAACCATCATTTTAAACCATCATTTTGAATATCTCAAACAAGATAAAAAAATCACCTTAAACCAAGAACAAATACAAGTTATCAAAAGTGTTTCTTTGAATAAATACCAAACTTATCTTTTGCATGGCAAAACAGGTTCTGGTAAAACAGAAATTTATTTAAATTTGATTCAAGAGGTTTTAAAACAAAAAAAACAAATCTTATTTTTAGTTCCTGAAGTGATGTTAATTGCTCCTTTAATTCAACGTTTAGAAGCTAAATTTAAAAAGATTGAAATAGCTTTTTTTCATAGTTATTTAACGCCTTTGCAAAAACAAGCTCAATTTAATAAAATCATTTCCCAAGAAGCTCAAATTGTTTTAGGGACTAGAAGTGCTATTTTTGCCCCTTTAAATAATTTAGGGATTATCATTATTGATGAAGAACATGACGAATCTTTAATCGAAAAAGAAAAAGCCGCTTATGATGCCAAAGAATTAGCTCAAATAAGGGCTTGTTATCACCAAATCCCTTTAATTCTTGGAAGTGCTACCCCTTCTTTAGAAAGTTATTATCAAGTTGTTCAAAAAAAATACCAATTGTTGAAATTAACCAAAAGAGCTTTAATCAACAAATTCCCGCCTATTAAATTAGTTGATATGAAGCAAGAGTTAAAAAACGGCAACTTAGAACCTTTTTCAACAGTTTTCAAAAACACCTTGCAAGAAACTTTACAAAAAGGAGAGCAGGCAATCTTATTTATTAATACCAAAGGTTTTTCTCCTTTTGTTTTATGTCGTTTTTGCGGCTTGGTTCCTAAATGCCTTAATTGCAATAACAGCTTAACTTATTATTGTAAAAAACAACTTTTAAAATGTAATCATTGTGGTTTTCAAAAACAATTCACTTATCAATGTAGCAATTGCAACCATAAAACCGTTAAGGCTTTGGGGGTGGGGATTGAATATATTCAAAATTATTTGCAAAAAAAATTTCCTCAAGCAAAAACAATTGTCTTTGATTCAGATAATGTCACTCGTTTATCCCAATACGAAAAGTTATGGAATGATTTTCAACAACAAAAAAGCGATATTTTATTAGGAACACAAATGATTGCCAAAGGGCTTGATTTTCATCAAGTTACTTTTGTAGGAATATTAATGGCAGACTCTCTTTTAAAAATTCCTAGCTTTAAAGCTTCTGAAAAAACATTTCAGTTATTAATTCAGGCTGCAGGACGTTGTGCGAGAAAAAAAGAAGGTCAAGTTATCGTTCAAAGTTATAATTTAGAACATTTTGCCATTAAAAAAGCTGTTCTTTATGATGAAGTTAATTTTTTGAAAGAGTTGTTACAAGAAAGATCAATCACTCAAATGCCACCATTTGGTTATATCAGCAAAATGATGATTACAAATAAAAATTTTCAAAAAACTTTTGAGATTGCCTGTCGTATTAAAAATATTTTGGAAATCCATCATTATCAAAAAATAAAAGTGTTAGGTCCTGTTTTATCATCTATTCCAAAAAAAAATAACCATTATCGTTTTTTATTAACCTTAAAATATCATCGTTGGCCTTTAAATTTAGATTTTATTATTGAAGGTAAAATTCAACAAGATGCATTAATTTTTTTTGATCGTTTTGCTTATTTATTATAAAATTTAATACTTTCTCTTTTTTTAATATTTTATTTCTAAAAAAACAACTTTAATGTAATTTTGTAAATTTTTAAATCAAAAACTTATCTAATTTTTTATGTTTTGCTGTTGGCAAACTTATGGACGGTTTTTTTATTTTTTAAAAAAACTTTAGGACTGACTGGGTTGCTGAAAAAATTATAAAAAGTTTTTATTTTTAAAAAAATTAAGATTGACTTATTTTTAGTCGGTCTTTTTTTGTACTCAATTTTTTTATAATTAATTATGGGGGAGTTTTTATACATAAAATAATACATAAACTAAAAAATAATTTTCTAATTTGGTTGCAAAATGTTTTTTTGAAAAAACATGTATTAATTTCAAAAATAACAAATAAAAAGTATCCTAATTTTTTCAGCAGCCCACCCTAAGTAATTTTTTTAGATAAACAGTAAAAGCCTAAATTTTGAAATTACTTAAATATTAATTAATATCGAATTTTTTTAAGAAATCAAAAAAATACCAAACATGTAATAAAAAATCAAAAAATGATGCAACTAACATACCAAAATCCAAAATACCTAAGTAATTTTTTCTAGATAAACAGTAAAATCCTAAATTTTGAAATTACTTAAATATTAATTAATATCGATTTTTTTTAAGAAATCAAAAAAATACCAAACATGTAATAAAAAATCAAAAAATGATGCAACTAACATACCAAAAACCAAAATATCTAAGTAATTTTTTCTAGATAAACAGTAAATAGCACAAATTTTGAAATTACTTAAATATTAATTAATATCGAATTTTTTTAAGAAATCATCAAAAAAAGTTTTTTCAAAAAAGCAATAGAGCGAATCTGCTGTAAGACATTTTTTAATTAAATAAAAAGTTAATTTTTTCATCAGCCCATGGCGTCAAAAAAATCACCCTTGAGTTTACAAAGGTGATTAAGTTTTTCAATTTTTTTTATTTAATTTTGTTGTTTTTATTGTTGAAAAATACTTTTTTGTTGTTATAATATCGGTAAGTTAGTAAACAGTAATTTTTAGCAAGTGATTGAAAAATTTAGCCATAACTTCTTTTCATTATTGAAAAAATCTTTTGTTTATTCAATAATTTCAATATTGGGGTTCATTCACAAGCTTTTAAAAAATGTTTAAATAAACAAAATTATTACTAAAATCTTGACTTTATTATTTTTTATTAACCCATTTATTGATATAATTACGATGTAATTATGTTTATATATTTAAATTTTTTCTTGACTTTATAAATTATGATTTCTTTGGTATTTGAGAAAAAAGAAAGTAGTTTTATTAAAGATTAGTCATGAAAAAGAAAATTAAAAATTTTATTATTATTTGTTTTTGTTTTATTTTATTAACTTTTTGTTTTGTGAAGTTTGTGTTTTCAAAACCTGATACTTCCCCTTCTTTGGTTTATGTTTCCAAGCCCAAAAAATTTCAAAATATTCCACTAACCCGTCAATTAGCATATTTAGGGCTAAACCAATTTATTGATGGCCTAGATGATAATCAATTTCAATCTCTTTATTTAACTATTTTACAAGGAGATCAAGAATTTTTTGAAAATGATGTTTTAAATTGTTCTTTGAAAACAGCAACCACTCCTTTAATTCAAGGAACACTTGATTTTTTATCCCAAAGATTAAACCAAAAATTTAATTTAATAATTAATGACTGCAATTCTTTATCTTCGGTTGGTTTGGGTCGCTCGGTTGATTTAAAAATGCAAAACAACAGTTATCATTTTTTTATCAAAAAATCTAGCGATACTTTAGGTGATGGTTATTGTTTTTTTCATGCCCTTATTTTTGTATTGCGAGAAAAAGGCTTTATCTTAGAATATATTATAAATATTTCTTTTGATAAGATTGATTTAGTTTCAAATAATCAAAAAATAATAAAAAAAATTCAAAAGTACAAACAAATTTAGATAATAAAAAAGTCAATGAGTAATTTTTTAAGTCTTTCAAAAGAATTGAACCTCAGTTTTTTGCGGGACTTAAAAAATTACTCATTGACTTTTATGTTTTGGGATTTAATACATAAATTAATTTTGTTTTTTCTTTATTGTCTTCATATATTTTTGTTAAAATCTCTAAAATCTTTCTATTTTTATCTTCTTCTTTTTTTCTTCGATTAATCCTTGATTCAAATACCCACTAAATGCTTTATTTTTTTGATTTCCTTAAAATTTTAATAGAAAACATTTTATAAAAAAAGGTTTTTAAAAAGATTTTCCAGTTTTACTTTTTTATTGAATTTATTTTGTATTCTTTAAATTTATCATAAGAACAATATAATAATCTTTTATAATTTATAATATGTTAGCAGGTTTCATTTTGGGACCCTTTTTTTACATCAATTGTATTTGTGTTTGTTGTGATATAGAAACATTTACTTTGAGATGATGAAATAATTTAAAGACGCTTTTTTTAAAAAAATGATGCCTGACTTATTTTTAGTTAGTTTTTTTAAGATTAAAAAAATTTTTCTAGAAATAATTAACTAATTTAAAAATATCAAAATTTATTTGTTTGGAAATAACTTATTTGTCTTTTTCATGTTCATGCATAAATTTTTGCTTTTCATCATCGGAAAAATACTTTTGTTTATTCAAAATCCCGATATTTTGGTTCATTTACTTTTGTCGTTAATCGTTCTTGTTTTAAAGACTTTTTTTGTTTCAAAAACATTATTTAAAACTAAAAATAAATTAAATAATTACATATCTTTTGAAACTCATAAAACAAATCAATTAAACTAAAAAACATTTATAATTTTTTTTCATAATTTGGTAAATAAAATTCATGATATTTTTTTAAATTTTTTAACTTCTGCTATATAGTTAGGTCAAAAAAGTTAAAAAAATATGAAGAAAATAAAAAGAAAAAATATTTTACCTTAGTTTATCATTTTGTTTGATAAAAACTGCAGTAAAATAATTTTTTTAAAATGGTGCTTTTTTTGATTTTAAAAAAGAAGTGCACGCAACTTGGATGATTCTTTTTATTTTCTTTGCTTTCTTTGTTTATATATATATGATTTATGTTTGTATTTCGGTGAGTTTAGTTATTTTAGTCAATTTTTAAATTGAAGCTTTTTTAATAATCGTGGTTAGACGTTAATTAAAAAAATTAAAATCAATTATATTATAATGCAGTTTTTTTAACTAAAACAATCTTTTATTGAAATTCTTGCAACCTTTGCGCTGTTCCTTTTTTTAATACAACTTTTTATTTAAAAATTACTCTTTAAGACTTAAAATTAAATAGATAATTTCATATCTTTTCAAATTAACAAATAATTTCATTACACTTAAAAAGTGTCTAATGTTTTTTCATAATTTGCTAATTTCAAAAGATATTTTTTTAATATTTTATCCCTCCACTATATATATAGGCCGAAAAAAAGAAAAAATCACCTACAAAACGACATGGATTAAATTTTTTACAAAATAATGCGGAGTTATTAATTTTTTATAGAAAAAATGCGCAGTAAAACAACCTCTTGTTAAAAAGGTTTTGAGTTTATTATCGATAATTAAATATTTATCTAAAAGTTTGAGAATATTTTACAGGAGATGAAGTATTTAATTTAGTTAAAAGCCATTGGTTATTCCAAAAGGAAGTAAATTGATTGATAATTTTTTTGATTTTGCATGGAACTTGTTGAAATAAAAATGGATGTTGGTTGAATAAAATACTTTTCATCTGGCCAAAAAAGTTCTCAATCACGGCGTTATCGCGTGGGGTTGCTTTGCGGGGCATGCTGATTAAAAACCTTTTTTTAGTTAAGGTTTGTTGTACTTTTAGGGATTGATAAACTAATCCTTGGTCGGAATGGATAACACAAGGTTCTTTTAATGGAGGTAGTTTTTTGATTGTATTTAAAATTAATTCTTTATCTTGGCGATTCGAAGTATGGGATGCGATGATTTGGTTGTTAAAAGAATCGATGATGGCAGAAAAATAGATAAATCCTTGGGAAGTGGAAAAATAAGTAATGTCGGTGAATAATTTTTTCATAGGTTGGGATGAGGTAAAGTCTTGATTGATTAAATTTGGTGCAACTTGGAGGTTAGATTTTAAATTTTTATAATAATAATATTTATTTTTTTTAGGCCTTAACTTACAACAAATATTATTTTCTTTCATGATAAGATAAACTTTTTTCTTAGTAATGGGTTCGTTAAAAGTTTTTTGGTATAAATCAGTAATTTTACGATGGCCGTAAAAATATTGGTGGTGTAAACATAAAAATTTAATTCTTTTTTGTTGTAAAAAATATTTTTTTTGTTTTAATTTTTGCTTTTCTTCAATTTTTAGCCAATAATAATAAATACTTCGATTAATGCGAATTGTTTTTAAAATGGTAGTTAAATTTAGGTCTTGAGAAAATTGTTTAACCAATTGAAAAACTATTTTTTTATTAATAGTTTGAATGTGAGAAATCATATTTTGTAATAATCTTATTTTTTGCTTTAATTTTTGCATTATTAACACCAATTCTCTTATATCTTAATATTTTTTTTTATTAATTACAAAGATAATTATAACTCAAAAATATATTTTAAAATTTAATTTTAAAATATATTTATTAAATTACTATATAATATGATTATATTATTTATTTAAGATTAAATAAATAATATTAATGATTATGTTTCTAATAAGGTTAAACCCGAATTAATCATTACTCATCACAAACCAATTCAAAACAGCCTTGGAGGGCTTTTTTGAATTGGTGTTTAGTTTTACCCACGGGTTTAACCTTATTAGAAACATACCATTATATATAGGTCAAAAAAAAGAAAAACTCTCCATAAAAACGACATGGATTAAATTTTTTTACACAATAATGCGGAGTTTTTAATTTTGGGCTGTTTGTGCTATATAATAACAAGGGTTAATTAGCAAATCCCTCACCATAAACACTAGCGAAAATGATGATGGAAGAAATAAAAAACCCCCCCTCTAGTTGAGGGGGGTTATAAATTAGATTGAAAAATGATCCGTTTTAATTTATGCCAAAATTGTAAAAATTAAAAGTAGGTATTTACAAGGTTTTTTTAGGTCACTTAGAGGATAAATTGGATTTAAGGGGGTATAAATCTTAAACCATTAATTGTAATTTAATCACAGCGAGAGGGGCAAAATAATGCGTTAAAGAGGTATGTTTGATTTAGGGGGGTATTTTTTATTCTAAAAGTAGTTATTTGAAATTAAAAAAATAATATTTTCAATTATAATTTTTAATTTCTTTTTTTTGACTTCTTCTTTATTAGAACAATAAATATCAAATCATAAATATAAAATCATTTAAGAGCTAATATTTTGAATATTCATTTTTTATAATTAATAAAATTCTTTAAATCAATTCTTTTTAGATTATTGTGTAAAAAAAATAATTTTTTTATATTTTAGTATTGACAACAATAATTTTTAATAGCATCATATATATGATTAATATATAAAGAAAGAAATAAAAACTATTTAAAAGTTTTTATTTCTTTCTTTATATTACATATACATATATTATACTATTAAAATATTATTACTTTATACTTATAAAATATAAATTTTTTTCTTCAAAAAACCAATTAGAAAAGTGGTACTGGTTGAGAACAACAAATTTAAAAATAATTAATATTTTATATTTTGACAAATAATTTTAATTATGTTATAATAAAGGTAATTAATAAACAATTTGGTTTTTCAAAAAATCATATTTTTTTTGGAAAAAAATGTTGTTCTCAAATGGTGCCATTTTCGTGGAGCTTACCATTTTCTTCAAAAGGAATATTATCTGCTTGTTTTTCTTTCCGAAAAACTTCTCTGGAAATGGAAGTAGTTTGTAGGCCTCTAATAAGTTCTGTAATTTCACCTTTAATTGTTGGGTTAGCATAGGCAATAAAATCACATCCTAAATATTGATAATTATTTAAAACTTTGATTAAACCTAAAATTCCTTCTTGGTATAAATCCTCTCTTTGGAGTGCTTTAGGGAAGTATTTAAATTGGTTGGCTATTTTTTTTACTAATGGAAAATGCATTTTAATCAATTGATCGCGAATTGCTAAATTATTTTTATTTTTTAAAAAATCTTTAAATAATTTTTGTCTTAACATTTTATTCCTTCCTAAAAATATTTTTAGAAAAGATATGAAATTATTTTTTTAGTCTTGAAAAGAAAAAAGACTAACTATTAAGTTAATCTTAAAGAATTTTTAAAAAGTAAAAAGTTGTCCAAAGTTTTGGAACACCTCACTTGCCATAATTTTATGTAAAGACCTTAATAATTTTGATAAGATAGTTACTATTGTTTTTCCTCTAGATTTTGCAAAAATCATTATAAAACTAATTTCTTTAACAAAGCTTTCTTAAAAAATTTAATTTTTGTTTGTTATTATCGTGAATAATAATTTATTGTGGTAAAACATTTTCTAAATCTATGCGCTGAAATAACATTTCATCTGGCATCAATTTTTTAGTTTTCAACAAACCAAAAGTTTTTAAACTTTCAAAAGTAACATCTTCTGCCTGAATTTGACAAAGGATTTTTTCTGCTGTTTGTGGTAAAAAAGGTTTTAATAAAACGCCTAAAAACCTCAAAGCTTCTGTCAAAGAATATAAAACATAATTTAATAAAGTTTCTTTTTCGGGTAATTGTGCTAATTCCCAAGGTTTAACAGAATCAATGTATTTATTCATTAATCGCGCTAATTTTTCTACTTCTTCCAAGGCCTCACCCACTTTACACTCTTCAAATTTTTGACGCATTAAAGGCAAAACTAACAAAACTTTTTGCGATAAATCAAACTCTTGGTGATTTTCAGGAAGATCCAAAATTTGAGTAAGTTGGTAATTACGATAACTTTTTAACATTCCAAAAATACGATGAACTACGTTGCCAAAAAGATTGACTAAAACACTATTATGTCTTTCAACTAACAATTCATAAGTAATATTTCCGTCACTTGCATAAGGGATTTCATGTAAAACAAAATAACGAATAGTGTCAATGGGAAAAAATTTTAATAAATCATCTACATATAAAACGTTGCCTTTTGATTTAGACATTTTATTTTTATCAAATAAAATCCAAGGATGAGCTAAAAATTTTTGGGGCAACTCAATTTTAAGAGCCATTAGTAAAATAGGCCAATAAATTAAATGAAATCTTAAAATATCTTTCCCAATGACATGCAAATTACAAGGCCAATATTGTAAAAACTTGGAACTAGTGTTTTCATTAGGGTTATAATCTAAACCAGTTAAATAATTACTTAAAGCATCAATCCAAACATAAATAACATGGTTTTTATCACAAGGAACAGGGATTCCCCATCGAAAAGATGTTCTTGAAATTGATAAATCATTTAACGGTTCTTTTAAAAGATTTAAAATTTCTTTTTTTTGTGTTTCTGGTTGGATTAAATTAGGGTTATTTTCTAAATAATCCAAAAGACGGTTTTGATATTTTGCTAATTTAAAAAAGTAAGTATCTTCACTAATTAAAATGGGGATTTCACCATTGAAAGTTTTTCCATCCACTAAATCTTTTTCTGATACATAAACCTCTTCAGTCACTGAATACAATCCTTGGTATTTGCCTAAATAAATATCTCCTTGTTGCAATAATTTTGTAAAAATCACTTGAACTGCTTTTTGATGTTTATGATTGGTTGTTTTAATAAAGCGATCATAACTAATTTGCATTAAATCATAAATTCTTTTAATTTCCGAAGAAATATAATTAACGTATTCTTGTGGAAGAACCCCTTTTGAAGAAGCTTTTTGTTCAATTTTTTGTCCATGTTCGTCTGTTCCTGTTTGAAAAAAAACATCCCAACCATCTAAACGCTTAAATCGAGCAATTGCATCAGCTAAAATAACTTCGTAAACATTTCCAATATGCGGTATTCCAGAAGCGTAAGCAATGGAAGTTGAAAGGTAAAATTTAGTTTTGTTTTCCATAAAACTCCTTTATTAAAAATTATTTTAGTTCTAAAAATTAAAATTTTTTCATTTCTTTGATAGTACCATCTTCATTAAAAACAATTTCTTTTATCGGCATATCATTTTTATATTCAATTACAGAATGTTTATTTATTCCGTTTGCATAATAATTAGTTTCTAGATGTAAATAATTTTTACGAAAAAACGTTAATTTATAGTCTCTCTGTTTGGTTTTTATGCCATTATAAGGATTAAAATCTATTATTGTGGTATAAAAATCAACATAATTTTTTTTGAATCATTATCCCTCTTTCATTATATATTTTTTCTTCATTAGAAAATAAATTTTTGAAAAAACTCATTTTATATTTCTCCTTTTTTTATTATTCTTTTTTTAATTAACAAACATGATGAAAAAATTATTTTTATGCCTTCATTATGTTTTTTTGCAAGTTTTTATTTGACAAAATTAATTATAGCAGAATGAATTATTTTGTTATATTATGATAATTTTTCAACTTTATAAAAATTTATCATATTTAAAAAAAGCAAAAATCTCTCTTTTTAAATTTTCTTTTATTTACGATAAATTTGTTTTTTTATAATTCATTATCAATAAGTTAAAGGCATTAGTTTTTAATTATTTAAAAGGGTTTGATTATTGAAAAATAAGTAAGAATCAGTCTTTAAGAAGTATTTAATATTATTTTAATGGAAGAAAAAAATATTGTTTTTTTGAGTATAACAATTGTTGGTATTCTAAAATTTTCATTTAGCTTCATTCATATGATGGGATTGGAAATGAATTGATAAAAAAATTTCTTTTAATTTAAATAATTTGGCTAAAGATGCACAAAGTTCTCCAGTTTAATTTTTCAGTTGTTTTTAAAAGAACATTTATTTTTCTTCTTTTTCATTGCATTTTTGTGAAAATAAAGGAATGATTTTTTTTGCCACCTTGATTTTTACTATTTAATAATAAAAAAAAGCTATTTTTAAATAGCCTTAAGTTTTAACAACGTAAAGAAGATTTTTTCTTAATCGTAATTTTTTAATCATTTATTTTCGTAATAATCTTTAACTAAATGATTTAAAAGACGCACTCCGAATCCAGAAGCCCAAGAAGAGTTGAATTCGTTTTTCTTTTTGCCTGAAGCAACACCCGCAATATCTATGTGAGCCCAAGGAATATCGTCACCTACAAAACGTTTTAAAAATTGGGCTGCAGTAATAGAACCAGCGCCGTAACCTACAGGACAATTAGAAATATCAGCAAATTTGCCATCTACTAATCTATCATATTCAGGACCTAAAGGGAATTGCCAAACTTTTTCTTCTGTAACTTCTCCCGAATGAACTAATTGTTTTACTAATTCTTTATTGTTAGAAAAAAGCCCTGCATATTCATATCCTAAAGCAACTACAATGGCTCCGGTTAAAGTAGCCAAATCGATTATCATTTTGGGTTGCAATTTAGTTTTGCAATACCATAAAGCATCTGCTAGGACAAGCCTTCCTTCAGCATCAGTGTTGATAACTTCGATGGTTTGTCCAGACATTGAAGTGACAATATCACCAGGACGTTGTGCGTTTGAACCAGGCATATTTTCAACTAAACCAATTACTCCTAAGACATTTACTTTTGCTTTTCTAGCAGCTAAAGCATGCATTAATCCTACTACAGTTGCGGCTCCTGCCATATCACCTTTCATATCTTCCATTTTATTAGAAGGTTTTAGAGAAATACCGCCAGTATCAAAGACAACTCCTTTGCCTACAAAAGCTACTGGTTTTTCATTTTCGTTGCCACCTAGCCATTTCATGACTACTAAATAAGGAGGTCTTTGGGATCCTTGAGCAACTCCTAATAAAGCATTCATTCCTAATTTTTCTAAGGTTTCTTTGTTTAAAACTTCAACTTCAACTCCGAGAGTTTGTAGTTGTTGTGTTCTTTCAACAAATTCGTTAGTTCCTAAAATGTTAGCAGGTTCATTAACTAATTCTTTAGTTAAATTAACCCCTCCTAAGATAGCTTTTACATCATCAAATTCTTTTTGACATAATTCAGCATTTTCAGTAATAAAAGTAATTTCTAAATTTTTTTCATTTTTTGTTTTTTGTGTGTGATAATGTTTAAAAGAGTAACTTCTTAATAAAAGACCTAAAGCAAAATGCATTACTTGGGAAGTTTGATTCTCAATTCCTAAAGCATCAGCAAAAACAACCACTTTATTAGCTTTATTAAGTTGAGGAAAGCAAAGGCCTCCTGTTTTTAAAAAAGTTTGGTCATTAATTTCTTCTTGTTTTCCTAATCCCATTACTTGTAAACAAGCAACAGGTGACCCTTCTGGGTATAATAATTTGACCTGAGTGCCAAAAACTCCTTTAAAATTTTCTCTTAAAAAACTTTTTTTAGCAACTCCTTTGGGATCTACTGCTTCTAAGCCAAAGGAATTTTCGTATTTTTCTACTTGTAAAACAACAGCTGTGTCAACATCCATGCTTGGCAAATAATTTTTTTTAAAATAAATTTTCATAACGTATACCCCTATTTCTTATTTTGAAAAACAAAATTGTTAAAAAAATATAAAAAAAGGAATCCCAAAAGGACAATATTTTTTTAAAGAAAAATCAAAAACCCTTTCTTAAAAAGATTATTAAATTCTCAATTTTATTATATATTAAAAAAAAATAATTATAACATAAAAAAACAAAAAAAAGAAGTTTTATTTATTGTTTCAAAGGGCAATTTTAAAAGTAATTAGCGATAAATGAAAATAAGATTTATTAGTTATTTTTAATTTTCAAAATTTTTTGTGATTTTTTTCGTTTTTCTTTTTCAAACTATTAAAAACTATTATATTTTGGTATCTCAATTGATTTATAAACAAAATAAAATAATTAATTTTTCATTTCAAATTAAAATTTTTGCAATTATAAAAACATCAATAAATTACAAGTCAAAAATAAGTTACAAGTTTAGCAAATTAATTTTACTATACGTAAAACTTGTTTTTTTGATGTAGAATATAATTAATAGTGGTTTTGTTTTTAAAATAATCACTATTAAAAAATAAATGCTTTATTTTGATATATCAAAATAAGGGAAGGAATAATTAAAAATGAACCAAAACAATCAACAATATCAGGGAAAACAACCAAAAAATTATCCTAACGAAAAAAAATCACATATTTCAATTAAATTTTCTGTAGGACGTGTATTGTGCTTTATAATTTTAATTTTTGTTTTTTTCTTTATAAGATATGGATATTTTATATCTTTAGCTAAAAGAATGCCAGAATATGTTAATTATGAATCAAATCCGAGTGAGAAAAACAAGAAGAAATATCGCGCGGCTGTTGAAAAATTTGAGAAAGATTATAGAAAATCAGCATTAATTTCTTGGTTAGCTTGTTTGGTAATTCCTGCTTTAATTTGTTTTTTAGGAAGAAAAGATAAAAAAGGTTTTTATCAAAATCCCTCGCATTCACCTACATATCCGCCAAGATATTAAAACAAAATTAATTATTTTGAAAAAACCAACAAATTCTAAGCCAAAAACAAGTTTCAAGTTTAGTAAATTCATTTTACTATACGCAAAACTTGTTTTTTTTATTTTGTTTATGGTACAATTACAAATAATAGTGGTTTTGTTTTTGAAATAATCACTTTTGTTTAAATAATAAAAAATTAAATGATTTATTTTGATATATCAAAATAAGAAAAGGAATAATTAAAAATGAACCAAAACCGTCCATATCAAGGACAACCAAATCAATACCCACCAAATCAGAACTATCCACAATATCCAGGACAACAACCAAACAATTATCCCAACGTAAAACAAACATATATTCCAGACATTGCAGTGCAAATAGGATGCATTTTTACTCTAATATGGAGTATACCCGTTTGCTTTTTTGTAACAATTTTCTCCCTTATTATTCTTCCACTAGTTCTCTTTGATTTTTTTCTTATCACTCTTATTATACTTTCTTTCAAGGTGTTACAAGGCAAAGCAAGTCCTACTACAAAAATAATATTAGGTATATTAATTCTTCCATCCCTAGTTCCGAGTATCTTAATTTTAGTTGGAGAATACAAACCTAAGAATTATCCTTTCGCCCCTTCTGCTCCTTTTTATAATTACTAAAAATTATTTTAAAAACAAAACAATTAAAAACAATTATCCCCCCCCTTTTTTTTGGTCCTTTTTAAACATTAAACATAAATTAAAGACTAACTTATCCAAAATGAAATAAAAAAACTTTTCACAAACGTAAAGTTTTTTTGATGTTGTAATTATAATTAGTATCAAAAGTCGGAAAAGAAAAGAAAAAAATTTGACTAGGTGCAAAAATTAATGACAAAAAAAGAAATCAAAAAAAGTCTTAAAAACGCAACAGAGAATCACAAAAATATTAATTTCATAATTTCTAAATAGTTTTTTTTATCTTAAGTAAATATTTAAGATAAAATGAACCTTTATTCAAAAACTTAATTATAATGAATAACAAAACATCATCAAAAAAAGAGACCCACCGGAAAGTCTCTTTTTTTATTTTTGAATCAAAAAAAACAAGAGAAAAATAATAAAATGCATTTATTAATGCAAAATTTCTCTCTTTTTTATTTTATGTCTTCAAAATTATTATTTTAAAATGAGTTTGAAAATGATTGAAAAAAATACTTGTTAAAACTTAATTTTTCGCTTATTTGTAAAATAAGTTTATCGTTTGTAAGTGTTGTTATTCTTGAGTTTATTGAATTGATTTTTTATTTATTTTTTTAAATTATATTTCAAAAAATAATTTTTTGAACTTATTAATTAAAATAATGAATTGTAAAAAAATCTTAATGGGATAAATTAATAAATTTATTGGTTTTGAAACTTAGTTTGCGATGGCAAAAAATAAATAAGATAAAATAATAATCAAAAGACAAAAGAAAAACTGAATAAAACAGAAAAACAAAAGAGACCTACAAAAGTCTCTTTTTTTTATGTAATTTTGTTAATTTATTTCTTTTATGATTTCAAAAATTATTTTTTTGCAAATAAGGGCTTGTTTTTTCTTTAGAAATAACGATATTCTTCCTCATAAAAACTCATGTAATTATTATTTTTTTGTATTGTTTAGTATTGTGATTCAAAAACTTTTCTTTTTTTCATAAAAAACGCAATTATTAAACCAATCAAAATCAATCCACTAAAGCCAAAAAGCCAATAATCTTTTTTGCTCGGATAAGCAATAACGTCATTCCAGTAAGTATTAATTAATTTTTGATTAGCTTCATCATATTTATAAATTTGATCATTTTCGTTAATTTTAATCTTGTTGTTTTTGTCTTTGTAAGGAGAATCATATTTAATATATGCCAAGTTTTTTTGATAGTTATTTTTTTCTCTTAAAAAATTAATAAATTTATAAGCTAATTCTTTACAAGAATTTTTAGGCATCACTAAACTATCCACCCAAACATTAGTACCTTCTTTAGGATCTAAAACTTCTAAATTATCGTTTTTTTCTTTTAAAAAATTAGCGTCTCCGGAATAAGCCACTACCACATCATAATATTCTTTACCTTTTTGCGACATTCGATCAATAAGTTGGTCATTAATAAAGGCAACATTAGGATTTTTTTCTTTAAGTTTTAATAACCATTTTTTAGCATTTTCTAATTCTTTTTCTGTGGGTTTTTCAATTGTTCCCCCGGTAGCTTTGAGGCCTACCATTAATCCATCTCGTGGATTATTGCATAAAGCAATTTTTAAATTGGGTTTATCCAAAATTTTAAAACTCTCTTTTGTTATTTCTTCTTTATTAATTTTTTGTTTGTTATAAATAAGAACTACTTTGCCCCAAAAATAAGGAACGGCATAATTAGAAAATCTTTTCGGTAATTTTTCTTTGAATTCTTTATATTGGTCATTATATTGCCAATTATAGTTATTACTCTTTTCTAATTTTTCAGAATTGATCCCTTCTATTAATTCGTCTTGGATTAATTTATCAATTGCATATTCACTTAAAATGGCCAAATCATATTTATCATCACTTTTAATTTTTGTAATCGCTAGTTCGTTAGAAGAAAAAAGAACTTGTTTAACTTCAATTCCATTTTGTTCTTCAAAATCAATAATGGTTTGAGGATCTAAATACTCACCCCAATTAAACAAGGTCAAAAATTGCTTGGATTCTTTAGTTATTGCACTTTTTTTGGTCCTATTTTGTATAAATATTAAAATCATTACAAAGATTGTTAAAAAAAGCGTGCAAATAATAAAATAAAAAAGGCTTTTGTTTCTTAATTTCTTCATTTTTGTTTATGAACCATCTTTTTTTGTTTTATAAAATCAAAAATAATTTTGAAACTAGTTAAACTAATTAAAATAGTAGATAAGGCATTAACCGAAGGATTTATCGTTCCTTTAAGACTGTAAATATAGGCAGAAATATTTTGGCATTCCGCTCCACCAACAAAATAAGAAATAATAAAATCATCAAAAGACAAAGTAAAAGCCAAAGTTGCTCCAACCAACATACCTCCTTTGAGTTGAGGCAAAATAACTTTAATTAAAGCTTTAAAAGGAGTTGCTCCTAAATCATAAGCCGCTTCAAAGCAATAAGGATCAAGACTTATAACTTTTGGATAAACACTAATTGCTACAAAAGGAGTGCAAAAAGAAATGTGAGCTAAAAGCATTTTCCAAAAAGATGATTCCAAGCGAATGAACCCAAACACCACAAACAAAGATAAAGCTGTAATAATTTCAGGCACTACAATAGAAAAATTGCTTGCATTTAAAATCATAACTCGCCATTTTTTGTTTAAACTTTGAGCCAAACTAATAGCTGCAAAAGTTCCTAAAAAAGTAGATATAATTGTAGTTAAAAAAGCAATTTTTAAAGTAATTGCAATTGATGTTTTAATGGTTTTATCACTTAAAAGTTTTTGATACCATTGCCAACTAAACCCTTGCCAATTAACCAAAGAAGCAACCCTTCCCTCGCTTTTATTAAAAGAAAAAAGAATTAAAGATGCAATTGGAACATAAATAAAAGTTAAAATTATGGCAATATACAAGATATGTTTTAATTTTATTTTAGAATTAGATTTCATTGTAACTCCTTTTTTTAAAAAGGTAAAAAAGCAAAAACATCACTAAAGATAAGTAAATAGCAATCGCACAAGCTTGCTTAATTTCACCGCTTAACAAAGTTTTATTTTCAATTAATTCAGCAATAGTTATTTGAGTGGTAGGTCCTAAATAACGTGGTGCTACAATATTTGTTGCAACTTGCAAAAACACCAAAGAAATCCCTGTAATAACTCCAGGCAACGACAAAGGCCAAATAATTTTTTTAAATACTTGCCAGTCGCTCGCCCCTAAGTCTTTTGCGGCCTGTATGTGTTGAGTATTGATTTTAACAATTGCAGTATAAACAGGCAAAAACATAAAAGGCAAAAATAAATAAATTAACCCTAGTATCATTGCAAAATTGGTCTCTAATAAAGTAATCTGGAAATTGTTTTGGATTAATTGCAATATTTGCACTAAGGCTTGAGTTTTGATAATCATATTAATCCACATTGTGCCATTAATTAAAATAACTAAAAAAGTTTGCAAAATGTAATTAAGGCGAGATATAAGATAAGCCAAAGGATAAACAATGATTAAAAGTAAAAAAGTAACAATGATAGAGATAGCTATTGACCTGGATAAAACATATAAAAAAGAAAGATTAGTTAAAAATTCTTTATGATATTCAAACGTTAAAGATTGGGAAAAAAGAGAATGGGGGTTGTTAGTATCGCGAAAAGAATCAAAAAAAATAAATCCCATGGGTACAAAAATTAATCCTACCAAAAGAACATAATAAGGAAAAATTAAAAAACGGTATAATTTTTGATTATCTTTGCAATCATAAATTTTTTTTTGGTTCATTGCCAAATTTCCATAACATGAATATCTTCAGGATTAAAAGTAATATCCACTTCTTTATCCATTTTAACGTGGTCTGTTGTTTGAATGGTATAAGTTCTTTTAGCAGTTTTGACATCAATTTCCCAATGTACTCCTTTGAAAACAACAGATTCTACCACTCCTGTAATTAATCCCTTGCCTTTACCAACGATATCAATGTCTTCAGGTCGAATAACGATATCAACTTTTTCATTTTTTCGAAACCCTTTATCCACGCAATTAAAATTTTGACCATCAAAATAAACTAAACTATCTGCTTTCATAATCCCTTGAATTAAATTTGATTCTCCCACAAATTGAGCTACAAAACGGTTAGCGGGTTCGTTATAAATTTCTTGCGGTGTTCCTATTTGTTGGATTTCTCCGTAATTCATAACAACTACTTTATCACTCATTGTAAAAGCTTCTTCTTGGTCGTGAGTGACAAATAAAAAAGTAATCCCAGCGTTTTTTTGGATTTCTTTAAGTTCATATTGCATTTCTTGTTTCAACTTTAAATCCAGATTAGATAAAGGTTCGTCCAATAACAAAACTTGAGGTTTATTAATTAAAGCACGCGCGATTGCAACACGTTGTTGTTGCCCTCCTGATAATTGTTCAATTGTTCTTTTTTCCAACCCTTGCAAACCCATGATTTTTAAATATTTAAAAACATCTTTTTGAATTTCTTTTTCTTTTTCTTTTTTATCAATGAAGCTTTTTTTGAGTAAAGCTGTGTTTTTTTGCAATTGTTCTTTTAAGGCTTTCTTTTTGGCTTGAAATTTGCACTTGATTTTTTTGACTTCTTCTTTGGAGCTAAAAGTTAATTCGTTTTGCCAACTTTTGTTTAACTCTTCGATTTCACTTTGGTAATTTTTTTCTAGTTTTTCTAATTTAGCTTTAATTGTGGCGTTAAAATCTTTGAGGCGGAGGCCAAAAGCAACGTTTTCAAAAACATTTAAATGAGGAAATAAAGCATATTTTTGAAAAACAGTGTTAATTGGTCTTTTGTGAGCGGCTATATTTAAAATGCTTTTTTGTTGAAATAAAACTTCTCCACTACTAGGATTTTCAAAACCTGCAATAATTCTTAAAATGGTAGTTTTGCCACAACCAGAAGGACCTAATAAAGTAACAAATTCGTTTTGTTTGATTTCTAAATTAATCCCTCTCAAAATTAATTGATTATCAAAAAATTTAGTTAAATCTTTTAAAGTAATTAATGTTTTCATCTCAAACCCCCTTATCTTTTCTAAAATTAATTAATTTTTTTCTGTCGTTTTATTTCATTTTCTTTTTTCTTTTTTTGTTTTTTTGAATATCTTTTTCGTTTTTTCTAATTTTTTTCTAAAATTGATGGTTTTTTTGGAAAATGATTCAGCAAATATTTTTTTAAATTTCAGAAAAAACAAAATTTAATTCATTTATAACCTTTATAATCACAAGATTTAGAAAATTTCTTATTAACTTTTTTATTTTTATTTATTTTTTTGCTCTTCAAATGATTTTCAAAAATAAAGTTTGAGGTTTATTGCCTTTCTTTTTAAAAACAAAATGAAATTTATTTTTTTTGAACCTTTATAATCGCAAGATTTTTTGAACACTTTTGATTTCTTTTTTTCTTTTAATGTGAAAAACAAGAAGGTTTAAGAACAAAACCGTCCCCTTTTTTTTAAAAACAAATTAAAACTTTTAAGAAAAATACTAAGCTTTTAAAAAATAATTTTGCTTGAAAGGATTTTGGAGTTTAGTCAAATAAACATTATCAACAATTTTTATCCCTAATTTATCATTATTGAGATATCAGTTGTAAAATAATTCATTTTTTAAGTTGATTGGATTTTTTTATATTTTCCTTCATCAATCAATTAATAGTTTGCCTTATTTGTCCTTTATTTGCTAAATTAGTTTAGGAATGTGTTTTCATTTTTTTATTGGGAAAGTGTTTTTCAAGCTTTTGCCTTTTAAAAATGATATATTTATCTGGATGCAACAATTAAAACCCCTTATCGTGCCTCCCCGCCATCCTGAATTAATAAAATAATAAAATTTAAGTTTTTTTATTACTAATGTTAAGATATCATAAAAAACAAAATTATTATCATAAAAAATTATTTTACTTAGTAGATTTTTTTAAATTTTGTTAAAATATAAGATGTTAGATGTTTATAAAAAATATTTTTTTTATCTTTTTAATTGTATTTATAAACTAAAAATTAAGGCATTAATTATTTTCACTTTCGTATTATTAAATTATAAAAAAAAGGATGTTAATTTCATGAAATGGGAACCTGAAAGATTTGAAGACGAAATGCAACCACCAAAACAACCAATACCTGTTTTCCCTCTTTTTCCTAAAAAGAGACCAGACTATTTATTAATTACAACTCGTGTTTTGAGCATTATTGTCAACCTTTTACTTATTAGCTTCATTGCAATGTTAATTGACATTGTTCAAGATTACAAAAAAGCTTCAGAAAAAAAAGACAATAAATGGGCCGCCGAAAAACAATATAAACCAATAGGAAAAAAACAAACAATTGATGATTTTATTGGTTATGAAGAAGTTAAGGATGAATTGCAAAAATACATTGAAGAAGTAAAAACCCCCCCCAATAAATCGCAAAATTTATCAAGAGGGATTTTATTATATGGCCCTCCAGGAACAGGAAAAACTTTTTTAGCTAAATGTTTAGCAGGATCAGTTAAAGATTATGCTCCTTTTTTTATTACTACTGGTTCTGATTTTGTGGAAAAATACGTCGGTGTTGGTGCATTCCGCGTGAGATCTTTATTTGAAGCTGCCAAAAATACCGCTATTGTAGAGAATAAAAATTATTTTTTTGTTTTCATCGATGAAATCGATGCTATTGGCGGCAAAAGATCAGATGATAATAGAAATATCGAACACCACTCCACTTTAAATGCTTTGTTGGCAGAAATTGATGGTTTTTCTTCTTCTGATAAAGAATCCCAACCTATTATTATTGCTGCTACCAATAGAAAAGATGCCTTAGATGAAGCTTTAATTAGAGATGGTCGTTTAGGAAAACACATTTACTTAGGTTTACCTGATTTGAAAACAACTAAAGAATTTATGCAAAAAGCTTTTTCTTCTTTTATTACCTCTCCAGGAGATTTAGAAGCTTTGTCTAAAGTGATTCATGGAAGTCATTTTTCTCCTGCCCAAATTATGGCTTTAACCAAAGAAGCTAAAAAGAGATTGTCGCTTCAACAATCAGATGGAGAAAAAATAAATATTATTTATGAGGCTATGGATTCAATTTTAATGGGTCCCGAAAATAAATCTGAAAGATCGGAACAAGATTCACAAAGAGTTATTGACCACGAATTGGGTCATGCTCTTGTGGCTACAGCATTAGGTTTTCAAGTTCATCACCTTAGTATTAAATCAAGAGGACAAGCGGGAGGCTATACTATTTCTTTTCCTGAGAAAGACACTAAATTACCAACTAAATTAGATTTAATTAAACACATTATCGTAGCTTTAGGTGGAAGAGCGGCAGAAAGTATTTCGTTTCAGGAAGATATTAGTGTTGGTTGCGGTAGTGACTTGCAAAAAGCTTCTAATGTTGCCAAAAACATGGTAATTCAATGGGGTATGAAGTTGCAAGATGACAGGTTTTCTAGTTTGAATGAAAACGAACATCAAAACGAAGAAATTCAAAAAATCATTGAAGAATCATATAAAATCGCTAAAGAAATTTTAAGATATTTCAGCGAACCAAATCAAGCCCAAAAAAAAGCTGATTTAATAAATAAGTTAAGAAATCAAAAAACTTTAAATAAAACTGATTTTGAAAGCATTCAATACCCCAAAACACTTAAAATAGATAAAAATCAAGGAACATTGCAATTAGAACAATCCTAACAAAAGAATAACTTTGATAACATTTTTTTAATTCAAATAATTAAATAATTTTTTTCTCAAGGAATTAAACTTTCAAACTCACTTGAAAAATAAAAAAGTGGGGTATGCATCCAAATCTTTTAAGTAATGTATAAAAAAATGCATGAAGATTCAAAAAAAATCCTGCCTATTTTTAAAGTTATGATGAAACAAAATATTAAAATTTATTCAAACTAAAGCCAAAGCAACAACTAAAACAGTTGCAAAAAGGAGAAAAATTATTTGGATTTTTTGATAAATTAATAGCTCTAGGGGTAGGCATGGCACTTTAAAGGCGTGACAAAAAGAAAGATGATAAAAATTATAAGTTTTTTATTATTTTAACGTTTACAATAATAATGAAAAAAATTGACTTTATTATTAATTTATTGATGTAAATAATGTAAAAATTTAACACTTTCATCGAAACAAAAGAGATGGTATAAATATTATACTTATAATAACAATTTTTAATATCACTTACTGTTAATGTTAAATGTTATTGGAAACATAAATAACAATTCAATCCAATTATACCGATTATACCGATGAAAAAGAAAATAAAAACTCATAAATTATCAAAAAAATAACTACACATTTTTTTAAGAACTTTTTATATTCTTTTGGAAATTATTTTCTTATTCATCCCCCTAGTTTTATTAAAAATGGTTTCATCTTTTATGGTGGTGCCGAAGGAATAACTTTTTTGGCCCCAATTATACTTTTTTTTTGGATAAAACCCTCAAATATAGACTTAAAATGAATTCTTTTTTAATTATTTTTCTTTGACTTTTGATAGCTGTCTTTTTTTAGATTTTAATACAATTAAAATCTTTAAGAACAACAATATTATTTTTTTATTTTTCCTATCTTTTAGTTGTTTTTTCAAGGATAAACACACAAAAATTTTTTTCGTGTTTTTTTGTAACGCCCATTACCAGGAGAAAAAAATTTCATTTTACAAGTGGCGGTTTGTCTCATGGTTTTTAACATCTGCAATATATATATCCGGGTTTTGTTTTTTGAGTTTTGGCCTATATTTTTTTTAATGCTATTAAAAAATGTTTTTTTAGGTTTAGAACTTTTTGGGTAAAATGCTGGTTAAAAGAATGAAAAATAAATCCAAATCCAAAATTATATATTTATTTTTGCTTTGAAACTCAGATTTTATCTTTTATTCTTTTTATGGTATAAACGGAAAAATTCAGCATCAAAAATCATTTTTCGTTTTTTTGCTTTAGTTATTCTACTGTTTTATTAATTAAAGTTTATTTTGCTGCTATTTTTAGTCATATTATAGATAATTTCAATAACGATAGCAGATTTAAAAAAACGCAAATAACAAAAAAGTATTTATTGCTTTAATGAGTTTTTCTATTTTTTCCATCATATTTTTTTAGTAGTAATTAATAAATTAAGACTGACTTTTAGTTAGTCTTTTTTTCATCACATTTTTATCAATATAAAATTAGAAACTCCACAAAAACAATAAAAACCAAACTACTTAATTTTTTGAAAATCAAAAACCGTCCATAAGTGTTACAACAGCTTAGTTTCAAAAATACTATTTTATTTATTTAAAAACCCTAATTTTTAAAGGACCATATTAATAACTTCTGAAGAATAATCAATTTTTTTAATATGATTCAACCTGTTTTTAAGTTAAAATATTAATGATAAATATAAAGAAACGAGTAACGATTAAATTGAAAAGAATTAATTATTATCGCAAATTTGTCCTTTTTTTTGGAATATCCTTATTTTTATTTATTGGTTTTATTCAGTTGATCAATTACCCTAGAAATACATGCACTCATCACAATTCTTTATTATCTTCTTCATCAAAGATAAACTTAAAAACTAATCCTTCAGATAATAAAGAATTAGAATTGCAAAAGAAACAATTCAAAGTTCAACTAAGAGCAGAAGAAGAAGAACAAGCCAAAAAAATAAAAAATAATAGAAATAAATTATGTCTTTTAAAATCATCTAATAATGAATTGGCTTTAGGTGTGATTGTTGACAAAGAAGAGGATGACCTTTTAAAAAAATATTGGGTTCTCGCTCCAAAAAACACAACCCCCTTTCCAAAAGAAAATACCGCCGTTTTAAATGTTACAATTCAATTCATGGATAAAATTGATAACGAAAAAGGACAATGGATTAAAGAAGATGCTTTGCCAGAAAAATTAGAAAAATTCAGGGATAATTTTGACATTCTTTTTTTTAAAACAAAAAAAGATTACGAAATTAATCCAATTCGTAAAAATGAATATTATCAAGGACAAAGATTGCAAACTTTTGTTTTGAATCCTTATGCTTTAGTAGTTTTTCAAGAAAGTTATGTGAGCGAAAATTATTTATTAAAACAAGATGAAAACACGCCAATTCCTGTTTTTGGCCGCAATCATTCTTTAAATAAACAAACGGTTTTTTTCACAGAAGAAGGTGATTTAGTAGGTTTTTTAGCTCCTGCCCAAAACAAAAATGAAAAAGGAGTAAAATACTTAAAAGTCATTCCTCCTCTAGACTTAAATAATCAACTAGAAGAAAGAAAAAACCAACAAAAAATTGCACTAAATACACCACACAAGCAAGAAGGTTCAAAAACTAATTCAAAAGACTTCCAATTATTAATAGAAAACTTAAATAAAATTACTGTTTGTATTAACACTGGTTCTAGTTTGGGAACAGGAATTATTGTTAAAAAAGAAGATAACAAGTATGAAGGGAATAAGTATTATGTTTTAACAAATCGTCATGTAATAGAAAGTTTTTGGAATAAAAAAATTAAAAACCCTTATGACAGACATTTAATCGCTTTAACAAATCCCAAAATAAAAGGATTCAAAGACGTTCCGGCAGAACTTTTTGCTGTGATTGGGAATAATCGCGAATATGATGATATCGCCATTTTAACTTTTAAAACTAGAAATGCAATCAAAGACATTGATGAAAATATTGAAAAATATATTGACTTTGAAGAAGATTCAAAAATAAATATAACTCAAGGAGAAATTGTTTATGCTTTAGGATGTCAAAAGGGATTTCAAGAAAAAATTCAACATTTATCATTTTTTGAATGGTTTTTTGAATTGCAGCCGCCAGAAAGAGAAGGAAAATACAAACAAAATTTATTCAAACAAGGTATTATTTCTTATTTTAATGAAAGAGAAATTAATTCTGATATGACTTTAGACCCTGGTAACAGCGGAGGGCCTCTTTTTAATTCTCAAGGACAACTAATAGGCATAAATAAAAGCTTTTATAAAAATATTCGAATTTCCCAATCTATTAATATTAATCACGTTAAAAAACAATTTTATACTATATTGGAAGCCAAAAAGAAAAAAAATGTTCCAATTTTTGATTTACAAGAAGAAAACAATAAAATGACTAAAGACAAAATTGAAGAATTAACAAAAGGTGTTTTTAAAAAAGAAATAAATCACCAAATCCCTTTAGAAGACTTTTATTTTTTTATTGAAAACTCCAAAGACAAAAAAATTACTTTCAAAAGCTCAGATAAAAATGATTTCGATGATTTTTTAACCATTCAACTACACGGCTTGGAATCGTTGCAATTTGTTGCCTCTCCTTTGTCGAAAAATAATATTGTAGAAATAAGTTTAGGGCTTAAAGAAAATATTTATTTTTTAAGAAGCAAAATTTATTCTTACACAAACAAATCTAGTCCTATTTATGAAGAAACTATTCGCATTAAAAGAGAAGATGCTAATAAATTATTTTTGGTTTTTAACATAAAACATTTATCTAAAGAAAATCTTTTGCAAAAGCAAAAAGACGAATTATCCCAAAAACAAACATTAATTAAAAATAAAGACATTACATTTATTAAAAAAGAAATCTTGCAAGCTTTAGTTTTGTGTCAAAATAACCACAACAATTCTTTGGGAGTGATAATTAAAAAAGAAGTTTTAAATGACAGAAACAATAATTTTTTATATACAGTTGTTTGCAAAAAAAACAATTTTTTCAATTTATTTAGTCCCGAAACTAAAATTACTCTTCAAACTCCTTATGGTCTTCAAGATGAAGAAGGAAAATGTATATGTATAAACAATCTTAATTATATTACTTTTATTTCTGATAATAATTATCCTGTAGTTGAAACAAATTTCAATGAAAAAGATTTATTGTTAGGAGAGGCCCTTTATTTAATAAGTGATTGCAATGATGTTTCTGATAAAGCTTTAGCACCTCATATTTTTCAAAGTCATTTAGCGGTTGAAATAAATCCCGCAAACCCTCAAATAATGGTAGACACAACTTTTTTAAAAGAATTTTTCATTATTGAAGATAATGAACATTATAATAATTGGTTTATTTTTAACTCTCAAGGGAATTTAATTAATGTTTGTGATAAAAAAGATATTGCAAAAATTGATAAACAAAACTTCCCCTTTATTGTTTTTCCTAAAATGAATCTCACTTCTAAATGGTTTTGTCATGTTAACTTTATTAAAGTTTGCATTTTCATCTTTTGGACTTTTTTATGTGTTGTCGTTTTTGCTATCATGGATTATCAAAACGAAAAAAAAGGGAAATATTATTTGTAAAAAAACTGCAAACAAAAACTAACCAAAATAATTATTTTTTTTGGGTTTGAAACCAAAATAATTTAAATAATTTTTTTTGCCGTTGCTTATTTTCATTTTAATTTCCTTTTTTACTTCTTTTTTTGCTTGATAAAATCCTTGTTCATTTTTTAAAAAATTGTTTTTAGTTTGTTTGGGTATATAACTTTTTGAATTTGGCTTTAGTTTTGAGAAGTAAGTAAAAAAATTTTAACTTGGATGTGGTTTTGATGGATTCAAAAAAATTAATTTGATAAAAGCTTTGTTTAGTTTTTAAAAGTTTTTGTTTTTTTTATTTAAGTGAAAATATTATATTTGCTTTTTTATATTTTTTCTTTTGTTTTTTTAACTACGTTTTTTCAAAATATCTATTTTTTTCTTTTAATCTTTTTTTTTCTTAACTGTTCCTATAAAAAAACAAAAAAACCAAACTACGTTTACAAGCAGTTTGAAAAAATATTATTTTGTTATTTAAAAACCCAAATTTTTAAGGACTTTGTTTATTCATAAGTAGGTTGAATCATTTTATTTAACATTATTTTTTAAAGATTGTATTCAACAAAAAACTAAGACTATGTTAATGGTTGTTTGCAAAAATACTATTTTTTTATTCAATAACCCCACTTTTCAGGAGCATATCCATGAAAACATTTAGAGTTTTTGTGAAAATTTCTGGGTTGATGAAATAATTATGATACTTTTTCTTTTTAAAAATTATTCTTTAAAACTACAATAAATAGATAATTTCATATCTTTGCAAACCAACAAAACAAATTAATTAAACTAAAAAATGTCATAAGTTTTTTCATAATTTTGTAAATGCATGAGATATATTTTTACCCCTCCAATATATAAGAAGCAAAAGTGGGTTGATGAAATAATTAGGATGCTTTTCTTTTTAAAAATTTTTTCAATACTAACTATTAAGCCTGTCTTTTTTTACTTTTTGAAATTTAAAAAAATTATCTTTCGTCATTTTTCCTATTTTGCATTCTCAAAATAACAAAAATCATTTGTAAAACAAGTTGATTTTAAATAACCCCCTTTTCTAATTTGAAGGGGTTTTTTTGACAAAAGGATAATAAAATCTTCCGTATTCCATCAATAAAAAAATACTTAAAAATAATAAATGAACTCCTAAAAAAATTGTTAATACATCTAAAAAAGTTAATTTTGTTTGATAATACCAAGTTCTTTTTTTGTTTTTTCCAAAACGTCTTAATTCCATAGCATTACCAATAATCTCAATTTTATCTAAATTCACAAAAATTAAAGAAGGAATAATAAGGGTAAGTTTTTTGATTTTTGAAACAATTTTGCTGATAAAATTACCTTTTGGAGATGCAGGCAACAGACGAGTTTGTTGTGTTAAAGAAATATTTTCAAAATCTTTTTTAATTGCAGGAATATAACGTAAAGTCAAAGCTAAAGAATAACTAATTTTATAACTAATTCCCCATTTGTTTAAACTAGCTGCTAATTCACTGGGGTTTGTGGTGAAAATAAAAATCAAAAATAAAGGAATAACGGACAAATATTTTAAAATCAAATTTATTTGATAAAAAATTTGTTCTTGGGTAATAAAATTTTTCAAAATCCAAGTTTGAGATTGATATATTTCTATTCCTTGTTTCCTAAAAAATAAAAAAATAATAAGGTTGTTAATCAACAAGAAAAGCAAAAAACCTTTAATTATTTTTTCCACTTGCCTCCATTTAATTTGCGCACACAAAAATAAAAAAGAATTGAAAACGGACATGCCAAGCAAAAACCAAATATTATAAATCAACATGCAAGCAATTGAAACCAAAAGCAAAAAAAATAATTTAGTGGCTCCTTGAATTTGGTAAATAAAATTTTTTTGTTTTTGATATTTAAAAATAAAATTTTGATTCATTTAAAACAATGTTCCTTGATATATTTCATAAAATTGGTTTTTGTTTGTGGTTGCATTTGTAATTTATTCAAGAAAAACAAGAAAGCATGATCTTTTAAGTTTGATTTTTTTATTAATAAATTATCAGTTAAAAGAGAAATGGGATTTATGCTTACAATCATTTTTCCTTTATTTAAAACCAAAGTTGTTTGAGTGTATTCCAAAATTAAGGAAATGTCGTGAGTAATAATAATGACAGTAGCCCCTTCTTTTCTTAATTTTGTTAAATAAGCCATTATTTTGGTATAATGATAAAAATCTTGTCCTGCCGTGGGTTCATCTAAAATAATTATTTCCGGTTTTAAAACTAAAATAGCAGCAATAGCAACTCTTTTTTTCTGTCCAAAACTAAGGGTAGTGATGGGAAAAAAAGCAAAAGGAGTTAAACCACAAATATCTAAAATGGTTTTTACTTGTTGATCTATTTCTTTTGAAGAAAGTTTTTGCAATCTTAAGCCCAAAGCTATTTCTTCAAAAACAGTGTTTTGAAAAAGCATGTGGTCAGGATTTTGAGAAACAAAACCAATTGCAATCTTTTTGTCTTTTAAAGATACTTGCCCTTTGTGAGGTTTTAACAAACCAGCAATCATTTTTCCTAAAAGACTTTTGCCACAACCATTAGGACCAACAATGCTTATCATTTGACCGGTCCACAAAGTTAAAGAAATGTCATTTAAAAGATTATCTTTTTTTTCTGTTGACTGATAAAAAATGTTTTTAAGTTCTAATAATTTTTTTTTTTTATCTAAAAATGACAAAGGAATATTTAATTTTGCTTTAGAGGAATTAATTAATTCTTCAGAAAAACTTGCTATATTAATTTTATTAAGGTTGCATAAATAATTTATTTTAGTTAAATCAATCTTGGAATTTCTTAAAATTTTGATATAAAAAGGTTCTTGAATTCCTTGCTGAATGAGGATTTGTTTTTTAATGATTTGTTCTGCGGTCATATCAGCAATAATTTTGCCATCATCAAAAACTATAACTCGATCAAAAGAATCAGTTAATATATCATCTAGATAATGCTCAATCATTAAAATAGTATTTTTATTTTTTTGATGAAGTTTTTCAATTAAGTCAATTATTTTTTTACGCCCTGTTGCATCTAGGTTTGTTAAAGATTCATCAAACAATAAAATGGAGGGGTTATAAATCAAAACGCCAGCCATGGCAACTAATTTTTTTTCTCCTTCAGATAAATCCTGAATTTGATGATGCAAAAAAGGCTGTAAATTTAATTTATCTGCCCATTGATTCACTTTTTGAACTATTTTTTGATGACTTAGATTATCGTTTTCTAAAGCAAAAGCGATATCTTCTGCTACAGTTAACCCTACGAATTGATTGTCTGCATCTTGCATTATGGTTCCTATGTTCAAAGATAAATCAAAAATATTAGTTTTTGCTAAATTTTTGTTTTGAATTATAGCACTTCCTGTTATTTTTCCGGGATAACTATGAGGAATTAAACCGTTAATGCATTTAAGAAAAGTTGATTTACCACTGCCACTTTTGCCAACAATTAAGACTTTTTCGCCTTCATAAATAGTTATGTTAAGTTTTTTTAAAGTATTTTTGTTTTGATTATAATATTGAAAACTAAAATTTTGAAAAATAATTAATGGTTTTTTCATGAATTCCTTTCTTTGTATAATCTTGAAATTAGTTGGACATAAAAAAAGTTGCAATAATAATTATTTGATTAATTGTAAAAATGATTTCAATCTTTTTGAGATAAAAGAATATATATTATCATGTTATAAAGTTCATAGATATAAATGACTTTTGGAATTCAAAAAAAGCTAACTATTTATTTTAATTTTGATTTTATTAAGGAATAAATTCGGTATTTTTTTCTTTTTTTAATTACAAAAATTTTCAAAAATGATTTTTTTTGTATTTATTTTAATTTTTGTTTTTAAAAAATTAATGTTTTTGAGTTTGCTGTTTGGAATTGAAAATAAATAGTAATTGTTTTGTTATTTGAGTTGTTTGTAAAAATTTTAAAGCTTTTTTGTCTTGAAAGAAAGTATATTTTTAAAAATGAGTTCAAATGAATTACTAACAATTAAAAAAGTGGTGGCTTTTTGTAATACACACAATTATTTGAAGCCAACACTTCTTTTTTACCATAATTATTAGAATATTTTGACATCAAGAAAATACCAAATAAACTATAAGATAAAATATTAGATAAAACTACCAAAAAACCTTGCAAAAAAACCAATTTCAAGGGTTGTGCATAAATCCAAACATCAGAAATAGGAGCAATCAGGCCAAACACCAAAACATTAACAAAAACTTGATATAGCCAAAAGAAAAGAATTTTTTTCCGAGTAAAAGAATGATATTTTAAATTAATTAAATTTTTTGATAAACCAAAAAGAAAACCAAGTAGACCAGAACAAACAATCCAATTAAAATAAACATTGCCAAAAAGAAAAAAATCTTTAATAATATGACCTAGCAAACCCACACTCAAACCAACTTTAGACCCGAATAAAACTGCTACAAAAACTAAAAAAGAAAAAGAAGTTTCCAAAACAACATTAGGACCGATAGGAATGGATGCAAAACAACTTAAAATAACATAAATAGCAGTATTGATGGCAATGGTAACAGTTTGTTTAATAGAAGTATTTTTTTTCATTTTTTTCTTTTCTTTAATTTAATATTTTTTTTCGATAAGCAAAAATTAAGGCAACAAATATATTTTAATTTTTCAGTTGTTTTTCCAAAAAATATCGTGCCTTACTTTTCGCAAATCAAATAATTAATTTTTTTTTAAGCTTTAAAACTTATTTTTGTGAGTTATTTTTTTATTAATAATTTAATAAGTTATTCAAGTATTTTAATCTTTTTATTTTTTTTAAAAAAATATTTGCCAGTTTTTATTATTTGGAGTATTTGAGTGTTTTGGTCGATTCTAATTTCTTAAATTAACTGATAAAAAAATATTTATTTTATTGATTCAAAAAGTTATTAATTTTTTTAACAGTTACCCAATTTTAAAAAACTTATCTATTTTTTTATGTTTTGCTAAATTCAGAGATATGTAAATTTTTCCAAAAAATGACAAAAGAATGCATTTTTTAAAAATTATGCCATATTATGGATTTGAAGTTTTTTATTTTATCTAGTTAATTATTTGTAAAAAACTGTTGTTTAGGTAATTTATGATTTTTGGTGTTTTACTTTTGTTTGATGATTGTATTTAGGCCATATTGCCTGTTTCACGTTCTTTGTAATTATTTTTTTCGAGTTTGAACTGTTCGAAAATACTATACAACTTTTTTCTTTTTGAAAAAAAAATTTAGGACCAACTTTTTGGTTGGTCTTTTTTTGTGATCAAAATCATGGATATTTTCATTCTTTTCTAAAAACATTTTTAGAAAAAATGGGGACCCAATTTTTAGATATTTTTTGTTTTAAAAAAATATTCTTGAAAACTAAAATAAATAGATAATAACATATCTTTTCAAACTAACAAAAACAAAATTAATTCAACCAAAAAACCATCTATAAGTTTTTGGTAAAATTAATTTATTTTTTTATATATTCAATTAATTAAGAATTTTCGTTGTCTAAGAGTTTTTGATATTGCTTGCGGTATGTTTGATATTTCTTTTTTTCAAGAGCGACTTTTTGCGGCGAGGCTTTAGTTAAAAATAACGGATTTTTTAAAATCTTTTCGCTTCTTTTTATTTCTGATAAAAGAAATTGTTTTTGTTTTAAAAAATTAGCTTCATGAAAACTTTGCAAAACTTTTTTATCAATATAAAGATTAAATTTTTTTCCTAAAAATAAAAGGGTTTTATAAGGATCTGTTACTTTATTAGTTATTTTAAAATTTTTGGCGTAAAAAAACTTTTTTAACGCATTTTCTAAATTAAGGTAATTTTTTGGATCAGAAACCACTTCTAATTCCATATCTAATAAAAATTGACTATCGATTTTATGTTCGTTTCTAAATTGGCGCATTTTAATAATTAATTGTTTTAAATCTTCGAAATCTTGTAAATCTTGTTGCTTATTTACACTAACGACTTTCGATAACAAGGTTTGAGTTATATTTGTTTTGTTATCAAAATAAAAATAAAGAGCATCGGTGACAAAGGGGATAAAAGGATGGAGCAATTGTAGAATATATTTCATTACATAAACTAAAAAAAATTGTGTATTAAGATCATTTTTGTAATTATCTAAATCATTTTTAACAAATTCTAAATGCCAATTAGCAAAGTTTTCCCAAACAAATTGATATAATATTTGTCCAATTTCTTTTAATTCATATTTTTGATATAATTGAGTAATTTTTTCAGTAGTGGAAGCTAATTGAGTTAAAAGAGCTGTTTGTGGCAAAGACAATTTATCAACTTCAAAACAATCTAATGTTGTATTAGTGTTGAGTTTAATAAAACGTGTGATATTCCATAATTTATTAATAAAATTCCAAGCATTTTTAACTTTGATTTCATCATATAATAAATCCAATCCAGGAGCGGCACTTGTGATTAAAAAAAACCGCAAAGCATCAACGCCATATTTATTAATTATATCTAAAGGATCAACGCCATTGCCTTTGGACTTAGACATTTTTTGGCCTTCGTTATCTCTAATTAAGCCATGTAACAAAACATCTTTAAAAGGATCTTTTTGAGTTAAAAAACTACTTTGTAAAACCATTTTAGAAACCCAAAAAGTCAAAATATCGTAACCTGTTACCAAAACATCCGCTGGAAAACGTTTGTTAAAAAAACTCTTTTTATTCGGCCAACCTAAAGTACTTAAAGGCCATAAAGAGGAAGAAAACCACGTATCCAAAACATCACAATCACAAACCCAACCCTCCCCAGGGCTTTCTGATTGCGCTTTAATTTCTTGATTTTTATACCAAATAGGAATAGGGTGTCCCCACCATAATTGACGCGAAATGCACCAATCTTCAATGTTTTCTAACCAATTATTAAAAACTTTTAAAAAACGTTGAGGATAAAAATTAATTTTATTTTTTTTTAATGCTTCTTGGGCAATATCTTTGGTTTTTAAAAACCATTGCAAAGATAGTCGCGGTTCGATGATAGCCCCTGATATGCTAGAATAACCTACTTGATGTAGATGATTTTCAATTTTAGTGATTATTTGTTTTTTTTCTAAGTCTTTAACTAAATTTTTTCGACATACAAAGCGGTTTAATCCTTGATATTTTCCAGCCAATTCATTTAAAGTTCCGTCTTCATTCATGCAAAGTAAAGATTTTAATTGCTTTCTTTGGCCGATTTCAAAATCGTTGATATCATGTCCGGGGGTGACTTTTACAACTCCTGTACCAAATTGTGGATCCACATAAGTATCACTAAGAACAGGAATTTGGATATTAGTTTCAGGAATCAAAACTTTTTTTCCAATAAAAGACTGATAACGCAAATCATCAGGATGCACAATTAAGGCTTGGTCAGCAAAAATAGTTTCGGGTCTCGTGGTTGCAACTTCCAAAAAAGAGGTTTTTTGATTTTGGTGAGGTTGTGCGAAAAAATATTTAAGATAATATAATTTTCCTTCGGTTTCTTGATAATTAACTTCTACATTGGACAAAGCCGTTTTGCTTTTGGGGTCCCAATTAATAATTTTATAATCACGGTAAATAAGGCCTTGGTGGTATAATTTAATAAAAACATCTTGAACTGTTTTACTTAAATCAGGATCAAGAGTAAACTTTTCGAAATTATAATCTAAATGCAGGCCTAAAGCTTTCCATTGGTTGCGAATGTTTGTGGCAAATTTTTCTTTCCACTCCCAAGCATATTTTAAAAAAGTGGCTTTATCTAAGTCTTTATTTAAAAGATTTTCTTTTTTTAAGTGTTCTTTTACTTTTTTTTGTGTGGCAATTCCTGCGTGGTCCATTCCTGGAAGAAATAGAACTTCAAACCCTTGCATTTTTTTGAAACGGATAAGAATATCTTGGATGACATTGTTCCAAGCGTGTCCTAAATGGAGTTTGCCTGTTACATTTGGGGGTGGGATTACAACAGTAAAACTTTTTTTGCGACTAGTAGAAACAGATGCAAAATAATTTTTGGATAACCATTCTTGATATCTTTGAGATTCGACTTCTTTAAAATCATATTTCTTTTTCATAAAAGTATCCTTTTTTTATTTTTTTAACATTTATATTTTTGTTTTGAATTTTCAAAAAAAGAATAAAAAAATTCTATAATTTAATTTGTGACTAAAGAAAGAAGAAAATCTGTTAAATCTTTAAATCCTTCTTTTTTCGCCGAAGATACTAAAAAAAAACGTTTAATATTAGTAAAATGATTGATTAATTTTTTCAATTGGTTTGGTTGAGTGGTTTTTTTTACTTGATCTTTTTTAACAAATACGATAATTACTTCAAATTGTGCTTTAAGAAGAGCTTGATGAATTCTATCGTCTTCTTGAGTCGGCCCTATTTTAAAATCAATTAGCTGAAATATCGCCTTTAAACGATTACTTTGTTCCAGAAAAGATATAATCATTGGTAAAAATTGCTTTTGAATACTTTTGCTTCTTTTAGAATAACCATAACCTGGAGTATCAATTAAATAAAATGAGTCATTGACATAATAATAATTTAAAGTTATTGTTTTTCCTGGAGTTTGCGAAGTTTTGGCTAATTTTTTTCTTTGAGTTAAAGCATTGATAAAAGAACTTTTTCCAACATTACTTCTACCCATTAAAATGATTTCTGGATAATTTTCTAAAGGTTGGTCCTTGATGTTTTCAATGCTGCGAATAAAATTTGCTTTTTGAATCATATGCTTTTTCCTTTTTTATTTTTGGCTAATTTGATTAATTTTACAGTTGGTTTTAAAACATTTATAAATTTTTTTTATCGTATTCATTATTAATTTTATTTTTACTTTTTCGGTTGTTTTTTTTCGGTTGTTTTTGAAAAAAAGGATTTGTTTTTTTGAAACTGCGAGCTGTTTGCTACATAAAATTAAATATTTCAAATTTCTTCATCAATTCCTTTTTCATGAGTCTTTTTTATGACTCGATTCATATAAAACTTTTAAATTTTTTTATAATAAATTAAAAATTTAAGTTTTTGTAAAAATAAATGGAAGTTTTGACTCAATTTTTTTTTGGTTATTTTTTAAAAACTTTTACTATTTTTTTGTGGAAACTTTTATCTTAATTTTTGGCTTGAAACTTAAAAAAATATTGAAATTAAATACAATCTTCCAATTAAAAAAGTTCTGCATTAAATAAAATAATCCATTTTTTGCTGATTTTGTAATTTCATTTATTGTATTTGATTTAATTATTTTATTTACATCATTTTAGTACAATTAACAAAATTAAGATTGTAATATATATAGCTAATCCATTTTTGTGGATTAGCCAAACCTTGCATCTTGTTATTCCTAGTTTCTTTCGTCTGTAATAGTTTTTGTTGATTTCTTGGCCTTTGTGGGGATTAAATATAATGATGAACCAAAATTTGTTTGCTTTTAGGGTAGTATTCAGGTTTCTTTGATTTTTTTACTTGTTTAGGTATTTAATTTTTTTCATAAATTAAACAAATGAACCTTAAAAGATCACAAACTTAAAAGCACCAAAACTAAAAATTATCGAATGATATTTTTTATTTACATCAACCACTCAAAACAAAAACAATTTAGACTCATGTCATCATGTCATATTTTGATTTTTTTTGGTTATTTCGTTATTCAAAGCATTGTTTAGGTTTTTTGCTTTTTTTATCTTTTGTTGATTGAAGGTTTTTTATGTGTATCAAATATTTACTGTTTGGTATTTTTGTAATTTATGCCCTTAATGGTTTTTATAAATTTTTTTTAGACCAAATTGGAAAATTATTTTTTTAATCTTCAAGATTTTTTGAAAAGTTAAAATATCTATAAGTTAGGGACTACATCAACTGAATTAATTTTTGATAAAATAATAAAATTATGTTTTGATATGTATTTTTTCAAATAATTTTCATTTCCAAAATAAAATAATAAATACTTATGTTTCTAAAAATATTATTTACAAACAACTAAAAGAAATCTTTTTTTGGGATTTGTTTTAAATTGAACTTTTTTCAAAATTTAAATAATGAAAACTTAAAGATTGATACCCTGACTTTTTAATTAGTCGTTTTTATGACTTTAATCAAAATTTTCTTATAGTAAATTAAATAATTGCATTCGTTGACTCTCTTATTTGATAAAATAATTAATAGTAATAGATTAATGTTTCAAAAAACTAGAAAAATGAGTTTGAGTAAATGTCAAAAAATAACATATATTTAATTTCAGGAAAACAAAGGTTTTTTCTTGAACAAAAAATTAAAAAACTAATCATCACTTTTCAAAATCAATCTTTGGATGTCGTTCATTATCGAATGCAAAAAGATGCTGATAGTGATTTAGAAAAAGAACTAAAAGTTATTCCACTTTTGCATAAAGTAATTATTGTTGATCAAAGCGAAATTTTGTTACAAAAGAAAAAAAAAGAATTAACTTTTTTAAATTCTTACTTTCAAAACCCATCTCCCAAGATTTCTTTATATTTTTTTGTAGAAAACGGACTTGAAAATAACGAAAATTTTCAATTGTTTCAAAAATATTGTTCTTGTGAAACAATTGTGTCTTTGGAAAAAAACGATTTTTTTACTTATGTTGCAGAATCATTTGAAAAAGAAGGTTTTCAAATAGAAAAAAAAGCTATTTATCATTTATTAAAAGAAACAAATTATAATCTTTTTTTTCTTCACCAAGAAATCAAAAAATTAAAATTATGTCAACTGGAAGAAAAAACAATCACTTATCCATTAGTTGAAAAATTAAATTTTTTTCAAACAGAAGACAACCTTTTTCATTTAATTAACCTTTTTTTAAATAATAATCGAATTGGGGCTTATGAATTGTATCAAAAATTCAAAAAGCACAAAAACAACGCTTTCCAAATATTATATCAATTAACTAACAAAATTAAAGCTTTATTATTAGTAAAAAATATGGTTAAACAAAATTATAATCAAGAAAAAATCTCCCAAATTCTTAAATGTTCTCCTGCAAAAGCGTTCCTTTTAACTAAGGAAGCCCAAGTTTTTAAAAACACTCAATTTTTACAAGCTTCTTTTTTGACTTTAATAGAATTAGAATATCAATCCAAAATAGGTTCTATCAATCTAGATACCGGTTTGGAATTCTTTTTCTTAGGTAAAAATATTTTGCCATTATCATAATTTTGCAATTTTTTTAATTTCTGCTTCACTAATGCTTCCTTGTCTTAAAACAATCAATTTATTAGTGGTTGCATCAACAATAGTAGAAGCCACTTTCAAAATTGGATAATCATTAGGATAAATGAAGCCAACTTTATTATTATACATTTGATAAATAGTATTGTAATAATTTAAAGGTTCTTTGCCACTTTCGTTAACAGAAGTGGTTTTTAAAGGACCATATTTTTTTAAAAGAGACAAAGCCAAAGGATGATTGGGAATTCTGATTCCTAAAGTTTTTTGTCCTGTTTTTTTCAAATAACTAGTTTGGGTTTTCAAAATTAAAGTTAAAGGTCCTGGAAAAAACTTAGTGGCTAATTGATAACTTATTTCATTAAACTTAACTAAAGTTTGAGCCTCTTTTAAAGAAGAACATAAAACAATAATGTTTTTTTGCAAAGATCTTTTTTTCAATTGATAAATTTCTTTTAGTCCTTTTTCGTCATATAAAGAAACTCCCATCCCATAAACTGTATCTGTGGGAAAAATGATGATGTTTTTGAGTGGTTTTGTATTATTCACTTTGAACTAATTTTTCTTTTTGAGTGGCATCAATCAAAGGTTCAATGATAAAATCTAATTTGCCTTCCATAATGATGTCTAATTTTTGCAAAGTAAGTCCAATTCGATGGTCTGTAATGCGGTTTTGAGGATAATTATAAGTTCTGATTTTTTCACTTCGGTCACCTGTTCCCACTAAACTTTTGCGATGTTTATTTTCTGCTTCTTGTTTGGCATTTAATATTTGATTATAAATGCGAGCTTTTAGCAAAGTGAAGGCTTTTTCTTTGTTTTCATGTTGGCTTTTTCCTTCTTGACAAGCGACACTGATGCCTGAAGGAAGGTGAGAAAGTCTAACAGCTGATTTAGTGGTGTTTACAGATTGCCCCCCTGGTCCACTTGAGTTGAAAGTATCTGTGCGAATGTCATTCCAATCAATTTTAATTTCAACTTCCTTAGCTTCAGGGAGAACTAAAACAATTGCGGTTGAAGTGTGAATTCGTCCTTGGACCTCAGTTGCAGGAACTCGCTGAACTCGATGAACTCCTGATTCATATTTTAAAAAAGAGTAGATGTTTTGTCCTGAAATTAATAATTCTACCGAAGACAGGCCACCTTTAATGCTTGGATGTAAATTGAGGATTTCTACTTTCCATTTTTTACTTTCAGCATATTTCATGTAAGTTCTTAATAAATCGGCTGCAAAAAGATTGGCTTCATTACCACCAACAGCTCCTTTAATTTCCAAAATCACGTTTTTTTGGTCTTCAGGATCTTGAGGCAACAATAAAATACGTAATTGATTCCAAAGAACTTTTTTTTGTTGTGAAAGCGTTTCTTTTTCTTTTTGAGCCAATTCCAAAATTTCTTTATCTTCGATTTGATCTTGATTAAGGGCTTTTGTAATATTTGTTAATTGCTCTTCTAAAGTTAAATATTGTTGAAAAAGTTCTACTATTGGTTCTAATTTGCTGAGATTTTTGAAAATGTTAATTTTATTAGATATGCTTTGGTTTTGAAGCAAATCTTGTTGCAAATTTTGATATTTTTGTTGAATTTTTTTAAGTCTCGCAAGCATATTTAACTTTTATCTCCTCTTTTTTTATTTTCGATAAACCAAATCAATGGAAGGAAAGTTTGATTTTGAAATCAATTTTCGCTAACATAAGATTCTATTTCAGTAAACAACATCAAATCAAAATTAAGACTAAATTCGCGGACGCCCACAGCTCCTTGACGATTTTTGGCAATAATTACTTGAACTTTTCCAGGAATTACATTTCTTTCTTTTTTATAATAATCTTCTCGATATAAAAACATAACAATATCAGCGTCTTGTTCTATCGATCCTGAGTCTCTTAAATCGGATAAAACAGGCCTTTTGTCTTCTCTTTTTTCAACATCCCTTGATAATTGAGATAAAGCAATTACAGGGATTTTTAATTCACGAGCTATTTGTTTTAAGCTTTGAGAAATTTCTGCCACTTCTTCTTGACGATTAGTTTTTTGAGATTTGCGAATTAATTGTAAATAATCTATCATAACAACATCTAATTTATTTTGGCTTTTTAATTTACGACATTTAGCTTTGATATCTAAAATGTTCACTGTAGCCGAATCATCAAAATAAATATTTAATTTATTCATCTTATCAATTGCTATTTCTAAAATTAATTTATCTTCTTTATCAACGCGACTTAATTGAATTTTTTTATGTTCTACTTTGGAAACAGAACTCAACATTCTCATTGCTAGTTGTTCGTTGGACATCTCTAAACTAAAGATAGCAACATGAGGCGATTGAGAATTATATTTGGAATTAGCTACATTAAGAGCTAAATTAATCATAAAAGTACTTTTACCCATCGAAGGACGGGCTGCAATAATAATAAATTCTTCAGGTTTCAAACCTAAAGTAATGTTGTCAAGATTTTCAAAACCCGTGGAAAAACCCGCTAAATCTTTTTTTTGTTGTGCTTGAATATTTTTACTTTTAATCTCTTTTAACAAATTTTTTAAATCTAATAAATCACTTGTTTTTTTTCTTTGAGTTAAATTAAAGATTTTTTCTTCTGCTTCATCTAAATAACTTTGAACATCAATTTGGTCATATCCTTTTTGAGCTAAGTAAGAAGCGGTCTCCATAATTTCTCTTTTTAAAGCAGTTTCCTTAATTAAATCAATATATGTTTCTAAATATTCACTTGCAGGGGTCATCTCCACCAATTCAATTAAATAATCAATGTTGCCAATTTTACTTAATAACTTTTCGTTTTCTAAGGAAGAACTCACAGAAACATAATCAATTGCATGTCCTTCTTGATGAAGTTGCTTCATCGCTTTAAAAATATATTTATGTTTGGCCTCATAAAGGCAATCTTCGTTAATCAAATCAAGAACAAAAGGTACTTTTTCGGGGTTTAATAATAAAACCCCTAGTAAAGCCTGCTCTGCTTCGGGGCTATAAGGCTTTTTTTTGTTATATTCACTCATTTATTTTTTCTTTCAATTACGTTGAGAAAAAAAGTAGCCTTAATTTGTTCGGTTAAATTGACATCAATATGATAAATACCTACAGAAGTAATTTCATTTTCCAAGGAAATTTTTTTACGATCAATTATGATGTGGTGTATTTTTTTAAATTCATCAGCAATTTGCTTTAAAGTTATTTTGCCGTAAATTTTTCCTTTAGGTCCTACTTGAATATCTAAAGAAATTGTTTTATTGTCGATTTCGTTTTTTAGTTTTTTCATTAAAGCTTCATAATTTGCTTTTTTTTGTTTTTCTAAAATTTCATTTTTGCGGATTTGAGCTAAATTGTTTTTATCAGATAAAAGTGCTTTTTGACTTTGAATTAAAAAATTCCCATAACCATTATTAACTTTAATAATATCGTGTTTTTTTCCTTTGTTAGGGATATCTGTTAATAAAATGATTTCCATTTGTGCATCTCCTTTTTCATATTCTAATTCTAACTTTAATAAACGTTTTAAGTTTTGAATTACTATTTGAATATCGTTGCCTGTAATTTGGGTAGCAGCACTATTGAAATGACCTCCACCTTCCATTTGTTCCATAATAGTTTGTACGTTAACTTGATTATAAGAACGAGCGCTAATTGCTATTCTATTGTTAGAAATTTTTGCAACCATAAAAGCAGCATCAATCCCACTAATGTTTAAAGCATCTTCTGCCACTTGAGCTAAAAAAGAACGATTATCATAAATTTTATCACTTTTGATGATAGCAAAACGACCCATAAAAATTTCCATTTTAGAAATTAATGCATTCGTTGAATCAACATTATCCCGAGTTTTTCGTAACCAACTTTTAACTTCAATTCCATCAGCGCCGAAATCTTTTAATTTTAAAATAACTTCAAAAGTTCGCGAGCTAGTGCGATAAATAAAAGCGTTAGTATCAATTAAAATGCCTGCATACATAACACTGGCTTCAAAAGGAGCAATTTTTATTTCTTCCGTTAAAAAACCCATAATTTCAACTAATAATTCTACAGTTGAAGAAGCGGAAGGATCAACATAAGAAAAAATAGAAGGAACAACTTCTTCTGTCGCACGATGATGGTCAATAACAATCACATTATTAGTTAAACCCAATAATTCAGGGCTATTCAACGTATCTTTAATTTGAGTATCAACTACCACAATCACATCATTTTCATCAATCATTTTTGCGGCTTTTTCAGTTGTTATAATCTCGACTAGTGGTTTTGTTGTTTGTTGAATCAATTGATGATAAACAGGAAGAAGGCTTTTATCTAACTTTTCTTTGTCAAGAATAATATAATTAGGACAATCAGGTTTTAAACTTAAAACTATTTTATAAAAAGCAATCATAGAACCCAAAGAATCTAGATCAGTGTAATTATGTCCCATAATATAAAAACCAGGATATTTTTTAATTATATCAACTAAATTTTGAGTATTTACGCGAACACTAACTTTTGATTGTTTGCTTAAAGTAGCAATTTTGGCACCAAAATATTGAATTTTTTCATTTTCAATGTTAACAACCGCTTGGTCTCCACCTCTTTTTTGAGCTAATTCAATCGCGTTTTGACTATAAATAGCCAATTTATCATAAGACACATTCCAACAAGCAATTCCCATTGAAAGAGTGACTTTTAATTGATATTTATGAGATATTTTTCTGACGGTATCTAAAATACTAAATTTATTTTCTATCATTTTATCTAAGTTTTGACGATTTACAAGCAATAAAAAACGGTCATCTAATAACTGTTTTAAATATCCTTCATAAGGATCAATAAAATCAGATAGCGCTCTTAAATATTCCCCTTTAATTTGTGATTGTTCAGAAATATCATAACGAATCAATGATTCTTCTAAATGATCAAAAGTAATCATGGCTAAAGCCAAAGATTTATCTCTAAATAATTGTTTGACTTCTTCTTTTTCGCTAGCGTTAAATAAATAAAAAACGTTTAAATCTTTTTTATAAAAACATTCAAATTTTTCTTTTTCTAAAGTAATGATTGTTTTTTCTGTTTCTTGTTCGGTCAACAACAACATTGATTCATTGATTTGACTTAAAGGGGTATTGATTTCAGGATTTTTTAAAATCAAATTAGCATAAGGATTCAACCATTGTATTTCTTTGTTGTTTACATCAATTAAGACAATTCCAATTGGAAGTTCATTTAGAACTTCTTCGCCAATTTGGCTCACATGGAAAGATAATTTTGACCATAAATTTAATTTGGCTTGTAAACGTTTGATTTTATTATTTTTTTTAATCTGTAATACAAAGCTAATGATTAAAATAATTAAAATAATTTTTCCCAAACCAAATGCAGCCCAAAGACGGGCTTTTAACAGATTGTCAGATGTTTTATCTATTTGTTGAATAACTTTAGATATATTGTCATAATCATAGCGTAAAAATAATAAAAATAAAACAACAATTACAATAGCCATTACTAATTTGACATTTTTTTTAAGAGACATAAATTATTGCCTTTCTTTTTTTTAAATCCAAATTTGCAAAAGCAAAATATTGTCAAGTATAAAAAAAATTAATAAAAAAAACAGGATTACGCCTGTTTTTATTGTTGAATAAAAGATATTAAAGCCATGTGACGAGCTCTTTTGATAGCAACTGCTAATTGACGTTGCCATTTAGCTGAAGTATTAGTGATTCTGCGAGAAATAATTTTTCCACGCTCAGTGATAAATTTTTTTAAAAGTTCTATATCTTTGAAATCAATTTTACTGAATTTGTTTTCAGTAAAATAACAAACTTTGCGACGTTTTTTGAAAACATGTCTTTTATTTTTTTTCATTTTTATTTTGCCTCTTTCTTAATTTAAAAGGGTAATCCATCATCTTCTGGTGTATTTGTTTCAAAATCATTAGATTGTGAATTTTCAAAACTTGAGTCATTATTTGATTGATAGTCTTTTTCTTGTGTTGCGTTCAAACTTTTCTTGGATTCTAAAAAAGAAATGTTATTGCAAAGAATTTCAGTAGACCAATTGGTTTTATTATCTTTTTCCCATTTTTCTACTCGAATGCTTCCTTCAACTCCTAATAAATTACCTTTAAAGATGTATTTACTCAAATTTTCCGCTTGTTTACGCCAAACGATGCAATTAATGAAATCAGTTTTTTTATTTTCTTCTTGATTGTTATAAAATCTATTTACTGCTAAGGTAAATTTAACATAATTAACTTCCCCATTATAAGATTTTAATTCAGGGTCTTTAGTAATTCTTCCAACTAAAATAACTTTATTAATCATCTAGATTAAATCTCCTTTTATAACTATTTCATTTCTTTATTGCTTCACTTATTGCTTTTGTTAATAATTTTAAAATTCACAAAATAATCATTTAAGGACTCTTGAGTCCCAAAATTACTCAATTTTTTATTCTTTAATGATGATGAATCTAATAACTTCTTCAGTTATTTTAACGATACGGTTAAATTCTAAAACAGCTTCATTATCAGTTTGAGTAATAAACCAATAATAATAACCTTTTTTATGATTATTGATGGGATAAGCTAAATCCTTTAAGCCTATTTCTTTTTTTTCTAAAATTGTACTAGGTTTTTTGCTAAAAACACTTTCTAAATGGTCATTAATTTTTTTGACTTCGTTATTATCTAAATTAGGCCTTAGAATGTACATAATTTCGTATTTTTTCATTTTTTCTCCTTACGGTCTATGCGGTCTTTATAATTGTAATAAAGACAAGGAATAAGCATGTACCTATTTTTATTTTTTTGCAAGACATTAATATTATAACAAATTTTTATTATATTGACATTTTTATTTGGAAAACAAAGGATTAAAAGAGATATTTATTATGAATCCTTTGGAATTAAGAAAAATTTAAAAATAATTTTTTTATTTTATTGAGTTATTGTTTTTTTGAATGGTGTTGTTGCATTTTTTAGTTTTAAAATTATTAACAAATTCTAAGCGAAAAACAAGTGCCAAATTTAGTAAATGAATTTTACTTTGCTACTCGTAAAACTTGTTTTTTTTTTTTTTTGATGGTAAAATATAATTAATAGTGGTTTGGTTTTTAAAATAATCACTATTAATTAAATAAATTAAAAAAGTGTTTTATTTTGATACATCAAAATAAAGAAAGGAATAATTAAAAAAATGAATCAAAACTATCAACAATATCCAGGACAACAACCAAACTATGTCCCCAATGAACAAAAACCACATATTTCAATTAAATTTTCTGTAGGGCGTGTATTTTGTTTTATAATTTTAATTTGTGTTTTTGCAACCATAAGAAACGGATATTTTGAATCTTTAGTTGAAAATACGCCAGAAAATCTTGATTATGTACTAAATCCCAGTGAGGAAAACAAGCAGAAATTGCTTGAGGCTGCTAAAAAATTTGATAAAGATTATGAAAAATCTCAATTAATTTCTTGGGCGGCTTGTTTTGTCATTCCTGCTTTGATTTGTTTTTTTGGGAAGAAAGGATGAAAAAGGTTTTTATTCAAAATCCCTCACATTCACCTACATATCCACAATATCCACCAAGATATTAAAACAGATAAAAAAATAAAGCATTTTTTTAGAAATACAAAATAAAATCAAAGGAACGGAAAAAAATGGAACCAATAAACAATAAAGAAACTGTATATAATAAAAATGGATCAGTTGCTGGTACCAATGAATATAACCCCCTAACAGGCAACAAGACCAAATACATCACTCATCACCCCGATGGCTCAGTTGATTGCATTATTGAATTTGACCCAACCACAAGAAATCGAACCAAATACACCAAATTTACTGAATACAACCCCGAAAGCAAAGATATTTGGGCTAAAAGAGATGCAATCATTTGTATCAGAGAATACAACCTTGAAACAGGTAAACAAATCAAACACACCCAATACTTCCCCAATGGAGAAACAATTTGGTATATCAAAGAATATAACCCCCAAACAGGTGCATTAATCAAAGAGACCAAATACAACGAATACGATATCAATGAAGCTAACAAAATCGCTAAAGACGTCTTTGCATACAACCCCCAAACAAACCAAAAGACTAAGTTAACTACATACAAAAAAGACGGTACGATTGATGATATAACTGAATATGAATACGACCCTCGAACAGGCAAACGCATCAAATGGAGCTTTCGTTCATACAATTTCGACGGTAAAACAATTAGATACATTGAGGAATATGATCCTGAAACAGGTAAAAAAATCAAAGAAACTCAATATGACAAAGATGGATTTTGGTTCACCAATGAATACGATCGCACAACAGGGAACCGAATCAAACAAATCCAACACGATCCTGATAGCAAACGAATTTTTTGTATCATCTACTATGACCCTCATACAGGCGAAGTAACCAATCAATACTTTTACGACACCAATGCAACTAGATACAACAGGATGCAAGGTTCGACTAATCCACAAAAATGGATTATTGGTACGGGTATTGTATTTGGTGTGATACTTGTAATAAAAATGATAATGATGTAAATAAAATAATCAATATCAAATACAATCACCAAACAGGTGAAAAAAATAGTTGTTAAATTCGGAGTTCCTTGCACTTTCAAAGCATCTGTTTCCGAAGTTAAATTCACTAACGAAATAGGTGTTCAATAAGTCCAAGACGTTATGAGTTAAATTTTGGTGGCACATATTTTTCTGATCACAACGTTAAAAAAACCAAAAAAACATCAAAACCACGAAAGAAAAAAAGAAAACTAAAATGTACTTAACAACTAAAATCAACAGAAAGGAACTAATAAAAAAAATATGATAAAACCCCGCCAACCACTTCATTCCCGAACAGACAACAAAATCAAATACACTAATTATAATGAAGATGGATCAATTAACTACATTGGGGAATATGAACACGATCCAATTACAGGCAGACGAATCAAAAAGACCAAATACTGGAGAGATGATGTTTTTTAGACATTTTTTGTTTTAAAAATATTCTTTAAAACTAAAAAAATAATAGATAATTTCATATCTTTTCAAATCAAAAAAACTGGGCTGCTAAAATAACTAGGACACTTTTGAATTTTTTTAAAAAATTAAGACTGACTTATTTTTAGTCGGTCTTTTTTTCTTTTTAAACTTAAAAAAAGATTTTATTAAATTAAAAAAATATCTTTGCGGTTGAGATTATCTAAAAGCTCTTGGCGGCTTTGGCATTGGCAAGGGGCCAATCCTTGATGAATTAATTTCAGTCTTTCGCGATTTTAATATTTTATATCATCATTCAATAATGTCAATGAATTCCTCTTTGGGGGGCGAGATGTTAAAAAATACTACACAACTTTTTTTCTTTTTTAAAAAAAATTAGGACCAACTGTTGTTTTTTCTTAAAAATATGCAAATCAATTTGATTATTTATATAATACTTTTTTAGAATCATTATTTTGAATCATCAAATTATTAAATGAGAACTTTTATCTTTACTTAATGATTTTTTTTAAAGGGATTGGGTTGCTGAAATAATTAGGACACTTTTTAGTTTAATTAATTTGTTTTGTTAATTTGAAAAGATATGAAATTATCTATTATTTTTTTAGTTTTAAAGAATATTTTTAAAACAAAAAATGTCTAAAAAACATCATCTCCCCAGATTTTTTCAAATTGTGATTATATATTTTCAAAAAAAACGCAGTTGGAAGAGACAAAAAATAATAAAGGCCCACAAAGGCCTTTTCTTTTATCTTTTTTTATTCTTTTTTATTGATAACTAAAATTTTGTTTTGGAAGCGAATGTCTGATTTATTTTTCATTTGATTCCAAAAACGACTCGGAATTTCAAAAATAGTTTCATGGGTTAAATGTTTGATATTGCCAATGTTTTTACCATAAATTTGGTACTCATCTTTTAATAATCGAATCAAAACAGTTGGGTTAATATTATCTTTTTTACCAAGGTTAATTGTTGCTTCAATGAAGTCATTTCTTTTTTGACTATAGGAATTATAAGAATTATAGGAATTATAAGAATTATAGGAGCTAAATTTTGGATTCTGGAAACGTTTTTCTCCAAATCTTCTATTACCAAAAGAATTGTTATTAAATGTTTCTCTTGGAGTAAATGTCATTCTTGGAGGTATAATATCTGTATAATTTTTTGCTTTTGGTTGGATGTTTGTTAATAAACCTTGAATGATTTGTTCAGAAGAAAATTTTTGTAATAATTTTTCAATCATTGGATTATTAGCGTTTTCTTGGCTATTTTTTTCAATAATATCTATTACTTTTTGTTCAAAGTTTTCCAAAATTTGTTTTTTGATTTCTTCAACTGAAGGAATTTCTAAGAATTTTACTTTTTCTTTTAAATAATATTCTAATTTTTTGAGTTGACTGAATTTTCTTGGACTGATAAAACTATAAGCCAAACCTTTTTTGCCTGCGCGTCCAGTTCTTCCGATTCTGTGGACATAAACTTCATCTTCGTGAGGTAAATCATAGTTAACTACCATTTTGATGTCAGAAATATCAATCCCTCTTGCAGCCACATCGGTTGCGATTAAGATTTTTATTTTTCCTTTGCGGAAATTATTCATGACATATTGTCTTTGATTTTGTTTTAAGTCTCCGTGAACAGCATCAGCTAAAAACCCTTTGTCTTGTAAAAAAGAAGTAATTTCATCCACGTCTTTTTTGGTGTTGGCAAATAGAATGGTTGAATAATCTCTTTTTAAGTCTAATAAACGAACTAATAACTTGTTTTTATCAAATTCTTTGACTAAAAAATAATATTGTTCAATTGCGTTAACGGCAAGTTTTTTAACAGGAACTTGTAAAATTTTAGTGTTTTTTTGGTATTTGCTTGCAATTTGTTTGATGGAAGGAGGAAGAGTGGCAGAAAATAAAACAGTTTGTCTTTCTTCTGGGATTTGTTTTAATATAGTTTCTAAAGCTTCTTGAAATCCCATTTTTAACATTTCATCGGCTTCATCTAAAGTTAAAATTTTTAACGCTGATAAATCAATTTTGCCTCTTTCTATGTGGTCAATCACTCTTCCTGGAGTTGCAATAATTAAATGTGGTTTACTTTCTAAAGCTCTAAATTGTTTAGTGTAGGATTCACCACCAAAAACAACTGCAATTCTAATTTGCGGGTAATAACGTAGTAATTTTTTCAACTCTTCATAAACTTGCAAAGTTAATTCTCTAGTAGGGCATAAAATTAAACTTTGAGTTTTAGATAATTTATAATCAATTTTTTCAATAATAGGGATTCCAAAGGCAAAAGTTTTTCCTGTTCCTGTTTGCGCTTGTCCAATTACATCGTGTCCTTGGATAATTTCTGGGATCACTAAAGCTTGAATGGGTGTTGCTTCGATAAAGTTAAGCTCTTGCAAAGCTTTTTTAGTTTGTTCTAAAATAGGTAATTGTTCGAATAAAATATTCATAATTTCCTCATTTCTTTCTTTTTTTGAATTATACAAGTAAAAATATAAAATGTTTTTGCTCAAGCGCTTAATGAATATTTTTAAAAATTGCTTTAAGAAATTTGAATGATGATCGAAAAAAAATTATTTTCCAATTATTGCTTTTCAAGTTAATCCAAAAAATTTTTGTTGAAATTAAAAGAGTTTTTTATAAAACAAGCAAAAAGACCGCTTTTAAAAAAATTTATTTTTCATAAAATAACTTTATTTTTTTGTAATGTTTTTTGTTTTTAACATTTATAAATTTTTACTGTATCTTTTATATTATACTTTTAAAAGTATTAAAAAACACTTCTTTTTTTATCTTTTATAATTTTTTCCTTCATAAACTTCTTTTATTTTCTTTTTTTGTAATTTTGATGGAATATAAAAGGAGCATAATTCTTAAAAAAAGGTGGGGTTCAATAAATAAAAAATTGTTCGTAAGTTTTTACGTATTCCAGAATCATAAAAAAACTAACTAAAAAAAATTATTCCGAAGAAACTCTGAAAACTTAAAATAAGTATTACCCAAAGAAATCCTTAAATTGAAGAATTTAAGTTATTAAAAAAAATTATTTTAAAGATAACAGTTGAAGTGCAAAAAAAGTGAAAAAAGCATATAAAAAAAAGAGCCTAAGGAAAATATAGGCTCTTTTGAGAGGGGTTTAGTTAAAAGGGATATTAGGAAGAATGATGTTTTTAGTTTGGGCGTCCGCTTTGATTTGGGTGTATTTGGTGTTTGCTTGGCGGGCGGTTTCTTCTTTGTTTCTGTGGATATTAGAATACATTCTCGATATTTCTTTAACTACAGTTGAGATTTTTTCTAATTCTTCATTTGTTGATTTTAATTTAGAAAAAGTAGGGTATAAAAGGTTTCTTGATTCTATTTGTTGAACAGACTCCTTGATCCTTTGTTCAACTGTTGTTTTTTCTTCTTTTAATTTGTTATTTAATTTTGTTAAATTATTTAAAGGAGAAAATTCAGGGCGATTATATAATTCTTTTTCTTTTTTAATATATTTTCGTTCTACAGTTGAACAATCTTTATGATGCTCGTTGTTTGTTTCAAACGCACTAATGTAAAAATTTAAAAATTTGCGTCGATCTCCTAGTTCGTAATTTAAACCATTCAAATTAGAAGATGTGAAAACTAAAGGGTCTGTGATTTGTTTTTGTGAAGCATAAGAGTGGTTTTTGAAATCATAGTTAAACAATGTTTCGAGTTCTTGAGAAAGTAAATCGTTTTCAGCAGAAAGGTGGTTTATTTCTTCAGTAGAGTCGGTTGGGGATTGAGGAGATGATGAAGAATTGGGGTTTGGAGTGTTTGTGTAAAATTGAGGGGTTGTTGGTGATTGTGGAGAAGAGGAGGAATTTGATGTGTTTTTATTATTTTTTTCATCTTGAGGTTTGAAATTGGAAGATGGTAAAGAATTATCGCCTGAAAAATCAGATGGATTTCCTGAAGTTCTGGATGGTCTAGTATTTTCAGGATGTGTTGGTGTGTTTTTTTGAGAGTTTGGTTTGTTTGAAGTATTCCTATTGTTTGGGGTTTCTTGTTGTTCGGGGTTTTGGGGGTTGGAAGTAGTTTTGTTTTTGTTATAAAAGAAAATTATTGCAAAAATAACGATTACAGCAGAAACAATTGCAATAATGGAGTAAAGAAGTTTGTTGTTTTTTTGCGGAAATGGGGTTGGGTAGTTTGGGTAATTATTCATATTTAAGTCCTTTCTAATTAAGTATAATGAAAAAATAATACAATTCCATTATACCGTTTTTTTTTTTTTTGCAAATAAAACGGAAAGGATATAAAAAAGAAATTATTCCATTATTCTTCTTGCACGCTTAATTGCGTTTTCACTAGGTTTTTTGAATGTAAGTTCTTGGTATTCTTTCATAAATTCTTTTAATCTAACGTTATCTATTTCAGAAAGATCTATTTGAGATAACAAATTAATTGTTCATTTTAAATTAAATTTTTTACAATTTTTAAAAACATTAACAAATTATAAACTTACTAAATTCATTTTATTATGCAAAAAACTTATTTTTTTATTTTCTTTTGATGTAAAATATGTAGCAGTGGTTAAAAGATATTATGAAATATGAGGATAGTAATAATTTAGAATCATTATTTTTCACAATTTAAAAAGAATAATTAATAATATTGTTGTTTATTTTTATTATTTTCATCAAAAAGCCGATTTTTAATTTAGATTACGAACCAAATTAAGAGCAATTAAAAATGGCTTGTTTAAGTTGCTTATGCGTTATCCACTTTTGTTTAAAAAGAATAATTTATTTTGTAGAAAACAAAAAAACAACAAAATTGAGATAAGTATACTGGTTATTATCGTGATGACAACTAGATGGAAGAAAAAGATTATTTATATTTAGCTGAAATTATTATTAATCTTGGCAGTAGATCTTTTGAAATAATTTTATTTTCAACTTATGGAGGCAAAAGAAGAAAAAGAAAATATTTGGCTGATGAAAATCACACTAAAGCAGAAATTACTAAATTTCTTAAAAATAAATATTTAAAAGACAGAAATAATGCCGTAAAAAAAATCTATTCAAGATGTTTTAAATTATTATTTTAACGAGGTAAAAAATTATTATTCAACATAAAATTATTTTTTAAAGTAATTATTCAAATTTTATTAAATAAAGAATCCATTAATTTAGAAATAAATTTATTAAATCATCAAATAAAAGTTTTAGACAAAAAACTAATTTTAGATTTGCAATGGTAAAATGGCCAAAAAGAAAGGAATTTTTATGCAATCTAAACAATTTTTTTCAAAAGAAAAGAAAAATTTTTTAATTGGAGTTGGTTTTTTACTGCTTTTAATTTTAACACTTGCAACACTCATCACAAGTCTATGTATTTATTTTGGCTTAGCTAATAAAACTAATAATAAAACCCCATCCACCCATTATAACTCAGACGATTTAAAGACAATCGCTGAACGCTACCCAATTTCAAGCAAAAAAATCAAATACATCAATTACAAAAAAGATACCACAATTAAGGATTTCTTTGAATGTAACAAAAGAAAGGGTAAACGAATCAAATCAATTATTTACCTCAATGGCGCAATTGATTGGATCTCTGAATATGACAAAAAAACAAGAAAACGAATCAAATCTACCCATTATAAACCAGATGGAAAAGTTGATTACAGCTTTGAATATGACCCTGAAACACGCAACAAAATCAAATATACCGATTATAACATCGATGGCACAATTAAGGAAATCTTGGAATACGACAAAATAACAAATAAACGCACCAAATCAACCTATTACAACAAAGAAGGATTAGTTGGTTTAATTTTTGAATCAGACCCACAAACAGGAAACATAACCAAATCAATCTATTACAACGAAAATGGCTCAATCCAAAGAATCTATGAATACGACCCCCAAACAGGCAATGAAACCAAATAAAATCCTCATCTCAAACGCCTTTTAAACGAAAATAAATGGGCACATTCCGCCGTTAAAATTATTTTTTTAAGTCAATATATATATCTTTAACTTATAATAAAATAATCTTAAATATCAAAATTGATATTAAAAAATTAAAAAAATATTTTTTTAAAACAAAACACCCTTAAGTCTACAAGGGTTATTTTTTTATTCAAAAACTCAAAAAGATTTGTTTTGATGATTTGTATTTGACCTCCTTGACTGCATAATTAAATATTATTTTGTATAAAAAATAAGAAAAATTAGTAATAAATATTATTTTTTTCCATTCAGAATTACTTTGAAACCTTCCGCAAAGAGCAAATAATATGGAAAAAGTCGCATACATATCTCAAAATTAATTTGTCTGAATTTCTTTATTATTATTATTATAATTTAATACATATATTAATTATATGATTAATTTTTTAATTATTTTAATTTAGTCTAACCGTTAGATTCTTAAAATATTTCATTAAAAATCATTATAAAATTAACTAAAATAACTTAAACGAATTGAAGTACAAACTAAATCATAAGCATACACAAACAAAGAAAATATAACTTTAAGTTACGTTCTCTTTTTTGAAATCCAAAATACCATCATAAAAAAGAGGTTATTGTACTGCACTTTTTTTAAACAAATTGACAAAATAAGACAAAATATTCTTTTATTTTTGTTTTCTTTTGGATTTTGGTTTTATGTGTTGTGTGGAGTGATTTAAGTAAGGATGTTTTAATTTGAGTGAATGTGTTTTTTGAGTTTTTGGTTGGGGATAATGTTGTAATTAAAGAGAAAAGAAAAAAAGAGCCTAAGGAAAGAAATAGGCTCTTTGGTTGGGAATAAGGGTATAAAAAAAGACCTATTGGGTAATAGGTCTAGTAGGGAATTGAAATTAAGGGTTGTATAATGTAATAGACTTGCCTGTTTGGGGGTCGTAGTGGTAGTAGAGATCACATGTTTGGCCGTCGGGTTCGTAGAAAGTGGTTTGAATAGGTTTTCTTGTTTCGGTGTCATAGAGGTTTTTTTAACTATTTTGTCGTCGAGTCCGTAAAAAAATTCGCGAATGGTTGTGTATGTTTCAGGGTCGTGTTCAGTAGTACGCTCTAATTTTTGGCCTACGAAATGATAATGAGTGTATTTGATTATTTCATCTGTTTTAGGATTGTATTGTTTAATCCAACTAATTAAACCATCTTCACAGAATTTGATGTATTTAATTAATTTTTTTGTTGAAGGGTCGAATTGTCTTAAACTATAAATTTCTGAATAATGAGCATAATCAATTATGAAATTTGAGTTTGGAGGAGTTGGTTTAACAAATCGCGGAGTAGAAGTGTCGTAATAATGATTAAAACTATTTTGACCAACGCAAATTTCTTTTCCATCCACGTAATAATCATCAACTACCCAACCTTTTTTGAAGGTGTAATCACATGCTTTTCCGTCTTCGCGGTAAATAGTTCTAGAATTTCTGCCAAATTTATCTCTTGTAGTCCAAGCGTCATATGTTTGTTGTGGTTTAATATAACATTGATTTTTTCAAGTTTGGAGTTTTTGATTGTATTCTTTAATTTTTTCTAATAAGTCGTTATCACTTATCCTTTCTTTTTGGTTTTGGTTTTGGTGTGGTAATGTGTATTCTTCTTGTGTGTGTGGTTTTTGTTTGGAAATGTTTGGTTGGTTGGTAATATAATGCATAAATAAGCAGAAAATAATGGTGGAGATTAGTGCAGTAGTGAAAATAATTATGGGTTTTGTTTGTTTATTCAAAAGATATCTCCTTTCTTGGTTTTGGAAAACCAGTGTATGATTTAATTATATCACCAAAAAAAAAAAAAAACAACTTTTTGGCATAGATTATAAATTTCTTACAGTTTTACGTCTTGTTTAGGACAGGTTGGTGTGTGGTGTGTTGAAATGTTGGTTTTTATTGTAGAGGGATTGTGGTAAGGCGAGAGGGGTGGTGATTGTAGGGGTGGATTGTTGGCCAGGAAAGGTTGGGGGGTGTTGTGTGTTTGGGGTATTTATTAGTAGTTTGTGGGGATAGCGTGTTGAAACTTGTTTTTTTATTGAATAGAGATTGCGGCAAGCGAGATGGATGTAATTTGATGAATGTTTTTATAACCAAGCCAGATAATGTGTGTTTGTGTGTGGTGGAGTTGAGGTGAGTTTGTTTTGTGAAGAGAGTGGGAGGATGGAGGGTAGAAGAAAAGAAAAAAGAGCCTAGGGAAATAGGCTCTTTGGGTGGAAATAAGGGTATAAAAAAAGACCTATTGGGTAATAGGTTGAAAATAAAAGAGATCAAAAACGTACGGAATTAACGAACTTTCCTGTTTTAGGGTCATAAGTAAAATATCCCATTTGACGACCATTAGGATAATAATTATTTATTAAAGAGATATTGCCTGTTTCGCGGTCGTATATAATTTCATCATATTTGTTATTTCCAAAAAGAAATCTAAATGTTTTAATTTTTTTGGTTGGCTTCGTTATATACATCACAACTAGAAATACGAGTTGAAGGGTAATCAAGGCGAAATTCGTGATATTGGGGAGGGGTTGGTTGAAGTGGAGGTTGGGTGGTGTCGTAATAATCATCAAACTTATTGCTTCCAACACAAATTTCTTTGCCTTCAATATAATAATTATCAACAAAAAATCTTTTAATAAAGGTATAATTACATGCTTTACCATATTGATTATAAATAGTTCTAGATTCTTTACCAAACTTATCTTTAATTTCCCACGCTCCGTAATCTGTATATGGTTTAATATAACATTGATTTTGCCATTGTACAATTTTTTTGTTATATTCTATTATTTGTTTTATAAAGTCGTTATCACTTTTCCTTTCTATTTCTTTTTGATTTGTGAATTGAGTAGATTTTGTATATTTGAGTGATTTGTTGGTAATGTAGTGCATAAAAAGGCAGAAAATAATAATGGAAATTAATGCAATTATAAAGAAAATTAAATATTTTGTTTGTTTTTTCAATTTTTTAAGAATTATTTCCTTTCTTGGTTTTATTAAAAACCAGTGTATGATTTAATTATATCATCAAAAAAAACAAGTTTTTGGCATAGATTATAATTTTTTCTACAGTTTTGCGTCTTGTTCAGGACAGAGTGTGGATAATGTGTTGAAGTGTTGGTTTTTATTGTAGAGGGATTATGATAGTCGAGAGGGGTGGTGATTGTAGAAGCAAATTGTTGGACAGGACAGGTTGTGTGTTTTTGTTTGTGTGGTGGTGTTGAAAAAAACCTTTAGTTGAGGAGAGTGGTTTTTTAGAGATTTTGAAAAAACAACTTTCATGAAAAATAAATTATTCTCAAAAAGTGAAAAAATAGTATTAAAAGGATAACGTTAAAAAGTCAAAACAAAACCTTTATAATGATTTTTTTTGTAAAAATCTTAATTCCAAGGAGCTAAGATAACAAAAAGTAAAAAATAATTACTATTGTTCTTGTTTTGTTGTGTGTTATGATTTTTTGGGGTTGCAGTCGGTGTCCTGTTTCGGGGTCAAATTTTTGTTTAGAAAATAAACGATCTACGTTGTTGAAGAAAAATATTGTAAAGATGACGATTGAAGTGTAAAAAATCGCAATAATGAAATAAAAAAACTTGTTGTTGTTTTGGGAAGAGGAATTTGTGATTTTTTTCATAATTAATCCCTTTCTGATGAAACATAATGGGATAAAATTATTTCCCCTATTATGTTTTTTTGTAAAAGAAACTAGGTCGGAAGGAAGCAAAAAAAGAAATTATCTTCTTATTTTGTCTAATCACGGTTGGCATAGGTTTATTAACGCGAATTTCTCCAAGTTCTTTTGTAAAGTTTACTAAATCGGCATTGTTGCTTTAGAGAGGTCTATTTTTGACAACAACTCTAATTGTTCTCTGGTTTGTTCTAGTGTGCACTGATATCTCTGGGCTTTCTTTTTTTCAAGTCGTCTAATTTTTGGCATGTATTTTTTTTTATATAAGGAAGTTTATTCACAAATTGCTTTTCAAATTATCAAAATCTGCTTCAGTTTTTATTATTTGTTCAATACTTTCTTTAGCGATAATTTTTAACTCCATTTTAAAGCTTGAAGTTTTTTCGGTTTCTTCGCCAACTGCGGAATTTTGTTTTACAAATAATTTTGGATTTTTTTCACTAAGTCATTAATTTTTTTAGTAAGATTTTGCTTTTGGATTTGTTATTTTTCAACATTTTTCTTAATTGTTTCTTGTGTGGTGTTTAATATATCCTCTAATACTTAACGTCAATTAAATGGTCGAAAAAACTTTGAAATATTCATTTTTTTCAAATCAAAACAAATTGTATTTATCTTTTTTTCGGTTTTACCAAAAGTTAAATTTATCAATTTTTTTAATAACTCATGTTTTTGCATTGCAATATTGTTTTTAATTTTATATAATTAAGTGTAGTTAATAATTAAATCATTAATATTATTTTAATTTACTATTTATATTTCTTTCAAAAGATGATTCAAAATGACGAATCTACACGTCAAAATATTTTGATGAATTTTTAAAAAAACTACAATTATTTTATTTTTTTAGTCATCTTTATAAGGAAGGATAAATTTTATTAAATATGTAATTAGTTGTATTATTTTTTTAATTAATTTTATTTTGTTCTCATTTTTATTAATTAATTCAATTCATTAATCTTTTAATCACTTAAGTTAGTTATAAGTACATGTTTTGAAAATAAAATAAATTTAAAGAGGTTTTGTATCAAAAATGAAAAAAGAAAAAGAATTAAAAAAAATTGCTGTTTTAACTTCAGGAGGAGATGCTCCTGGTATGAATGCTGCCATTAGAGCAGTTGTTTTAGAAGGAAATAAACAAGGTTTTGAAGTTTATGGAGTTAAAGATGGTTATTTAGGTTTGTATAATAACGAAATAAGTCTTTTAGATTCAAATTATTTCCCCCGCGTTATTAATGTTTCAGGAACTTTTTTGGGAACTTCTCGTTTTCTCCCTTTTCAAAACGACCTTGCTGTTCGCCAAACTTGTGCAAACAATTTGAAAAAATTGGGAGTTGAAAAATTAGTTGTTATCGGTGGTGACGGTTCTTATAAAGGCGCTATGAAATTAAAAGAATTAGGAATTAAATGTGTTGGCTTGCCTGCTACTATTGATAATGATATTAATAATACCGATTTTACAATTGGTTTTAGTACTGCTTTGAATAACATTGTGGATGCAATTGAAAAATTACGCGATACTTCTATTTCTCATCATAGATGTAGTATCATTGAAGTTATGGGACGCTACAAAGGAGATTTAGCTTTATACGGAGGACTTGCAGCCGCTTCAGATGTTATTGTAACTCGCGAAAATCTTTTATCTAAACAAGAAATTTTAGACAAAGTTAAAGTTTTATATCAAGCTAAAAAAAGACATGCTATTGTAGTTGTGACAGAACATATCTTTGATGTTGCAACCCTTGCTAAGGAAGTTGAAAAATATAGCGGATTTGAAACTCGCGCCCAAGTTTTAGGTCATATTCAAAGAGGCGGAAGACCTACTGCAGAAGACTTAGTGCTTGCTTTTAGAATGGGAAGTTATGCGGTTTCTTTGTTACAACAAAATATTTTTGATTGTGCTGTTGGTACTTGTGGTCTTAATTTAAATTATACACATTTTTTTGATGTTTTTAATAACCATAACCAACAAAATGATTTATTTCATGCAATTGCTAAATTATTATAAACATAATTTATATAGTTTTTTTTCTGGCTAACTAAAATAAATATTTTTAAATTAAGACAAATTCTATTTTATTTAGATTTCAAATGTCATTTTTTTTTGGGTAAAAATTTTATGTTGATAACTTCAAAACTTAAATAAATTTTTAGAGCAAATCGATAATTTAATTCAAAAAAATTAGTTATAAAAGCTACAAAAGATAAAAAAATTTTTGCTATTTTTATTGATAATTTTTTAATCAAAAACTCAATTATATCTTTTATGTTAGTTGTAAATAATTATTTTTTTGCAATTTCTTGAATGTTTTTTTTGCATCAATTTTCCAACCTAGAAGTTTTGTAAAACCACGAAAAATTTTTCACAAGCTATTTAAATAAATGTTTTTTACAATCTGGGTATAGCTTTTTTCTATTTTTAAGGAGTTTTGTTTTCCTGAATTGTTGAATTTTTTGCTTTTTTGAAACAATTTTTATATTTTAGTTTTTGAAGGCTTGTAAATATTTTATCATTTCAAATTTCTTCAGATTAACAAAAAAATCTGAATGAAATAAAAAAACATTTAAGTTTTTTTATATTTTATTAAATTCAGAAAAACATGTTTTAAATGTTTTCATCAACAATTTAAAAATGAACACTTTTTAGATAATTTTTTTGCATATACCCTATTTAGTATTTTTATTATTGCTGCCGTGGTGGTTTTTCTAAAGCTTTTTTAAAAAAAATTAAAAATTATTTTTTTAGTTTTAAAGCTTTTTTTCAAAAGCAACAATTGTATAATGCTTAAAAACTACCAACATTTATCTTCCTACTAAAACAATTATCAAAGCTACTAAAAGAAATTTAGTTTTTATTCAATTTGATATTAAAAACGTTCTTTTAAACTATTTAAAATCAAATGATAAAGTTAAATATTAAAAAAATTATTGCAGGATAAAAAAACAAGCAAACATTATTTTATTCTGGCTTTTTTAGTAGTTTATTTTTTTAATCAATCTGGATGATTCAAAAAAACGATTTAATTTGTTAAAAAAATTAAAAAATAGATATTAAAAACTTTCATAAATATTTTAACCTTTATTTTTCGCTCCCTTGCTTGCAGTTTAATTTTAACTTTTCCAAAAAAAATGCAATAAATTTAACAATTAACATTTATTAAAGAAAAGATTTGTAAAAAATTATGAAATTCAAAATCCAATATAATAATTTTTTTCACAAGCAAACTTGTGATGCAATAATAAAATAAGATAATAAAATTATTTGAAAACATTTAATATGTTTTGTAAAAGAAAACTTTTGGTATAAATTAATAGAAATGTTTTTTTCTTTATAATTTGTTTTTGCTCAAAATTTTTACCTCAATGATCTTTTGTTTAAGTTATTTTATAAAATTATTTTAGTTTTTGTGATAAAAATAATCATTTGGACATTCAAAAAAACAATAAAAAAGGAGTAATTTATGTCTGTTGAAAGACAAACGTCTACCAAAGACTCTAATCAAAAAACTTTTAAAAGGGCCATTTATAAGAATTTAATCATCCTTTCTCTCCCGATTGCCATTTATTTGCTTTTTCAACATTTAACCACTTCTATTGATTTTGCTATTATTGGCGATTCTCAAAAGACAACCAATGTAGATAGCACTATTACTTACATGAAGCAAATTAAAAAAATTCTTCAAAGTATAGCAATTGCTTTGGGAGGCGCTGGAGTAGTTTTGGTCGCGCGTGAATATAAAAAACAAAATAAAGAAAAATCCCGCCAATATGCCACTTTAGCTTTTTTATTAGCTGTTACTATTTCTTTAGCTTTTTTAGCTTTTTTAGGATTAGGAGTTTTTTTGCCTAAACCTTTAGGAGATTTATTTTTAAAAAGCGATTATCATGCTGATGGTGGATTATTATATTATCAACTTTCTTTAATCACTTTTGTTTTCATCACTATTAATTCCGTTTTTATTGCTTTAGAACGTGCCAAAAACAAAACTAAATTTATTTTAATTCTTAATATTTTTTTAATAACTTTAAGAGTCGTTCTTTCTTTTATTTATAAATTTGTGAAAGAAAAGGGACAAGTAACGGTTATTGATTTGGCTTTAGCTGATTTATTATCGAATTTGTTCATTACTTGTATTGCCTTTTTTTGTATGTTTAACCCAAAAAATCCTTTTCAATTACAATTTAAAAAAATAACTTTCCCTAAAGATGTAGTTAAAGGGATGCTTAAATTAATAGGAACTTTAATTATTGGTAAAGTTACTTATGAAATCGGTAAAAAAATTATTCTTGATATGACTACTAATTATTATAAAGACATAGTCGCTATTTCTGGACTTGTTGCGGTTGTTAATGGTATTTGTTATAGCATTTCTCAGTCTTTTGAAGATTCTCAATCTGCAATGGTTTCTCAAAGTGTTGCTTTTGAAAGTAATCAAAAAACTTTCAAAATCTTTAAAAATGTTTTTGTCATTACTTTCATTATTGGTCTTTTTGGTTTTTTAATAAATGAATATTTCGGAGTTGAAATATTATCTTTTGTGAAACAAAAAAATTATACACCTCAAACACATAAAGAAATGCTCGAAAATTTTAAAATAATTTTACGTTATGAAGGAACTTCTTTATTTACTTCTGTTTGGGCCTCTATGATGATGGGTTATATTTTATCTTACAAGAAAAACGCCAATCTTATTTTTTGGATGAATCTTTTAAGAGTAGTTTTAAGAATATCAATTTTATTTGTTTTACATAATATATTTTCATCAACTTCATCAACAATTACCCCCGCTCATCAATTTGGTTTAAGCACTCTTGGAAGTAACGCAACTGTTTTAATCGTAACAACGGTTATCTTTATTTCTTTTTTGAGTAAAAATAAGGCCAAAAATCGTCAACAACAAAAATAAGAAAAAATTTTATTTAAAAATTAAGGAGTTTATCGTGAGCTTAAAATTAAATCTTAGTGGAATTGCATCTTTTTGTGATTGGGAAAAAATCACAAAAGAATATAAAAATAAAATAAAAGATATTCATTATAAATTACATAATGAAACACTTCTTCAAAATCAATATTTAGGGTGGTTAGATTTGCCTTTAAATTATGATCAAGAAGAATTTGCAAGAATGAAACAATTAAAAAATCAAAACAATGATCTAGATGTTTTAGTAGTTGTAGGAATTGGAGGCTCTTATTTAGGAGCAAAAGCAGGAATTGAATTTCTTCAAACTCCTTTTCAAAATAACAAACCAGAAATTATTTTTGCAGGACATCAAGTATCAGGAACTTATTTAACTAATCTTTTAAAATATTTACAAGACAAAACTTGGGCCATCAACGTTATTTCAAAATCAGGCACCACTTTAGAACCGGCTTTAGCTTTTCGAATTCTTAAAGAAGCAATTGAAAAAAAATATGGTCAAGAAGCTGCGAAAAAACGTATTTTTGCTACCACAGATAAACAAAAAGGAACTTTATTTAATTTATCCAAAAAACAAGGGTATGAAATGTTTGTGATTCCTGATTCTGTTGGCGGAAGATTTAGTGTTTTAACTAGTGTAGGACTTTTGCCTTTTGTTTTTGCTAATTTAGATGTGGACGCTATATTAAAAGGCGCTTTACAAGCTTTCAAAGATACTTCTTCAGATGATTTAGATCAAAACCAAGCCTATCAATATGCTTTAGCTAGATGTTGTATGTATTCTCAAATGAATAAAAACGTAGAGTTGTTAGTTACTTATGAACCTTCTTTACTAGCTTTTGCAGAATGGTGGAAGCAATTATTTGCTGAATCAGAAGGAAAAGACAAAAAAGGTCTTTTTGTGGGCTCTGTAAATAATTCTTCTGATCTTCATTCTTTAGGACAATACATCCAAGAAGGAAAAAAAATATGTTTTGAAACAGTTTTGAACTTCCTTTCTACAAAAGATGAATGTGTTGTTCCTGAAATAAGCAATGAATTAGATAATCTTAATTACATAGCTAATAAAACTTATTCAGAAATTAATCAAATAATCCTTCAAGCAACTAAACAAGCTCACATCGAAGGAGAAGTCCCTAATTTAGAGATTGTTGTTTCTTCTTTGGATGCATTTCATTTAGGTTATTTAATGTACTTTTTCCAAAAAGCATGCGCTATGTCAGGTTTGCTATTAGGAGTAAACCCTTTCAACCAACCAGGTGTGGAAATATATAAACAAAAAATGTTTTCTTTGTTGAAAAAATAAAGAATATATTGAGTTTTTAAATTTAATTTTAAAGATCGACTTTTTAGTCGGTCTTTTTTTATAAAAAAACCATTTTATTTAAAAAAATTCAGTCAACAACAAAAACTCTCAAAAAAATAGCAAGTTTTCTTTTTTGGGGAATAACTTTTTTAAAACTTTAATGACTAATGATATTTTTTAATTAATGATTTTTTTATTTTTTCAAGCCATCAACTACAAAAATAACTTTGAAATGTCAGCTGACAATTAATTTATTTTGTTTTTGAAATAATTCTTTTTTTAAGGATTAATGATTAATAATAAAATATTTTGAAACAATGAGTTATTCTAAAAATTCGGATACTTTTTATTTTTTAAAAAAATGATGCCCGACTTATTTTTAAGTCGGTCTTTTTTTCTTTTGGAAACTTAAAAAAATAATTTTTTAATATTTTCTAAAAACGTTTTGATAAACGGATAAAATATTTAAGACAAAAAAATATTAAGAGTTTTTTTAAAAAATAAAAAGAATTTAGAAATAAAGAATTATTCAATGGAGTTTGATTATTTATTAGCAAACAAAACAGTTAGTAGATATAACAACTATTCTAAAGAATTTAAAAAAGATTTATGGTGCATATTTTGAAAGCTATGAAAAAAACTACACCAAGATGACATGCAATTAATTATGTTTCTGGGATTTTGACTTTAGAAAGTAAACAATTATTTTTAAAGCAAAAGTGATATTAATTATATTTAATTGAATTCACTTTTACGTTCTTTTTTAGGTTTTTTTTGATTTAAAATATTCCTTTAAAACTTAAAAAACAATAGATAATTACAATATTTTTGTAAACTAACAAAACAAATTAATTAAAACAAAAGCGTCTATAAGTTTTTTTCATAATTTAGTTAATGCGTGAGATATTTTTTAATTTTTTATTTTTCAATAGTTATATGGTGGATAAATTTTTAAAAATATTCCTTAAAACATCATTTTTTTGATTAAAAAATGCACAGCAAAAGAGTCTCCAAAGTTTTGCTGTATATTTACTTCAATAATCTTTTTTAATTACTTTAGTTTTCTAAATTTATTTTGCTTAAGTATTTTAAATTAATTAATCATTGTTTGAACATAAAAAGATTCAATGATAATTATTTAGTTTAATTTTTATTTTGATTTGGATTGGATTTTGCAAGTTGTTGTATGTTTTATAATTTTTTTATAATAAGTTTTATTGTTATCAACATAAAAAAATAACATAAAATTATAAAACATCAAAAACTGATGCGTTTTTTAAAATTAGTGCAGTAAGAAGAAAAAACATGCAGGCCTAATTTTGACTAATGTTTTGCTGATGTTTTTAAAAATTATTTTTGTAAAAGAAGGCATTTTTGTGGTGATAAAAAGTGTAGCAATTTTTATAATTTCTTATCTTGAAGATTTTTAATATGATTGTATTTGCGATAAATTTCTTTTTTGCTTTCTTGACGTTCTTGAGCCACTTGCATTAAGGCCTCTTTTTGGCTAAAACCTAATTTTAAATAAAAAGCAATATGTTCAGAAATATTTAAAAAAGTTAATTGGGGAGTTGTTTTTTGTTTTCCTTCTATTAAAAGAACGTATTCTCCTTTATAAACTAGATCTTCTTTTAAAACATCTTCCAGATTGCCGTTAATAATAGTTTCAAATTTTTTAGTTAGTTCTCGCGCCAAAGAAATTCGACGATTGCCATAAAGTTGATGAATTAACAACAAAGTTTTTTTAATTCTATAAGGAGATTCATAAATGATAAGAGTTTCATGGTTGTTTTGGTATTTCAATAACTCTTTTTTTAAAGCTTGACCTAAGCGAGGCAAAAAACCCAAAAAAATAAAAGGAGTTTTGAGGTTAGCGGTGACAAAGGCAGTTAAAAAAGCAGAAGCTCCTGGAATAGCTACTATATTAAAGCCTTTTTTTTCTATTTCATTCACCAATAAAAACCCTGGGTCACTAATTAAAGGAGTTCCTGCGTCACTGATTAAAGCCAAATCTTTTCCTTGTGATAACAATTCTAAAATTTGAGGTAACCTATTTTTCTGATTATGTTGATAATAAGAAATTATTTTTTTTTTAATTTGATAATGTTCTAAAAGTTTTTTGGAATTTCTGGTATCTTCTGCTAAAATTAAAAAGACTTCTTTTAAAACTCTGACCGCTCTAAAAGTAATATCTTCCAAATTACCGATAGGAGTTGCAACTAAATACAAAGTCGGTTTTTGATTGCAAAAACTTTTTTGGTGAAATAACATATTGCCTCCTTGATTAAAAAAATTATTAAAAATATTTTTGTTGTTCTAATTCCAAAATTAAAGCAAAAAAGAGGTTTTGGGGATTCACCAAATTAATTTTTTCTTGATGATATTTTTGCAGAATCTCTAAAATATTTGTGATTCGCTGTAAAGTTAAATTTTGAAATTCCTTTTGATGGTGTGCTTGATTTTCAAAATAAATAGGCAATTGTTTTTTTTGATAAAACAAATCTAAAAACCACCTTAACAAAACTGATACCAAATCGCTTAAAAAAACAGCAAAAGAATTTATAAGAACAGTAGCAAAGTCATAAGTTGCACAAGAACCATCTTTAGGAAATTGTTCCAAAAAAAACAAAAAATATTTTTTAAATTCTAGATAATAAGCTGTATTTTCGTCAGAAGAAATATTTATCAAAGGAATTAAAGCACAATTCATAACATCTATTTCTTGCGATAATTTTCGTTCTTCGATTGCAGGAGTTAATAACTGTTGTTTGAAAACATCAATATTGATAACTTGACAACGTGAAACGATTGTTGTCAAAACTTGATGTAAATTGTCTGTCAACAAAAAACCAATTATATTATTGGGAGTATTTTCTAAAAAATGAAGCAAACTGTTGGCTGCTGGCAAAGTTGTTTTTTCCATTTCTTCAATCACATAAATTCTTTGTTCTCCAAACAAAGAACTTTGACTAAAAAAATCTTTTAATTGCAATATTTGCTCTTTTTTAAAAAGATGGTTATCTTTTTTTAAATAATAAAAGTTAGGATATGTGCCTTCAGTTAAAGTTTGTTTTAAAAAAGAATGGTTTTGAGTATTTTCTTGGGATTTCAAAATTTGATAAGATAATTCCAAAACAAATTTTTTTCTTTGAGGGAGATCAAGCCCGGTTATTAAATAAAGGTGAGCTAATTTTTTGTTTTGAATTATTTTTAAGAATGGTTTTAAAAATGGTTGGTTTGGCATAATAAATGTTTAACTTTTTGGTAAATTAAAGAAGATAATTGAGGCAAAGAATTATCTGCTTGAATTTTGATAATACGTTTATTTTCTTTTTGGGCCAGTTTTAAATAACCTTCGCGGATTTTTTGATGAAATTCAATCGTTTCTAAATCCAGCCGATTTTGTTTATCCGGGCGAAAAAGTTCCAATCTTTTTTTAGCTATGACAGGGTCTAAATCAAGGTAAAAAGTAATGTTAGGTAAATGTTTTAAAGCAAAATCATTAATATACTCAATATATTTTTGTCCTAATTTTCTGGCATATCCTTGATAAACAAAAGAAGAATCTAAATAACGATCACAAATAACAATTTTGTTTTCTTTTAAAGCAGGAAGAATTATATTTTTTAAATGTTCGTTTCTGTCTGCAGCATAAAGCAAGGCCTCTGTTTTTAAATCAATCGGAGGCATTTCAGGATTTAAAATTTTTTCTCTAATAAAAAGAAAAGGATGATATCCTCCCGGTTCCTTGGTTAAAACAATTTGGTGTTTGTTTCCGGATAATTTTTGAGCCAAAATACGAGCTAAAGTTGTTTTTCCTGATGCCTCTCCGCCTTCAAAAGAAATAAACATAATAATCTTAATTCTCCTTTTTTTATTTTGTTAACTCTCCAATTTTAATTTTGGGGTTAAATGAAAAATAGAAAAAACAAATTATAATTTAATAAAAAATTTTTTTTAAAAATAAACCTTTCGCTGGAGCTAAAAGGGATACTTTTTGATTAGTTGTGTTGGTTAACATAGCTTTAAAAAGTTCTAAAGACATTTTATTTTTCCCGATTTCAATCAACCCCCCCACCAAAAATCGAACCATATACTTAAGAAAACCATCTGCATGAAAAATTAAAATATAATTTTGGGAAGTTTCTTTCACAAAAGCATTTAAAACAGTTTTATTAAAATTTTTTTCTTTTTTGTCGTTAGTGAAAGAGGCAAAATTATATTTTCCAATAATCAAATTCATAGCGGATTTTATTTTTGCAAAATCAAGGTTAGCAACAAAAACTTGAAAATGATAATTAAAAGCATTTAAAGGTTTTTTGGCAAAAATATAATGGTAAATTTTGGATTTTGCCCAATAACGAGCATGAAAATCAGCTGTTGCTTTTTCTATTTTTTTAATTCTAATATCAGGCGGTAAAATACGATTAAGAGTGTTTTTAAAACGTTTTAGTTCAATCGCAAAAGCAGTTTGAAAATGAATTGTTTGTTCTTGAGCATGTACACCTTTATCAGTTCTGCTAGCTGCAAAAGTATTAATTTGACGTTTAGTCATCGATTTTAAAGCATTTTCTAATGTTTGTTGAATCGTTTTTGTTTGGGGTTGTTTTTGGTATCCGCAATAACAAGTGCCATCATAACTTAAAATTAATTTATAAAAATACTTTTCCAAAAACATCTCCTAAAAATTAATGATAAAGCATAAAAAAATAACAATCATTAAATTTTTTTTAAAAACAATCCACTTTTTCAGCAGATGTAAAAACTTATGGTAGTTATTGTTTTGAAAAACAATTAACACCAAATTATCGCTCGTTAATTATAGCACTTTTTTTAATTAAAAGCAAAAAATAAATTAGTTTGTGCAACAAGAAGGGATCAAAGCATAAACTATCTAGTATTAAGTTTAATGTTGGAAAAAAGATAGATACTTTCTTGTTTATTTATGAAAAAAAATAAATCTATCACAATAATTATAACATAAAAAAAGCACTGCAAAAAAGTAGTTCTTAAAAACTGAAAAATATTTTGATATTTTCAAAATTATTCAGATTACATAACTTGAAAATTATTAAATTTCTTAAGTTTTTGATGGTTTTTTAATTCGTTAATTAATTATTTTTAGGCGTGATTGCTCCCAAATTTAGGTATTCAATTTTTCCCTAAAATAAACGAATGAATTTTACAAGTTTGCAAAAATGAATTTACTAAGAGAATCAAATGTATCAAAAGAAATGAAAATTTAAAAATTTTTCTAACAAACAACAAACAAACACTTTTTTAAGAACATGATTCCATTTTTTGCATTTTTTGTGTCTTTTTTGCTTCGTTATCCAAAACATTGTTTGGAATTTGTAAGTTTTTTCTTGGTGATGTTGTTTATATATATGACAAATCTGTTTTGTTTATTATTTTTTTCATGTCTGTTGGTTTTTATAAATTTTTTTTAGACCAAATTTGAAAATTATTTTTTGAGTTTTCAAGGTTTTTGAAAAGTAAAAGTGTCTAAACTTTTGGAACAATTCAGTTTTTTTAATCCCTTTAATTGTAAATTATTTTTGTTTAAAGTTTAGGTCGTAAACAAAAAAAACGCATTAACTTCACGAGTTTAGAAAAATAATCCATCAACAAAAATAGTCAAAAAAATGAGCAAAAACTTTTCTGACACAAATCACAAACAAACATATTTTTTACATAATCATATTATATTTTGATCTTTGGGATTTTAGTGTTTTTTAACTTTAAAACAATATTTAGGTTTTTTTGGCGTGTTTGTTTTTCATCTAGTGTTTTTTTTATAACAAATATTGCTTAGTTGAATCTTTTTGTAATTCAGATGATAGTTTTTATAATTTTTTTTAGACCAAATTTTAAAATTATTTTTTTAGTTTTAAAGAATATTTTTTAAAACAAAAAAATGTCTAAAAAACATCATCTCCCCACACCTTTAAAAATTGAAAAATCATAAATATATAAAAAAAGAAGCTAAATTATCTTTAGCTTATTTTTCGTTTAATTTTCATTTTAGCAAGATTTTCTTTTTGAAGTTTGCGATAAAAAGGAATGAAAAAAGTTAAAGTAGCAATGAAAGAAATTAAATTACCTAACAAAAGACTTAAACCGACTTTATGAAAATTACTTAATTCTTCTGTAAAAGAACTAAAAATATCCATTTTCTTTAAAATAAAAAGAAATAAAACACCTGCAAAAACCCTTAAAAGATTCATACTTAAATAAATTTTGGTTTTTTTAAAACAAACTAAAAAATTGCATAAAACTATAGAAAAAGAAGTTAAAAATAAACCTGTGGTTTCATAGAACAACAATATTTTAAATGTAGATCCTCTTTCTATTGTTTCTTTCATGAAATAGAATAAAATCTTGCGATAACAAAAAATATGAATCAAAGTGCCTAAAAAAGCTAAAACAACAATAGAAATCATAATTTTTTGAAAAATTTGAAAAACGCGGTTCATGTTTTTTTGCCCTAAATTTTGAGAAATAATAGCGTTTTGAGAATCAGCAAAAGAATTGATAATATTAGAAAAAATATTATTTATAGATACTGCCAAAATTAATTGAGTATCAATCACTTTTCCTTGTTCGCTTCCATAATAACGCGTCAAAGTTATACTAATAATTAATTTTCCTAAGATAAAGATTATATTGCTGATACAAATAGGAACTGCTAAGGGGACAAGTTTTTTCAAAAAACGTTTTTCAAAGTGAAGTTTTTTTAAAATAATTTTCAAAAAGTTGTTGTGGTTCCAAAATAAAAACCAAAAAGCAAATACAGTAACAATAGCGTGAGCCAAGAGGGTTGCATACCCTAAAGAGGTAATGTCTTCTTTCCAATTCCAAAAAAGATTAGATAAAATGACTTTAATAAAAACATTTAATGCAGTTGTGATTAAAATTATTTTATTGTTTCCTTTAGCTCTTTCTAAGGCTAAAAAAACTGTATTAATAATGATGCAAAAAATGGACAAAATAATTACAAAATAATAATTCTTCAATGATGTTTGATTTGCTGGATTGTTTTGTTTAATATCACAAATATTTTTTAAAATAGTTGTTTTTAAAAAAAATCCAAACAAGATAGTAATAACAAAACTTACAATGACAGTTAATATAAAAGTTTGCGAAAGATAAGAACGCATTTTTTCGATATTTTTGTTGCCGTAATTACGACCTACTAAAATTACACCAGCAGTAGCAATGGATGCACCAAAAGGGATAAGAATGTCTTTGACTAAGTGAATTCGATTCATTGATGGCAAAAAACACTTATCCACTTCGCCTTTGCTTGATTTGTAAAATAAAATATCATAAGAATTAAAAAAAACTTGAAAAACCAAATAAATAATAATAGGAAAGGTGACGTATAAAATAACTTTCCACAAATTGCCTTCTAATAAAAACTTTCTTTTTTTTTCTTCAGCAATCATAATTTTCTTTTTATTGATTTGATTTTTTTTATATATCATAAAACCTCCAATATAATAAATCAATAATTTTTTATTTTGATGATAAAATGATAAATTAAAAAATAATCTAGAACAGTAACAATACTATATATTTTACCATAAAATAAAACCTTTGCTGAAGGGAAAAGGATGGAATCAAAAACATAAAAATCAAAATTAAGCAATTTATACATTAAAAATGAAATATTTATTTTTTTAATTCTTCAATTTATTTAGTTTGATGACTTTTTTTAGATAATGATTTTTTGTTTCAATGTTTTTTCAAAGTTACCTTTATCGATCATTAATTTGTGGGATTTATAAATTAATTGTTGTCTTTATGACTTAAGAAAACAATTTTTTAAAAATTAGTTTTGGGCTCAATATTTCTTTCAATCATTGGTTTTTATTAACAACGGTTTTATTTAAACTTTTATATTGTGAGAAATAAAATAAATTGTAATTAATGTAGAAGTTACAATGGAAAAAAGATAAACGGTAGTCAATATTTTGGTGCGTTAATAATTTAATTAATTATTTTTTTGAGATATTACAGTATTTAGGATATTTTTTTATTTTTTAAAAAAAATTTGGGACTGACTTATTTTTAGTCGGTCTTTTTTTGTACCCAATTTTATTATTAGAAATTTTATTATTAGAAATTTTAATTATTGGCTTTTGATTTTTTTGATAAATAAAATAATGTATAAATTAAAAAAATAATTTTCATATTTTTTCAAAAAAATATTTTCAAACAGTCCAAGAATAAAAGATAATGATTGAAGCCGAACAAGCTTTGATAGGAGTTTTACTTTCAGACTTTAAAAAAATAGATTCAGTTTGCGATATGATTTAAGAAACCGATTTTTAATAACGCTCATTGCCAATATATTTTTAAGGTAATAAAATTTTAAGGCGATGAAACAACTTCATTAAGATACCATGAAATAATTATGTTTCTGTTAGTTCTTCTTTAGAAACTAAAAAAATTTTGAAAATAACAATGGAATTGATTATTTAATTTATTTGGTTTATTTTTTTGAGGCTTTTGTTTTGCAATTTTTTCTATATTTTCCTTCATCTCGTGATACATTTTTTAATTTGTTTTAGAAACAATTTAACATATCTTGGTTTGAATTATTAACTAAAGGGCATATGCTTCTTTAAAAATTGAGTTGTTAAACAAAAAAATAATATTTTTTTAAAATATTTTATTAACTAAAGGTGTAAAATCTTTTTAAGTTTCTTCAGGGTTAATTTTGTAAACAACAATTTAAATTTTGAAGTTTGTTAAAAAACCTAACAACCCACTAATAATAAAAAATGTCTAAAAACAAGGAATATCGGTGCCACCCAAATATTTTTGTTGGTAAATAAGTAATGTTTTATCAAATGATTGTAAACATTTAGGAATGCATTTTTTTCATCACTGGAAAAATATTTTTTTGCTTATTAAAAAAACCAATATTTTGAATCATCCACAATTTTTTATAAACTTCAAAATTTCTTTGGCGATAACAAATTAAAAAAAAGATATTTTAAAAGCCCTCGTTAGTTTGAGGGCTGTTTTTTCTTACTCAAAAACTGCAAAATTTACTTTTATTTAATTAAAAAATATCTTTGCGGTTGAGATTTTTTCTATTTTGGGATGAATTGAGATATTATTTAAAATCATTTGTCCAATCTAGAACTTCTTTTTTTATTTTTTGCAGATACACGTTGTCGTCCCTATTTTTGATGGCCTGATCAATCAAATCTGCCAACTTAATGAAATCTGCTTCTTGAAATCCTTTTGTTGTCATGGCAGGCGTTCCCAACCTAATACCACTAGTAAACATTGGTTTTTCTTGATCAAAAGGAATAGTGTTTTTGTTGACTATAATGTTAACTTTTTCTAAAATGTTTGCAATTTTTTCTCCGGTAAAAAGAGGGTTTGTTTTTTTTAAATTAATTAAAAATAAATGATTATCAGTTCCTTGACTTACAACGTGATAACCTTTTTTTTGAAAAGTTTGAGCAAATGCTTGAGCGTTTTTAATTACTTGTTGTTGATAATTTTTAAATTCTAAACTTTGAGCTTCTTTGAAGGAAACAGCTTTAGCAGCAATAACATGCATCAAAGGCCCTCCTTGAATTCCCGGAAAAACAGATCTATTAATTTGTTGCATTATTTTTTCTTTGTTGGTTAAAATCAATCCCCCCCGAGGTCCTCTTAAAGTTTTGTGAGTCGTTGAAGTAACTATATCTGCTTGAGCTTCTAAAGGACAAGGGTGTAATTTGCATGCAACAAAGCCTGCAATATGAGCAATATCAGCCATTAAATAAGCATTGACTTCATTAGCAATCTCACGGAATTTTTGAAAATTAATTTTTCTGGAATAAGCAGAATATCCTGCGATAATTAATTTTGGTTTGATTTCCAAAGCCAGTTTTCTAATTGATTCATAATCAAGCATTTCTGTTGTTGGATCGACATTATAAGAATAAGATTGATAATATTTACCTGAAAAACTTAATTTATGTCCGTGAGTTAAATGCCCACCATCGTTTAAAGACAAACTTAAAATTTTATCGTTAGGTTGCAATAAAGCTTGTAAAACTGCCATATTAGCTTGAGAACCTGAATGCGGTTGAACGTTGGCATAACGAGCATTAAAGAGTTTTTTCGCCCTTTCGATGGCTATTTGTTCAATATCATCTACATTACCACAACCATGATAATATCTTTTTCCAGGATATCCTTCGGCGTATTTATTAGTTAAAATACTACCTTGAGTTTCTAAAACTTCTTTGGAAACGAAGTTTTCGGAAGCAATTAATATGATATTTTCTTTTTGTCTTTTTTTTTCTTGTTCGATTAGTTCAAATATTTTTGGATCTTTTAAACTTAATTGTGATTTCATAAAATTATTAACACTCTTTTCTTATTTTATTTATTAACTGCACAAATATTTGATTAAAAAAAGTATGCAAACAACAAACATTAAGAAAAAATCTTTTAATTGAAGTCGATAAATATTCATTTTTGTTCTTTTTCCACCCAAAACATAACCTCTCACTTCCATAGCGTCGGAAAGAACGATTGATCTTTTGAAAACCAAAATAAAAATAGGCACCAACAAAGAGAGAAGATGGTTCACTTTTTTAAAAATATTTTTATTATTTAAATTCATTCCTCTTGATATTTGAGCTTTTAAGATTTTTTTAGTTTCTTGTAATAAAAAAGAATGGGCCATAAAAATTAAAGATAACATTAAAGCAAAAGTTTGGATAGGAATTTTAATTTTTTTTAAAGGAGATAAAAGAATTTGCAAACCATCATTAATTTCATTAAAATAAATAATTTTATTAAATAAAAAAAAGAGCATCATAATCATAATTAATCTAGTTATAATTAAAACAATTCTCAAAAAAGAAGAAATTTTTAAATAATATGTAGTTGTAATGTCTGAGCGAAAATAAACAGGAAAAACAAAAACCAAAAACAAAATAATCAATAAATAAGATAGTTTGAAATGTATTTTTTTCTGCGTTAAAGAATAAAAAAAGAAACAAAAGAAAAGAATAGCCAAAGCATAATGATAGTTAACAATTTCTATTTCTATAAAATTATTTTTAGTCGTTGTTAGCTGCAATAACAAAGAAATAAAAAAGAAAAATCTTAAGTGTTTAATTCGAGAACAAAAATAACAAAAAGAAAGACCAAAAGAAAAACAAATTAACAATAAAGAACAAAAAACACTTGCATAAAGAGTCCACATTTTCAAATTAGAATGATTATTAATAGGCAATTGTAAAACAAAAAACAATAAAAGTAAAAAAGCCATAATTTTGATAGAAGGATGATTATGCCTTAAAGAATGCTCTAAATCTTTTTTTTTCATAAAAAATATCCTTTAATCATAAAATTTTTTTAAATATTTTAACAAATCTGGAAAACAATATTGAGGCTTAAAAGGGATTCCTAAAGTTTTATTTAAATGTTGCAAAATTTTAAAAGTTTCTGGAAAGTCTAAATTAAAACGGTGGAATTCAGGATTTTCAAAAAAAGCTTTGGTTTGGCCATCAAAAAGAATTTCTCCTTTGTCCAAAGCAATCACCCTTTTGGCATATTGCGCCACCAAATTCATATCGTGAGTAATTAAAATAATACTCTTTTCAAAAACAACATTCAAATCGTTTAAAAAACGCATAATACTTGTTTTGCTGATTGCATCCAAACCTCTTGTGGGCTCATCCAAAATTAAAATATCTGGCTCCATTGCAATAATTCCTGCAAGAGCTACTTTTCTTTGTTGCCCATCGCTAATTTGAAAAGGTGATTTGAGATATAAATCTGTTTTGATGCCAATGTGTTTTAAAGCTTCTTTTGCTTTTTGGTGAACTATTTCTTTATTCTTGAAAAAATTTTCTGGCCCAAACATGACGTCTTTTAAAATAGTTGCTTCAAAAAGTTGATATTCTGGAAATTGAAAAACTAAGCCTACTTTTTTCCTTAAAGCAGTTAATAAATTTTTATTTGTTTGGTTGTTAATGTTTTGGTTAAAAATAGTTATTTTTCCGTTGTTTGTTGTAAGCAAAGCATTCATTAATTGTACTAAAGTTGATTTTCCTGAACCTGTTTTGCCTACTAATGCAATAAATTCGTTTTTCGCCGCTATTTTTAAATTAATATTATTTAATGCCAAAACAGTTTGATTTTGATTATTTTTTGGATAAAAAAAATTTACTTTTTCAAATTGTATTCCCATAAAATATCCTTTAATTTTTGTAAGCTTGGAGTTAGTTTTAATTGACTATCTTTTGACAATTGATAATAAAGTTTTAAAGCTAAAGGAGGTTTGAAATTATATTGGTCTAAAAACGCTTCGTTTTGAAAAAAGCTTAAGGGACTCATTGTCTTTATTAATTTGCCTTCGTGTAAAATAACTATTTGATGACTTTTAGCAGCTAATTCTAAATCATGAGTGATAGTGATTAAAGTTTTTCCTTGAATTTGTTGAATAATATTTTTGATTTCTGTTGCTCCTTGAGGATCTAAAAAAGCAGTGACTTCATCAAAAACAATAATGTTTGTTTCCATTGCCAAAATGGAGGCAATGGCAACTCTTTGTTTTTGTCCTCCTGAAAGAAAAGAAACATTTCTATCCAATAAATGATCTATTTTTAACATTTTGCTATATTTATCAATTTTTGCAATAATTTCTTGTCTTGTTAAGTTATAATTTTCTAAACCAAACGCAATATCTTCGCGTGCAGTCATACCTGTAAATTGATAATCAGGGTTTTGAAAAATTATACCTATTTGTGGCCGAATGTGTGGTAAATTTTTTTCATTCATTAACTTTTTATCAATCGTAAGCGAGCCTGTTTGAGGCTTCAATAAACCTAATAAAATTTTGGCTAAAGTAGATTTTCCGGAACCATTATGTCCTATAATAGAAACCCATGAATTCTTTTCAATTTTTAAATTTAAATTTTGAAGAATAGGGTTGTTTTGATAATAAAAACTTAAATCTTTAATTTCTATCATATTTTAAAATGAATTCCTTTATTATTTCTTACTTAATCTTTTTTTGATTTGTCAAGTCAAAATTTACTATCGTCTATTTTTTGAATGTAATTAGCAATACTATCAACAATTGTTTTAAAATGTTTTTCATCGAAAGGACTTTTTAATCCTGTTTTTTCTAAAAGTTTTAAAAAGCTTTGCGATCCACCTATTTGACATAATTTCAAATATGTTTCCCAAGCTTGTTGATAATCTTTTTGGCTTAGCGTCCAAAGTTCAAAAGCGCAAACTTGAGCCAAAGTATAGTCGATATAATAAAAAGGACTAGAAAAAATATGACTTTGACGCAACCAAAAATTACCTTTTTCTAAAAAAAGATCACTTTCATATTCATTTATGAGTAAATATTTTTGTTCTAAATCACGCCATATTTTTTTTCGTTCTTGAGGGGTGATGTGAGGATTTTGATAAATTTCTTCTTGAAAGTGGTCAACTAAAGCACCATAAAGTAAAAAATTAAGTCCTTCTGAAAGGTGTAAAAATTTATATTTTGCTTCCTCTGAACCAAAAAAATTCTTCATCCAAGGCCAAGCTAAAAATTCCATCCCCATAGAACTAATTTCTGCCGCTTCTAACGTAGGAAAACGATATTCAGGAATAAAATGACGACTTTGATATACTTGGAAAGCGTGTCCAAATTCGTGAGTTAAAACATCTATATCATGACTTGTTCCATTGAAATTAGCAAAAATAAAAGGAGCTTGAAACAACGGTAAATAAGTGCAGTACCCTCCACTTGTTTTATTCGGTTTACTTTCTAAATCTAATAGTTGTTTATCTAGCAAAAAATCAAAAAAAACTTTAGTTGCTGGCGACATTTGATGATACATTTGTTGTGCATTTGATATTTTTGTCTTTGTGTCTCCTTCAGGTGTGGGGTTGCCACTTAAAAAATGAATTTTTTTATCATAACTTTCCAGTTTATTAATTTTTAAACGGTTACTTTTCTTTTGTTGCGTCATTTGATAAAAAGGCAAAACATGTTTTAAAATGTTTTCTCGGTAAGTTTTTACTTGTTGTTGTGAATAGTCTGTTCTCCCTAAAAGATCATATCCTAATTGAACAAAATTATCATAACCTAATAAATTAGCCATTTTGTGCCTGATATTGACTAATTGATCATAAATGCGGTCATAATCGGATTCATTTTTAGCAAAAAAATGAGAAACAGCTAATTGAGCCTCTTTTCTTGTCTCTCTTTGTTTTGCTTCTAAAAAAGGTCCCATTTGGCTTAAATTATACATCTTGTTTTGAAAGTTAACGTTGGGTTGAGAGATTAAGTTTTCATATTCTGTGACTAAAGCGTTTTCTTCTTGCAATAAAGGGATAATTTGAGGATGAAAATTTTTTAATTCCAAATGGTTTTTTTGAAATAAAAATAAACCAAAATAAGATGCTAGTTGGTCATAATATTTGCTTTGGCTGATTTTTTCTAAAAATTGATGTTGTAATTCTTTGATTAAAGGGGCGTTATGGTCGCAAAAAGCTTGTTCTTGTTGATAAAAGTTATCTTTAACATTTAAGCTATTTCTGATATTGACTAAAGTAAACATGGAGCTAATTTGATCCATTATTTGATTCATGTTTTTCATAATTGTTATTTGTTCTTCCAAAGAAGAAGATAAAAACGATTCAATCATCGGAGCAACTTGCTCTTTGATTTTGGGAATATTAATTCTTTGATATTTAAAATCTTTAAATTGCATAAAATGCTCCTTTAGTTAATTAAATGTTGTCAAAAAACTCTAATCTTGGAAGTAATTTTTTCAAAATCAAAGCTAGTATAAGCGAAATGATAGGAACAATAACTATTAATCTTATCCCTAAATCAATTTTTAATATGTGAATTATTTGATCGAATTTTTGGATATCCAATAAGTCTAGTTTATAACGATATTTCAATATATTATACCAACTTACAATTTGAAATAAACTTGATGCCAAAAGAATCACAAAATAAAATTTACAAAAATTATCTTTTTTTTTTAAGAATAAACTAGGAATTAAAACAAAACAAAGAGCACAAAAAAGACTTTCTAAAGGATTATAATGAGTCCTTTTGGTTTTTAAATAAAAAATGAACATTTCGGATAAAAAACCACCCACGAAAGCCATCATTTTAGGAACGTAAAAGGACATTACAATCAAAGGAAAAAAAATAAAATAACGAAAATAAGGAATTAAAAAGCCAGGAACACCTATTTCTTTTATTAAATAAGATAGTGCAACAGGCATATATGATAAAAAAGAGGCAAGAACGATGTGTCTTAAAATTTTGTTTTTATTATAAATATTTTGTTGTACCATAATTTTTTCTTTTTCTTTTTTTGATGATGTATCCATATTAATTTATTTATATATTATTATTTATTTTGTAAATACATTTTGAGCCTAGGATTTAAAAAAGAGAATATAAACCCCGTGATTAAAAAATTATTTAAGACAGGAATAATATTATAAAATAAACATAAAATATTTGGATATTTTAATAAAGCAGGAGGATAAGAATAATCGTTGTTATTTTGGATTGTTTCTAACAAAATTTTTAACCAAATAAAACGCGAAGCTATAAATTTGAAAAACAAGACCAAAGAAAAAATTATGAATAAATTACTCCAAATTTTTTTATATTTATTAAAATAGGAAAAATTAGGTAGATATAATAATCCTGATAAACCATAAGCCATATCTACCAAAAAATAATCTAATAGCAAGACACTCAATTTTTCAGGCAACGTTAAACCGTTGATTTCCATATAGCCCATTAAATTGCTATAAAAAAACGCTTTTAAAATATGAAAACAAGCATATAACGTAGCAAAAATGAGGCTGTATTTTAATCCTAACAAAAAACCAATTAAAATTAAAGGTACAAGTGCCATTTTAAACAGGGAGCCAATTCCACTGCTAAATTTGGCGCTTCCTATAAATTCTAAAACAATAGTTAAGCCAAATAAAACCGAAGCGATAACGTATTTTTGCAAAGGAGAATTGAAAACAATAGTTTTTGTATTATTATTTTTGAACATAATTTTGTTTTTCTAAAAAAATTAACATTCTTTTTATAAAAAATGTCATTGTGCCATATTTATTTTCCATTTTTTGATTTGATTAGTTTTTATTTTAATAAAGTTGGAAATTATGAAAAAGTGGTTGGCATCAATTTTATCCCCCTTTTTCTTTTTTTGTTTTTTTAAAATTAACAAACCAAATTTAAAATAAAATTACTCTTGCAGTAAAAAAATTAATTTTTAAAATTAGCTTGTTGCTAAATCACGAAATATGTGTTAAGCCTATCTTTAATTTTTTAGTTGTTTTAAAAAATAAATTTTGCTATCACAAAAAATTAAATAATTAAATTCCGTTGTTTTTTCGGTTATCTTTTTCTAACTTTTGAGATGCAAACATATATTTAAATAATGTAACTTTAAATCTTGAAAGTTTAGACAAATATATTTAATTTTTTTATTTGTTTTTAAAAATTTAATTAAAACTTTTTAAATTAAAAAGAATATATTTAATGGTGCGTGATAAAAATATTTGGTTATTATAATAATTTATCTTTTTGACTTTCTTGATTTTCAAAAATAAAAAAATAAACGCTTGTTATTTTTCAAAAAAACATTATTCAGAAAAATGAAATTATGAAAATTTCAACATTTAAAACGAGTAGCAGATAAGCCTATCCTAATTTTTCTTAAAAATTTTTTAAATTTTTTTAGCTTAACTTAAAAAGATATATAATCCATGTTATTTCATAAAAATCATAGATATTCTAATGATTTTTTTTGAAAATAATTGGCAGTAATTGTAATTTTTCCTGCCTTAATTTTGGTAAGCAAAAAATAATTTTCAACAGTCGTTTGAAGAAATCTTTAGTTGAAAGGATATAATAATATTTTTCTATTAAAAGATTGCAGATGATTTAATGATTATTTTTTTGAAAATTAATTTATTAAATTTTTAAAACCAATATTATTATAACTTAATTTAGGATTGATGTTGGAACAAAATAAAAAGCATTTAAAAACAAAACCGGGATTTGGTGCTGTTGTTTTTTAGGTGTTGTAGAATGATAAAAATTATTTTATTTGCTTTTGAGTTTAGTTGTTTTTTCAAAATTTTTTAGAAAGTGTTTGTCGAAAAACGAAAAAATAATTGGTAGTGGTTGTTTTTTTTATTTTTTAATAAGTTTGCCAACAATTTTATTTTTGAAGTTGCGCGCTGTTCCTTTTTTTAAGACTTTTGATTTAAAAATTATTCTTTAAAACTAAAAAAATTTTATAAGTTTTTTCATGATTTGTTAGTTTAAAAAGATGAAAAAAATTAATAATATATATGGTAAATATATAAAGAAAGAAATAAAAACTTTTGAATAGTTTTTATTTCTTTCTTTATATTACATATACATATATTATACTATTAAATAATATTATTACTTTATAATTAATAAAATATAAAATTTTTTTCTTCAAAAAACCAATTAAAAACTGGTACTGGTTGAGAACAACAAATTTAAAAATAATTAATATTTTATATTTTGACAAATAATTTTAATTATGTTATAATAAAAGTAATTAATAAACAATTTGGTTTTTCAGAAAATCATATTTTTTTTGGAAAAAAATGTTGTTCTCAAATGGTGCCATTTTTGTGGAGCTTACCAAAACTATCTACAACTCCGATGGAACAGTTGACGCCATTAAATACGATAGTGAAGGCAAAAAAACTAAATTGAGCAAACATAACAACAACACGATCAAATTCATCACTAAATATGAATACTCCCAAGGGAATTTAATCAAAGAGACTGAATACAAACCAGACGAACAAACAATTAATCAAATTATTGAATTCAACCCCCGAACAGGCCGCCGAAGAAATTTAGTGAAATACGACCCGATAACAAACAAATGCATCAAAGAGATTAAATATAACCCCAATGGAACAGTTGATTGTATCATTCAATATGAATATGATAACGAAGGTAAATTATTCAAACAAACCAAATTCAACGACAAAGAACAAAAAATTGAAGAGATTTATCACAAACCCGATGGAAAAAACATTGATTACAACAAAAAATTCAACCCCGAAACAGGTAAATAAATCCAATAAATTCCTTAACTAGAACCCCTTTAAAACACAAATAAATAGATATATTGTATCGTTAAAATTATTTTGATTAACCCCCCCCTCTTTAACTTAAGAATTGAATATTCTTAAATATCACAAGATGATATAATTACAAAAATTAACATTAAAAAATTAAAAAAAGGTTGTATAAATAACTTTTATGATGTGTTTATATTATCCAAAAAAATAATACATCATTTTTGTAAAATGTTTTTTTCTGCGATTGATGTAACAATTAATTCACATTAATAATCTTTTTTCTTTCTTATGTCTTTCAATAAATTAAGAAAAGAAAAAAGAATAACTTAAAGCCCTCATTAGTTTGAGGACTTTTCTTTTTTTCCATCCCAAAAATTTTTTTGACTCCAAAACTATTTTTTTGAAAATTTCTGCTTAGCAACAAAATTAAAGATTGTTTTTTTTGATAAATAAAAAAAGAAAATCAGGTAAGTTGGTAATAAATTAATAAATCACTTGTCAGTCGTCGTCCGTTCCTCTAAATCACTTAAGGAGAAAAGATTGACAAAAGTAAAAAAAAATATATCTAAAAAACTAATTCACCTTATTATCTTAATAAATTTAATTTAAATATTTTTTATAATAATGAATTTTAATTTTTTCTAATTAAGTTCTAACTGTTAAATTATAAAGGTGTTTAATTAAAAAAACCAAAATAATTAACACGGAAAAGCAAAAACATAAATCATAAGTATATACAAACAAAAAAAGAAATAAAATAAAGAGTTCTTAAATCTAAAACATCGCCATTTGAAAAAAGAAGTCATTTTACTGTATGTTTTTTTAAGCAAAATGATAAAATAAGGAGGAAGGTTATTTCCTTTTTATTTTGTTGCGTTTTTTTAACTTTTTGTATTTATATAGCGGAGGGATTGTAAAATTTTTGAATGAAGTAGTCTTGAAAACTTTTTTAGAAAGCAAGATATCATAAATAAAAAAATCCCTTCATCATAAATTTTTTTTACCCTTCATATATCACAAAGAGATCAAATTTATAAAATATATCATGCATTTAGCAAGTTATGAAAAAATTAAACACTTTTGGTTTAATTAATTTATTTTATTAGTTTTTAAAAATATTTTTGAAATCAAAAAAAGTCTTAAAAACAAGAATACCTCACCCCTACCCATCAAAATAAAAAAATAAAGTGTAGAAATCCAAAAAAATTAAGTATTAAGAAAATGAAAAAAAATAACAAATCCAAAAAAACATTTATAAATTAAAACAAATATGTCAATTATATCAATTTTGCCATTTTAATCTTAACACCAAACAATTTTGGCAATTTATAAAAAGTACTTAAGGTCCTTAATGTGATTTTTTAAATTGTTAAAAAACGCCAAGGTTAACACCGCAAACTCCAACAAACAACCTAAATTTAATGAAAGGATTGAATTTAATGTATAAGAATGGGAAAATCCACGTTAGAGATCTTGCTTCTGTTGTTGTTTTTTTCTCTGTGTTATTCCTAACTTGGTTTACAATACACCAAGCATTCAAAGAAGGTAAATTTTATTTTCAAGAACGCAATTATAAATTAATTGCATTAGAAAAGGCAGAAGCGAAAGTGATTAGATTAGAAAATTTAGTCAAAATTTACGCCGAACTTGTTGCTAAAGAAATTAATGCTGAAGAAATGGATATATTTAAAAAAACCAATTTAGAAGAACGCAAAAAATCCATTGAATTAGAATTAATGGTTCAAAAAAATCTTATAACATTTTTAAGAAAATAAGATTAAGTAGTTTATAAAATTTTTCTATAATATTATTGCAATTATTTCTAAAAAAATATTTTTTTAGAAAAGAGTGGAAAAATCTGTGATTTGGAGCACAAAAAAGACCCACTTAAAAATCAATCTTAAAGAGTTTTTAAAAAGAAAAAAAAGACCGACTAAAAAATAAGTCAGTCCCAAATTTTTTTTAGAAAACAAAAAGTGTCCTAATTATTTCATCATCCCAAACTATGAACATTTTTTAGTTAATTAATTTGTTTTGTTGATTTTAAAAGATATGAAAAGTATTTTTCGGTTTCTAAGGTGTAACTAACATAAACATAATCTATTTCATGTCATCTTGTTGTAGTTGTTTCATTTCCTTAAAAATATATTGGCAGTGAGTAATATTAAAATCAGTTTCTGCGATCATATCGCTAACTGAATCTATTTTTTTGGAGTCTAAAAGCAAAAGTCCTAGTAAAATATTTTCGGCTTCATTCATTATCTTTTCTCCTTTTTGAAAATATTTTTTTGAAAAGATATGGAATTATCTATTATTTTTTTAGTTTTTAAAAATATTTTTGAAATCAAAAAAGTCTTAAAAACATCATCTCCCCATGATGACAAACATTTAGGAATAAATTTTTGCTTTTCATCATTGGAAAAATACTTTTTTTATGCAAACACCCTCACTATTGTGGAACATTCACAAAATGAAAATTATGTTTTTAGTTTTTAAAAATATTTTTGAAATCAAAAAAGTCTTAAAAACAGAAAAAAGAATCATTTGATAAATTTCTAGATTTATTTTTAAAAAACCTACCAAAGGCTATCGGGCGGCAAAGAAGCCCACTTTATCGTGAAATCTAACCAATTTCCAGTGCCGATAAACACTGAAAGCAGATGAATGGTTCATCAAATGAAAAGATGATGTATTACAGCAGTTCATAAAGGCGGGTTGAGACGAAGTAGTTAGTCAAGATGACACCGCTAGCAAATCATTCTATGGAAAAGCCTGTAAAATAGCCTAAGAAGAAAAGAAGATGTAATTTTGTAACCTGCATCGCAAACTACTACAAGCGAGCAGTCCAGACGCTATCAACATATTGTTAGCGTGTTGGATAGTTTATCAATCACGAACGGAAACCTGGAATCTCACCAACAGTCAGGAAAGACATGAAAACATAAATGGTTACTTCTCCTAAGGAATGAAGGTAGATAAAGTGAGGAACTTGCAGAATCCTAAAGGTTCAAGTGTGGGAACAAAAGCCCACATCCCCAAGGAGAAAGAGACTTCTAGTAGTCGGAGGAATTAAAACATTGTTTGGAATAACAATGATAATTGCCCTCCCAGGGCTCTTAGGAAAACTAAGAACAAGGCGAAAACAAGTCAGTCATTTATGGTATATCTAAACAAATGAATAAAGGAGTAAGTGATAATATGCTTACACATATTACACATAATTCAAATGAATTTAAGTTTTCGAGAACTTTAGATATGATTTTAAATCATTCAAAAAACAACTATAGCCTAAAAAAGGTATTGAAACGCGGAATGAATAACATAGAAAACACATACAAAGCATTCAATAGCATTGCAACCAATAAAGGCAGCGGTACTGGTAAGCTCCACAAAAATGGCACCATTTGAGAACAACATTTTTTTCCAAAAAAAATATGATTTTTTGAAAAACCAAATTGTTTATTAATTACTTTTATTATAACATAATTAAAATTATTTGTCAAAATATGAAATTTATTTTTTTTTAAATTTGTTGTTCTCAACCAGTACCAGTTTTCTAATTGCTTTTTTAAGAAAAAATTTTATATTTTATACTTATAAAATATAAAAAAATAATTTTTTTACATAATAATCTAAAAATAATTGATTTAAAGAATTTTATTAATTTCAAAAAATAAACAATCAAAATATTACCTCTTAAATGATTTTATATTTACGATTTGATATTTATCATTACCAATCAACCAAAAGTGTCATATAAGAGCAAAATTTTGAGTTCTAAGAGGTGTTATGGTTTTTTAAAAAGTTATTTTTTAAAGAACTTAAAAAAACCTACACAAATTGCCCTCCGTTATGAAGGGCTTATAATTTTAATTATTAATTAATATTTTTTATTTTAAATTCTTTGGGTGATAAATAATTTAGGCCTTTCATTTTGCGATAAATATTATAATATTCAATGTAATCAGTAATAATTTCTATAATTTGATGTTCGCCTAGATTTTGCATTTTTTCATAATGGATGGTTTCACGTTTCATATTGGCCCAAAATGCCTCCATACATGCATTATCAGTTGGCATGGCTTTAGCTGAAAAACTAGTTATTAGATTATTAGCTTTTAATTCAGTTTGATATCTTTTAGAAGTATAAACACTTGCTCTATCGCAATGAAGAATGCAAGGGTTTATTAATGTAGGAATAACTTTTAAAGTACTAATTACAAAATCAATATCAGCAATTTTAGAAATATTGTAACTAATAATTTCACGGTTATACAAATCCATCATCGCTGAAACAAATAATTTTTGGTTATTTTTTCCAAAAGGAATATAAGTTATATCAGTACATAATTTTTCAAATGGTCTTGTGGCATGATATTTGTTTTGAATTAGGTTTTTTTAAGTTATTTTCTTTTTGAATAGCTAAATCATAATAATATTGAGGTTTGCGCTGTATTCTTTGTGATAATAACCCAAATTGATGCATTAGTTTTAAAACAGTTTTACCGTTTATCTTAAATTTAAGGTCAATTAATTTTTGATGAACCACCCGATAACCAAGCCTTCTTTTTCTCTTGCCATCGGTTGTGATATACGAACCTTGTTGACATATTTGAAACAAGGCTTTTTCCAATTCACTTTGAGGTCTAGGATGAAGACTTTGCTTAATCCATCTAAAATAACTAGTTTTTGAAATAGATAACCATTTAATCAATTTTTCTAACGAAACTTCTTTTTGATATTTATTAATAATGTCTAAATATAATTTTCTATTTTTCTTAAAACTATTTTTAAGTTGGTTTTTAATTGCTGTTTTAATTGGATTAATTCCTTTTTCAACAACCTTTCTTTTTCCTCTAATTGATTGTTCTAGCCTTTCTGCCCCTTTTAATTCATACCACTCCACCCATTGATAAATCTGACTCCGATTTGTAATATTTAAGTTTTGTTGGATTTCTTTACATCTTTTGCCTTCCTGTTTCGCAAAAACAGCCTTTAATTTAACATCCAAAGAATATAATTTTAATTTTTTCTCCATTTCTAAGCTCATTTCTGTTTTGTTAACATAACTTTATTTTTTTAAGCCTTGATTGTTAAAAAAACTGTTTATTTATTTCGCAATAATTGAAAAAAACAATAAAATCTTTTAAGAAGTTTTATTGTTTTTTTAAAATATTTATTAATTATTTTTAAATTTATTTTAGTTTCTTCGGTTGTTATTTGGTTGATTTTGGTTGTTGTTAATATTTCTACGAATATTTTCAGCTTGAAGAGCTATTTCGTTTGTTTGATTAATTAAAATTCTTATTGTTTCTTCTGAATCATTATTTCTAATAACATTATAAATTTGATTTATTAATCTTGCTTCTTCTAATAATAAATCATGTAAATTTCTACATGCTTCCATAATTGGATTAATATTTCTATTATTTTGATTTATATTACCATTATTATTTATATTACCATTCTCCCTCGCCATAACTTGATTATTATTTATTAATAACATCCCTAAAAAAGCTAATAAACAAATACTTATTATTTTTAATTGATTTTGTAATTTAAACATTAATTATTAAACTCCTTATTTTTATTTATTTTAATTATTTTTAGTATTAAATTTCTTAGTGTAAAGTGTGATATATCTTTGTTTTGGGTTGAAGTGAAGGTAGTAATTTTTCTTTTCATCTTTGGGATATCTAGAATCTTTGGGGTCTATTATATGACATTGTACTTCATCCATGAAAAAATCTTTATCTTCTTCAATTAACCATTTCGGGCCTTTGTAGTTGAGTTTTGTGTAGTGGTTTGAAGGGTCGTTGATAAACATATTATTAAATTGTGAATCATCATTTTTATTTTTCGTATGGAAAGTTTTAAAAAAATCAATCCTGCTGTCTTTTACTTCCCATTTGTCAAAAGGATTTTTCATAAACGGCATTATATCAGTTGGCTCGTATTCACGGTGCTGTCCGCGACCAAGGCCATTGAGACCGTAGAAAGTGTATTTTACTTTAATTATTTGGTGACCCAAAACAAGGTGATTAACATTATGACTATAACTTTGACAAGGACTACCTTTCCAATCTTTTGTGGCCCCAAATTCTGCATTGGGGTCATAACCATCTGCTTTATAATATTTCTTAATTTGATAGTTATCATCTCTAGAACGGTATCCTTCAAACCATTCAGATTCAATTTCTATTTTAGGTTCAGTAATAGTATAAGTTTTGGGTTTTGAATTTGTTATATCGTATTTATTGTCTAAAAATATAAAACCACCGAAAATAGCAAATATACTTATTATAAAACAATAATATATAATTATAGCTTTTATTGGATTTCTTTTTTTATATTTTTTAGCTTTTAATTGTCCTGCCAACATTTGATTATGTGATAATTCTGCTTTTTTTTGGTTTAATTCGTTTTGAATAGTATTTATTTCTTCTTGTAATTCAGTTTTTTCTTGAACTGATAAAGCTTTATTATTTACTAACTCAGCTATTTTTTGGTTTAATTTTCCTTGCTTAGTTATTGTCTCAATTTCAGTTTGTAATTTAATATTTTCTACATTATTTAATTTATTATTTACGTGTTTTTGGATAAAATATATTAAAATAGGACCCAATCCAAAAAGAAAACCCAAAATACCTATAATAACTAATGCTTTAAATAACTCCATCCTATAATTAACTTCCTTTTTTATTTTTATAACTTATCATCATTGTATCATAATCCAATCTGGTAATGCAAAAAAATTGCATTACCGACCAAACCATGTTTTAACTGTGTCCCATTTACTAGCAACAGCCGCAGCACCAGCAATTGCACCACCTGCAACTCCACCAGCAATCGTACCTAAAGGCCCCGCAGCACTTCCCCAAGTAGCACCCATCATCACACCAGCTTTGGTGGAAACACCTATGTTAATCGCAGCACCTACGTTTTTTACACCTGTTTCCCAAGATTTTCCTTTTTCCTCTAATTCATTTGAATCATTGGTTAACTTTAACTTATCTTCATTTAACTCAACAATCTTTTCATCCAATCTTTCTTTTGTTGCAACGTGCGCGTCTTGTTCAGCTTTTAATTGGGCCTTTAGTTTATTGATTTCGTGTAGTAATTCTTTGTTATTGCCACCCATCGCCCCATTTGCGCCTTCAAGTCCTGCAATTGCCCCTTCTAGTTGTTGAATTTTCATTGCTTGTTGTTTGAAAATTTCTATATTGTTTTCAATTTCAGCAGTTAATTTTATAATTTGTTCTGCTTGTTCTTGAATTGTTTCTTGTAATTGCTTAATTTCTTCGTCTTTTTGTTTGATAATTGTTTGCAATTTAGTTTCATTGGCTTCTAAGGTGTTAATTTTACCCTTTAATTCTTTTATTTGAGTTTCTTTGTGATTTAATTGTTTAACTAATGTAGCATCAGCATTGCCGTTTTTAATCAATTCAGCTTGTATCTCTTGCATCTCTTTTTCTAGTTGCTTGTTTTCGGTTTTAGATACATCAAGTTCTTGTTTGATTTTAGTTAAATCATTAGTATATTTTTCTTTTAAGTTTTTATTTTCCAATTTTAAAGCATCAATTTCACTTCTAAAACCTTGTTCTTTAATTTCTAGTTTTTGCATTTCGTTTTTTAAAGTTTTAATATGATTTGTTTTATTATTTAATTCTTGTTGCAAACTATCATCTGGTGTTTGATTTTCTAATAATTGATTATATTCTAGTTGAGCGTTTTTTAAATTAGTTTCATAATTTGCTAATTCTTGAGATATATTTTTTAATTTTTCTTTTGCTTCATTAAGTTTGATTAAATTTTCAGGTAGTTCGGCTGATGAAACTGATTCACTAAAAAAAACATTAACTCCATCAGCATCAAATGATATTTTTGTCATATCAATAAAAGGTTTGCAATAATATTTTCCTGGTGATAGTTCTATACTTTCTCCTTGTATGGTATTTTTTTTTATTTCTCCACGATATGCTTGATAACCCGTTGCATTTTGGGTGAATCCAGTTTTATAAAAATCAATGTTTGGAACAATTTTATATGTGAAAGGTTTATCACTCCAAAAACAACGTAATTGTATTATTTTGCTACTAGTACCATGGGCCCAAAATGTAATATTTTTTGTTTTTTGCCAATCTGTTATTGTTGTTTCATTTTCTAAAAATGTTATTGTTTGTAATAAGTTATCTTTATTTGCTGTTAAAGTTCCTATTTTTTTGTTAATTTCATCTAATTTCGCTTGTTTAGTTTTTAATTCTTTTTGTAATTGTTTAGCATTTTCATTGTTTTTTGCAATTTGGTCTTTTAGTTTTTGAGTTTCATTTTCTAGTTCAGCAACGGTTTTTTTTATAATTTGTAATTTGTCTTTGGATTTCTTCCAAAGTTTTTTCATGTTGTTCCCTTAGGCTCATAGTTTCTGCTTGGGTTTTAGTTAGTTGCTGTTTTAAATCACTTTCGGTTTGTTGCAATTGCTTAATTTCTTCTTCTTTAAGTGATACTTGTGCTTGATAATTAACTTTTTCTTGGTTGATATCGTTTTTTAGATTATTGATTTCTGAAGTTAATTGTTGTTTTTCTGCATCTGATAAGTTTTTTTGTTCTGCTAGTTCTTTTTCTTTATCTTCCAATTTAGCTTCTTTATTAAATATTTCTTTTTGTAAATTTTGTAAATCTTGTTTATTTGAAGCTAATTGCTTTTCTAGTTGAATTTTTTGACTTTGCATTTGTTCTAATTCTTTGTTTTTGTCTTCGGTAACTTTTGCTTGCTTATCTAAAGTGGTTTGAATATCTTTAATTTTATTGTTTAATTCTTGTTGTTTTTCTTCACTAGAAATTTGGATTTGTTTTAACTTTTTTTCTTGGGTTTGGATAACATCATTTAATTCTGCTTTTAAATTAGTTTCTTCATTTAATTTTTGTTCTAAATTGTTTAATTCTTCGTTTTTAGATGCTAAAATAGTATTTATGTCCTCAATTTGCTTAGTTAATTGTTGTTTTTCTGCATCTGATAAGTTTTTTTGTTCTTCTATTTGCTTGGTTTTTTGTTGTAAATTTTCCTTATCTTTATTGATAACATCATATAATTCTTGTCTTAATTCTGCGTGGGCTTCTTGGTCTTTTTCTAAATTATTTAATTCTTCGTTTTTGGATGCTAAAATAGTATTTATGTCCTCAATTTGCTTAGTTAATTATTGTTTTTCTGCATCTGATAAGTTTTTTTGTTCTGTTAGTTCTTTTTCTAAATTATCTTTTTGATTTTTTATATTTAACATTTCTAATTGTTGTGCTTTCAAATTAGCTTCAAAATAATTTCTTTCTTGCAACAATTGTGCTTCTCGTTCTTTTTCAACGGTACCCAACTCCTCAAATTGTTTTTGCATGTCTGGATTCAATAAACTTTTATTATATTCTTCTTTATTAATTTCTTTTTGTTTATGAATTGGTTGTTTCAAAGTTGGCTGAGGAGTTAGGGTTTCATCATTTAATTCAGTTGATTTTGTTGTTTTTTTTTTTTTTTGAGTTTCTAAGGTTTCAGAATCTCTGTTATTTTCAGTTAATTTGTCTGGTTCAATTTGTTTGTTTGTATTATCTACTTTGTTTTCTACTTGTTGTGGTGGAGATGCGTTTTTTGGTAGTTCTTGATTGGTTTTTTCGGTAAGTGTAATAGTTGCTACATAAGCGATAGTACTTATTAAAACTGCTACTCCTAAGAATGTGCCAATTCCTGGGATTAAACAACATGTAGCAGCAAGTAAACAACCACCACCAACCCATAAAACTTTTGATGCAATAGCAGAATATTCGGGGTCTATTCCTGCATTTTCTAAAGCTTTTTTGGTTTTGTCATCTAGATTATGACATATATGTTTAATAATTTGCCAACATTTATCAACAACTCCGCCAATTTTCCCAGCTAATTCAGGAAAAAACTTAGAAATTACAAGCCATATTCCTCCACCAATTAGTATGAATGGTAATAAAATAAGGGTTATTTTGACAATTGATTTGATTAATTTTACAAACCAATTCTCTTTTTTTGGTTTCAACAATTATTTTAGTAGGTTGGATTTGTTTTTTGATTATAGTTTTTGAAGGTTTTTTTATTTTTTTAATTTTGGAAACAGTCTTTTTGGGAGTTGGAATTATTTTTTTAGTTTTTTTAGTAGGAAGTTTGGTTTTTGCTTGTTTAATAGTTTTTTTAATTGGTTGTTTTTGTTTTGTTTTTTTAATTGGAATTATTTTTTTCGCCATTTTATTTTCTCTCTTTATGATTTATTTTTAATTATTTTGTAAATCTATTATTTCATTAGTTATACTTAAAATATCTATTCCACAATTAAATATTTTATGCAGAAAATGAAAAAATTTTGTTTTGTTGATATTCAAAATTTAAATACCATTTCAATTTTGAATTATTTGGGTCGTTGATACTGATACTATATTATTGTTTTCATTATATTTAAATGCGTTACAACGTTTTAAAGTTTGATTGGGGAATGCATGGATTTTTTGTGGGACTATTAGAAATAAAAAGATGAGAAAAATAACAGTTAAAATTAAGATTGCTTTATTCATTAATTTTAATTGCATTTTTTATCTCCTTTTTCTACTTGTTGAATTTTCATTGCTTGTTGTTTGAAAATTTCTATATTGTTTTCAATTTCAGAAGTTAATTTTATAATTGGTCTTTTGTATTAAATTTCTTAGTGTAAAGCGTGATATATCTTTGTTTTTGGGTTGAAGTGAAGGTAGTAATTTTTCTTTTCATCTTTGGGATATCTAGAATCTTTGGGGTCTATTATATGACATTGTACTTCATCCATGAAAAAATCTTTATCTTCTTCAATTAACCATTTCGGGCCTTTGTAGTTGAGTTTTGTGTAGTGGTTTGAAGGGTCATTGATAAACATATTATTAAATTGTGAATCATCATTTTTATTTTTCGTATGAAAAGTTTTAAAAAAATCAATCCTGTTGTCTTTTACTTCCCATTTGTCAAAAGGGTTTTTCATAAACGTCATTATGTCAGTTGGCTCGTATTCACGGTGCTGTCCGCTACCAAGGCCGTTGAGGCCGTAGAAAGTGTATTTTACTTTAATCATTCTTGCATCTTTGGGAGGTTTGAGGTATTTTAAAAAACCTTGTTTCCATGATTCATATTGTTCTTCACATTCTTTTCTGCGTGCTTTAATTTCTGTAATTGATTTGTTGATTCTTTGTTTAGTGTCAATTACTTCATCCAAATCAGAAGGCAACATGACTTCATGGTTTGGGTTTAGGGTTTTGAATTTGTTTGTTTTATTATAGGCATCATTAATGATAGTTGTTAAATCACGGTTAGAGTAGTTTTTGCCTTTACATCTGTTTTCAATTTCTTTTAAATGAAGGTAAGTGTGATAACTGATTTGATAAGGTTCTATCAAGAATTTTAAGAAACCTTCAATTTCTTCATCTTTAATTAAATCAATTTTAATTTCTTTGCTAAAACGACTTCTGAGTGCTTTATCAATTTGGTCTAGGTGATTAGTAGCGCCCATTAAGACAATTTTTTTGTCAGAACGGTTAAAACCATCTAATTTAGTTAAAATATTATTAACAATATTAATACTTGTTTTATTAGAATTTTTGTCTTCACGGTTAGCCATGCCACTAATTTTGTCAATAAAGATAATAGTTTTATCATGTCTTTCAGCTTCCATCCAAATCTTTTCCCATTCTTCTACTCCTTCGCCGACATAGGTTTTATCTAGTTTTGAAGGTTCAAATTCAATAAAATAGGCGTTGCATTCGTTACTCAATGCTTTCATTAAAAAAGTTTTTCCTGTACCAGGAGGGCCGTATAATAAATATCCTTTGGGTCTTATTTTGTCAAAATTTACTAAATTATTATTGGATTCTTTAAAATAAAAAATTAAACCCTCTAATTCTTCTTTTTCACTTTCCATACCATAAACGTCTTTAAAAGTAATTTGTTTTTTGGGGATTTTTTCAATATTTGGGTTTTTTGGTTGCTTCAATTTCATTTTGAAGTTGTTTAATTTGTTTATCAAATTGGATTAATTGACCGTCTAAAAATAAATCATAACTTTTGAGATTTTGAACTTCTTGGGGGTTGGCTTGATGTTTAATTATTAGTTCTTTGATGTTTTCTTTGTTGGCGTTATTATAATTTATTGCTTGTTGTAAGTCAGATATTTTTTGATAAATAGTTTTGAATTGAGTAGTTTGATTGGTTTCTGATTGGATACTTTCAATTAGTTTCTTATTGTTTACTTGTGATTTTGTATTTTCCACTCTTTTTTTGGTTAATGGTTGGGTAGTTTCATTGATTTGTTCGCGTTGATTTGATAAATCAGCTATTTTTTGAATTAAATTTTTTATTTCAGTTTCTAATTGGGATTTTGTTTCATCATTTAAATTAGTTTCTTTATTGTTTAATTCTTCGGTTTTTTGTTTTAATTCTTGGTTGAGGTTGTTAATTTGAAGACTTAAAGTTTTGATTGTTTCTAAATTAGAGTTGATTTGTTGTGATAATTGGTTGTCTTCTTCAATAAGTTTTTGGTTATTATTTATGTTTTGTTGATTGATTATTTCTAAATCTTTTAAACGTTTTTGGAGTTTATTAAGTTCTTCTTTTGCTTCTGAATCAAGTTGGTTATTGGGTGGTTGTGTTATTGTTGGATTTATTAATGTTTCAGGTTTAATTTCTTTTTTAGTTATTCCAACAATAAATAAAATCAATAAAATTAAACCAAATAAAGATAAGAAACTAAGATATATTTTTGTTTTGGTTTTCATATTTTCTCCTTTCTAGAAAAAATAATTTTTTTTGATGTTAAATTTAAAACTTGTGAATATAATAAGTCAACTTTTGTTTTTTTGGGCGAAAAAAGGGCAAAATTTTGAGTCTATTTTTGGAAGGTTTTTGGAATTTTTTGTTATTGGGTGAATTTGCTTAATTTCTTTTAATAAGTTGTTTGGGAGGATGGATTTAAATTATTAATTTTCATTTATTTCGTTGTCACTTTCTAAATTATTTTTATTTTTTGATTCGTTATTTGGATTTGGAATAATTGAAAATGATTTTTTAGGTTTGCTTTCTTTTTGTGTTTCATGTTTTTTATTGATTTCTGGTAATGGAAGAAAATTAAAAAAGATTTTTTTGATAATAAACATTAAAGCAGTTGTAAATAAGGCTCCAACGATAAATCCAATAGCGAAATTTAGATCATTCATTTTCATCCTCCTTCTTAATAATTGGGTTGATATTTTGCGATTTTAATTGTTTTTTTCTTGCTTTTTTCTCTTGCCAATGATAAACTTTAACTCTTTGAACCATAATTTGGGATTGGAGTTTTTCTTGGTTTTCATTGATTTTATCTAGTTTTTTTAATAATTGTTTTTCTAAATATTCTTGTTTGGCATTTTTGATTTCTAATTTTTAGACTGCCCCAAAAAAGTGGTACTGGTTGAGAACAACAAATTTATCCAAATTGTTTATTAATTAAAAATAAACAGTTTGGATTTTTTTGTATCCAAACTGAGAAAAAGGAGTTTGAAAGATGATTGAAGCCGAACGTGCATTATTGGGAGCACTATTATTAAATCCAGAAAAAATGGATGTTGTTATAAATTTAGTTAACACAAACAATTTTTCCAACCCCAAGCATCGTTGTATCTTTGAGACAATGAAGCAATTAAAACTGCAAAATCGCGAAATTGATTATGTTACGGTGGGTTCTGTTTTAGATAACAATTTATACAAAATAGGAGGAATTGATTATTTAATTGAATTAGTGGAGACGTCCCCTGCAAGTGAATATTTAGAAACTTACATTGATTTAATTAAAGAAAATGCCCTTAAAAGAGATTTGTTAGGATTAATCAAGCAATTACCTACTGAATTATCAAAAAGTAAAAATATCCATAATTATTTGCAAGCAGTCAAAACCCAAGTAGAAAGTTTTATGCAAAAAACTAAATCTCCTTTCATTTCTACAAAAAAATTAATTCCTTATATTCGCCAAAGTATAGTTAATGATGAAAAAGACAACCAATTTGTAGGAATAAAAACAGGTTTCAAAAATCTAGATGAATTAATTTCTGGTTTCAAACCAAAGGAATTAATTATCTTAGGAGCAAGAACTGGAATGGGGAAAACTGCTTTTATGTTAAATTTGGCTTGTAATATTGCAAAAAAATTTACTACCAACCCCGAAAACCAAAAAGCAGTTATTTTTAGTTTAGAAATGGCAGCAGAAGAATTAGGAATTAGGCTACTTTCTTCTGCTTCTCAAATCCCTTTAAAACAACTCCAACACAAAAACTTAACTAAAAATGACAAATTACAGTTACTTATCGCTGATGACAAAATTACGCAATTAAACATTTTAATTGATGATGATAGAAATAACAAAATTGAAGATATTAAAACCAAATGCCGTCAAATGAAATATACTAAGGGACTTGATATTGTCTTCATTGATTACCTCCATTTATTAAAAGACGACCAAAGTTTTAATTCATACCAAGCAATATCTGTGATTTCACGCAAATTAAAAAAACTAGCAAGTGAACTTAATATTCCAATTGTAGCTTTGAGTCAAATGAACCGTGCAACCTATGTAAGAGAAGTTAAAAGCCCACAATTAACAGATTTAAGAGATTCAGGAACAATCGAACAAGACGCTGATGTTGTGATGTTATTACACCGCGAAAGTTATTATCAAAAACCTGATATTGACCCACATACGAATTTAATTATTGCCAAAAACCGTAGCGGTCAATTAGGTGAATGTAGTTTTAATTTTTATAAACAAATCCAAAGATTTGAAGCAAAAGAATAAGAATAAAAAAGGAAATAAAAATATGAAACAAATATCTAATTTAGATTTTAATAATATTAACGTTTTTAATCATAAATCTTTGTGCGTTAACATAACCAAACAAATAGTTCAACCAATTTTTTTCAATAAAGCTTTTAATCAGTATATGTTTGATTGCCATAATATACTCAATGAATATTTAACCAACAACCAATACAACTCTCAAAGTCAAAAATCAATTCGTGGTAAAATTAACGAATACTTAATTTTGCTTTATCTAAATCACAAAGGAATTAAGTATTTATACCCTCAATCATATTTATTTTTCATCCCTGATATTAAATTTGATTTAGTATTGTTTACTAAAAGAAAACGAATTATTGCCTTCAATTTCAAAACTTGCCTTAGAGATAGATACAAACAATCAATAGTAGAAGGGGAACAAATCAAAAAACTAGACACTCGCTTTGAGTTTTATTTGTTAACAAATGATGAATCCGAAACTCAAAGATTAAATAATAAAATTAAAAATGGTAAAGTACAATCAATTAACAAAGTAATCAATTTATTTTCCAATTCAGCTAATCTCTTCTTACAAAACTTACTAACCAACCAATTCATTCCCTTTTCACCTATTAATTTAATTAAAAAGATGGTTCGCCCTAATGACAAATAAATTAATTAGTTTTGAAGGTATTGACGGAAGTGGCAAAACTACTTTAATTAACGAATTAAAAGCTTTTTTTGAAAATAAAGGCTATAAAACCAAAGTTTTTCAAGGTTTAGGCAGTTCCATCGTTGGAAAAGAAATCAGAAATTTATTTTTACATCAATCCAAAATAAGCCCTAAAACTAAATATTTATTAAGCCTTGCCAACATGATGCAATCCCAAGATGAATTAATAATCCCTGCTTTATTGAGTGGTTGTCTTGTTCTAGTGGACCGTTGGTATGATTCTACTTTTGCGTATCAAAGCAAAGGTAATTACATAGATTATGATGATAAAATTACTTCAAAAATCATCAATCATTTCTTAATTAAACCTAAATTAACTTTTTACCTAGATATTGACCCTAAAATTGGGCTAAAACGAAAACAAACCCAATCAAATCATAAATTAGACCTCATTGAGAAAAAACCCTTAAATTATTTTAAAAATGTCCGCGCACATTATTTAAACCAACAAAAATACTGTAATGATTCAAATTGTAAACACCAAAATTGCCATCATTTCTTAATTAACGCAACCAACTCGCAAAAAGAAAATTTAGACCAAATAATGAAAATTTTAATTAACAAACAAATATTTTAATTAAAGGAGCATAAATAATATGAATTATCAAAAAACTTTTTATCGCAAAGGAATTAAAACAGCTATAAAATTTGTTGCTGAATATAGCCCAGATGGTAAATTAATCAAAAATACCCAATACAACCCAGATGGAACTGTTTTTAATGAAATCTATTACAACCCTAATGGAAGTATAAAAACAACAAAAAAATATTAATCATTCATAAAAAAATTTAGAACAAATAATTAAAACTTTAATCAATAAAAAAATATTTTAATTAAAGGAGAAAAATAATTATGAATTATCAAAAAACTTTTTATTACCTTGATGGCAAAACAAAGAAATCTGTTGTTGAATACTACTCAGATGGGGAAACAATATATTACATCACTGAATATCACCCTAAAACAGAAGAAGTAATTAAACAAACAAATTATAATTCTGATGGTAAATTAACCACAGAAATTTTTTATGATGGCGATGGCAAAACAATTTATGTCATCCGAGAATACAACCCCCAAATAAGTAAATTAATTAAATTTACTAAATACCGAGAAGATGGTGAAACAATTGACTATATTACAGAATTTAAGTACCATCCCAAAACAAACAAATTAATTAAAACAACTGGTTTTTCCTTCGATCGCAAAAGAATAGCTTTTATATACAAACACCATCCTAATGGTAAATTGTTTAAAAGAACTTACTACAACTCCGATGGAACAATCATAAAAGAAAGGAGCAAAAACAATGACTAAAAAAGAATTAATTAAAAACATCGCAGTAATGAATAACACTTCGGTTACTCAAACTCAAGATTTTTACAATTCGTTTGAAAATGCTTTAATTGAAGCAATCACATCAAACGAAGAAGTAATAATTTCGCCAAAAATTGGTAAATTCATCTTAAAATCAAGAAAAGCCCATAAAGGACGAAATCCTCAAACAGGTAAAAAACTAAAAATCCCTGCAAAAACTGTGGTAAATTTCAAACTATCAAAAACCCTCAAAGATGAAGTTAAAAACCTTAAATTAAAATAAAAAAGAAAAGGAAAAATAAAAAAATGTATCGAGTTGATAGAAATAATTTTTTCAAAAATGAAAAAAAAACTACTATTTATACTCCCAGTTGGGTATCGCAATTTTTATATAATATTTTATCACCTCAAATCCAACGCGGTTTAATCCTTGACCCTTGTGTTGGTGAAGGTTCTTTATTACTACCTTGGCAACAAAAAGGATTTGATGTTTTAGGGGTTGATATAGAAAAAACAACCTTCCCTAATTTAATTCATAACAACTTTTTAGAATTAACCCAAAAGGATTTAAATACACAAAAAATATCCTTGGTAATTACAAACCCACCCTTTAATTTGGATTTTAAAACTAAAAACTACGTTAAGGAAAAATATGGTGGTCGTCCTTTGTTGCCTGAGTTGTGGTTAAGTAAAATAATTGAACTTTTTGGTAAAGATATCCCAATTGTTTTATTTACTCCTTATGGATTCAGACTTAATCAATCACTAAATAGCAAGCGATTACAGAAATTTTTAAATCAAGAATATCCCGAAATCTCTTCTATTATTAGTCTTCCCAAAGACGTTTTTGAAAACGTTGTTTTTCATTCAGAAATTTTAATTTTTAACGTTAACCATTTAAAACCGCATTATTTCTGTGGAATAGCCACAAACCAAAATGACTACTTATTTATTAACTCGTCAAATTGGTTTATCCCAAAATAAAGTTCTCGATGAAGTTAATGATACAAGAAACCAAACCCAAGAACGATTCAATAAAACACATAAAAAACTGGATGAATTAATAGAAAAACTTGATAAAGAAAATAATAAGGAGAATGAATAATATGAGCGACGGCATGACAGAAGCATTCCGCGGAACTTATTTCAAATCCCGCAATTCCCAATCCAAGAAAAAAACTAATAAATATAATCAACCAAAAGGGAAATGGCTTAATTTAGACCGCCCCAATAAAACTTTTAAAAACAAAAAGAAATCGTTTAAAAAACAAAGAAAAGTTATTAAAGATTATTAAGAAAGGTAAAAAAATATGTGGTTATTTTCAATATTTGCAACAATTAGCAATTTTATTCTAAATTATACCAAAGGATTTACAACTACTGAAATTCTTGAACGAAGAATGGATGGAATCCAAACAACACTTTTCACTATTCTTATTGTTTCTGGGTTCAAACCAATTTTTAAATTAATTGCAAACACTTTAAATTTCTTCAAAGATTTAATTTTGGGTATTTTTTTCCCCAACAAAAAACTACAAAAATTAGAAATCCAAAATGCCAAACAAGAATATTTAGAAAAACAATTATTAAAAAAACTAGATAAAATCAATGAAAACCAAGAAAAACTCCAATCCCAAATTATGGTTCAAAGAGTTAAAGTTTCTCATTGGCAAGAGAAAAAAGCAAGAAAAAAACAATTAAAATCTCAAAATATCAATCCAATTATTAAGAAGGAGGAAGAAAATGAATGATCTAAATTTCGCCATCGGATTTATCGTTGGCGCCCTATTCACAACTGCTTTAATGTTTATCATTAAAAAAATCTTTTTTAATTTTCTTCCATTACCAGAAATCAATAAAAAAGATGAAACACAAAAAGAAACCAAACCTAAAAAATCATTTTCAATTATTCCAAATCCAAATAACGAATCAAAAAATAAAAATAATTTAGAAAGTGACAAAGAAATAAATGAAAATTAATAATTTAAATCCATCATCCCAAACAACTTATTTAAAGAAACTAAGCAAATTTAACCGATAATAAAAAATTACAAAAACCTACAAAAATAGACTCAAAATTTTGCCCTTTTTTCACTCAAAAAAACAAAAGTTGACTTATTATATTCACAAGTTCAAAACTTAAATATCAAAAAAAATTATTTTTTCTAGAAAGGAGAAAAAATGAAGCTTAAAACCAAAATATATCTTAGTTTCTTATCTTTATTTAGTTTAATTTTGTTGATTTTATTTATTGTTGGAATATCTAAAACAGAAACCAAATCCAAATCATCAACAACCCCAACAATAACACAACCACCCAATAACCAACTTGATTCAGAAGCAAAAGAAGAACTTAATAAACTCCAAAAACGTTTAAAAGATTTAGAAATAATCAATCAACAAAACATAAACAATAACAAAAAACTTATAGAAGAAGACAACCAATTATCACAACAAATCAACTCTAATTTAGAAACAATCAAAACTTTAAGTCTTCAAATTAACAACCTCAACCAAGAATTAAAACAAAAAACCGAAGAATTAAACAATAAAGAAACTAATTTAAATGATGAAACAAAATCCCAATTAGAAACTGAAATAAAAAATTTAATTCAAAAAATAGCTGATTTATCAAATCAACGCGAACAAATCAATGAAACTACCCAACCATTAACCAAAAAAAGAGTGGAAAATACAAAATCACAAGTAAACAATAAGAAACTAATTGAAAGCATCCAATCAGAAACCAAACAAACTACTCAATTCAAAACTATTTATCAAAAAATATCTGACTTACAACAAGCAATAAATTATAATAACGCGAACAAAGAAAACATCAAAGAACTAATAATTAAACATCAAGACAACCCACAAGAAGTTCAAAATCTCAAAAGTTATGATTTATTTTTAGACGGTCAATTAATCCAATTTGATAAACAAATTAAACAACTTCAAAATGAAATTGAAGCAATCAAAAACCCAAATATTGAAAAAATCGCCAAAAAACAAATTACTTTTAAAGACGTTTATGGTATGGAAAGTGAAAAAGAAGAATTAGAGGATTTAATTTTTTATTTTAAAGAATCCAATAACAATTTAGTAAATTTTGACAAAATAAGACCCAAAGGATATTTATTATATGGACCGCCTGGTACGGGAAAAACTTTTTTACTGAAAGCATTGAGTAATGAATGCAACGCCTATTTTATTGAATTTGAACCTTCTAAACTAGATAAAACTTATGTCGGCGAAGGAGTAGAAGAATGGGAAAAGATTTGGATGGAAGCTGAAAGACATGATAAAACTATTATCTTTATTGACGAAATTAGTGGCATGGCTAACCGTGAAGACAAAAATTCTAATAAAACAAGTATTAATATTGTTAATAATATTTTAACTAAATTAGATGGTTTTAACCGTTCTGACAAAAAAATTGTCTTAATGGGCGCTACTAATCACCTAGACCAAATTGATAAAGCACTCAGAAGTCGTTTTAGCAAAGAAATTAAAATTGATTTAATTAAAGAAGAAGAAATTGAAGGTTTCTTAAAATTCTTGATAGAACCTTATCAAATCAGTTATCACACTTACCTTCATTTAAAAGAAATTGCAAACAGATGTAAAGGCAAAAACTACTCTAACCGTGATTTAACAACTATCATTAATGATGCCTATAATAAAACAAACAAATTCAAAACCCTAAATCCAAAACATGAAGTAATGTTACCTTCTGATTTGGATGAAGTAATTGACACTAAACAAAGAATCAACAAATCAATTACAGAAATTAAAGCACGCAGAAAAGAATGTGAAGAACAATATGAATCATGGAAACAAGGTTTTTTAAAATACCTCAAACCTCCTAAAGATACAACAAAAATTGATAAACATTATGTCTTTTACAACCTCAACGGCCTTGGTCGTGGAAAGCACCGTGAATACGAGCCAAATGATATAATGCCGTTTATGAAAAACTATTTTGAGAAATGGGAAGTAAAAGATAGCAGGATTGATTTTTTTGATACTTTCCATACAAAAAATAAAGGGGATGGGTCATATTTCGGTGATATAAATTTTGGCAACAACTATGTAGACCACTACATGTACCTCAACTACAAAGGCCCAAAATGGTTAATTGAAGAAGATAAAGACTTTTTCATGGATGAAGTACAATGTCATATAACAAACCCCAAAGATTCTAGATATCCCAAAGATAAAATGAAAAATTACTACCTTCACTTCAACCCAAAACAAAGATATATCACGCTTTACACTAAGAAATTTAATACAAAAGACCGATTAAACAAACCAAAGAACAACTAGAAAAACAGCAAAAAATTTAAATAAATAATCAGAAAGAGAGAAAATAAAATGGCGAAAAAAATAATTCCAATTAAAAAAACAAAACAAAAACAACCAATTAAAAAAACTATTAAACAAGTAAAAACCAAACTTCCTACTAAAAAAACTAAAAAAATAATTCCAACTCCCAAAAAGACTGTTTCCAAAATTAAAAAAATAAAAAAACCTTCAAAAACTATAATCAAAAAACAAATCCAACCTACTAAAATAATTGTTGAAACCAAAAAAGAGAATTGGTTTGTAAAATTAATCAAATCAATTGTCAAAATAACCCTTATTTTATTACCATTCATACTAATTGGTGGAGGAATATGGCTTGTAATTTCTAAGTTTTTTCCTGAATTAGCTGCAAAATTTGGTGGAGTTGTTGATAAATGTTGGCAATTTATTAAACATATATGTCATAATCTAGATGACAAAACCAAAAAAGCTTTAGAAAATGCAGGAATAGACCCCGAATATTCTGCTATTGCATCAAAAGTTTTATGGGTTGGTGGTGGTTGTTTACTTGCTGCTACATGTTGTTTAATCCCAGGAATTGGCACATTCTTAGGAGTATCAGTTTTAATAAGTACTATCGCTTATGTAGCAACTATTACACTTACCGAAAAAACCAATCAAGAACCACCAAAAAACGCATCTCCACCACAACAAGTAGAAAACAAAGTAGATAATACAAACAAACAAATTGAACCAGACAAATTAACTGAAAATAACAGAGATTCTGAAACCTTAGAAACTCAAAAAAAAAAAAAAACAACAAAATCAACTGAATTAAATGATGAAACCCTAACTCCTCAGCCAACTTTGAAACAACCAATTCATAAACAAAAAGAAATTAATAAAGAAGAATATAATAAAAGTTTATTGAATCCAGACATGCAAAAACAATTTGAGGAGTTGGGTACCGTTGAAAAAGAACGAGAAGCACAATTGTTGCAAGAAAGAAATTATTTTGAAGCTAATTTGCAAGCACAACAATTAGAAATGTTAAATATAAAAAATCAAAAAGATAATTTAGAAAAAGAACTAGCAGAACAAAAAAACTTATCAGATGCAGAAAAGCAACAATTAACTAAGCAAATTGAGGACATAAATACTAATTTAGCTTCTAGAAACGAAGAATTAAACAATTTAGAAAAAGAGCAAGAAGTCCAAGCAGAATTAAGACAAGAATTATATGATGTTATCAACAAAGATAAGGAAAATTTAGAACAAAAAACCAACCAATTAGAAGAACAAAAAAACTTATCAGATGCAGAAAAGCAACAATTAACTAAGCAAATTGAGGACATAAATACTAATTTAACATCTAAAAACGAAGAATTAAATAACTTAAATCAAAAATTAGAAGAAGAAGCAAAAAAACAAACTGAATTAAATGATGTTATCCAAACCCAAGAAAAAAAGTTAAAACAAATCCAAATTTCTAGTGAAGAAAAACAACAAGAATTAAACAATAAAATTAAAGATATTCAAACCACTTTAGATAAGCAAGCAAAAGTTACCGAAGACAAAAACAAAGAATTAGAACAAATGCAAAGTCAAAAAATTCAACTAGAAAACCAATTAGCTTCAAATAAACAAGATTTACAAAATTTACAAAAAGAAATATTTAATAAAGAAGCTAAATTGGAAGATAAAGAAAAAGAACTAGAAGAACAAAAAAACTTATCAGATGCAGAAAAACAACAATTAACTTCAGAAATCAATAATCTAAAAAACGATATCAACCAAGAAAAAGTTAATTATCAAGCACAAGTATCACTTAAAGAAGAAGAAATTAAGCAATTGCAACAAACCGAAAGTGATTTAAAACAGCAACTAACTAAAACCCAAGCAGAAACTATGAGCCTAAGAGAACAACATGTAAAAACTTTGGAAGAAATCCAAAGACAAATTACAAATTACAAAAAAACAGTTGCTGAACTAGAAAATGAAACTCAAAAACTAAAAGACCAAATTGCAAAAAACAGTGAAAATGCTAAACAATTACAAAAAGAATTAAAAACTAAACAAGCGAAATTAGATGAAATTAACAAAAAAATAGGAACTTTAACAGCAAATAAAGATAATTTAGAAAAAACAATAAAAGACTTAGAAAACGACCAAACAGTAACAAATTATAAAAAGATAAAAAATCGTACAGATTGGGGTGTTAGAAGTAGTAGTAAAGAAATACAATTCCCTCGTTTTTGGAATGATAAACCTTTCACATATAAAATTGTTCCAAAGATTGATTTTTATGAAACTGGATTCACCCAAAATGCAAGGGGTTATCAAGCATATCGTGAAGAAATAGATAAAAATACCATACAAGGAGAAAGTATAGAACTATCCCCAGGTAAATATTATTGCGAACCTTCTATTAATATGAGAAATATACCATATTCCACTCATGGAGCTAATTTAATTTTTAGCGAACCAACCTCAGAGACCGAACCACCACAAAATTTATTCAAACTTGATGAAGCAAAAGAAAACTTAAAAAATATATCTCAAGAATTATCAAATTATGAAACTAATTTAAAAAACGCTCAACTAGAATATAATCAATTATTAGAAAATCAAACACCAGATGATAGTTTGCAACAAGAATTAAATAATAAAGCAAATCATATTAAAACTTTAAAAAACGAAATGCAACAATTAGAAATTAAAGAACAAAGTTTTAGAAGTGAAATTGATACTTTAAAATTAGAAAACAAAAACCTAAAAGAAAAATATACTAATGATTTAACAAAAATCCAACAAGAACTTGATGCAACTAAAACCGAAAACGAACAACTAGAAAAAGAGATGCAAGAAATACAAGCCGAATTGATTAAAAATGGTAACGCTGATGATGCATTAGTTAAACAATTAAATCACAAAGAAGCTCAAATAAAAGAATTAAAGGGTAAAATTAACACTTTAGAAGCCAATGAAACTAAATTGCAAACAATTATTAAACAAAAAGACGAAGAAATTAAACAATTACGACAAAAAGTTCAAGAACAAGCAGAACAAATTATAAAATTAACTACTGAAATTGAAAACAATATAGAAATTTTCAAACAACAAGCAATGAAAATTCAACAACTAGAAGGGGCAATTGCAGGACTTGAAGGTGCAAGTGGTTCTTTGGGTAGTGATAATAAAGAGTTATTGCATGAAATCAATAAACTAAAGGACCAATTAGAAGCCGAAAAAGACGCGCATAAAGCAACAAAAGAAAGATTGGAAGAAAAGATTGTTACATTAAATGGTAAAAACTTAAATTTAACCAATAAATCAACTGAATTAAAAGAAAAAGAAAAACATTGGGAAGCCGCTGTAAAAAACGTAGGTACTGCGATTAACATAGGTGTTTTCACCAAAGCTGGTGTGATGACGGGAGCTGCTTGGGGAAGTGCTGCGGGGCCTATAGGTACGATTGCTGGTGGAGTTGCTGGTGGTGTAATTGCTGGTGCTGCGGCTGTTGCTAGTAAATGGGATGTAGTTAAAACATGGTTTGGTCGGTAATGCAATTTTTTTGCATTACCAGATTGGATTATGATACAATGATGATAAGTTATAAAAATAAAAAAGGAAGTTAATTATAGGATGGAGTTATTTAAAGTATTAGTTATTATAGGTATTTTAGGAGTTTTTTTTGGATTGGGTCCTTTATTGATTTGGTTTGTTCAAAAACACGTAAATAATAAATTAAACAATGTAGAAAATATTAAATTACAAATTGAAATTGAGACAATAACTAAACAAGAAAAATTAAACCAAAAAATATCTGAGTTAGTAAATAATAAAGCTTTATCAGTTCAAGAAAAAACTGAATTACAAGAAGAAATAAATACTATTCAAACTGAATTAAACCAAAAACAAGCAGAATTATCACATAATCAAATGTTGATAGGACAATTAAAAGCTAAAAAATATACAAAAAGAAATCCAATAAAAGCTATAATTATATATTATTGTTTTATAATAAGTATAATTGCTATTTTCGGTGGTTTTATATTTTTAGACAATAAATACGATATAACAAATTCAAAACCCAAAACTTATACTATTTCTGAACCGAAAGTAGAAATTGAATCTGAATGGTTTGAAGGATACCGTTCTAGAGATGATAACTACCAAATTAAGAAATATTATAAAGCAGATGGTTATGACCCCAATGCAGAATTTGGGGCCACAAAAGATTGGAAAGGTAGTCCTTGTCAAAGTTATAGTCATGATGTTAATCACCTTGTTTTGGGCCACCAAATGATTAAAGTAAAATACACTTTCTACGGCCTCAACGGCCTTGGTCGTGGAAAGCACCGTGAATACGAGCCAACTGATATAATGCCGTTTATGAAAAACCCTTTTGACAAATGGGAAGTAAAAGATAGCAGGATTGATTTTTTTGATACTTTCCATACAAAAAATAAAGGGGATGGGTCATATTTCGGTGATATAAATTTTGGAAACAACTATGTAGACCACTACATGTACCTCAACTACAAAGGCCCAAAATGGTTAATTGAAGAAGATAAAGACTTCTTCATGGATGAAGTACAATGTCATATAACAAACCCCAAAGATTCTAGATATCCCAAAGATAAAATGAAAAATTACTACCTTCACTTCAACCCAAAACAAAGATATATCACGCTTTACACTAAGAAATTTAATACAAAAAATTAATAAATATTTTAAAACAACAATAAAATTTCTTAAAAAGATTTTATTGTTGTTTTTTTTAATTAAAACCAACTAAACAGTTTTTTTAACAATAAAGGCTTAAAAAAATAAAGTTATGTTAATAAAACAGAAATGAGCTTAGGAATGGAGAGAAAATTAAAATTATATTCTTTGGATGTTAAATTAAAGGCTGTTTTTGCGAAACAGGAAGGCAAAAGATGTAAAGAAATCCAAAAAAACTTAAAGATTAAAAATCGGAGTCAGATTTATCAATGGGTAGAGTGGTATGAATTCAAAGGCGCAGAAAGGCTAGAACAATCAATTAGAGGAAAAAGAAAGGTTGTTGAAAAAGGGATTAATCCAATTAAAAAGGCAATTAAAAAACAACTAAAAACTAGTTTCAAGAAAAATAGAAAATTATATTTAAAAATTATTAATAAATATCAAAAAGAAGTTTCGTTAGAACAATTGATTAAATGGTTATCTATTTCAAAAACTAGTTATTTTCGGTGGATTAAGCAAAGTCTTCATCCTAGACCTCAAAGTGAATTGGAAAAAGCCTTGTTTCAAATATGCAAACAAGGTTCGTATATCACAACTGATGGCAAGAGAAAAAGAAGGCTTGGTTATCGCGTGGTTCATCAAAAATTAATTGACCTTAAATTTAAAATAAATTCTAAAACTGTTTTAAAATTGATGCATCAATTTGGGTTATTATCACAAAGAATACAGCGAAAACCTCAATATTATTATGATTTAGCAATCCAAAAAGAAAATAACTTAAAAAATCTAATTCAAAACAATTATCACGCCACAAGACCATTTGAAAAATTATGTACTGATATAACTTATATAACTTTTGGAAAAAACAACCAAAAATTATTTGTTTCCGCGATGATGGATTTGTATAACCGAGAAATTATTGGTTACAACATTTCTAAAATTGCTGATGTTGGTTTTGTAATTAACACTTTAAAAGCTATTCCTACATTAATAAACCCTTGCATTCTTCATTGCGATAGAGCAAGTGTTTATACTTCTAAAAGATATCAAACTGAATTAAAAGCTAATAATTTAATAACTAGTTTTTCAGCTAAAGCCATGCCAACTGATAATGCATGTATGGAGGCATTTTGGGCCAATATGAAACGTGAAACCATCCATTATGAAAAAATGCAAAATCTAGGCGAACATCAAATTATAGAAATTATTACTGATTACATTGAATATTATAATATTTATCGCAAAATGAAAGTCCTAAATTATTTATCACCCAAAGAATTTAAAATAAAAAATATTAATTAATAATTAAAATTATAAGCCCTTCATAACGGAGGGCAATTTGTGTAGGTTTTTTTAAGTTCTTTAAAAAAATAACTTTTTAAAAAACCATAACACCTCTTAGAACTCAAAATTTTTCCCTTATATGACACTTTTGGGTGATTAGTAATGATAAATATCAAATCGTAAATATAAAATCATTTAAGAGGTAATATTTTGATTGTTTATTTTTTGAAATTAATAAAATTCTTTAAATCAATTATTTTTAGATTATTATGTAAAAAAATCATTTTTTTATATTTTTAGTATTGACAAATATAATATTTTAATAGTACCATATATATGGTAAATATATAAAGAAAGAAATAAAAACTATTCAAAAGTTTTTATTTCTTTCTTTATATTACATATACATATATTATACTATTAAATAATATTATTATTTTATACTTATAAAATATAAAATTTTTTTCTTCAAAAAACCAATTAAAAAGTGGTACTGGTTGAGAACAACAAATTTAAAAAAAAATAAATTTCATATTTTGACAAATAATTTTAATTATGTTATAATAAAAGTAATTAATAAACAATTTGGTTTTTCAAAAAATCATATTTTTTTTGGAAAAAAATGTTGTTTTCAAATAGTACCATTTTCGTGGAGCTTACCATTTTGTAGTTTTTTGTTGGGGAAAAAAATACCCAAAATTAAATCTTTGAAGAAATTTAAAGTGTTTGCAATTAATTTAAAAATTGGTTTGAACCCAGAAACAATAAGAATGGTGAAAAGTGTTGTTTGGATTCCATCCATTCTTTGTTCAAGAATTTCAGTAGTTGTAAATCCTTTGGTATAATTTAGAATAAAATTGCTAATTGTTGCAAATATTGAAAATAACCACATATTTTTTTACCTTTCTTAATAATCTTTAATAACTTTTCTTCGTTTTTTAAACGATTTCTTTTTGTTTTTAAAAGTTTTATTGGGGCGGTCTAAATTAAGCCATTTCCTTTTTGGTTGATTATATTTATTAGTTTTTTTCTTGGATTGGGAATTGCGGGATTTGAAATAAGTCCCATTAAATGCTTCTGACATGCCGTCGCTCATATTATTCATTCTCCTTATTATTTTTATTAATCTTTTTATCTAATTCATCAAGTTTTTCTATTGATTCATCCAGTTTTTTATGTGTTTTATTGAATCGTTCTTGGGTTTGGTTTCTTGTATCATTAACTTCATCAAGAACTTTATTTTGGGATAAACCAATTTGACGAGTTAATAAATAAGTAGTCATTTTGGCTTTGAGAGTTGTGTTGGTTGTTGGTTAAATATGCATTGAGTATATTATGACAATCAAACATATACTGATTAAAAGCTTTGTTGAAAAAAATTGGTTGAACTATTTGTTTGGTGATGTTAACACACAAAGATTTATGATTAAAAACGTTAATATTATTAAAATCTAAATTAGATATTTGTTTCATATTTTTATTTCCTTTTTTATTCTTATTCTTTTGCTTCAAATCTTTGGATTTGTTTATAAAAATTAAAACTACATTCACCTAATTGACCGCTACGGTTTTTGGCAATAATTAAATTCGTATGTGGGTCAATATCAGGTTTTTGATAATGACTTTCGCGGTGTAATAACATCACAACATCAGCGTCTTGTTCGATTGTTCCCGAATCTCTTAAATCTGTTAATTGTGGGCTTTTGACTTCTCTTACATAAGTTGCACGGTTCATTTGACTCAAAGCTACAATTGAAATATTAAGTTCACTTGCTAGTTTTTTTAATTCGCGCGAAATCACAGATATTGCTTGGTATGTATTAAAACTTTGGTCGTCTTTTAATAAATGGAGGTAATCAATAAAGACAATATCAAGTCCCTTAGTATATTTCATTTGACGGCATTTGGTTTTAATATCTTCAATTTTGTTATTTCTATCATCATCAATTAAAATGTTTACTTGCGTGATTTCGTCATCAGCGATAAGTAACTGTAATTTGTCATTTTTAGTTAAGTTTTTGTTTTGGAGTTGTTTTAAAGGGATTTGAGAAGCAGAAGAAAGTAGCCTAATTCCTAATTCTTCTGCTGCCATTTCTAAACTAAAAATAACTGCTTTTTGGTTTTCGGGGTTGGTAGTAAAGTTTTTTGCAATATTACAAGCCAAATTTAACATAAAAGCAGTTTTTCCCATTCCCGTTCTCGCGCCTAAGATAATTAATTGGTTTGGTTTGAGCCCAGAAATTAATTCATCTAGATTTTTAAAGCCTGTTTTTATTCCTACAAGTTGGTTGTCTTTTTCATCATTAACTATATTTTGGCGAATATAAGGAATTAATGTTTTTGTAGAAATAAAAGGAGATTTGGTTTTTTGCATAAAACCTTCTACTTGGTTTTTGACTGTTTGCAAATAATTATGGATATTTTTTGATTTAGATAATTCAGTAGGTAATTGCTTAATTAATCCTAACAAATCTCTTTTAAGGGCATTTTCTTTAATTAAATCAATATATGTCTCTAAATATTCACTTGCAGGAGCCATCTCCACTAATTCAATTAAATAATCAATTCCTCCTATTTTGTATAAATTGTTATCTAAAACAGAACCCACCGTAACATAATCAATTTCGCGGTTTTGCAGTTTTAATCGCTTCATTGTCTCAAAGATACAACGATGCTTGGGGTTGGAAAAATTGTTTGTGTTAACTAAATTTATAACAGCATCCATTTTTTCTGGATTTAACAATAGTGTTCCTAATAATGCACGTTCAGCTTCAATCATCTTTCAAACTCCTTTTTCTCAGTTTGGATACAAAAAAATCCAAACTGTTTATTTTTAATTAATAAACAATTTGGATAAATTTGTTGTTCTCAACCAGTACCACTTTTTTGGGGCAGTCTAGTACAGAGGGCGTTGACAACAAAACCATTGACGGCATAAAGCTAGAAATGATAAAGAAATACCACAAAGAATACGTCAACAACCAATACAATCCGCAACCTGTCAAAAAAGTATTAATACCAAAAAATAAAAATAAAACGAGACGGCTAGGCATCCCAACCATAAAAGATAGAATAATCCAGAAAGCAATGGAACAACTTTTAACCCTCTATTTTGAAAACATCTTATCAGAATGGAGCTTCGGATTCAGAAGCAAGAAATCATGCCATGATGCCGTAAAACGCATCAAACAAAGATTCAAAGGGATAGATTATATAATAAAAATCGACATTAAAGGTTACTTTGAAACCATCAACCACGATATCCTCAATAAGATGTTAAACAAATACATCAGAAAGGCCAAAACGTTAAAAACAATCAACCAATGGCTCAAAGCAGGAATAATGGAAAATGGAATCAAATACGAATCATTATCAGGAACACCGCAAGGTGGGATAATATCCCCTTTATTATCAAATATATATTTACATTACATCGATAAGAAAATGGAAGAACTGATAAGAAACGGCAAACCGATAATGAAAGCAAATCCCGAATATTGGAAGGCATACACAAAAAAAACAACATCACAATCTATCAATAGATAGTGAAATAAACCTGAACCCAAACCCGAGAATAGAATACATCCGCTACGCAGATGATTTTATTATTGGAATAAAAGGAGAACACCACGAAGCAGAAAGGATTAAAACCCAAGTACTCAAATGGCTAGAACAAGACTTGAAACTCGTGGTAAACCGCGACAAATCAAAAATTGTAAAAGCCACTAAGGGCACAAGGTTCCTATCTTATATGGTAAAGGTAAACCCAACCAACAAAACCCGCAAAAAGAAAACAACAAAAAACTCACTGAACGGGCAAGTACAAATCCAAATCCCAAAAGACACAACAAGAGACTACGGGAAAGAATACGGTTGGACCAAAAACAGGAAAGTAAAACACGACGAAACACTAGCAAGTAGGGAATCACTAGAAATAATACGAACCTACAAATCAATAACGCTCGGCATTATCCGATACTTTTGTCTAGGAAATAACCTAGCACAATTAACACATTTATACTATTTGGCGGAATACAGTTGTTTAAAAACACTAGCGAGAAAATGGAAAACATCTATCGCAAAAGTTCGGCGAAAATTAAGGAACGGCAAAACTTGGGGGATTCAATACAACCTCAAGAATAAAACCAAAGTTGATAGCTGGGACAAACTGGACTGGGAAAAGATAAAAAGGATGAGAAAAACAAAGGGGAATCCCGATGTAATTATCAACCGTTATCTCTACCAAGGACGAACAACACTAACATCACGCTTAAAGGCGGAGAGATGTGAAGTTTGCCAAACAGAAAACATCCCACTAGAAATCCACCACACAAAAACGGTGAGAAACTCCAACTGGCAAAGTATCCTTAATAAACAAACAATCGCTTTATGTAGGAATTGTCATCGCAAGAGAACAAACCAACAAATAAACGATATAAACCAAAACAAAAAGAAGAGAATGATTAAGATACACAGTTAACCGCAAGGTTAATCCCGTAAAAAGGGTAAATGATGGAAAGCCGTATGCTTGGAAACTTACTCGTACGGTTTGGAGGGGGGGCTGTTTGTAATAGAAAGTAGAAAAACAAATCCTACAATCGAAACGCAAATAATCTATCCCTATAAAAGATAGTCTTTTTTTGTTATTCGGGGCTGTCAATATTATATTCCTCACGACACCCCTTTTTTTATGTTATAATATCATAAGATTGGAATTATTGAAATCGTTTTTTTAGATTCTGATTCTAAAATTAAAAAAATTTCCAAAGGGAAAAAGGGAAGGTGTTTTTTGAAAAATTACAACGCAGACAGTATTCAAATTTTAGAGGGTTTGGAAGCAGTTCGTAAAAGACCAGGAATGTATATCGGCTCTACTGCTGCTAAAGGATTACATCATTTAGTTTGGGAAATTGTTGATAATTCCATTGATGAAGCTTTAGCGGGTCATGCAAACGAAATCACTTTAGAGATTTTACCCGGAGACATCATTAGTGTAACTGATAACGGTAGAGGAATTCCTGTAGGGATTCACCACAAAACAGGTAAACCAGCGGTAGAAACCATTTTAACTACTTTGCACGCAGGAGGAAAATTTGACAGCTCTTCTTATAAAATTTCGGGCGGTCTTCATGGAGTGGGAGCCTCTGTTGTAAATGCTTTATCTAGTTGGTTTAGTGTTGAAATTCATTTGGATAAAAAAATCCATTATCAAAAATATGAAAAAGGGGTCCCTGTTGCTCCTTTAGAAGTTATTGGTAAAACAGACCGCAAAGGGACAGTTATTAAATTTTTAGCTGATCCTTCCATTTTTCAAGAAACTACTATTTACGATGCCAAAATTTTGAAAGAACGCATCCAACAATTATCTTTTTTAAATAAAGGACTTAAATTAAATTTAATTGACCAAAGACAAGAAAAACCTGTAAGCTTTAATTTTTATCACGAAAAAGGCTTGCAAGATTACCTTACTTTTATTAATCAAACTTATATGCAAAAACCTTTTCATAATCTTTTTGTTTTAGAAAAAGAACTTGATAATTTGGCTTTAGAAATTGTTTTTGAATACACTGTTAATGATGATGAAAAAAGTAAACAACAAGAAGAAGAACAAGCAATTAAAAATTACACTCAAACTCAAAAAATTTATTCTTTTGTTAATAACATCCACACTCATGAAGGCGGAACACATGAAGAAGGTTTTAAATTGGCTTTAAGTAGGAATTTTTCTAAATATGCTAAAGATTATAATCTTTTAAAAAAAAATGAAAGTTTATTAAGTGAAGATATTTTAGAAGGAATCACTGCAATTATTTCTTTAAAGCACCAAGATCCACAATTCGAAGGACAAACTAAAGCTAAATTAGGCAATGTTGAAGTAAGACAAATTGTTTCTCAATATTTTGGTGAAGCTTTAGGAAGATTTTTATTAGAAAATCCAGGTGATGCTAAAAAAATTATCGAGAAATGTTTACTTTCTGCAAACGCTCGTCTAGCTGCAAAAAGAGCGCGTGAAATTGTAAGAAACAAGCCGCTTGATACTTTAGGTTTTGCTGCTAAATTAGCTGATTGCCGTAGCAAAGATCCAAAAATTTCTGAACTTTATATTGTCGAAGGAGATTCTGCAGGAGGTTCTGCTAAACAAGGAAGAGATTCTCATTTTCAAGCAATTTTGCCTTTAAAAGGGAAAGTGTTAAACGTTGAAAAAACTCAATCTTCCAAAATTTTAACTAACAAAGAAATCAAATCCTTAATTCAAGCAATTGGCATAGGTGTTGATATCAATAAACAAAAAAACCTCAACTTAGATAAATTACGTTATCATAAAATTATTATTATGACCGATGCGGATGTTGATGGTGCTCACATTAGAACCTTGCTTTTAACTTTCTTTTTCAGAAATTTAAGGATTTTAATTGAAAAAGGTTATATTTATTTCGCAAGACCTCCATTATATAAATATCAAAAAGGTAAAAATATTACTTATTTTTACGAAGAAAAAGAGAAAATCGATTTCTCCCTCAAAAAAAATATTAAAGATGGTTTTCAAAGATATAAAGGATTAGGTGAAATGAATCCGGACCAACTTTGGGAAACTACAATGAATCCTGAAAAACGAACACTTTTACAAGCCTCTTTAAAAGATGCTTTAAATGCTTTAAGCGACGAAGAAGCGATCAAAGAAGCAAATTCAACTTTTAATATCTTGATGGGTAAAGAAGTTTTTCCAAGAAAAGAATTCATTTTAAATAATGCTTTAGAAGCGGATTTAGATGTTTAAAAACTATAAAAACAACCAGCTAATTAAATAAAGTAAAGAGGCAAAAAACATGATTAACCAAAATCCTAATTTGAATCAAGGAAAGATTAAAGAAGTTAATTTAAGCGCAGAAATGCGAAAATCTTTTTTAAGTTATGCAATGAGCGTGATTGTTGCTCGCGCTTTGCCAGATATCCAAGATGGATTAAAGCCGGTCCAAAGACGTATTTTATACGGAATGAAAGAATTGTCTGTTTATAGTAATTCTAGTTATAAAAAAGCTGCTCGTATTGTCGGTGATGTGATGGGGAAATACCATCCCCATGGTGACTCTAGTATTTACGAAGCGATGGTAAGAATGTCACAAGATTTTAGCTATCGTTATCCTTTAGTTGACGGACATGGTAATTTTGGCTCCATTGATGGCCACAAAGCAGCGGCTATGCGTTACACAGAAGTTAAAATGGCCAAAATCGCAATGGAATTAATTAAAAACATTGACAAAGAAACTATTGAATTTGTAGATAATTATGACGGAAGTGAAAAAGAACCTTTGGTTTTACCAACAGCGATTCCTAATTTATTAATTAACGGTGCTACCGGTATTGCTGTTGGGATGGCGACAAAAATCCCTACTCATAATTTAGCTGAAGTGGTTGATGGTTTAATTGCTTATATCAAAGATAAAAATATTTCTATTCTTGGATTGATGCAATATATTAAAGGTCCTGATTTTCCTACTGGAGGCGAACTTTTAGGTTTGAAAGGACTTGAAAACGCCTACAAAACCGGTCAAGGATCGGTTATTATAAAAGCCAAAACTCATATTTTAGAAGAAAAGGGAAAAACTTTAATTGTTGTTACAGAAATCCCTTATCAAATTAAAAAAAGTGCTTTAATTGAAAAAATTGCGTTTTTAGTAAAAGATAAAGTTATCGAAGGAATTACAGACCTTAGAGATGAATCCAGTCGCCAAGGGATGAAAATAGTTATTGAATTAAAAAAAAATGCCAATTCCAAAGTCATTTTAAACCAATTATATAAACATTCTCCATTAAGAATTTCTTTTGGTATTAATATGGTTGCTTTGGTTGACAAAAAACCGCAATTAGTTTCTTTAAAAACAATTTTGGAAGCTTTTTTTAATTTTCGTATTCAAGTCATCAACAAACAAAAATTTTTTGAACTCAAAAAAGCTCAAGCAAGAAAACATTTAGTTTTTGCTTTTTTAACTATTTTAAAAGATATTCAAAATGCTATTAAATTAATTAAAAACTCTTCGGATACTAAAGATGCTCAGCAAAAATTAATGGATCAATATCAATTTGATGCAATCCAAAGTAAAGCCATTTTAGAAATGAGTTTACAAAGATTATCTAACCAAGAAACTCAAAAATTATTTATTGAAGAACAAAAACTAACAAAAGAAATCGCAGAATGCCAAAGCATTATTGAGTCTCAACCAAAGAAAGAAAAAATATTAGAAAAAGAACTTTTAGAAATTAAAAAGAAATATCAAGATGAAAGAAGAACTGTTCTTAATTTTGATGCTGCTTTAGATGACAAAGATGAAGATTTAATTGAACAAAAAGAAATTATTATCACAATCACTAATAAAGGCTATATTAAAGTTACGGATGCAGAATTTTACCGTCAACAAAAAAGAGGCGGCAAAGGCGCTGCTGGTATGAAAATTTATGAAGAGGATTTCATCGAACATTTGTTATTCACTTCTACTCATAATTTTCTTTTGTTTTTCACTAATAAAGGTAGAGTTTATCAATTAAAAGGATATCAAATTAATTTAAGCGATAAAAGCTCTAAAGGGATCCCTTTAGTTAATTTATTAAATTTGAAACCAGGCGAAACTTTAACTTCTTGCGCTAGTGTCAAAAATTTTGATCAACCCGATAATTATTTATTTTTTGCTACTAAAAAAGGCATAGTTAAAAAAACTTCTTTAAAAGAATACTCTAATATTCGCGAAAATGGCAAAATTGCCATTGTTTTAAGAGATGATGATGAAGTATTAACGGTTGCAAACACCAATGGACGTCAAAATATTATTTTGGCTTCCAATAACGGTAATGCTATTTGTTTTGATGAATCCCAAACTAGAAAAACTAGCCGACAAAGTCAAGGCGTTATCGGAATGGATTTAAAGAAAGGCGAATTTTTAATTGGTGCTGCTTTGTTTGACCCCAATTCCAAAGATCAAAGTATTTTAGTAATGACTGAAAAAGGCTATGGAAAAATTACAAGTGTCAATCAATATCGCATTCAATCCCGCAATGGCAAAGGTTCAAAAACAATTAAAATTAATAGTAAAACAGGAAGACTAATTGCTTTAAAAACTGCCGCTTCTTCACAAGATTTAATTATTTCTTCTGATAAAGGACAAGTGATAAGAGTGTCTATTTCTGATATCAAAAACACTAAACATAAAGCAACTCAAGGAACTAAAATTATAAAGTTAAAAACCGGTCATAAAGCTGTTTTAGTTGCAGTTGAGTCAAAAATTAATGATTAATCCCAAAAATCCCTCTTTGTCAAAAACAATTTCTTTAACTAAAATAACTAATTCTTCAGCTCAAACTCAAAAATTAGGTTTTTGGTTGGGAAATCAATTAGCGAATCGAACGGATAAAACAATTATTTTGTTGCAAGGAACTTTAGGAACCGGAAAAACAACTTTTACTAAAGGTTTTATCAAATCTTTTGGCATTAAACAATTGGTAACAAGTCCTACTTTTGTTATTTTAAAAACTTACGTTGGTCTTAAACAAAAAATTTATCATCTAGATTTATATCGCCCTTCTTTGTCAATGGATCTTTGCCAAGATTTATTGGAAGATTTTGGCAATCAAGATTTTTTAATGGTTGAGTTTCCAGAAGATTGTAGCAAAGTTTTTCCTGATTTTAATTTTTTAGTTAAAATTGATTTTTTAAACAAAAAACAAAGAAAAATTACAATAAAGCAAATAAAAAACTAAATAAAAAAATATTTTATTTTAAACAACTTTTTACTTTTTTAACTTCTCCAAAAGATTGATAATTCTAAACCCTAAACTTTACAACAATTTTTTTATAATAAAAAACTTAAGAAAGCATTTTTTTATGATTGCAAAAAAACTTTTAATTTTGGATACTTCTACCAAAGCTCAAATAATTATTTTTTCAAATAATAATCAAATTAAAACCTTACAAAAAAAACTTTTTGTAAAAGATTATGTTGCCTCTATTGTCCCTTTGATTGATCAAGTTTTACAAGCTAACAAAATCACTTTAAAAGAAATTGATGCTTTAATTGTTGGCGTAGGTCCTGGTTCTTATACAGGGACAAGAGTGGCTGTATTAACGGCCAAAATGCTTTCTTTAAGTTTACAAATCCCTTTATATCAAATTAGCAGTTTACTTCTTTTAACTAGTGGTTATGATTTTCATTCTTTCACTCCTTTAATTGATGCTAGAAATGATGCTTTTTTTGCTTTAAATATTCACAATAATCAAATTCGTTTAAAAGAAAGCCGTTATCATTCTTCTTTTTTGGAAACTTTTTCCAATCATTTATTAATTACTCCTCAAACTATTAAAATCGCACTTGCTCCTCTTTTTCAGTTTATGAAAAAAGTGCCAAACCCTCATTTATTAGTTCCTAATTATCTTCTTTCAATTCAATCACAAAAAGAATAATTAATTTATGTCAAACTACCTTATATTATAAAAAAAGAGTCTTGTTACAAAGACTCTATTTTGTTATCGTAAGACATTTTTTTGCTTTATTAAACTATTTTTTATTTTGAAAAGATATGGAAATATCTAACTAATTTTAGATTTTAAAGAATGATTAAAATTTTTTAAGTTTGCTTAAAAAAGTTTGTTTAAAAAAGTTTGTTTAAAAAAGTTTGTTTAAAAAACCTAACAGATCGAATTATTAAAAATATTTTCAAAACATTTATTAAAATTTTTTTTATCTAATAAAATTAATTTTTTAATTTAAAGTCTAAAATAAGTTAATGAACTTTAATTTATAAAATAAAATTATTAACTAAAGTTTTTTTCTGCTCTTATAGCCTTAATTTTTTTCTTTAGCTTTTATCCACGTTAAAAAAATATGTTAATTGATTTATAACTTATTCTATCAACTAAACACTAATTTTTAATTTAAGAAAATCGCAATTTAAAAAACTTCCTTTCCATCTTTTATATTATTGTTTTATATTAAAAAAAAGAGTCTTGTTGCAAAGACTCTATTTTTATAACCTAAAAAAATAATTAGATTTTGTTGGTTTTTTTCTATTTTTTAATTAGAAGACTGATAAACATAATTAAATTTTAATCCTTTAACACCATCCGGAAAATATTGTTGCAAAGTCGTCAATTGATTTAAATTATTGTAATTATATTCATATTTAAAATTATTATTTGATTGTGGATTTTCTTCTTCTTTGACGATAATTTGCCCTAATTCATTATATGTGTATGTGTATTTTTTATCGTATATATTTTCAAGATAACATTTTTTTTCTTTTATTTTGTCATTCTTGTTGTAAATTAAATCGCATTTGTGTTCATCACTTCCATCGCGATTATAGTATTGTAAAGAGATTATTTTGCCTTCGTTATCATAAAAATATTTGAGTTTTTGATTTGCATTTAGCTCTCCTTCATTGGAAGCTTTTTTTGTTGGCAAAACTTCAAAGATGATGTAATCATTTAAAATAGAAATGCTGTTTTGATTTTTGGTTAATGGAAGGTAAATATTGTTGTTTGGTATTTTTGGAACTTTTTGGGGATTGATAATTGGAGTTTGGGTTGCGTTATTATATATTTGCTCTTTTTTATTGTGTATTTTTTCTTTTTTAGTTTGAAGAAAATAAATGAGGCTTGTTATCAAGACTAAAAGGAAAAGGGCAATGAAGCATATTTTTTTCCTTTTTGAGTTATTATTCATTTTGTTGTTCTTTCTTGAGGTTTGTAAATAAATTAAAAAGTTTGTTGTTTTATTTTTTGAGACAACTTTGGGTTTTAAAATTATTGAACTTTTTCCAAAGTTTAGCCAACTTTTTTTATGTTTTCTTTTAAAATTAAAAAATATTGCGACAATTTAGAATTTATTCAAATTAAAAAAAATCTAAAATTTTACCATTCGATTTAAAAAATAATTCTCAACTATAAAATTACTTCATTTTTTGATGGTTTGTTTATTTCTGTCAATTGGTTAATATTAAATTTTTCAAAAATTTAAGTATTTATTTTTCATAAACTAAACAAATTTTCCTCACAAGCTTGAAAAAATAATGCATCCAACCAAAAAAGCATCAAAAGAGATGATTTTTTTGCCAAATGGCAAACAAACACATTTGGATATGGTCCTGAAAAATGGGGTTGTTAAATAACAAAATAATATTTTTTCAAACTACTTATTAACATAGTTTGTTTTTTTGTTAGTTTTTTTGCTGGCTAAACGAGATTTTTAGTTTTTTATATTCTTTTCTTAGTGTGGCTGATACATTGCAAATGTTTGATTATACTTATGTTTATTGTTTCATATTTTTTTAAATTTGTTTTTAAAATTAGTTTTTATAAAAATGTTTTTAGACAAAATTGGAAAATTATTTTTAGTTTTAAAGATTTTTTAAAAGCAAAAAGCTGTCCATATTTTTTTGAAGCAGATAAAATAAATGAAAAAAGGCATAAAAAAAAGACTATCTCAAAAAGATAGACTTTATTTTTTGAAATAAAAACTTAATTATTGCTAGAAATCTGATATTTTTTATCAATTTTTTAACTTCATCTAAAAAACTTACCTTTTGGGAAGTATTTTTTAATCTTTTGTTAAACTAGTTTTTTTAATCTTCGTTTTTATCTTTTTTGTTATGTTTAAGTTAAATTTAGTTGTTTATTATGATAAATTATATTCAACAAAACCTTTAAATTGGCTAGAGCCATTAGCTGTCACTTTTAATTTATTGTCAGCTACAGTTAATGTTACATCAGCTAATTTAACTTGGCTATCAGCATTTTTTTTAACTTTGTTTAAAACAGAATCTTGTTGAGGAGTAGTTATTTCTCCTTGGGTTAAAGTAATTTTTTCTGAAGCTGGTTTTAAAACAGTATTTAATTCTACTTTAGCTGGTGCTGCTTGTGAAGCTTGTACTAAATTATATTCAACATGTCCTTGAAATTTACTAGAATCTTTAGCAGCCACTTTTAGTTTTTTACTTTCATCAGTTAAAGTAATTGTAATGTCCGCTAATTTAACTTGGCTATCAGCATTTTTTTTAACTTTGTTTAAAACAGAATCTTGTTGAGGAGTAGTTATTTCTCCTTGGGTTAAAGTAATTTTTTCTGTATTAGTTTTTAATACATTGCTTAGTTGTATTTTCTTAAAAAACATAAGCCAAACTAAAACCGCTATTACTACCGCTAAAACAACTGCAACAGCTGAACTAACTAGTATTTTTTTCTTTTGTTGTTCTTCCATTTTTGTCTCCTTTTTTTCTTTTGTTTGTCAAAAATTAATTTTATTTTTTTAAAGATTATCAAAAAAATTGCTTAATTTATCAAAAAAAATCATTCAATCACTACCGCTTTATCTCAAAAAAATATTTCTCTAAATTAGTTAAACAACTTTATTTAATTTATCAAAAAAAATTGGCAAAAAAAGTTTTTGTCTTTTCTCACACTCTATTGTTTAAAAAAATTTTCATTTGTTTTTTTGGGTTTAGAATTTGGGGTATTTTTTTGATAATTTGCTTATTCTTTTTTTGATATTTCTATTTAATTTTTTTAATTATTTTTTTATAATAGGTTTTTCAATCAATTTTGCAAACCTATTATTATCATATCATTATTTTTTTATTTTATTGCATTAAAAAAATTAAATAGAAATATCAAAATTATTTTTAGTATTTTTGGAAAACCACTTTTTAAGGTGGTTTTCCCGTTTTTTTAGTTTTGAAAAGTACGTACAAAATTAACGTCACTTTTTTTATTTAATTTTATAAAAATGCGACAACAAAACGTCACATGTTGTTTTTAATTTTTTAATTGTTCCAAAGAGAAATAACAACACTTTCAATCAAGTCTTTTAATAAAGCTTTAGTAAGGTGTTCAGTGATGAATTTGCATGATGGATCTTGTTGCTTTACGATTTCAACTTTTGCTGTTTCAAAGATATTTTGCAAAGTATCTTTTAAAACTTGTTTCATCCAAACACCATCATAAAGATGTTTTTTAAAATGAGCAACTTCAACATCACTCCAACGAGAAACATTTAAAATGTCGTCAATTAAAAGATTTAACCAAACTGTTACTGTTCTTTTGTTATCTGGATAATTTCTTCTTAAATCGACTTGAATTTCATCGACTACTTTTGATGTTGCCAAAACTGTTTTATTAGCTAAAGAATCTTTGATATCATTCAGTAAATCTTTGCTTTCAGTAATACTTCTAACAACTTCATGCGTGTTTTCGTCATTTTCAGCGGCAAAAGCAAATGGCACAAACCTTTCGCACAACAAGAAGCAAACTAACATCAAGATAATTAAATAATTGCGTTTGAAAAAAATTTTTTTCACAATTACAAAACCCCCTAATAAAAAATAACAAACAGAAAATTTCTTCTTGTAATTAAATTTTATCATAAAAAACTCATTTAAGACAATTTTTTGCATCATCTCAATTGCATTTGTTTTTGTTTTACAAGTGATTCCTTTTTTTGTGGCTTTTGTTTGATGGAAGATGTTTTTCAAACTCTTTCTTTTAATTTACTTTTTTATTCAACAATCCCATTTTTCAGGACCATATTCCCTTCGTTTTTATTTTTTTAAAATTTTTTTGTTTTTTAACCGAAGTTTTTAAGAACATTTATTTTCCCTCTTTTCTTATTTTTTTCTCGAAATAACAAAAATACCAAATGACTTTAATAAACGGTTTGAAAAAATACTATTTTTTTAATCAACAATTCAAGATCATATTATTCGGTTTTTGAGAAAAAATACCATAAATAAAAAAAATCATTAATTTTTTTGCTTTTTTGATAATTTTTTTAAATAAAAAAATTGATAACAAATTAAAATACAACAAAAAAAAATATAAAATCTGTTAAAATAAAATTGTATAAAATAATTTGTTTTCAAATTGTTTTTTTGGATTAAGCATAATAAATAACAAAATACATACAAAAATAGCTAAAAAACTTAATTCTTTTGCAGCTTGAGTAATTTTAATTATTCGGAAAGGTTGTTAATGATTAAAAAGACAAAAAAAGAATTTATAAGCTTGATTTTTTCATTTTATTTTTTTCATCAAAAGAATTCCATTAGGAAATAAAATATTTTAAAAAATTATTTGTTTCCTTTGTTTTTTTGTATTTATAATATTTTTTTTAACTATAGTACCAAATATCAAAATAAATTATATAATAAAAATATTTTAAAAAAAGGGCATAAATAAATGAAAATTAAAAATAAAGTAATGTTGATCACTTATCCTGATTCATTGGGAAAAAACATTTCAGATTTAATTAAAGTTTTAAAAGAAGATATTGGCAACGATGTTATTGGAGGAGTTCATCTTTTGCCTTTTTTCCCCTCCACAAGTGACCGCGGCTTTGCACCTTCTGATTATAATTTAGTTGATCCTGCTTTTGGAGATTGGAAAGATATAGAAGAATTAGGTAAACAATATTATTTAATGTTTGATTTTATGATTAATCATATTTCACGTGCATCTGTCATGTATCAAGATTTCAAAAAGAATCATGAATTATCCAAATATAGTAATTTTTTTATTCGTTGGGAAAATTTTTGGTTAAAAGCAGGTCAAAACAGACCTACACAAGAAGATATTGATTTGATTTATAAACGAAAGGACAAAGAACCCAACCAACTTATTAAGTTTGATAACGGCCAAAAAGAACACCTTTGGAACACTTTTGGCGAAGATCAAATTGATATCAACATCAATGATGATATTGCCAAAGAATTTATTAAAAAAACTTTAGAATTTATGGTGAAAAAAGGGGCTAGTTTAATTCGTTTAGATGCATTTGCTTATGTTTGTAAAAAAGCTGGTACAAATTGTTTTTTCTTAGAACCTGAAATATGGGATTTGTTACATGGAGTAAGCGAGATTTTAAAACCTTTAGGAGCTTGTATATTGCCAGAAATTCATGAACAATATTCTATTTCTCATAAAATAAGCGAACAAGGATATTTTATTTATGATTTCGCGCTTCCTTTGGTAGTCCTTTTTACGATGTATTCAGGAAAAACACATCGCTTGAAAGAATGGCTTGCAAAATCTCCCATGAAACAATTCACTACCCTAGATACTCACGACGGCATTGGGGTTGTTGATGCACTTGATATTCTTACAGAAGATGAAATTAATTATACCTCTAAAAGAATATATAAAATTGGTGTTAATGCTAAAAAAATTTATTCCACTAAAGCATACAAAAACCTAGATATTTATCAAATCAATTCAACTTATTATTCAGCCTTAGGCAATGAAGATGACACTTATTTATTAAGTCGTGCTTTTCAAATTTTTGCTCCTGGCATTCCTCAAATTTATTATGTTGGTCTTTTGGCAGGAGAAAACGATATTAAATTATTAGAGGCGACTAAAGAAGGCAGAAACATCAACCGTCATTATTATTCTCGCGAAGAAATCAAAGCAGAAGTCAAAAGGCAAGTTGTAGTTGATTTATTTAAATTATTAAAGTGGCGCAATGAATGTCAAGCCTTTGATTTAGATGGAAGTATTTTTGTTGATCCTACTTTAGAAAATCATAAGATCAAAATCTTACGTCAAGATAAAAGCGGTCAAAATAAAGCTGTTTTAGAAGCGGATGTTGTTAGCAAAAAATTTATTATTACTCACAACGGCAAAGAAATATTTAAAAATTAAGTAAATTTGTTAAAAAAATAAACTCTCACAGTTAAAAGCTGCAAGAGTTTATTTCTTTTTTTATTTGGCTGAAAGAATTGCTAAAAAAGCTTTTTGAGGTAAATCTACTTTACCTAAAGTTTTCATTTTCTTTTTCCCTTTTTTTTGTTTTTCGAGTAATTTTTTTTTACGCGTTACATCCCCGCCATAAAGTTTGGCTGTGACATCTTTACGCATAGCCTTAATTGTTTCTCGGGCAATAATTTTTTTACCTAAAGCGGCTTGAATAGGAATTTCGAACATTTGTTTTGGAATAAAACTTTTTAAAGTTTCACAAATAGTTTTTCCTCTAGAATAAGCGAAATCCTTATGAACTATTAAAGATAAAGCATCAACCACTTCACCATTTAATAAAATATCCATTTTTTGCAATTTAGAAACACGATAATTTTCCATTTCATAATCAAAAGAAGCATAACCTTTTGTGAGAGATTTTAATTTATCAAAATAATTATAAATAGTTTCTGAAAAAGGTAATAAATAATTAATTTTTGTTCTTTGTTGGTCAATGTATTCGATGTTTTGCAAACTACCTCTTTTATTTTGCGATAACTCCATTACTTTACCAATGTAGATTTCGGGACAAATAATAGTTGCTTTAATAAAAGGCTCTTCAATTCTTTCAATCATTTGTGGTGATGGTAATTTAGAAGGGTTATCAACTAAAATTTTTTCTCCTTTGAGGTTATAAACGTGATAAATAACTGAAGGAGCTGTTGTAATCACTTCTACTCCAAATTCACGACTAATACGCTCTTGGATTATTTCCATATGCAAAAGTCCTAAAAACCCAGTTCTAAAACCCAGACCCAAAGCAGAAGAACTTTCTGGTTCAAAAACTAAAGAAGAATCACTTAATTTTAATTTTTCTAAAGCTTCTTTTAATGCTTCGTATTTGTTAATTTCGATGGGATAAAGGCCACAAAAAACAACAGAATTCATTTTTTTATAACCTGGCAATGGTTGGATTGCGGGTTTGTGATTGGAAGTTATAGTGTCTCCTACGCTGACATGGTTAATACTTTTGATGGCAGCAGTAAGATAGCCAACATCTCCTGGAGCTAGATAATCTTTGCTAATTTGTTTTGGATTATAAACTCCTACTTCCACAACTTCATAAACGTGTTTGCCTGCCATAAAAAGGATTTGATCGCCTTTTTTGACTGTTCCGTTAATAATTCTAATGGAAGGGACAACTCCTTTATAAGGATCAAAATAAGAATCAAAAATTAAAGCTTGTAAAGGAGCTTCCGGGTCTCCTTTAGGAGGGCTTATTTGAGTTACAATTCTTTCTAAAATATCAATTACACCTGCCCCTGTTTTTCCGCTAGCACTAATCGCCATTTCAGGATCAATATTCAGAATGTCTTTAATTTCTCCTTTAACTCGTGGAACATCAGCGCTTGGGAGGTCTACTTTATTTAAAACAGGGATGATTGTTAAATTGTTTTCTATTGCTAAATAAACATTAGCAAGAGTTTGGGATTGAATTCCTTGAGCGGCATCAATAACTAAAATAGCACCTTCACAAGCAGCCAAAGAACGCGAAACTTCATAACTAAAATCAACATGTCCAGGAGTGTCAATTAAATGCATAATATATTGTTGTTTATTTTGGGCTTGATAAAGGATTTGAACTGCATTTAACTTAATTGTAATTCCTCTTTCTCTTTCTAAGTCCATGGAATCAAGGATTTGGGTTTGCATGACTCTTTTGTCAATAGTCCCTGTTATTTCCAAAATGCGGTCTGCTAAAGTTGATTTTCCATGGTCAATGTGAGCAATGATGGAAAAATTACGAATTCTTTTTTGCCTTTCTTTTATTTTTGTTATGTTCATTTGTTTCAAAGTCCTTTCAGCTGATGTTAAGGCTGTTTAATTGTTGTTTTCGCAAGTAAAAACAACATCTCTTAAAATTAATTTTTTTTGCGAAACGTTCTAAAAAAACATTTTCAAGATGGGATAAAATACAATTATAAATAAAATAAAAGCCAAAGAATTTTGATATTTGGAATCTATTTGTTTTTTTAGTTATAACATCAAAAATGCATAAAGCGCTTGCAATAAAAATAGAACTACTTGCAACAAGACCGCTAAAAAATAATAAGCCAATAATAGCCCAAACATTTTTAAAAATTTTGATTTCTTCACCAAAAGCAATAAAAAGTAAGAAAAATAAAAATGCATAAATGGTTGTAACAATAAAAAAATTAAATATTACAAAACCAAATTTATTTATTATATCTTGGTTTTCTTGTTTACGAAATTTTTTATAATAAAGTAAAAGAGTAATCAAAAAATTACTTATGAGAAAGAATAAAATAATACTAATACCAAGAAAAACAACATATTCTCCTTGTAATTCTTTTGAATAACGGGATGCATATTTGAACATATTTGAAAGAATGCCTAAAAATCCTCCAAAAGAAAGACTAAAAAGTGGTGCTGTTATCCAACTGAAATTAAAAAGAAAACATGATAAAATACCTGATATAATAGAAATTAATAAAGCAATCCCTAAAGCTTGGAAAAAATAATTTTGGGCGTGTTCATCAGCAACCAATACCGATTGTTCCCCGTAGGAACGTTGTATTTTGTTGATTTTAAATAATAATTCTGATTTAAAAAGAAAAAAAAGAAATTACAAAAGATGCAAGAAAAAAGGTGATTAAAAATAACATTTTTTTAATAATTTGTTCATGATTGGCAAAAGTTTTATTAGTAGTTTCTTTGTGTTGTAATTTTTCTGACTCTATTGTTTTTTTGATATTTTTTAATAAAAAAATTTTACAATATTCCTTTCTTACTTATTTTATAAGATTCATAAGATATTATAACAAAAAGAACATATTTTTATTAATTAATTTATTTTGATAATAAACTTAATTGTTTTTTTGTTAACATAGGTCTTTTTTAGTCTTAGTGGATATTTTTGGAGTTGTAATTAATAATAAAATTTTTCATCTGGAAAGTAAATTAGTTTCTTTTGTTTTTAAGCTGGTTTTTTTATATTTGGCGATAATTCATAATTGCCTCCTTTCTAATAAAAATACAATCTCATTATACCGTTTTTTTTTGCAAAGAAAAAAAAATGGAAAAGAAAAAAGAGCCTAGGAAAAATATAGGCTCTTTTGAGAGGGGTTTAGTTGAAAGTGATATTTGGAAGAATGATGTTTTGCTTTTGGTCGTCCGCTTTGATTTGGGTGTATTTGGTTTTTGCTTGTTGATGAGCAGTGTTTATGTCTGATGATTCAGCATACATTCTTTGTATTCCTCTGATTACATCTGTGATTTTTGTCAATCTTTCATACATTAATTCTGATTCAGAAAGAGTAGGGTAAATAAAGTTGTCGTTTTTTGTTTTTTTGGATTTGTTCTTGAATTGTTTGTTTAATTTGTTTTTTTGTTCTTTTAACACTTTATTCATTCCTTTTAAACCCAATAAAGAAGAATTTCCAGAAGAAATGCCATATAATTTTTTCATTCTTTCAATATAATCTTTTATATCCGATGAGGAGTTTATAAAATATTCAATTTTGGCTTTAATTATTTCGATATCTTGCAAAAGAATTATACATGGTTTTTCTATTTCCAATTGTAATTCATTTATTTCAGAAGAATCAAACACTAAAGAATCTGTAATTTTTTTTTGAGAAGGGAAAGAGGTGTTTTCGAAATCATAATTAAGTAGTTCATTGATTTCTTGGGAAAGTAAATTATTTTCAGCGGCAAGGCGGTTTATTTCTTCAGCGGAATCGGTTGAGGGTTGAGGGGGTGTTGAAGAAGTGGGGTTTGGAGCGTTTGTGTAAGATTAGACTGCCCCAAAAAAGTGGTACTGGTTGAGAACAACAAATTTATCCAAATTGTTTATTAATTAAAAATAAACAGTTTGGATTTTTTTGTATCCAAACTGAGAAAAAGGAGTTTGAAAGATGATTGAAGCCGAACGTGCATTATTGGGAGCACTATTATTAAATCCAGAAAAAATGGATGTTGTTATAAATTTAGTCAACACAAACAATTTTTCCAACCCCAAGCATCGTTGTATCTTTGAGACAATGAAGCAATTAAAACTGCAAAATCGCGAAATTGATTATGTTACGGTGGGTTCCGTTTTAGATAACAATTTATACAAAATAGGAGGAATTGATTATTTAATTGAATTAGTGGAGACGTCCCCTGCAAGTGAATATTTAGAAACTTACATTGATTTAATTAAAGAAAATGCCCTTAAAAGAGATTTGTTGGGATTAATCAAGCAATTACCTACTGAATTATCAAAAAGTAAAAATATCCATAATTATTTGCAAGCAGTCAAAACCCAAGTAGAAAGTTTTATGCAAAAAACTAAATCTCCTTTCATTTCTACAAAAAAATTAATTCCTTATATTCGCCAAAGTATAGTTAATGATGAAAAAGACAACCAACTTGTAGGAATAAAAACAGGTTTCAAAAATCTAGATGAATTAATTTCTGGTTTCAAACCAAAGGAATTAATTATCTTAGGAGCAAGAACTGGGATGGGGAAAACTGCTTTTATGTTAAATTTGGCTTGTAATATTGCAAAAAAATTTACTACCAACCCCGAAAACCAAAAAGCAGTTATTTTTAGTTTAGAAATGGCAGCAGAAGAATTAGGAATTAGGCTACTTTCTTCTGCTTCTCAAATCCCTTTAAAACAACTCCAACACAAAAACTTAACTAAAAATGACAAATTACAGTTACTTATCGCTGATGACAAAATTACGCAATTAAACATTTTAATTGATGATGATAGAAATAACAAAATTGAAGATATTAAAACCAAATGCCGTCAAATGAAATATACTAAGGGACTTGATATTGTCTTCATTGATTACCTCCATTTATTAAAAGACGACCAAAGTTTTAATTCATACCAAGCAATATCTGTGATTTCACGCAAATTAAAAAAACTAGCAAGTGAACTTAATATTCCAATTGTAGCTTTGAGTCAAATGAACCGTGCAACCTATGTAAGAGAAGTTAAAAGCCCACAATTAACAGATTTAAGAGATTCGGGAACAATCGAACAAGACGCTGATGTTGTGATGTTATTACACCGCGAAAGTTATTATCAAAAACCTGATATTGACCCACATACGAATTTAATTATTGCCAAAAACCGTAGCGGTCAATTAGGTGAATGTAGTTTTAATTTTTATAAACAAATCCAAAGATTTGAAGCAAAAGAATAAGAATAAAAAAGGAAATAAAAATATGAAACAAATATCTAATTTAGATTTTAATAATATTAACGTTTTTAATCATAAATCTTTGTGCGTTAACATAACCAAACAAATAGTTCAACCAATTTTTTTCAATAAAGCTTTTAATCAGTATATGTTTGATTGCCATAATATACTCAATGAATATTTAACCAACAACCAACACAACTCTCAAAGCCAAAAATCAATTCGTGGTAAAATTAACGAATACTTAATTTTGCTTTATCTAAATCACAAAGGAATTAAGTATTTATACCCTCAATCATATTTATTTTTCATCCCTGATATTAAATTTGATTTAGTATTGTTTACTAAAAGAAAACGAATTATTGCCTTCAATTTCAAAACTTGCCTTAGAGATAGATACAAACAATCAATAGTAGAAGGGGAACAAATCAAAAAACTAGACACTCGCTTTGAGTTTTATTTGTTAACAAATGATGAATCCGAAACTCAAAGATTAAATAATAAAATTAAAAATGGTAAAGTACAATCAATTAACAAAGTAATCAATTTATTTTCCAATTCAGCTAATCTCTTCTTACAAAACTTACTAACCAACCAATTCATTCCCTTTTCACCTATTAATTTAATTAAAAAGATGGTTCGCCCTAATGACAAATAAATTAATTAGTTTTGAAGGTATTGACGGAAGTGGCAAAACTACTTTAATTAACGAATTAAAAGCTTTTTTTGAAAATAAAGGCTATAAAACCAAAGTTTTTCAAGGTTTAGGCAGTTCCATCGTTGGAAAAGAAATCAGAAATTTATTTTTACATCAATCCAAAATAAGCCCTAAAACTAAATATTTATTAAGCCTTGCCAACATGTTACAAACCCAAGATGAATTAATAATCCCTGCTTTATTGAGTGGTTGTCTTGTTCTAGTGGACCGTTGGTATGATTCTACTTTTGCGTATCAAAGCAAAGGTAATTACATAGATTATGATGATAAAATTACTTCAAAAATCATCAATCATTTCTTAATTAAACCTAAATTAACTTTTTACCTAGATATTGACCCTAAAATTGGGCTAAAACGAAAACAAACCCAATCAAATCATAAATTAGACCTCATTGAGAAAAAACCCTTAAATTATTTTAAAAATGTCCGCGCACATTATTTAAACCAACAAAAATACTGTAATGATTCAAATTGTAAACACCAAAATTGCCATCATTTCTTAATTAACGCAACCAACTCGCAAAAAGAAAATTTAGACCAAATAATGAAAATTTTAATTAACAAACAAATATTTTAATTAAAGGAGCATAAATAATATGAATTATCAAAAAACTTTTTATCGCAAAGGAATTAAAACAGCTATAAAATTTGTTGCTGAATATAGCCCAGATGGTAAATTAATCAAAAATACCCAATACAACCCAGATGGAACTGTTTTTAATGAAATCTATTACAACCCTAATGGAAGTATAAAAACAACAAAAAAATATTAATTATTCATAAAAAAATTTAGAACAAATAATTAAAACTTTAATCAATAAAAAAATATTTTAATTAAAGGAGAAAAATAATTATGAATTATCAAAAAACTTTTTATTACCTTGATGGCAAAACAAAGAAATCTGTTGTTGAATACTACTCAGATGGGGAAACAATATATTACATCACTGAATATCACCCTGAAACAGAAGAAGTAATTAAACAAACAAATTATAATTCTGATGGTAAATTAACCACAGAAATTTTTTATGATGGCGATGGCAAAACAATTTATGTCATCCAAGAATACAACCCCCAAATAAGTAAATTAATTAAATTTACTAAATACCGAGAAGATGGTGAAACAATTGACTATATTACAGAATTTAAGTACCATCCCAAAACAAACAAATTAATTAAAACAACTGGTTTTTCCTTCGATCGCAAAAGAATAGCTTTTATATACAAACACCATCCTAATGGTAAATTGTTTAAAAGAACTTACTACAACTCCGATGGAACAATCATAAAAGAAAGGAGCAAAAACAATGACTAAAAAAGAATTAATTAAAAACATCGCAGTAATGAATAACACTTCGGTTACTCAAACTCAAGATTTTTACAATTCGTTTGAAAATGCTTTAATTGAAGCAATCACATCAAACGAAGAAGTAATAATTTCGCCAAAAATTGGTAAATTCATCTTAAAATCAAGAAAAGCCCATAAAGGACGAAATCCTCAAACAGGTAAAAAACTAAAAATCCCTGCAAAAACTGTGGTAAATTTCAAACTATCAAAAACCCTCAAAGATGAAGTTAAAAACCTTAAATTAAAATAAAAAAGAAAAGGAAAAATAAAAAAATGTATCGAGTTGATAGAAATAATTTTTTCAAAAATGAAAAAAAAGCTACTATTTATACTCCCAGTTGGGTATCGCAATTTTTATATAATATTTTATCACCTCAAATCCAACGCGGTTTAATCCTTGACCCTTGTGTTGGTGAAGGTTCTTTATTACTACCTTGGCAACAAAAAGGATTTGATGTTTTAGGGGTTGATATAGAAAAAACAACCTTCCCTAATTTAATTCATAACAACTTTTTAGAATTAACCCAAAAGGATTTAAATACACAAAAAATATCCTTGGTAATTACAAACCCACCCTTTAATTTGGATTTTAAAACTAAAAACTACGTTAAGGAAAAATATGGTGGTCGTCCTTTGTTGCCTGAGTTGTGGTTAAGTAAAATAATTGAACTTTTTGGTAAAGATATCCCAATTGTTTTATTTACTCCTTATGGATTCAGACTTAATCAATCACTAAATAGCAAGCGATTACAGAAATTTTTAAATCAAGAATATCCCGAAATCTCTTCTATTATTAGTCTTCCCAAAGACGTTTTTGAAAACGTTGTTTTTCATTCAGAAATTTTAATTTTTAACGTTAACCATTTAAAACCGCATTATTTCTGTGGAATAGCCACAAACCAAAATGACTACTTATTTATTAACTCGTCAAATTGGTTTATCCCAAAATAAAGTTCTCGATAAAGTTAATGATACAAGAAACCAAACCCAAGAATGATTCAATAAAACACATAAAAAACTGGATGAATTAATAGAAAAACTTGATAAAGAAAATAATAAGGAGAATGAATAATATGAGCGACGGCATGACAGAAGCATTCCGCGGAACTTATTTCAAATCCCGCAATTCCCAATCCAAGAAAAAAACTAATAAATATAATCAACCAAAAGGGAAATGGCTTAATTTAGACCGCCCCAATAAAACTTTTAAAAACAAAAAGAAATCGTTTAAAAAACAAAGAAAAGTTATTAAAGATTATTAAGAAAGGTAAAAAAATATGTGGTTATTTTCAATATTTGCAACAATTAGCAATTTTATTCTAAATTATACCAAAGGATTTACAACTACTGAAATTCTTGAACGAAGAATGGATGGAATCCAAACAACACTTTTCACTATTCTTATTGTTTCTGGGTTCAAACCAATTTTTAAATTAATTGCAAACACTTTAAATTTCTTCAAAGATTTAATTTTGGGTATTTTTTTCCCCAACAAAAAACTACAAAAATTAGAAATCCAAAATGCCAAACAAGAATATTTAGAAAAACAATTATTAAAAAAACTAGATAAAATCAATGAAAACCAAGAAAAACTCCAATCCCAAATTATGGTTCAAAGAGTTAAAGTTTCTCATTGGCAAGAGAAAAAAGCAAGAAAAAAACAATTAAAATCTCAAAATATCAATCCAATTATTAAGAAGGAGGAAGAAAATGAATGATCTAAATTTCGCCATCGGATTTATCGTTGGCGCCCTATTCACAACTGCTTTAATGTTTATCATTAAAAAAATCTTTTTTAATTTTCTTCCATTACCAGAAATCAATAAAAAAGATGAAACACAAAAAGAAACCAAACCTAAAAAATCATTTTCAACCATTCCAAATCCAAATAACGAATCAAAAAATAAAAATAATTTAGAAAGTGACAAAGAAATAAATGAAAATTAATAATTTAAATCCATCATCCCAAACAACTTATTTAAAGAAACTAAGCAAATTTAACCGATAATAAAAAATTACAAAAACCTACAAAAATAGACTCAAAATTTTGCCCTTTTTTCACTCAAAAAAACAAAAGTTGACTTATTATATTCACAAGTTCAAAACTTAAATATCAAAAAAAATTATTTTTTCTAGAAAGGAGAAAAAATGAAGCTTAAAACCAAAATATATCTTAGTTTCTTATCTTTATTTAGTTTAATTTTGTTGATTTTATTTATTGTTGGAATATCTAAAACAGAAACCAAATCCAAATCATCAACAACCCCAACAATAACACAACCACCCAATAACCAACTTGATTCAGAAGCAAAAGAAGAACTTAATAAACTCCAAAAACGTTTAAAAGATTTAGAAATAATCAATCAACAAAACATAAACAATAACAAAAAACTTATAGAAGAAGACAACCAATTATCACAACAAATCAACTCTAATTTAGAAACAATCAAAACTTTAAGTCTTCAAATTAACAACCTCAACCAAGAATTAAAACAAAAAACCGAAGAATTAAACAATAAAGAAACTAATTTAAATGATGAAACAAAATCCCAATTAGAAACTGAAATAAAAAACTTAAACCAACAAATAGCTGATTTATCAAAACAACGCGAACAAATCAATGAAGCTACCCAACCATTAACCAAAAAAAGAGTGGAAAATACAAAATCACAAGTAAACAATAAGAAACTAATTGAAAGCATCCAATCAGAAACCAAACAAACTACTCAATTCAAAACTATTTATCAAAAAATATCTGACTTACAACAAGCAATAAATTATAATAACGCGAACAAAGAAAACATCAAAGAACTAATAATTAAACATCAAGACAACCCACAAGAAGTTCAAAATCTCAAAAGTTATGATTTATTTTTAGACGGTCAATTAATCCAATTTGATAAACAAATTAAACAACTTCAAAATGAAATTGAAGCAATCAAAAACCCAAATATTGAAAAAATCGCCAAAAAACAAATTACTTTTAAAGACGTTTATGGTATGGAAAGTGAAAAAGAAGAATTAGAGGATTTAATTTTTTATTTTAAAGAATCCAATAACAATTTAGTAAATTTTGACAAAATAAGACCCAAAGGATATTTATTATATGGACCGCCTGGTACGGGAAAAACTTTTTTACTGAAAGCATTGAGTAATGAATGCAACGCCTATTTTATTGAATTTGAACCTTCTAAACTAGATAAAACTTATGTCGGCGAAGGAGTAGAAGAATGGGAAAAGATTTGGATGGAAGCTGAAAGACATGATAAAACTATTATCTTTATTGACGAAATTAGTGGCATGGCTAACCGTGAAGACAAAAATTCTAATAAAACAAGTATTAATATTGTTAATAATATTTTAACTAAATTAGATGGTTTTAACCGTTCTGACAAAAAAATTGTCTTAATGGGCGCTACTAATCACCTAGACCAAATTGATAAAGCACTCAGAAGTCGTTTTAGCAAAGAAATTAAAATTGATTTAATTAAAGATGAAGAAATTGAAGGTTTCTTAAAATTCTTGATAGAACCTTATCAAATCAGTTATCACACTTACCTTCATTTAAAAGAAATTGCAAACAGATGTAAAGGCAAAAACTACTCTAACCGTGATTTAACAACTATCATTAATGATGCCTATAATAAAACAAACAAATTCAAAACCCTAAATCCAAAACATGAAGTAATGTTACCTTCTGATTTGGATGAAGTAATTGACACTAAACAAAGAATCAACAAATCAATTACAGAAATTAAAGCACGCAGAAAAGAATGTGAAGAACAATATGAATCATGGAAACAAGGTTTTTTAAAATACCTCAAACCTCCCAAAGATGCAAGAATGATTAAAGTAAAATACACTTTCTACGGCCTCAACGGCCTTGGTCGTGGAAAGCACCGTGAATACGAGCCAACTGATATAATGCCGTTTATGAAAAATCCTTTTGACAAATGGGAAGTAAAAGATAGCAGGATTGATTTTTTTAATACTTTCCATACAAGAGATAAAGGTGATGATTCATATTTCGGTGATATAAATTTTGGCAACAACTATGTAGACCACTACATGTACCTCGACTACGAAGACCCAAAATGGTTAATTGAAGAAGATAAAGACTTCTTCATGGATGAAGTACAATGTCATATAATAAACCCCAAAGATTCTAGATATCCCAAAGATAAAAAGAAAAATTACTACCTTCACTTCAACCCAAAACAAAGATATATCACACTTTACACTAAGAAATTTAATACAAAAGACCGATTAAACAAACCAAAGAACAACTAGAAAAACAGCAAAAAATTTAAATAAATAATCAGAAAGAGAGAAAATAAAATGGCGAAAAAAATAATTCCAATTAAAAAAACAAAACAAAAACAACCAATTAAAAAAACTATTAAACAAGTAAAAACCAAACTTCCTACTAAAAAAACTAAAAAAATAATTCCAACTCCCAAAAAGACTGTTTCCAAAATTAAAAAAATAAAAAAACCTTCAAAAACTATAATCAAAAAACAAATCCAACCTACTAAAATAATTGTTGAAACCAAAAAAGAGAATTGGTTTGTAAAATTAATCAAATCAATTGTCAAAATAACCCTTATTTTATTACCATTCATACTAATTGGTGGAGGAATATGGCTTGTAATTTCTAAGTTTTTTCCTGAATTAGCTGCAAAATTTGGTGGAGTTGTTGATAAATGTTGGCAATTTATTAAACATATATGTCATAATCTAGATGACAAAACCAAAAAAGCTTTAGAAAATGCAGGAATAGACCCCGAATATTCTGCTATTGCATCAAAAGTTTTATGGGTTGGTGGTGGTTGTTTACTTGCTGCTACATGTTGTTTAATCCCAGGAATTGGCACATTCTTAGGGGTATCAGTTTTAATAAGTACTATCGCTTATGTAGCAACTATTACACTTACCGAAAAAACCAATCAAGAACCACCAAAAAACGCATCTCCACCACAAGAAGTAGAAAACAAAGTAGATAATACAAACAAACAAATTGAACCAGACAAATTAACTGAAAATAACAGAGATTCTGAAACCTTAGAAACTCAAAAAAAAAAAAAACAACAAAATCAACTGAATTAAATGATGAAACCCTAACTCCTCAACCAACTTTGAAACAACCAATTCATAAACAAAAAGAAATTAATAAAGAAGAATATAATAAAAGTTTATTGAATCCAGACATGCAAAAACAATTTGAGGAGTTGGGTACCGTTGAAAAAGAACGAGAAGCACAATTGTTGCAAGAAAGAAATTATTTTGAAGCTAATTTGCAAGCACAACAATTAGAAATGTTAAATATAAAAAATCAAAAAGATAATTTAGAAAAAGAACTAGCAGAACAAAAAAACTTATCAGATGCAGAAAAGCAACAATTAACTAAGCAAATTGAGGACATAAATACTAATTTAACATCTAAAAACGAAGAATTAAACAATTTAAAAAAAGACCAAGAAGTCCAAGCAGAATTAAGACAAGAATTATATGATGTTATCAACAAAGATAAGGAAAATTTAGAACAAAAAACCAAGCAATTAGAAGAACAAAAAAACTTATCAGATGCAGAAAAGCAACAATTAACTAAGCAAATTGAGGACATAAATACTAATTTAACATCTAAAAACGAAGAATTAAATAACTTAAATCAAAAATTAGAAGAAGAAGCAAAAAAACAAACTGAATTAAATGATGTTATCCAAACCCAAGAAAAAAAGTTAAAACAAATCCAAATTTCTAGTGAAGAAAAACAACAAGAATTAAACAATAAAATTAAAGATATTCAAACCACTTTAGATAAGCAAGCAAAAGTTACCGAAGACAAAAACAAAGAATTAGAACAAATGCAAAGTCAAAAAATTCAACTAGAAAACCAATTAGCTTCAAATAAACAAGATTTACAAAATTTACAAAAAGAAATATTTAATAAAGAAGCTAAATTGGAAGATAAAGAAAAAGAACTAGAAGAACAAAAAAACTTATCAGATGCAGAAAAACAACAATTAACTTCAGAAATCAATAATCTAAAAAACGATATCAACCAAGAAAAAGTTAATTATCAAGCACAAGTATCACTTAAAGAAGAAGAAATTAAGCAATTGCAACAAACCGAAAGTGATTTAAAACAGCAACTAACTAAAACCCAAGCAGAAACTATGAGCCTAAGAGAACAACATGTAAAAACTTTGGAAGAAATCCAAAGACAAATTACAAATTACAAAAAAACAGTTGCTGAACTAGAAAATGAAACTCAAAAACTAAAAGACCAAATTGCAAAAAACAGTGAAAATGCTAAACAATTACAAAAAGAATTAAAAACTAAACAAGCGAAATTAGATGAAATTAACAAAAAAATAGGAACTTTAACAGCAAATAAAGATAATTTAGAAAAAACAATAAAAGACTTAGAAAACGACCAAACAGTAACAAATTATAAAAAGATAAAAAATCGTACAGATTGGGGTGTTAGAAGTAGTAGTAAAGAAATACAATTCCCTCGTTTTTGGAGTGATAAACCTTTCACATATAAAATTGTTCCAAAGATTGATTTTTATGAAACTGGATTCCCCGAAAATGCAACGGGTTATCAAGCATATCGTGGAGAAATGAATAAAAATACCATACAAGGAGAAAGTATAGAACTATCCCCAGGTAAATATTATTGCGAACCTTCTATTAATATGAGAAATATACCATATTCCACTCATGGAGCTAATTTAATTTTTAGCGAACCAACCTCAGAGACCGAACCACCACAAAATTTATTCAAACTTGATGAAGCAAAAGAAAACTTAAAAAATATATCTCAAGAATTATCAAATTATGAAACTAATTTAAAAAACGCTCAACTAGAATATAATCAATTATTAGAAAATCAAACACCAGATGATAGTTTGCAACAAGAATTAAATAATAAAGCAAATCATATTAAAACTTTAAAAAACGAAATGCAACAATTAGAAATTAAAGAACAAAGTTTTAGAAGTGAAATTGATACTTTAAAATTAGAAAACAAAAACCTAAAAGAAAAATATACTAATGATTTAACAAAAATCCAACAAGAACTTGATGCAACTAAAACCGAAAACGAACAACTAGAAAAAGAGATGCAAGAAATACAAGCCGAATTGATTAAAAATGGTAACGCTGATGATGCATTAGTTAAACAATTAAATCACAAAGAAGCTCAAATAAAAGAATTAAAGGGTAAAATTAACACTTTAGAAGCCAATGAAACTAAATTGCAAACAATTATTAAACAAAAAGACGAAGAAATTAAACAATTACGACAAAAAGTTCAAGAACAAGCAGAACAAATTATAAAATTAACTGCTGAAATTGAAAACAATATAGAAATTTTCAAACAACAAGCAATGAAAATTCAACAACTGGAAGGGGCAATTGCAGGACTTGAAGGTGCAAGTGGTTCTTTGGGTAGTGATAATAAAGAGTTGCTGCATGAAATCAATAAACTAAAGGCCCAATTAAAAGAAGAACAAGAAGCGCACGTTGCAACAAAAATAAGATTGGAAAAAAAGATTGTTAAATTAAAGGGTAAAAATTTAAATTTAACCAATAAATCAACTGAATTAGATGAAAAAGAAAAAAATTGGGAAGAAGCTGTAAAAAACGTAGGTACTGCGATTAGCATAGGTTTTTTTACCAAAGCTGGTGTGATGACGGGAGCTGCTTGGGGAAGTGCTGCGGGGCCTTTAGGTACGATTGCTGGTGGAGTTGCTGGTGGTGTAATTGGAGGTGCTGCGGCGGTTGCTAGTAAATGGGATATAGTTAAAACATGGTTTGGTCGGTAATGCAATTTTTTTGCATTACCAGATTAGATTATGATACAATGATGATAAGTTATAAAAATAAAAAAGGAAGTTAATTATAGGATGGAGTTATTTAAAGTATTAGTTATTATAGGTATTTTAGGAGTTTTTTTTGGATTGGGCCCTTTATTGATTTGGTTTGTTCAAAAACACGTAAATAATAAATTAAACAATGTAGAAAATATTAAATTAAAAATTGAAGTTGAGATAATAACTAAGCAAAAGAAATTAAACCAAAAAATATCTGAGTTAGTAAATAATAAATCTTTATCAGTTCAAGAAAAAACTGAATTACAAGAAGAAATAAATACTATTCAAACTGAATTAAACCAAAAACAAGCAGAATTATCACATAATCAAATGTTGACAGGAAAATTAAAAGCTAAAAAATATACAAAAAGAAATCCAATAAAAGCTATAATTATATATTATATTATCATGCTTTGTATAATTGCTATTTTTGGTGGTTTTATATTTTTAGACAATAAATACGATATAACAAATTCAAAACCCAAAACTTATACTATTTCTGAACCGAAAGTAGAAATTGAATCTGAATGGTTTGAAGGATACCGTTCTAGAGATGATAACTACCGAATTAAGAAATATTATAAAGCAGATGGTTATGACCCCAATGCAGAATTTGGGGCCACAAAAGATTGGAAAGGTAGTCCTTGTCAAAGTTATAGTCATGATGTTAATCACCTTGTTTTGGGCCACCAAATGATTAAAGTAAAATACACTTTCTACGGCCTCAACGGCCTTGGTCGCGGACAGCACCGCGAATACGAGCCAAATGATATAATGCCGTTTATGAAAAACCCTTTTGAGAAATGGGAAGTAAAAGATAGCAGGATTGATTTTTTTAATACTTTCCATACAAGAGATAAAGGTGATGATTCATATTTCGGTGATATAAATTTTGGCAACAACTATGTAGACCACTACATGTACCTCGACTACGAAGACCCGAAATGGTTAATTGAAGAAGATAAAGACTTCTTCATGGATGAAGTACAATGTCATATAATAAACCCCAAAGATTCTAGATATCCCAAAGATAAAAAGAAAAATTACTACCTTCACTTCAACCCAAAACAAAGATATATCACGCTTTACACTAAGAAATTTAATACAAAAAATTAATAAATATTTTAAAACAACAATAAAATTTCTTAAAAAGATTTTATTGTTGTTTTTTTTAATTAAAACCAACTAAACAGTTTTTTTAACAATAAAGGCTTAAAAAAATAAAGTTATGTTAATAAAACAGAAATGAGCTTAGGAATGGAGAGAAAATTAAAATTATATTCTTTGGATGTTAAATTAAAGGCTGTTTTTGCGAAACAGGAAGGCAAAAGATGTAAAGAAATCCAAAAAAACTTAAAGATTAAAAATCGGAGTCAGATTTATCAATGGGTAGAGTGGTATGAATTCAAAGGCGCAGAAAGGCTAGAACAATCAATTAGAGGAAAAAGAAAGGTTGTTGAAAAAGGGATTAATCCAATTAAAAAGGCAATTAAAAAACAACTAAAAACCAGTTTCAAGAAAAATAGAAAATTATATTTAGACATTATTAATAAATATCAAAAAGAAGTTTCATTAGAACAATTGATTAAATGGTTATCTATTTCAAAAACTAGTTATTTTAGATGGATTAAACAAAGTCTTCATCCTAGACCTCAAAGTGAATTGGAAAAAGCCTTGTTTCAAATATGCAAACAAGGTTCGTATATCACAACTGATGGCAAGAGAAAAAGAAGGCTTGGTTATCGCGTGGTTCATCAAAAATTAATTGACCTTAAATTTAAAATAAATTCTAAAACTGTTTTAAAACTGATGCATCAATTTGGGTTATTATCACAAAGAATACAGCGAAAACCTCAATATTATTATGATTTAGCAATCCAAAAAGAAAATAACTTAAAAAAATCTAATTCAAAACAATTATCACGCCACAAGACCATTTGAAAAATTATGTACCGATATAACTTATATAACTTTTGGAAAAAACAACCAAAAATTATTTGTTTCCGCGATGATGGATTTGTATAACCGAGAAATTATTGGTTACAACATTTCTAAAATTGCTGATGTTGGTTTTGTAATTAACACTTTAAAAGCTATTCCTACATTAATAAACCCTTGCATTCTTCATTGCGATAGAGCAAGTGTTTATACTTCTAAAAGATATCAAACTGAATTAAAAGCTAATAATTTAATAACTAGTTTTTCAGCTAAAGCCATGCCAACTGATAATGCATGCATGGAGGCATTTTGGGCCAATATGAAACGTGAAACCATCCATTATGAAAAAATGCAAAATCTAGGCGAACATCAAATTATAGAAATTATTACTGATTACATTGAATATTATAATATTTATCGCAAAATGAAAGTCCTAAATTATTTATCACCCAAAGAATTTAAAACCAAAAAATATTAATTAATAATTAAAATTATAAGCCCTTCATAACGGAGGGCAATTTGTGTAGGTTTTTTTAAGTTCTTTAAAAAAATAACTTTTTAAAAAACCATAACACCTCTTAGAACTCAAAATTTTTCCCTTATATGACACTTTTGGGTGATTAGTAATGATAAATATCAAATCGTAAATATAAAATCATTTAAGAGGTAATATTTTGATTGTTTATTTTTTGAAATTAATAAAATTCTTTAAATCAATTATTTTTAGATTATTATGTAAAAAAATCATTTTTTTATATTTTTAGTATTGACAAATATAATATTTTAATAGTATAATATATATGGTAAATATATAAAGAAATAAATAAAAACTATTCAAAAGTTTTTATTTATTTCTTTATATTACATATACATATATTATACTATTAAATAATATTATTATTTTATACTTATAAAATATAAAATTTTTTTCTTCAAAAAACCAATTAAAAAGTGGTACTGGTTGAGAACAACAAATTTAAAAAAAAATAAATTTCATATTTTGACAAATAATTTTAATTATGTTATAATAAAAGTAATTAATAAACAATTTGGTTTTTCAAAAAATCATATTTTTTTTGGAAAAAAATGTTGTTTTCAAATAGTACCATTTTCGTGGAGCTTACCAGATTGAGGGGTTGTTGGTGATTGTGGAGAAGAAGAAGGTTTTTAAGTATTTGTATAAAATTGAGGGTTTGAAGCATTTGTATTAAATTCTTCATCCTGAGGTTCTAAATCAAAAGGTGGTAAAAAATCATCATCCGAAAATTCAGATGGATTTTCTGCAGTTCTGATTTGTCTAGGATTTTCAGGACGTGGTGTGTGTTTTTGTTGAGAGTTTGGTTTTCTTGAGGTATTCCTGTTATTTGGGGTTTCTTGGTGTTCGGAGTTTTGGTTATTAGTTGAGGGTTTAGTTTTATTATAGAAGAAAATTATTGCAAAAATAACGAATACAACAGAAACAATTGCAATAATGGAGTAAAGAAGTTTGTTGTTTTTTTGCGGAAATGGGGTTGGATAGTTTGGGTAATTATTCATATTTAAATCCTTTCTAATTAAGTATAATGGAAAAATAATACAATTCCATTATACCGTTTTTTTTTTTTTTGCAAAGAAAACGGAAAGGATATAAAAAAAGAACCTAAAAAAATAGGTTCTTGAATGGTAATGATTTTGTTTTGTGTAATTAAATTAGTTAAAGGTGAAATTAGGAAGAATAATGTTTTTAGTTTGGGCGTCCGCTTTGATTTGGTTGTATTTAGCGTTTACTTGTTGATGAGTAGGTTTATGTCTGATGATTCAGCATACATTCTTAATATTTCCCTGATTGTTTTTGTGATTTTTGTCAATCTTTCATACATTAATTCTGATTCAGAAAGAGTAGGGTAGAGGAGGTTGGTTTCTTTTAGTTTTTGGTTTTTTTCTTGAATAAATTGTTCGATTTCTGTTTTTTTGTTCTTTTAATATTTCATTCAAATCTTTTAAAGTTAATAAAAAAATGGGGTGATGAAAAAAAATTCGTCAAATAATGAATATAATGAAACAAGTTAAGCAAAGAAATATAATTAATGTTAATTTATTATTAATTTTTATCATTATTTTTATTTCTTATTGGGTGATTTTTATGATGAATTATTTTTTCAAATGGAAGTTGTTTGGGTTGGTTGTTTTTCTGGGGTGGTTGGTAATTTGACTACCGTTTTTTCGCTTGGTAGTGTTTGTTTTGAATTTATTGCTTTTTTATTTGTTTTTTTGGTTTTTATTACTTTTTTGATCATTGTTTTTCTCCTTTTTTATTTATTATTTTTTTCTTTGTAATTTTCTAAATCATCCTTTTCTTTTGATTCGTTATTTGGATTTGGAATAATTGAAAATGATTTTTTAGGTTTGCTTTCTTTTTGTGTTTCATCTTTTTTATTGATTTCTGGTAATGGAAGAAAATTAAAAAAGATTTTTTTAATGATAAACATTAAAGCAGTTGTGAATAGGGCGCCAACAATAAATCCGATGGCGAAATTTAGATCATTCATTTTCTTCCTCCTTCTTAATAATTGGGTTGATATTTTGCGATTTTAATTGTTTTTTTCTTGCTTTTTTCTCTTGCCAATGAGAAACTTTAACTCTTTGAACCATAATTTGGGATTGGAGTTTTTCTTGGTTTTCATTGATTTTATCTAGTTTTTTTAATAATTGTTTTTCTAAATATTCTTGTTTGGCATTTTGGATTTCTAATTTTTGTAGTTTTTTGTTGGGGAAAAAGATACCCAAAATTAAATCTTTGACGAAAATTAAAATGTTTGCAATTAATTTAAAAATTGGTTTGAACCCAGAAACAATAAGAATAGTGAAAAGTGTTGTTTGGATTCCATCCATTCTTCGTTCAAGAATTTCAGTAGTTGTAAATCCTTTGGTATAATTTAGAATAAAATTGCTAATTGTTGCAAATATTGAAAATAACCACATATTTTTTTACCTTTCTTAATAATCTTTAATAACTTTTCTTCGTTTTTTAAACGATTTCTTTTTGTTTTTAAAAGTTTTATTGGGGCGGTCTAAATTAAGCCATTTCCCTTTTGGTTGATTATATTTATTAGTTTTTTTCTTGGATTGGGAATTGCGGGATTTGAAATAAGTCCCATTAAATGCTTCTGACATGCCGTCGCTCATATTATTCATTCTCCTTATTATTTTTGTTAATCTTTTTATCATCTAATTTAGAATCTTTTAAATTTTCATCCAGTTTTTCTATTGATTCATCCAGTTTTTTATGTGTTTTATTGAATCGTTCTTGGGTTTGGTTTATTGTATCATTAACTTCATCGAGAACTTTATTTTGGGATAAACCAATTTGACGATTTAATAAATAAGTAGTGAATATTGAAAGATAAATAATAATTATATATAAAAATATTTTAAATTTTTTTAAGGATTGCATTTTTTTAAACCAACTTTTTTTTATTTTAATTTAAGGTTTTTAACTTCATCTTTGATAGTTTGAGAAAATTTGAAATTTACCACAGTTTTTGCAGGGGTTTATAATTTTTTGCCTGTTTTAGGATTTCGTCCTAATTGGGCTTTCTTGATTTTAAGATGAATTTACCAATTTTTGGCGAAATTATTACTTCTTTGTTTGATGTGATTGCTTCGATTAAAGCATTTTCAAACGAATTGTAAAAATCTTGGGTTTGAGTAACCGAAGTGTTATTCATTACTGCGATGTTTTTAATTAATTCTTTTTTAGTCATTGTTTTTGCTCCTTTCTTTTATGATTGTTCCATCGGAGTTGTAGTAAGTTCTTTTAAACAATTTACCATTAGGATGGTGTTTGTATATAAAAGCTATTCTTTTGCGATCGAAGGAAAAACCAGTTGTTTTAATTAATTTGTTTGTTTTGGGATGGTACTTAAATTCTGTAATATAGTCAATTGTTTCCCCATCTTCTTGGTATTTAGTAAATTTAATTAATTTACTTATTTGGGGGTTGTATTTTCTGATGTAATCAATTGTTTCACCATCGCCATCATAAAAAATTTCTGTGGTTAATTTACCATCAGAATTATAATTTGTTTGTTTAATTACTTCTTCTGTTTCAGGGCGATATTCAGTGATGTAATATATTGTTTCCCCATCTGAGTAGTATTCAACAACAGATTTCTTTGTTTTGGCGGAATTTAAAGTTTTTTGATGATTCATAATTATTTTTCTCCTTTAATTAAAATATTTATTTGTTGATTAAAATTTTCATTATTTGGGCTAAATTTTTTTATGAATTATTAATATTTTTTTGTTGTTTTTATACTTCCATTAGGGTTGTAATAGATTTCATTGAAAACAGTTCCATCTGGGTTGCATTGGGTATTTTTGATTAATTTACCTGTTTTAAGGTTATATTCATTAGTATAAATTAACGTTTTAAAATCATCTTGATAGTAATTTATGATGTGCTTTTTATCATTTATTATTTCTTCTCCAATTTTGCCATCAAAATGATAATTGATTGTTTTGATTATTTCTGCAGTTTTAGGGTTATATTCAATAATACAGTGAATTGTTTTACCATCTTTATGGAACCAGATTGCTTTATTTAATTTACCATCTGGATAATATTCAACAACAAATTTCTTTTTTCTGCCATCGTCGTGATGGTATGCAGTCCTTTTAACTTTTGCGCCTGTGGTTGGGTTGTATTCTTGGATGACATAAATTGTTTTGCCATCGGAATAGTATTGGGTTTGTTTGGTTAATTTACCATCTGGGCTATATTCAGCAACAAATTTTATAGCTGTTTTGATTCCTTTGCGATAAAAAGTTTTTTGATAATTCATATTATTTATGCTCCTTTAATTAAAATATTTGTTTGTTGATTAAAATTTTCATTATTTGTTCTTTTTAATAATTTTTAATAATAACTTCTTGTGTTATTCCTTTTGAAGTTAAAGCGTAATTGGTTGTAGTTTGGAGAGGTTGGATATGAAAATCTTTAAATAATTCAATTATTTTAGGGGAATTATAATTTGTATACAACCACTTTACCTTGCGATAATTTGCCATCTCTAAACTTTTATAAAGTCTTTTGTGATCTTCAAATGTGAAAGGTTTTTGATAAAAGTCTTTATCTTTAGTCCCTTCACGCCAATACGGAGGATCAACAAATATAAAATCGTTGCTTTGGGTTTGGTTAATGACACTTTCAAAATCGCCATTTAACAATTTTATATTCTTAACATTGGTTTTTATTCTTTGGATTTCTGATAAAACAATTATAGGGTTTTTGAAACGAGATGAAAAACTGTATCCTAAATAAATAGTTCCATCAGATCGATATCGGAAAATGCCCCTAAAAGCATATTTCAATAAAACATAAAAAAGGGCACTTTTATAAGCACCCAAATTACTTTTATTAAATTTTTCTACCAAATGTTTAAATGATTCTTTTTGCGTCTTTTGATCTTTATTTACATATATTTTGTCTTCAAATTTACGCACATAATCACAAAACAATTCTGGTTTTGCTAACATATCTTTCCAAAGTTGTATTAAATTGATATCATTATCGTTCAAAGTGACAGTTGAGGGAGTAAGAGATTGGAATAAAGCCCCACTTCCTAAAAAAGGTTCATAATAATTATGATAATTTGTTGGAATATAGTTTAATAATTGGGGTAACATTTTCTTTTTACTGCCTATCCACGCTATTTTCATTATTAAGCTCCTTTACCCAAATATAAATTAAAAAGACAACATCAGAAACAAGACTAATAGCGGTATTAGCCTTAATTCCTAAATTAAAATCAAAAAATAGGGTCATTAGATTTGTTATGATAAAACCTAAATATGTTATACTTAACAATATTAAAATACGTTTGGGAGTTAAAATCATTTTTATTCTCCTTTATTTATTTGAATTATTTTTTTATTAATTAATAAGTTTTAATAATTTTATAAAAATGTTGTTGATATCCTAAGAATCAATAATGAAAACCATTCATTTGAAAAAATATAATCAATTATTTTATCCACAAAATGAGAGATAAAAAATGACAAAAAAATGAATGAAAATATAGAAGAAGTATGCAAACTCAAATAACAAACAAGAATACAAAATGATAAAGATTTAAAAACAAAAGATAATATTTTTGCCATATTGTTGAATCCTTTCTAATTTTCAATGTATTTGATTCATTTACTTGTTTTAGCGTTATATTCATTAATAAAGTCAATTGTTTTGCCGTCGCTCATATTATTCATTCTCCTTATTATTTTTATTAATCTTTTTATCTAATTCATCAAGTTTTTCTATTGATTCATCCAGTTTTTTATGTGTTTTATTGAATCGTTCTTGGGTTTGGTTTCTTGTATCATTAACTTCATCGAGAACTTTATTTTGGGATAAACCAATTTGACGAGTTAATAAATAAGTAGTGAATATTGAAAGATAAATAATAATTATATATAAAAATATTTTAAATTTTTTTAAGGATTGCATTTTTTTAAACCAACTTTCTTTTTTTTAATAAAATAAAAAAAGATTATAATTCCATTTTATTGTGAAAATAAAAATTAAAAATAGACTCATCAGTAATGATTCTTTTAGGATATGCCATAGTTAAATCAATATTTTTTTTCCAAGGATCTTCCATGTGAGTTTTTGCAACTAAATCCCATGGATGCCAATTGCCATATTTATTAGTGGCATATTCAATAGCTGATTTTTGTTTTTCTGTTAAAGGAAAACCAGTGATTTTAGGAATATTGACAATTTGTCTTTTAAGATATTGTTTGATACCGCGATACAATTCGTAAAAAACAGGTCCATAAACCCAAGCTTGACAATAATTAGGGATAAGTTTTTGATAATTATTATTTTGAATATCTGCTAGAGTATTATTATCAATTAGATATTTAGCATAACTGTAATAAACTAATTTATTTAAAGTTAAATTAGAAGCTTTGATATTTTTTTCAAAAACCATATAATGAACGACATCAAAAACGTTGATTTGATTATTATTTTTCATAATTATTTACCTCCTTTTTGTATTTATTTCTTGGTTAATTTTCAATTGTTTCTTTATAAATTTCATTAAAAAAAATAGATAAATTTTTTTTATTATTCATTTATTTCTCTTTTTGTATCAAAAAAACCTGAATCAGTAATTACTTTAATTATTAAACTCATACGCAAATTAAGGGCGCTGTTAGTTGATAAAAAAGCTATATCTTGCCAGTTGGTTTTTTGTAATATTTTTTTATTTCTTTTTTGTTTTTTATAATTTTAATACCATATCCTCTTTTATTAGGTAGATCATCAAAAAATTTATAAGTTTGCATGCCTTTAAAACAAGTACTTGGTAAATAGATATCACACTTATCTAACATTTTTTTATTTCTTGTAGTTCCAGGGGTGCCGCCATCCGATAAAGAATAAATTTTAATAAAACTATTAGCTGTTTTAGGAATTGAAGACTTTATCAAAAAAGTGTTGATTTTAGTCCAAATTTGAAAAACTGTCGCTACTTTAACTTTTTTGCCGTTGGGATATTCAAATGATGATAAAGGTAATTTTTGAGAATATATCAATTTAAAACCAATAACTCTTTTTTTTGGCGTACCTTTTCCATCTGATTCAAATAAAGGCGGCAAAATAAAGGCTACAATATCAGCAAATTGATATGAATGATTAATAAACCTTAAAGCCAAATTACCCCTCAACCCAAATGGTGGATTACCAAAAACAATGTTTTTTTGTTTTATTTTCGGGAATAAAATCTAAATAATTTTTAATAATGTAATTTTTGTTAATGTTATGTTTTTTTGATTGCTTTTTCAAAAAAGTTTCTTGCTAAAGGTTCTGTTGCAGTGCCGTGTTTGACGTATTCATTAGTGATGAATGGAGAACCGAATATTTTATCGTGAATCAAGGTGTCTTGTGATTTAAAAGGGTTATCGCCTGTGATTGACGACACCTCTGAGGCATTGATGTATTTTTTACGGTGTTGGTGCCATTCTTTGGTGTTTTGTTTTAGTTCTATTTTCATAATTTTCTCCTTATTTTGAAATTAATGGTGATTTTGTGGTTTTTCCGAGCGTGTTGTGTTGTGATTTTTATTGAAACTTAAATAAATGCCCTTATTTGGGCTTGTTTTTGAAATGAGGTATTAGAGTGAAGGGATAAAAATATATCTTTTGAAACGAGCAAAATATTAAAAAACTTATAGACAATTTTTTATTTTAATTATTTGTTTTGTTGATTTGAAAAGATATGAAATTATCTATATTTTTTTAGTTTTAAAGAATATTTTTAAAACAAAAAAATGTCTAAAAAACATCATCTCCCCATTTTATTTCCTTTTTTATTCTTATTCTTTTGCTTCAAATCTTTGGATTTGTTTATAAAAATTAAAACTACATTCACCTAATTGACCGCTACGGTTTTTAGCAATAATTAAATTCGTATGTGGGTCAATATCAGGTTTTTGGTAATAACTTTCGCGGTGTAATAACATCACAACATCAGCGTCTTGTTCGATTGTTCCTGAATCTCTTAAATCTGTTAATTGTGGGCTTTTAACTTCTCTTACATAAGTTGCACGGTTCATTTGACTCAAAGCCACAATTGGAATATTAAGTTCACTTGCTAGTTTTTTTAATTCGCGTGAAATCACAGATATTGCTTGATATGTATTAAAACTTTGGTCGTCTTTTAATAAATGGAGGTAATCAATAAAGACAATATCAAGTCCCTTAGTATATTTCATTTGACGGCATTTGGTTTTAATATCTTCAATTTTGTTATTTCTATCATCATCAATTAAAATGTTTAATTGCGTAATTTTGTCATCAGCGATAAGTAATTGTAATTTGTCATTTTTAGTTAAGTTTTTGTGTTGGAGTTGTTTTAAAGGGATTTGAGAAGCAGAAGAAAGTAACCTAATTCCTAATTCTTCCGCTGCCATTTCTAAACTAAAAATAACTGCTTTTTGGTTTTCGGGGTTGGTAGTAAAGTTTTTTGCAATATTACAAGCCAAATTTAACATAAAAGCAGTTTTCCCCATTCCAGTTCTTGCACCTAAGATAATTAATTGGTTAGGTTTGAAACCAGAAATTAATTCATCTAGATTTTTAAAGCCTGTTTTTATTCCTACAAGTTGGTTGTCTTTTTCATCATTAACAATACTTTGGCGAATATAAGGAATTAATGTTTTTGTAGAAATAAAAGGAGATTTAGTTTTTTGCATAAAACTTTCTACTTGGTTTTTGACTGTTTGCAGATAATTGTGAATATTTTTAGTTTTTGATAATTCAGAAGGCAATTGTTTTATTAATCCTAACAAATCTTTTTTAAGGGAATTTTCTTTGATTAAATCAATATATGTCTCTAAATATTCACTTGCAGGGGACCCCTCCACTAATTCAATTAAATAATCAATTCCTCCTATTTTGTATAAATTGTTATCTAAAACAGAACCAACCGTAACATAATCAATTTCGCGATTTTGCAGTTTTAATTGCTTCATTGTCTCAAAGATACAACGATGCTTGGGGTTGGAAAAATTGTTTGTGTTAACTAAATTTATAACAACATCCATTTTTTCTGGATTTAATAATAGTGCTCCCAATAATGCACGTTCGGCTTCAATCATCTTTCAAACTCCTTTTTTTGTGATTTGGGTATAAAAAATACCTCTTTAAAAAAAGGGTTTAGTTTATATATTAATTAAAAAGTTGTTTCTCCTTTGATTGTTCCGTCAGAATTGTAGTAGGTTTCTTTGATTGGTTCTTCTGTTTCAGGATCATATTCAGTAATATAATCTATTGTTTTGCCATTTTTATTAAACCAAGTTGTTTTAATAAAATTCCATGTATCGGGATCATGTTCGTGAATGGCGTAAATTGTTTTACCATCAATATTGCAGTAAGTAGTTGTATTTTTTTGATAATTCATATTATTTATTTCCTTTTTTATATATTTTTTTTAATTTAGCAATTGCTTTGGTTTTGATAATTTCTACTTGCCTTGAAGATAAATTTAACATTTGTCCTATATTTTTGTTGGAATACTCAATTTGGGGCTCTTCATTAATATTTCCCAAAGGAATCCCAAAACTTAATTTAATAATTTCGAATTATTGGGGATTTAAAATATTTTTAAGTTTTTTTAAGAATAATTCATGATTAGCTTGGTTTAGCCAAATTTGATGAGGGTTTAGATTGTTGTTATTAATAGATTGGGGTTGGTTTTCTTCAAAAGGAATATTACTTGTTTGTTTTTCTTTCCGAAAAACCTTTATGGGGGTTGAAGTGGTTTGTAGGCCTCTAATAAGTTCTGTAATTTCACCTTTAATTGTTGGGGTAGCATAGGCAATAAAATCATAACCTAAATCTTCATAATTATCTAAAGATTTAATTAAACCTAAAATTCCTTCTTGGTATAAATCCTCTCTTTGGAGTGATTTAGGGAAGTATTTAAATTTGTTGGCTATTTTTTTTACTAATGGAAAATGCATTTTAATCAATTGATCGCGAATTGCTAAATTATTTTTATTTTTTAAAAAATCTTTAAATAATTTTTGTCTTAACATTTTATTCCTTCCTAAAAATATTTTTAGAAAAGATATGAAATTATTTTTTTAGTCTTGAAAAGAAAAAAGACTAACTATTAAGTTAATCTTAAAGAATTTTTAAAAAGTAAAAAGTTGTCCAAAGTTTTGGAACACCTCACATATCGCAAAAGTTCGGCGAAAATTAAGGAACGGCAAAACTTGGGGGGATTCAATACAACCTCAAGAATTAAACCAAAGTTGATAGCTGGGACAAACTGGACTGGGAAAAGATAAAAAGGATGAGAAAAACAAAGGGGAATCCCGATGTAATTATCAACTGTTATCTCTACCAAGGACGAACAACACTAACATCACGCTTAAAGGCGGAGAGATGTGAAGTTTGCCAAACAGAAAACATCCCACTAGAAATCCACCACACAAAAACAGTGAGAAACTCCAACTGGCAAAGCATCCTTAATAAACAAACAATCGCTTTATGTAGGAATTGTCATCGCAAGAGAACAAACCAACAAATAAACGATATAAACCAAAACAAAAAGAAGAGAATGATTAAGATACACAGTTAACCGCAAGGTTAATCCCGTAAAAAGGGTAAATGATGGAAAGCCGTATGCTTGGAAACTTGCTCGTACGGTTTGGAGGGGGGGCTGTTTGTAATAGAAAGTAGAAAAACAAATCCTACAATCGAAACGCAAATAATCTATCCCTATCAAGCAGAATTAGACGAAATTAACAAAAAAATAGGAACTTTAACAGCAAATAAAAATAACTTATTACAAACAATAACATTTTTAGAAAATGAAACAACAATAACAGATTGGCAAAAATCAAAAAATATTACATTTTGGGGCCATGGTACTAGTAGCAAAATAATAAAATTTCCTGCTTTTTGGTCCGATAAACCTTTCACATATAAAATTGTTCCAAAGATTGATTTTTATAAAACTGGATTCACCCAAAATGCAAAGGGTTATCAAGCATATCGTGGAGAAATAAATAAAAATACCATACAAGGAGAAAGTATAGAACTATCCCCAGGTAAATATTATTGCGAACCTTCTATTAATATGAGAAATATACCATATTCCACTAATGGAGCTGATTTAATTTTTAGCGAACCAACCTCACAGACCGAACCACCACAAAATTTAATCAAACTTGATGAAGCAAAAGAAAAATTAAAAAATATATCTCAAGAATTAGCAAATTATGAAACTAATTTAAAAAACGCTCAACTAGAATATAATCAATTATTAGAAAATCAAACCCCAGATGATAGTTTGCAACAAGAATTAAACAATAAAGAAAATCATATTAAAACTTTAAAAAACGAAATGCAACAATTAGAAATTAAAGAACAAGGTTTTAGAAGTGAAATTGATGCTTTAAAATTGGAAAATAAAAACTTAAAAGAAAAATATACTAATGATTTAACTAAAATCAAACAAGAACTTGATGTATCTAAAACCGAAAACAAGCAACTAGAAAAAGAGATGCAAGAGATACAAGCTGAATTGGTTAAAAATGGTAACGCTGATGATGCATTAGTTAAACAATTAAATCACAAAGAAGCTCAAATAAAAGAATTAAAGGGTAAAATTAATAACTTAGAAGCCAACGAAACTAAGTTGCAAGAAACAATCAAACAAAAAGACGAAGAAATTAAGCAATTACAACAAAGATTTCAAGAACAAGTAGAACAAATTATAAAATTAACTGCTGAAATTAAAAACAATATAGAAACTTTCAAGCAACAAGCAATGAAAATTCAACAACTTGAAGGTGCAATTGCAGGACTTGAAGGTGCAAGTGGTTTTTTGGGTAGTGATAATAAAGAGTTATTGCATGAAATCAATAAACTAAAAACTCAATTAGACGCCGAAAAAGCTGCGCATATTGCAACAAAACAAAGATTGGAAAAAAAGATTGTTAAGTTGAATGAAGATAACTTAAGATTAACCAATGATTCGGAACAATTAAAAGAAAAAGGAAAATCTTGGCAAACAGGTGTAAAAAACGTAGGTGCTGCGGTTAACATAGGTATTTCCACCAAAGCTGGTGTGATGATGGGTGCTACTTGGGGAAGTGCTGCGGGCCCTTTGGGTACGGTTTTAGGTGGAGTTGCAGGTGGTGCAATTTCTGGTGCTGCAGCTGTTGCTAGTAAATGGGACACAGTTAAAAAATGGTTTAATTGGTAATGCAATTTTTTTTGCATTACCAGATTGGATTATGATACAATGATGATAAGTTATAAAAATAAAAAAGGAAGTTAATTATAGGATGGAGTTATTTAAAGTATTAGTTATTATAGGTATTTTAGGAGTTTTTTTTGGATTGGGTCCTTTATTGATTTGGTTTGTTCAAAAACACGTAAATAATAAATTAAATAATGTAGAAAATATTAAATTACAAATTGAAATTGAGACAATAACTAAACAAGAAAAATTAAACCAAAAAATATCTGAGTTAGTAAATAATAAAGCTTTATCAGTTCAAGAAAAAACTGAATTACAAGAAGAAATAAATACTATTCAAACTGAATTAAACCAAAAAAAAGCAGAATTATCACATAATCAAATGTTGGCAGGACAATTAAAAGCTAAAAAATATAAAAAAAGAAATCCAATAAAACCAATAATTATATATTATTGTTATTATAATAAGTATATTTGCTATTTTCGGTGGTTTTATATTTTTAGACAATAAATACGATATAACAACGATATAACAAATTCAAAACCCAAAACTTATACTATTACTGAACCTAAAATAGAAATTGAATCTGAATGGTTTGAAGGATACCATTCTAGAGATGATAACTATCAAATTAAGAAATATTATAAAGCAGATGGTTATGACCCCAATGCAGAATTTGGGTCACCTAATGATTGGAAAGGTATTCCTTGTCAAAGTTATAGTCATAATGTTAATCACCTTGTTTTGGGTCACCAAATGATTAAAGTTAAATACACTTTCTACGGTCTCAATGTCCTTGGTCGCGGACAGCACCGTGAATACGAGCCAAATGATATAATGTCGTTTATGAAAAATCCTTTTGACAAATGGGAAGTAAAAGACAGCAGGATTGATTTTTTTGATACTTTCATTATGAAACATAAAGGTGATGATTCATATTTCGGTAGAATAAATTTTATCCACAACCGTTCAAACCACTACACAGAACTCGAATACAAAGGCCCAAAATGGTTAATTGAAGAAGATAAAGATTTTTTCATGGATGAAGTGGAATGTCATATCATAGATCCAAAAGATTCCATAGATCCAAAATCCGAAATGAAAAACTACTATCTTCACTTCAACCCAAAACAAAGATATATCACACTTTACACTAAGAAATTTAATACAAAAAATAATTAAAATAAATAAAAATAAGGAGTTTAGTAATTAATGTTTAAATTACAAAATCAATTAAAAATAATAAGTATTTGTTTATTAGCTTTTTTAGGAATGTTATTAATAAATAATAATCAAGTTATGGCGATGGAAAATAATAATTTAGAAGAAAAAGAAATTAATTTTTCAAAAAATAAAAAGAAATTAAATTTTATATCAGAACATTACAAATATACAAATAAAAACCAAAAAATAAAATTTAAAAAAATATTAATTGATAATGAGCCTGAAAAAAAACTTTTAAAAACAAATAAACAAGCAAAAAAACAAAAGACAAAAAAAATATTAAATTTGAATACTATCCCAGAAGAATAATAATTTAATTAATATTTTAAAACAACAATAAAACTTCTTAAAAGATTTTATTGTTGTTTTTTCAATTTTTGCAAAATAACTAAACAGTTTTTTTAACAATCAAGGCTTAAAAAAATAAAGTTATGTTAATAAAACAGAAATGAGCTTAGAAATGGAGAAAAAATTAAAATTATATTCTTTGGATGTTAAATTAAAGGCTGTTTTCGCGAAACAAGAAGGCAAAAGATGTAAAGAAATACAACAAAATTTAAATATTACAAATCGGAGTCAGATTTATCAATGGGTAGAGTGGTATGAATTAAAAGGAGCAGAAAGGCTAGAATAATCAATTAGAGGAAAAGGAAAGGTTGTTGAAAAAGGGATTAATCCAATTAAAACAGCAATTAAAAATCAAATCAAAAATAGTTTGAAGAAAAATAGAAAATTATATTTAGACATTATTAATAAATATCAAAAAGAAGTTTCGTTAGAAAAATTGATTAAATGGTTATCTATTTCAAAAACTAGTTATTTTCGGTGGATTAACCAAAGTCTTCATCCTAGACCTCAAAGTGAATTGGAAAAAACCTTGTTTCAAATATGTCAACAAGGTTCGTATATCACAACTGATGGCAAGAGAAAAAGAAGGATTGGTTATCGCGTGGTTCATCAAAAATTAATTGACCTTAAATTTAAGATAAACGCTAAAACTGTTTTAAAACTGATGCATCAATTTGGGTTATTATCACAAAGAATACACCTCAAACCTCAATATTATTATGATTTAGCTATTCAAAAAGAAAATAATTTAAAAAACCTAATTCAAAACAATTATCACGCCACAAGACCGTTTGAAAAATTATGTACAGACATTACTTATATACCTTTTGGAAAAAATAATCAAAAATTATTTGTTTCAGTGATGATGGATTTGTATAATCGTGAAATTATTGGTTACAACATTTCTAAAATTGCTGATGTTGATTTTGTAATTAATACTTTAAAAGTTATTCCTACATTAATAAACCCTTGCATTCTTCATTGTGATAGAGCAAGTGTTTATACTTCTAAAAGATATCAAACTGAGTTAAAAACTAATAATCTAATAACTAGTTTCTCAGCTAAAGCCATGCCAACTGATAATGCTTGTATGGAGGCATTTTGGGCCAATATGAAACGTGAAACTATCCATTATGAAAAAATGCAAAATTTAGACGAACTTCAAATTATAGAAATTATTGTTGATTACATTGAATATTATAATATGTATCACAAAATGAAAGTCCTAAATTATTTATCACCCAAAGAATTTAAAACTAAAAATATTAATTAATAATTAAAACTATAAGCCCTTCATAACGGAGGGCAATTTGTGTAGGTTTTTTTATAGACCTCAAAAAAAAAGGTGTTTTAAAAAACCACAATCACCACTTAAAACTCAAAATTTTGCCCTTATATGACACTTTTGGGTGATTGGTAATGATAAAATCATAAATATAAAATCATTTAAGAGGTAATATTTTGAATATTCATTTTTTATAATTAATAAAATTCTTTAAATCAATTCTTTTTAGATTATTGTGTAAAAAAATTATTTTTTTATATTTTAGTATTGACAACAATAATATTTTATACTTATAAAATATAAAATTTTTTCTTCAAAAAACCAATTAGAAAAGTGGTACTGGTTGAGAACAACAAATTTAAAAATAATTAATATTTTATATTTTGACAAATAATTTTAATTATGTTATAATAAAGGCAATTAATAAACAATTTGGTTTTTCAAAAAATCATATTTTTTTTGGAAAAAAATGTTGTTCTCAAATGGTGCCATTTTTGTGGAGCTTACCACTAAATTAAAAAAATATTAAATAAATAAGCTTCATTCTAAATAATAAAATAAAGGTTTTTCATAAAAAATTATTTATTTGTTGGTAATTAGAAATTTTTAACGGAGCAAACTAGTTGATTAAAATTTCAACTTGAAAATTAAAATTATTATTTTCTTTTTTTGATAAAAGAGAATTTATATTCTTTTCCTTGCCAAAGACGGATGATATTGGAATGATGTTTTAAAATAATAAAGCAAGTTGATAAACCAATAAAAAAGTATAATATTTGATTTTGAGATATATTTGTTATGCCAGGATGATGATTGATGAAAAAAAGCAATAAATCAACCAAAAGAGTTGCCATAATTGAGGCTAAAGAAGCATAACCCACAAAAATGAAAAGAAGAACGAAAAAAAGAATCCCCAATAAACCAATGAAAGGATTAATCGCAGTAATAACTCCAACTGAAGTTGCAATTGCTTTACCGCCTTTAAATTTATTAAAGATAGAAAACATATGACCGAAAATAGGCAAAATCACCAAAAGACAAATAGCTATATCTTTATAACGATTGTCACAACCGTTAATAAATATTAAATCCTTAAAGTTTTTAAATCGTAGACAAATAATAGCAGGGACAAGTCCTTTAGCAAAATCAAATAAAAAAACTACAATTCCCCATTTAAATCCCAAAATTCTTGAAGCATTAGTTGCTCCTACATTACGAGATCCCACCAAACGTAAATCTTTTTTTTGAGTTAATTTACCAATTATTAAACCAGTTGGAAAAGATCCTAAAGCATAAAACAAAAGAAAAAAAAAGAAAAAATATATTGAAACCATTATAAAAAATCCTTATCTATTTATTTTGTAAGTTAAAAAAATCGCAACCATTTTATCATATCAGTTTTGGAAAACAAAACATAATCAAAACATAATTGATTTTTATTTATAATCAAACTGGCTGTTCCAATGTTTGATGACAAAAAAGCAAGAAGAACTGGTTTTTAAAATATTGATACCTAAAAAAATTCCTAAATTAGACCTAACAAAAAATATGATACTTTAATTAATGTTGATTATGGCAAAACCTTGACTTATAAAAGTTTTTAAGATGACTTAATTTAATGCAGAGTTTTTTTAATTTGAAGAAATTATAATTATCACAATTTTTTAAGTTTAAAAGAATAATTTTGCAAGAAAAAATAAAAAAGTTGTCTCAAAAAAGCAACAATGAAAAAAATTTTCAAAAACTAAACTGCAAGCGTTAAAAAAGCTTTGAATTAATTACTTCTAAAACTCAATTTTGTTTTGTTTTTTGATTTTATCTAAAATAAAATTGGTAATAAAAACAATAATTAAATAAATGGCACAAACTATAATATAAGGAGTCCATAAATCAAAATCTAGAGTTGTATTTCTTTGAGCTTGCAATAAAAGACTTGATAAACCAATAATTTGGAATAAAGATGTATTTTTGATATTATTGATAAATTGTTGTCCCACAGAAGGATAAGATCTTTTAATCCCTTGTTCGAAAATAATATAGTGAAAAACTTGTTTATGGCTCATTCCTAATGCGTATCCTGCCTCAATTTGTCCTTGAGACAATATTTTAATATTATGCATCATAATTTTAACTAAATTGGCGGCTGTATTTAAAACAAGAACAAACAAAGCGGCATAAAAGTTCATTGTATTATTTCTTAATATTTGAAATAAATTGAAAAGATTAAAAACCAATAATGCTTGAATTGTTAAAGGAATAGCATTTAAAAAACTGATTGTTTTGTTAATGAAAAAAGAAAAAGTTCGATAAACACGCATTAAATTTTTTTGGTTTGTTTTTTGATAGTGTTTAATTAATGTCTTGGTTTTGACAAATATCAAAGCTAAAAGAAAACCTAAAATAACGCTATCTATGGAAATGATGAAAGAAGTAATAAAACCTTTTTTGTAAGTTGGCAAAGTGGACCATATTTTTTTAGTTAACTTGATAAATCCTGGAAAGGGTTTTTGATTTTTTAGTTTTTGTTGTATTTGTTGATAATTTTTAATAGCTTTATTCAAAAAAATGTCTTTATATGCATCTGATATGGCATCAATTTCATCTTCTGATTTTAAAGGTTTTGTATTTAAATCTAAAACTTTTAATAAAGCTTCTTTAATTTTGGCTTTATTTGGGTAGGAAGAATTAACAAAAAGACCAAAAGGTTTTAAATCACCAAAGACATTATTATTTAATTCAACACTTGCAAAATCATTAGGAAAATTATTGACAATATTTTGAATAACAGGAGTGTCATTGACAAAAGCATCAGTGTTGCCTTTTTTAATTAAATCTAATACAGCAGGCAAATTATCTCTAAAATTATTTTCATCTACTTGAAATTTTGGGTTATTTTCGAAATATTCTTTTAATTTTTGAACATAAAGAGAACTTGGAAAAGTAATTATTTTCTTTTTGTCTGATATTTCTTGGATTTTTTGGGGATTGATTTCATCTTTTAATTTTTGATAATCTTTGAGATTTTCTTTTTTTAATTAAAATGCTTGCAGTAACTTTAAAATATGGAATCACTTCACCAAGCTCTTTTTGTCTTTGTTCATTTGCGTTTAAAGCACCAATCAAAAGATCAGCCGTCCCTGTTTTTAAAGCGTTAACGGCTCCATCAAAAGAATTACCAAAAGATTTTATTTTTAAATTTTTTGCCTAATTTATTAGCAATCGCTTGTATTAACGCAATATCAGAACCTGTAATATATTCTCCATTTAATGTTTTAAAACTGTTTTTATCCCCCTCAACGCCGACAAAAGCACAAGGAGGAGCGCAATCAACCGTTGCCAAAAAAAGGGAAGAACTGGAATTAACATCAGATTTATCGCTTGTTAATAAAATATCAAAATGAAAATAAATCATTAATAAGAACAATAAAATTAGAACAGTTATTTTAAATATTTGTTTAGGGTTTTTATTAATTATTGGGATTTTTAAAATCATAAGTTATCATCCTTATCTATTCGTTATTTGGCAAAACAAAGATTAAAAGTTGGAGTAAAATTGAGTATTTTATTTATCAAGTTTGTTTCTAAAAGCATATTTATTTTTCTCTTAAGAATAAGGGGGATAATTTTTAAATATTTGTTTAGGTTTTTATTAATTATTGGGATTTTTAAAATTATTAAATTATTATCTTTATCTATTAATTATTTGGTAAAACAAAGATTAAAAGTTTGAATAAAGTTGAGTATTTTTATTTATCAAGTATTTTTTTAACATTATGGGATGATGAAACATTTAGGACACTTTTTATTTTTTTCCTGAATGGGAAAATAAAAAAAGTTTTTGTTTTTTTCTAGCAATAAGATTTCAAAAACGTAACAACTAATTTAGAAATTTTAATTTAATTAATTATTTCGTGTTTTGTGTTGTTTAAACGATTTTTTTACAACAACAAATCTGATGCAAATTAAAACTTATATCTTTGGAGCTAATTTAATAGAAATACTTTTTTTCAAATAGCGGCCAATTAATTTATTAATGCCAAAACATTAAATAAAAAACATTAAATAAAGTAAATATTTTAACAACTAAAAAAATTTAGTTTTTTGTTTTTGTATTGTTTTTTCTTCTTTTTTTGTGTTATATAATTATATATTTTTAATTATTCTTTAACAAAACAGTTAAAAAAGATTCAAAACCTTATTATTATTGGAACATATAAAAGAGAAAAAAATGAAGATAAATATTTTTTTTCCAAAAAGACACAACAAACGTTTAAGAAATTATTTTTAAAAAAGATTTTTTGGCGATGCATAATCATCGTCAATGATTTTATTACTATTTATTAATTTCAAAAAAATTAATTTTTATATATTTATATGCCAAAAGTTAAAAAAAGATTCGCCAACTACAACAACTAAAACAAAAAGAGACTTTTTAAGGTCTCTTTTTTTCTTTTAAATATCTATTTTTCGCTTTTTAAAAGTCTTAAAGCATTCAAAATGACTAATAAAGTACTTCCTTCGTGGCAAAAAACAGCCAAAGGTAAAGGGATTTGAGTTATCATGTTTATTAAATTAAGAACGACAACAACACTCATAGCAAAAAAAATATTTTGTCGAATAATTTTATTTAATTTAAGAGCTACTTTATGGGTATAAATAATTTTAGATAAGTCATTTTTCATTAAAACAGCATCTGCAACATCAATAGAAACATCTGTGCCATTTTGCATTGCAATACCAACATCAGCAACTCTTAAAGCAGGAGCATCATTAACGCCATCTCCTACCATAACTGTTATTCCGTATTTGTTTTGTAATTGCTGAATTTTTTTTACTTTTTGTATAGGTAAATTATTACCCCAAGCTTGCTTTAAATTCAATTCTTCTTTTAAAAAAAGAACGCTTTGTTCGTTATCGCCTGAAATAACTGCTGTATTAATATTTTTCTTATTAAAATAATCTATCAATTTCGTTGCTGGAAGTCTTACTTTATCTAAAAATGCCAAAGCAATAAGAACGCGATTATTACTACTAAAATAAATAACTGTTTTTCCTTGTGATAAAAATTTTTCTGTTTTTATTTCCAAATCTTTAGATACTTTAGGAAAGGCAATTGCTTTAGAAATAAGATAATAATCATTTTGATAAAAAGCTTCTATTCCAACGCCCACTAAATTAGTGATTTCTAACATTAAATGAGAGCGGATATTAAAATAATTTTTAATCGCTGCAGCCAAAGGATGGTTAGATTTTTGTTCCATGGCTAATAATATTTCTAAATAATGATGGTATTTTTCTTCAGAAATATGAGGGTCTACATAAAGATCCGTAACTTCTGGTTTTCCTTCGGTTAAAGTCCCTGTTTTATCACATGCAAAAGCTTTGGTTTCTGCCATAATCTCTAAAGATTTAACGTTTTTGAATAAAACTCCTTTTTTAGCTAAATTAGTGATTGCTGCCAAAGTGGAAGGAATATCAGAAGCAGCTAAAGCACAAGGGGAAGAAACTGTTAAAAAAACCATCGTTTTAGAAAATAATTTTCCAAAATCCAGCTTACTTGCATCAAGGAAATTAATAATTCCCCCTATAGTTAAAACAAAAATCACTATAAACATAATAGTCTTGACATAAACAGGTTCTATTTTTTTGATTAAAGTAGCTGTTTTAGAAAAACTATTTTTGGTTTGAGAAACTAATTTCACAATTTGAGCAAAAACAGTTTTTTCGTTAGTAGTTGTCACACGCATCACGAAAGTATTATTAACATTAATAGTGCTTCCATAAACTAAATCCCCAGGTTGTTTTTCGCAAGGAATAGACTCACCTGTAATATTAGATTCATCAACACAAGGATAACCAGAAATAATCACGCCATCTGTAGGAATTGCATCGCCTTCCAAAATTAAAAGTAAATCTTGAGTTTTTAAATGTTGAGAAGAAATAATTTGCGTACTGCCGTCTTTTTGCAATAAGCGTGCTTCTGAAGGGTGTAATTTTAAAAGGTTTTTTATTTCTTTCTGACTTTTGTTTTCTACGTATTGTTCTAAAAAAGATGCTCCAGAAAAAATTAAAATTAATAAAATAGCTTCACTATGATTCGCTAAAAATAAAGAACCTAAAGCTGCTAAAGACATTAAAATGTCGATATTAGGAGTAAATTTTTTATTTGCTTTAGATTCTTTGCAAGTATCTATAAAACCTTCTGAAATAACACTATAACCTAACAAAAATAAAATAATAAGTGCAAATGGTAAAGAAAAAGGTTGTAGGGTTGAAAAATTAAAACGTTGCCAAAGGAAAAAAATTAAATATAAAAAGATACCTATAAAAAAACAAATTAAGGGTTTTTGATTTGTTTTTTCGTTATTGACATTCAAATTTATAACACCTTTCAATTAATTATTTATAATTTTATTGTTTTTTCATAAGAATTTTAATCAAAAAAAATTAATTCTCTTGTTCTGGTTTGTCTTCAACAGGATTATTTAAAACATCTTGATATTTAGTTAAAATACTCTCTTCAATTACTTGACGAGTTTCTGTATTCACGGGATGCGCAATATCTCTAAAAGTGCCTTTAGTAGTTTTTCTGCTTGGCATAGCGATGAAAATACCTTTTTCGCCTTCTATAATTCTAATATCATTAACAACAAAGCAATCATCAAAAGCAATTGATGCAACTCCTCTTAATCTGCTTTCTCCGTTAATTTTTCTAATTTTTACATCAGTAACTTTCATCTTTTAAGCCTCCATAATTTGATTTATCTTCTGAAATTTTCTTAATTGTTTTCATAATTTAATAGCTATAAAATACTTTAAACTACTTGTCATTTTAACATAAAATATAAATAATTATTAAACTTTTTTTAATATATAATTATTTAATTGACTCTCTTTTGTTTTATTTTGGAATAAAAACCATTGAATACTTATTTTTTGAAATTCTTTTAATGTTATTTCTTCAGCTCTAATTTTTGTCAAAAGTTTGTTTTGCTCAAAAAAAAGAATAATTTCTGTTTTAGGTAATAAAAATACACTCGATAAATTATTTAATAAAGTTTTTCTTTTTTGTTTAAAAGCAGCTTTCACAAACGTAATAAAGTTTTTTTGAGATGAAGTAGAAAAGGTATTAAAATCGCTTTTATGTTTGCTTAATTTTAAAACAACGCTATCCACTTTAGGTTGGGGGAAAAACATATGACTTTTAACTTCTTGAATTTTTTCGATATTAAAAAAATATTGTGTTATAACTGATAAAGCATTATAGTTTTTGCTATTAGGTTGAGCCATTAAGCGCATTCCTACTTCTTTTTGCATCATCAAAGTTGCATCAACGATTTGCGGGGTTTGAATGATTTTAAAAAGAATGGTGGTGGTAATATAATAAGGCAAATTACTAATCAAAGACAATTGACAATTGATAGAAAAATAATTATCAAAATCTTTAACTAAATCTCTTTTTAAAAAATCATCATAAATAATTTTGATCTTAGTTGTATCAAAAACTAAAAAAGGTTTTAAAGTGGGGTCTATTTCATAAGCTAAAAGTAAATTGGCTTCCTTTGTAATAAGATTAGTTAGAGACCCTTTTCCGGGACCAATTTCAATTACGTTTTTCCCTTTTAAATTAGCTTTAGAAACTATTTTTTTTAATAAATTAACATCTTTTAAAAAATTTTGACCGTATTTTTTTTTGGGTTGATGTTGCATTTAGGCCTCTGCCTCATTCTTATTATTTCTTTTCAAAAGGACGGTAAAAAAATTTATTATCTGTTTTTACACCGTTTCTAATCAAATTTTTAATAATAGATGATTCTTCTTTCAAGCTTTTGAGTTGATGAGATGTTTTAATTAAAATATTTTCTCCAAAAACTTTGTTATTTTCATAATAAGCTCTTTTTCCTACCGTATTAAATGAAGTGTAATAATCTAGATATGCTTCGTTTTGATTACGATATTTATCTTGAATTTCTTTTATTTTCTCTTCATTTTCTTCGTTAACATCCAAAATATGCCAAATAGAGCGATTCAAAAAATCAAGACATAAATTTTTTAAAATTTGATCTTGGCTGTATTTTAATTGTAAAATCAAACCATTAATATAAAAATCATCAATTGCTAAATAATTTTCTAAATTTTTTTTATCTTGAAGAAAAAGAGCCAAAACATTAATATAAGATTCAAAAGGAAAATTCGTTTTTAATAAATCCTCTAGACGTTTATAAATTTTTTCTAAAATGGTGATATATGACCTTACTTTGGGATGATAATAAACTTGCCAAAACATATGATAACGATTGATTAAATAATTTTCCACAGCAAAAACTCCGCTTTTCCGAAAAGCAATGCATTTTGATTTTGTTTTGGGGTTGTGTTCAATAATCATACTCCGCATTAAACGTTCGGTGTCAATATGACCGTAAACAGCGCCCGTAAAATAAGAATCTCTTTCTAAATAATCTAATCTATCAATGTCAATTTGACTACTTAATATTTGTTCTATCAAAGGGTATTTGTTGGTTTTTTCAATCACGCTAGCTACATCATTTTTAAAATCAGAATCTATTTTGTTTAATATAAAAACAATTTCGGGATCTTCTTTAATAATACGAGCACTTTGTTTCTCGTGATTTACATTAAATATTTTTTCAAAATGATGAGAATATGCACCATGGCCTATATCATGCAACAAAGCAGCCACTAATAAAATTAATTTTTCTCTTTCCGAAAAATGAATAGCAAGGTCTTTAATTTCTAAAAAACGGCGCGCCAGTTCATAAACTCCTAAACTGTGGGTAAAACGAGAATGTTCAGCACTATGAAAAATAATATTAGTACCACTTAATTGTTTAATTCTTCGCAGTCTTTGAAAATAAGGAGTATTGATTAATTCTTCAATTATTCGATATTCTAAATAAATATAACCATAAATAGGATCACGAAAAACTTCAGATCTGGAAAATTTAAAATCGATTTGTTGCTTGTTTTGCATAATTCTTTGGGATAGCTAAAAGACGTTTATCATTATTAACAAAAATTTTTAACATAACCCATTTTTCGCCTCCATATATTAAAAATTAAACTTAAAAATAAAAAATAATTACGACTAAAACTTATTTCATTTATATAAAAGCTTTTAGATTTCAAATAGTATATTTTTATTTTTTTTGTTAAGTTAATGTTTTATCAACAAAAAGAAAAGCAATTATATTCTAGGAATTACAAAAGCAGTCTTTTGTATGTTTATTTAGGTTGGTATTTTGATATGTATTTTTTTTCAACCTGTTTATTATATTCTTATCTTTTTATTTGATTTCAAATTATATGATTTCAAACAAAGGGATTATTTTTTTGTTTTTTTGGAGACGAAAAATAATTTTACTAGCGGCATAAAAATTCATAATATGAATGTCTTCAAATTTTTTTTCTTTGTCTTCTTTTATAATTTTATTTAATTAATGTTACTTGATCGCCTGTTTTTAACAAAAAGGCACTAGCATCATCAGTATCTAGATGACATTCCAAAACAAAATCAGGATGAACGCGACATAAAACTTGCTCTAATGTCCCTGGTTTAGTCCCTGCAACTTTAACAGCAACCATTTGTTTATCTTTCACCCCAAAAACTTGAGCATCTTGAGTAGAAAAATGAATGTGTCTATTAGCAATAATTACCCCTTCTTGAATATCTACTTGACCTTTGGGACCTATTAAAGTGGCTTTTCCTGTTCCTTTAAGGTCACCTGATTCTCTCACAGGAGCAATAAATCCATGCCTTAAAGCGTCACTTTGACTAATTTCTACTTGATCTGAAGAACGCACGGGCCCTAAAATACGCACTTGAGGAAGTATTTTTCCCGTTGGGCTTAAAATATCAATTTTTTCTTGTGCTGCGAATTGCCCTGTTTGCTTTAAAGGTTTAAAGAAAGTTAATTTATAATCTTTGACTCCAAATAAAATATCTAAAGTTTGTTGCGACAAATGAACATGTCTGCCAGAAATTCCTACAGGTATTACAAACACTTTATTCCTCCATTTATTTTTTTATATATTACGTTTTTATTATAACATTTATTAATAATTCTGTAAAAGCAAAAAATGAGTTTTTTGCAAAAACAAGAAAAATTTTTGATTTGGAAAAAAATTAGGATTAACTCAAAAGTCAATCTTTTTTTTATCGCAAAAACTAATAGATTGGGCTGCTGAAATAATTAGGACACTTTTTTATTTTTTTAAAAAAAATTTATGACCGACTTTTTAGTTGGTCTTTTTTTGTACACAAAACTAAAAAATAATGACTTTTATATCTTTTCTAAAAACGTTTTTAGAAAAAAAACAAAATGTCGCCCATAAATGAAATTCCAAAACAAAAACGAGGAGTTACGTTTTTTTTGAACTGGAATGATGAAACATTTAAGACATTTTTTATTTTTTAAAGATTAAATAGGTAATTTTATATTCTTTAAAACCAATAAAAGATATTAATTAAACTAAAAAATTTTTATAAGTTTTTTTATGATTTGTTAGTTTGAAAAGATGAAAAATTTAATAATGACATAATAGTTTACAGGCCACTTCCTTTAATGCCTTCAATATCATTAATTTAAGGTCAATTAATTTTTGATGAACCACGCGATAACCAAGCCTTCTTTTCCTCTTGCCATCAGTTGTGATATACGAACCTTGTTGACATATTTGAAACAACGCTTTTTCTAATTCACTTTGAGGTCTAGGATGAAGACTTTGCTTAATCCACCGAAAATAACTAGTTTTTGAAATAGATAACCATTTAATCAATTGTTCTAACGAAACTTCTTTTTGATATTTATTAATAATTTTTAAATATAATTTTCTATTTTTTTTGAAACTAGTTTTTAGTTGGTTTTTAATTGCTGTTTTAATTGGACTAATTCCTTTTTCAAAAACCTTTCTTTTTCCTCTAATTGATTGTTCTAGCCTTTCCGTCCCTTTTAATTCATACCACTCTACCCATTGATAAATCTGACTCCGATTTTTAATCTTTAAGTTTTGTTGTATTTCTTTACATCTTTTGCCTTCCTGTTTTGCAAAAACAGCCTTTAATTTAACATCCAAAGAATATAATTTTAATTTTTTCTCCATTTCTAAGCTCATTTCTGTTTTATTAACATAACTTTATTTTTTTAAGCCTTGATTGTTAAAAAAACTGTTTAGTTATTTTGCAATAATTGAAAAAAACAACAATAAAACTTCTTAAAAGATTTTATTGTTGTTTTAAAATATTTATTAATTATTTTTTAATTTTTTTAGAATTTGTTGATGAGCTTTCTGTTGGACTATTTCTTTTTTCATTTCTTGATAATAATTTAGTAATTTTATTTAAATTAATTTGAATTCCTTTTTTATTAAAATACTTAATACCTTCCTTTAAGTTATCAATTGCTTCATCAAATTCCTCGTATTCTTTTTTTTGTTGGTTTTTGTTATTGCTTTCCATCGCCATAACTTGATTATTATTTATTATTAATAACATTCCTAAAACAGCTAATAAACAAATACTTATTATTTTTAATTGATTTTGTAATTTAAACATTAATTACTAAACTCCTTATTTTTATTTATTTTAATTATTTTTTGTATTAAATTTCTTATTATAAAGTGTGATATATCTTTGTTTTGGGTTGAAGTGAAGGTAGTAATTTTTCATTTCATCTTTGGGATATATGGAATCTTTAGGGTCTATGATATGGCAACTAACTTCATCCATGAAAAAGTCTTTATCTTCTTCAATTAACCATTTCGGGCCTTTGTAGTTGAGTTTTGTGTAGTGATCGGAAGGATCATTGATAAACATATTATTAAATTGTGAATCATCATTTTTATTTTTCGTATGGAAGGTATCAAAAAAATCAATCCTGCTGTCTTTTACTTCCCATTTGTCAAAAGGATTTTTCATAAACGACATTATATCATTTGGCTCGTATTCACGGTGCTGTCCGCTACCAAGGCCGTTGAGGCCGTAGAAAGTGTATTTAACTTTAATCATTTGGTGACCCAAAACAAGGTGATTAACATCATGACTATAACTTTGACAAGGTCTACCTTTCCAATCATTAGGTGACCCAAATTCTGCATTTGGATCATAACCATCTGCTTTATAATATCTCTTAACTTCGTGGTTATCATCCCTAGAATGGTATCCTTCAAACCATTCAGATTCAATTTCTATCTTTGGGTTAGGAATAGTATAGGTTTTGGGCCTGGAGTTTGTTATATCGTATTTACTGTCTAAAAATATAAAACCACCGAAAATAGCAAATATACTTATTATAATAACATAATATATAATTATAGTTTTTATTGGATTTCTTTTTTTATATTTTTTAGCTTTTAATTGTCCTGCCAACATTTGATTATGTGATAATTCTGCTTTTTTTGGTTTAATTCAGTTTGAATAGTATTTATTTCTTCTTGTAATTCAGTTTTTTCTTGAACTGATAAAGCTTTATTATTTACTAACTCAGATATTTTTTGGTTTAATTTTTCTTGTTTAGTTATTGTCTCAATTTCAATTTGTAATTTAATATTTTCTACATTATTTAATTTATTATTTACGTGTTTTTGAACAAACCAAATCAATAAAGGACCCAATCCAAAAAAAACTCCTAAAATACCTATAATAACTAATACTTTAAATAACTCCATCCTATAATTAACTTCCTTTTTTATTTTTATAACTTATCATCATTGTATCATAATCCAATCTGGTAATGCAAAAAAAATTGCATTACCAATTAAACCATTTTTTAACTGTGTCCCATTTACTAGCAACAGCTGCAGCACCAGAAATTGCACCACCTGCAAGTCCACCTAAAAACGTACCCAAAGGGCCCGCAGCACTTCCCAACGTAGCTCCCGCCATCATACCAGCTTTGGTGCAAACACCTATGTTAATCGCAGCACCTACGTTTTTTACACCTATTTCCCAAGATTTTCCTTTTTCTTTTAATTGTTTCGAATTATTGGTTAATTTTAACTTATCTTCATTTAACTCAACAATCTTTTCTTCCGATCTTTCTCTTGTTTCAATATGCGCGTCTTTTTCGGCGTCTAATTGAGTTTTTAGTTTATTGATTTCATGCAGCAACTCTTTATTATCGCCACTCATCGCACTACTGGCACCTTCAAGTCCTGCAATTGCCCCTTCTAGTTGTTGAATTTTAATTGCTTGTTGCTTGAAAGTTTCTATATTGTTTTCAATTTCAGCAGTTAATTTTATAATTTGTTCCGCTTGTTCTTGAACTTTTTGTCGTAATTGTTTAATTTCTTCGTCTTTTTGTTTAATAATTGTTTGCAATTTAGTTTCATTGGCTTCTAAATTAGTAATTTTACCCTTTAATTTTTTTATTTGAGCTTCTTTGTGATTTAATTGTTTAACTAATGCATCATCAGCGTTACCATTTTTAACCAATTCAGCTTGTATCTCTTGCATCTCTTTTTCTAGTTGCTTGTTTTCGGTTTTAGATACATCAAGTTCTTGTTTGATTTTAGTTAAATCATTAGTATATTTTTCTTTTAAGTTTTTATTTTCCAATTTTAAAGCATCAATTTCACTTCTAAAACCTTGTTCTTTAATTTCTAATTGTTGCATTTCGTTTTTTAAAGTTTTAATATGATTTGCTTTATTATTTAATTCTTGTTGCAAACTATCATCTGGTGTTTGATTTTCTAATAATTGATTATATTCTAGTTGAGCGTTTTTTAAATTAGTTTCATAATTTGATAATTCTTGAGATATATTTTTTAAGTTTTCTTTTGCTTCATCAAGTTTGATTAAATTTTGTGGTGGTTCGGTCTGTGAGGTTGGTTCGCTAAAAATTAAATCAGCTCCATTAGTGGAATATGGTATATTTCTCATATTAATAGAAGGTTCGCAATAATATTTACCTGGGGATAGTTCTATACTTTCTCCTTGTATGGTATTTTTATTTATTTCTCCACGATATGCTTGATAACCCCTTGCATTTTGGGTGAATCCAGTTTTATAAAAATCAATCTTTGGAACAATTTTATATGTGAAAGGTTTATCGGACCAAAAAGGAGGGAATTTTATTATTTTACTATCAGTTTCAGAACTATAATCTGTTAAGGTTTTTGACTCTTTCCAATTTGTTATATTTGTGTCCCTTTCAAAAAATGTTATCATTTTTTCTAAATTATTTTTGTAAGCTGTTAAAGCCCCTATTTTTTTGTTAGTTTCATCTAATTCTGCTTGTTTAGCTTTTAACTCTTTTTGTAATTGTTTAGCATTTTCACTGTTTTTTTCAATTTGTTCTTTTAGTTTTTGGGTTTCATTTTCTAGTTCAGAAACCATGTTTTTATAATTTGTAATTTGTTTTTGGATTTCTTCCAAAGTTTTTACATGTTGTTCTCTTAGGCTCATAGTTTCTGTTTGGGTTTTTGATAATTGTTGTTTTAAGTTTTTTTCGTTTTCTTGTAATTGTTTGATTTCTCCTTCTTTAAGTGATAATTGAACTTCAAAATTAACTTTTTCTTGATTGATGTTGTTTTTTTAGGTTATTGATTTCTGAATTTAATTGCTTGACTTCATTTGCTGATAAATCTTTTTGTTCAGTTAATTTTCTTTCTTTTTCTTCCAATTCAACTTCTTTATCAAATATTTTTTGTTGTAATTTGTCTAAATCTTGTTTATTTGAAGCTAATTGTTTTTCTAGTTGGATTTTTTGACTTTGTATTTGTTCTATTTCTTTATTTTTGTCTTCGGTAATTTTTTCTTGTCTATTTAAATTGGTTTGAATATCTTTAACTTTATTGTTTAATTGTTGTTGTTTTTCTTCGCTAGAAGTTTTGATTTGTTCTAAATTATTTTCTTGGGTTTGGATAAAATTGTTTAATTCAGTTTGTTTTTTTGCTGCTGCTTCTAATTTTTGATTTAAGTTATTTAATTCTTCGTTTTTAGATGTTAAATTAGTATTTATGTCCGCAATTTGCTTAGTTAATTGTTGTTTTTCTGCATCTGATAAGTTTTTTTGTTCTTCTAATTGCTTGGTTTTTTCTTCTAAATTTTTCTTATCTTTATTGATAAAATCATTTAATTCAATTTGTTTTTTTGTTGCTTCTTCTAATTTTTGCTTTAAGTTATTTAATTCTTCGTTTTTAGATGTTAAATTAGTATTTATGTCCTCAATTTGCTTAGTTAATTGTTGTTTTTCTGCATCTGATAAGTTTTTTTGTTCTTCTAGTTCTTTTTCTAAAATATCTTTTTGATTTTTTATATTTAGCATTTCTAAATAATGCGCTTGTAAATTGGCTTCAAAATAATTTCTTTCTTGTAACAATTCTTTGTTTTTGGCTTTTTCATGGTGCAATAACTCCTCAACTTGTTTTTGCATGTCTGGATTCAATAAACTTTTATTATGCTCTTCTTTGTTAATTTCTTTTTGTTTATGAATTGGTTGTTTCAAAGTTGGTTGAGGAGTTAGGGTTTTATCATTTAATTCAGTTGATTTGGTTGTTTTTTTTTTTTTTTGAGTTTCTAAGGTTTCAGAATCTCTGTTATTTTCAGTTAATTTGTCTGGTTCAATTTTTTTGTTTGTATTATCTACTTTGTTTTCTACTTGTTGTGGTGGAGATGTATTTTTTGGTGGTTCTTGGTTGGTTTTTTCGGTAAGTGTAATAGTTCCTACATAAGTGATAGTACTTATTAAAACTGCTCCTCCTAAGAATGTGCCAATTCCTGGGATTAAACAACATGCAGCCGCAAGTAAACAACCAACAACAAGCCACAAAACTTTTGATGCAATAGCAGAATATTTAGGGTCTATTCCTGCATTTTCTAAAGCTTTTTTGGTTTTGTCATCTAGATTATGAGCTGCATTTTGAATAAATTGCCAACATCTTTAAATTAAAGGCTGTTTTTGCGAAACAGGAAGGCAAAAGATGTAAAGAAATACAACAAAACTTAAATATTACAAATCGGAGTCAGATTTATCAATGGGTGAAGTGGTATGAATTAAAAGGGGTGGAAAGGCTAGAACAATCAATTAGAGGAAAAAGAAAAGTTAAAGATTCAGAAATTAATCCAATTAAAACCGCAATTAAAAACCAACTAAAAACTAATTTCAAGAAAAATAGAAAATTATATTTAGAAATCATTAATAAATATCAAAAAGAAGCTTCATTAGAACAATTGATTAAATGGTTATCTATTTCAAAAACTAGTTATTTTAGATGGATTAAACAAAGTCTTCATCCTAGACCTCAAAGTGAATTGGAAAAAGCCTTGTTTCAAATATGCAAACAAGGTTCATATATCACAACTGATGGCAAAAGAAAAAGAAGGCTTGGTTATCGCGTGGTTCATCAAAAATTAATTGACCTTAAATTTAAGATAAACGCTAAAACTGTTTTAAAACTGATGCATCAATTTGGGTTATTATCACAAAGAATACAACGAAAACCTCAATATTATTATGATTTAGCTATTCAAAAAGAAAATAATTTAAAAAACCTAATTCAAAACAATTATCATGCCACAAGACCGTTTGAAAAATTATGTACAGATATTACTTATATACCTTTTGGGAAAAATAACCAAAAATTATTTGTTACAATATTTCTAAAATCGCTGATGTTGATTTTGTAATTAATACTTTAAAAGTTATTCCTACATTAATAAACCCTTGCATTCTTCATTGTGATAGAGCAAGTGTTTATACTTCTAAAAGATATCAAACTGAGTTAAAAGCAAATAATCTAATAACTAGTTTCTCAGCTAAAGCCATGCCAACTGATAATGCATGTATGGAGGCATTTTGGGCCAACATGAAACGTGAAACTATCCATTATGAAAAAATGCAAAATTTAGACGAACCTCAAATTATAGAAATTATTACTGATTACATTGAATATTATAATATTTATCGCAAAATGAAAGTCCTAAATTATTTATCACCAATGGATTTCAAGCACCTTTCCCTATAGGAGAATTCAAAAGCGACTCAATAGCTGTGGACGAATATGTCTTTGAAACAAGCGATGGAAAACATTTAATTATGAAATCTTCTACTTCTGTCGGCTTTTTGAAAACTACAATAACCCCTAAAATTCCACCAAATACCAAAACAGAAGCTATTTATTTTGTTGATGGCATACGCCTTCTTCCTCTAGAATATGAAAGCTACACCATCGAAGATTTAATCAAGCTATCAAACGGTGCTAAACATGTTTATCTTTTCTCCTTCAAAATCCCAAAAGAAAAAATAAACATTACACTCCCTGATGCCCTAGACCCTCTCGAAGCCATTAAAACCTGGAAAAAAGAACATAATTTATCTAATTATGGTGGGGCAACACGCTCCTACGAGGGCGAACTGGGCCTAACCGAATACACAACAAAATACAATCATATTGAAAACGATTTTGAAACAGAAGACAAAATTTATCACATCACCTGTGAAAACTCCAAACAAAAAGCAAAAATTATAGAGGATTACGTGAGAGCACTCCACTATTATCTTTATTGACGAAATTAGTGGCATGGCTAACCGTGAAGACAAAAATTCTAATAAAACAAGTATTAATATTGTTAATAATATTTTAACTAAATTAGATGGTTTTAACCGTTCTGACAAAAAAATTGTCTTAATGGGCGCTACTAATCACCTAGACCAAATTGATAAAGCGCTCAGAAGTCGTTTTAGCAAAGAAATTAAAATTGATTTAATTAAAGATGAAGAAATTGAAGGTTTCTTAAAATTCTTGATAGAACCTTATCAAATCAGTTATCACACTTACCTTCATTTAAAAGAAATTGCAAACAGATGTAAAGGCAAAAACTACTCTAACCGTGATTTAACAACTATCATTAATGATCCCTATAATAAAACAAACAAATTCAAAACCCTAAATCCAAACCATGAAGTCATGTTGCCTTCTGATTTAGATGAAGTAATTGACACTAAACAAAGAATCAACAAATCAATTACAGAAATTAAAGCACGCAGAAAAGAATGTGAAGAACAATATGAATCATGGAAACAAGGTTTTTTAAAATACCTCAAACCTCCCAAAGATGCAAGAATGATTAAAGTTAAATACACTTTCTACGGCCTCAACGGCCTTGGTCGTGGAAAGCACCGTGAATACGAGCCAACTGATATAATGCCGTTTATGAAAAACCCTTTTGACAAATGGGAAGTAAAAGATAGCAGGATTGATTTTTTTAATACTTTCCATATGAAACGTAAAGATGATGATTCACAATTTAATAATATGTTTATCAACGACCCTTCAAACTACTACACAGAACTCAACTACAAAGGCCCAAAATGGTTAATTGAAGAAGATAAAGACTTCTTCATGGATGAAGTACAATGTCATATAATAAACCCCCAAAGATTCTAGATATCCCAAAGATGAAAAGAAAAATTACTACCTTCACTTCAACCCAAAACAAAGATATATCACGCTTTACACTAAGAAATTTAATACAAAAGACCGATTAAACAAACCAAAGAACAACTATAAAAACAGCAAAAAATTTAAATAAATAATCAGAAAGAGAGAAAATAAAATGGCGAAAAAAATAATTCCAATTAAAAAAACAAAACAAAAACAACCAATTAAAAAAACTATTAAACAAGTAAAAACCAAACTTCCTACTAAAAAAACTAAAAAAATAATTCCAACTCCCAAAAAGACTGTTTCCAAAATTAAAAAAATAAAAAAACCTTCAAAAACTATAATCAAAAAACAAATCCAACCTACTAAAATAATTGTTGAAACCAAAAAAGAGAATTGGTTTGTAAAATTAATCAAATCAATTGTCAAAATAACCCTTATTTTATTACCATTCATACTAATTGGTGGAGGAATATGGCTTGTAATTTCTAAGTTTTTTCCTGAATTAGCTGCAAAATTTGGTGGAGTTGTTGATAAATGTTGGCAATTTATTAAACATATATGTCATAATCTAGATGACAAAACCAAAAAAGCTTTAGAAAATGCAGGAATAGACCCCGAATATTCTGCTATTGCATCAAAAGTTTTATGGGTTGGTGGTGGTTGTTTACTTGCTGCTACATGTTGTTTAATCCCAGGAATTGGCACATTCTTAGGAGTAGCAGTTTTAATAAGTACTATCGCTTATGTAGCAACTATTACACTTACCGAAAAAACCAATCAAGAACCACCAAAAAACGCATCTCCACCACAACAAGTAGAAAACAAAGTAGATAATACAAACAAACAAATTGAACCAGACAAATTAACTGAAAATAACAGAGATTCTGAAACCTTAGAAACTCAAAAAAAAAAAAAAACAACAAAATCAACTGAATTAAATGATAAAACCCTAACTCCTCAGCCAACTTTGAAACAACCAATTCATAAACAAAAAGAAATTAATAAAGAAGAATATAATAAAAGTTTATTGAATCCAGACATGCAAAAACAATTTGAGGAGTTGGGTACCGTTGAAAAAGAACGAGAAGCACAATTGTTGCAAGAAAGAAATTATTTTGAAGCTAATTTGCAAGCACAACAATTAGAAATGTTAAATATAAAAAATCAAAAAGATAATTTAGAAAAAGAACTAGAAGAACAAAAAAACTTATCAGATGCAGAAAAGCAACAATTAACTAAGCAAATTGAGGACATAAATACTAATTTAGCTTCTAGAAACGAAGAATTAAACAATTTAGAAAAAGAGCAAGAAGTCCAAGTAGAATTAAGACAAGAATTATATGATGTTATCAACAAAGATAAGGAAAATTTAGAACAAAAAACCAAGCAATTAGAAGAACAAAAAAACTTATCAGATGCAGAAAAACAACAATTAACTAAGCAAATTGAGGACATAAATACTAATTTAACATCTAAAAACGAAGAATTAAATAACTTAAATCAAAAATTAGAAGAAGAAGCAAAAAAACAAACTGAATTAAATGATGTTATCCAAACCCAAGAAAAAAAGTTAAAACAAATCCAAATTTCTAGTGAAGAAAAACAACAAGAATTAAACAATAAAATTAAAGATATTCAAACCACTTTAGATAAGCAAGCAAAAGTTACCGAAGACAAAAACAAAGAATTAGAACAAATGCAAAGTCAAAAAATTCAACTAGAAAACCAATTAGCTTCAAATAAACAAGATTTACAAAATTTACAAAAAGAGATATTTAATAAAGAAGCTAAATTGGAAGATAAAGAAAAAGAACTAGAAGAACAAAAAAACTTATCAGATGCAGAAAAACAACAATTAACTTCAGAAATCAATAATCTAAAAAACGATATCAACCAAGAAAAAGTTAATTATCAAGCACAAGTATCACTTAAAGAAGAAGAAATTAAGCAATTGCAACAAACCGAAAGTGATTTAAAACAGCAACTAACTAAAACCCAAGCAGAAACTATGAGCCTAAGAGAACAACATGTAAAAACTTTGGAAGAAATCCAAAGACAAATTACAAATTACAAAAAAACAGTTGCTGAACTAGAAAATGAAACTCAAAAACTAAAAGACCAAATTGCAAAAAACAATGAAAATGCTAAACAATTACAAAAAGAATTAAAAACTAAACAAGCGAAATTAGATGAAATTAACAAAAAAATAGGAACTTTAACAGCAAATAAAGATAATTTAGAAAAAACAATAAAAGACTTAGAAAACAACCAAACAGTAACAAATTATAAAAAGATAAAAAATCGTACAGATTGGGGTGTTAGAAGTAGTAGTAAAGAAATACAATTCCCTCGTTTTTGGAATGATAAACCTTTCACATATAAAATTGTTCCAAAGATTGATTTTTATGAAACTGGATTAACCGAAACAGGAAGGGGTTATCAAGCATATCGTGGAGAAATAAATAAAAATACCATACAAGGAGAAAGTATAGAACTATCCCCAGGTAAATATTATTGCGAACCTTCTATTAATATGAGAAATATACCATATTCCACTCATGGAGCTAATTTAATTTTTAGCGAACCAACCTCAGAGACCGAACCACCACAAAATTTATTCAAACTTGATGAAGCAAAAGAAAACTTAAAAAATATATCTCAAGAATTATCAAATTATGAAACTAATTTAAAAAACGCTCAACTAGAATATAATCAATTATTAGAAAATCTAACCCCAGATGATAGTTTGCAACAAGAATTAAATAATAAAGCAAATCATATTAAAACTTTAAAAAACGAAATGCAACAATTAGAAATTAAAGAACAAGGTTTTAGAAGTGAAATTGATGCTTTAAAATTGGAAAATAAAAACTTAAAAGAAAAATATACTAATGATTTAACTAAAATCAAACAAGAACTTGATGTATCTAAAACCGAAAACAAGCAACTAGAAAAAGAGATGCAAGAGATACAAGCTGAATTGGTTAAAAATGGTAACGCTGATGATGCATTAGTTAAACAATTAAATCACAAAGAAGCTCAAATAAAAAAATTAAAGGGTAAAATTACTAATTTAGAAGCCAATGAAACTAAATTGCAAACAATTATTAAACAAAAAGACGAAGAAATTAAACAATTACGACAAAAAGTTCAAGAACAAGCGGAACAAATTATAAAATTAACTGCTGAAATTGAAAACAATATAGAAACTTTCAAGCAACAAGCAATTAAAATTCAACAACTAGAAGGGGCAATTGCAGGACTTGAAGGTGCCAGTAGTGCGATGAGTGGCGATAATAAAGAGTTGCTGCATGAAATCAATAAACTAAAAACTCAATTAGACGCCGAAAAAGACGCGCATATTGAAACAAGAGAAAGATTGGAAGAAAAGATTGTTGAATTAAAAAATGATAATTTAAAATTAAACAACAAATCAACTGAATTAGATGAAAAAGAAAAACATTGGGAAGATGCTGTAAAAAAACGTAGGTACTGCGATTAACATAGGTGTTTTCACCAAAGCTGGTGTGATGACGGGAGCTGCTTGGGGAAGTGCTGCGGGGCCTTTAGGTACGATTGCTGGTGGAGTTGCTGGTGGTGCAATTGCTGGTGCTGCGGCTGTTGCTAGTAAATGGGATGTAGTTAAAACATGGTTTGGTCGGTAATGCAATTTTTTTGCATTACCAGATTAGATTATGATACAATGATGATAAGTTATAAAAATAAAAAAGGAAGTTAATTATAGGATGGAGTTATTTAAAGTATTAGTTATTATAGGTATTTTAGGAGTTTTTTTTGGATTGGGTCCTTTATTGATTTGGTTTGTTCAAAAACACGTAAATAATAAATTAAACAATGTAGAAAATATTAAATTAAAAATTGAAGTTGAGATAATAACTAAGCAAAAGAAATTAAACCAAAAAATATCTGAGTTAGTAAATAATAAATCTTTATCAGTTCAAGAAAAAACTGAATTACAAGAAGAAATAAATACTATCCAAACTGAATTAAGGCAGCAACAAGCAGAATTATCACATAATCAAATGTTGACAGGAAAATTAAAAGCTAAAAAATATACAAAAAGAAATCCAATAAAAGCTATAATTATATATTATTGTTTTATAATAAGTATAATTGCTATTTTTGGTGGTTTTATATTTTTAGACAATAAATACGATATAACAAACTCCAAGCGCAAAACCTATAATATTACTGAACCTAAAATAGAAATTGAATCTGAATGGTTTGAAGGATACCGTTCTAGAGATGATAACTATCAAATTAAGAAATATTATAAAGCAGATGGTTATGACCCCAATGCAGAATTTGGGGCCACAAAAGATTAGAAAGGTAGTCCTTGTCAAAGTTATAGTCATGATGTTAATCACCTTGTTTTGGGTCACCAAATGATTAAAGTTAAATACACTTTTTACGGTCTCAATGGCCTTGGTAGAGGACAACACCGTGAATACGAGCCAAATGACTTAATGCCGTTTATGAAAAACCCTTTTGACAAATGGGAAGTAAAAGATAGCAGGATTGATTTTTTTAATACTTTCCATATGAAACGTAAAGATGATGATTCACAATTTAATAATATGTTTATCAACGACCCTTCAAACTACTACACAGAACTCAACTACAAAGGCCCAAAATGGTTAATTGAAGAAGATAAAGACTTCTTCATGGATGAAGTACAATGTCATATAATAAACCCCAAAGATTCTAGATATCCCAAAGATGAAAAGAAAAATTACTACCTTCACTTCAACCCAAAACAAAGATATATAACACTTTATACTAAGAAATTTAATACAAAAAATAATGAAAATAAATAAAAATAAGGAGTAATATATAATGTTAGCAAAAAATAAATTACATCTTTTACCATTCTTTTTAATTAGTTGTTTAGGATTATTATTTATCACAAGTAATAATCAAGTTATGGCGATGGAAAACAACAACAAAGGTAAAACAATTATAAATAATGAACCAAGCGAAAAAGAGGTAAATGAATTTTTTCAATTATTAAAAAGAACAAAAGAAAATATTTTTCAAATAAAACAAAAAAATCCTCATTTGAAAAATTTTTCTATACGAGAAATAGAAGAATGGGCATGTTCTCCAAATAAACAACAACCAAAAAATAAAAGATTTAAAACAATTGATTTAAATAAAACTCCAGAAGAAGAATATTTAATAAATATTTTAAAACAACAATAAAATTTCTTAAAAAGATTTTATTGTTGTTTTTTTTAATTAAAACCAACTAAACAGTTTTTTTAACAATAAAGGCTTAAAAAAATAAAGTTACGTTAATAAAACAGAAATGAGCTTAAGAATGGAGAAAAAATTAAAATTATATTCTTTGGATGTTTGGGGAGATGATATTTTTTAGACATTTTTGTTTTAAAAAATATTCTTTAAAACTAAAAAAATATAGATAATTTCATATCTTTTCAAATCAACAAAACAAATTAATTAAACTAAAATCGTCCATAAGTTTTTTAATATTTTGCTCGTTTCAAAAGATATATTTTTACCCCTTCACTATATAGTGAAGCAAAAAAGCATCGAAAACGCCCCCCCTAAAATGAAGGAGTGTGCATTTTTTTACACAATAATCACGTTTTTTGATGTTTTGTGTTTTTGCAAGGGTATTTTTGCTCAAAAAAATGTACAGTGAAACGACCTCTTTTTAAAAAGGTTGCAGTTGATTTATCAATTAATTTAAAATATTTATATATTTATCTAAAAGATTGAGAATATTTTAAAGGTGATAAAATACTTTTCATTTGGCCGAAAAAGTTTTCAATCACAGCATTATCGCGTGGGGTTGCTTTGCGGGACATGCTGATTAAAAGGCCTTTTTTTAATTAGTTTATTTTGTACTTTGAGCGATTGGTAAACCGTGCCGCGGTCGGAATGAATAACACAAGGGTCTTTTAGTGGGGGTAATTTTTTGATTGTATTTAAAATTAACTCTTTGTCTTGGCGGTTTGAGGCGTGGGAGGCGATTATTTGATTGTTAAAAGAGTCAATGATTGCAGAAAAATAAACAAAACCTTCAGGAGTTGGGAAAAATGTGATGTCGGTAAATAATTTTTGAAGTGGTTTGGTTGCAATAAAATCGCGGTTGATAAGGTTGGGTGCTACACTTAATTTAGGCTTTAAGTTGTTTTTATATGCACGTTTGACTTTTTTTATTCTTAAACGGCAGCAAATATTATTTTCTTTCATAATTTGATACACTTTTTCCTTGGTGATGTGTTCGTTGAAAGTTTTTTGATATAAATGAGTGATTTTGCGATATCCGTAAAAATATTGATAACGAGAACAAAAAGCCTGGATGCGTTTTTGTTGTAAAAGGTAGTTTTCGCGTTGTAATCGTTTCTTTTCTTGATTTTTTAGCCAATAGTAATAAGTGCTGCGGTTGATTTTGATTGTTCTTAGGATGGTAGATAAATTGAGAGTTTTGAAAAAACGTTTAACTAATTTAAAAACAATTTCTTTATCAATGGTTTTAATTTGAGAAATCATATTTTGTAATAATATTATTTTGTTATTTAATTTTTGCATTTTTTGTGTTTCTGACATCGATTATCTCCATATTTTTTTGTCAATTACAAAAACCATTTTGACATATTATAACATATTTGTGACAAAAATTATTCAATGAAATAAATATTATTATTCAATAGTTGTTTGTTTAATCACTATAACCAGCCTCAGTTATTACTTTCGTTATTAAGCTTGTGCGTAAATTTAAAGCACTGTTGGTAGATAAAAAGGCTGTTTTAGTCCAGTCGTGATTAAAAAAAGACTTTTTATTTCAGAAATGTTTTTGAGAATTTTAATTCCATATCCTCTTTTGTTGGGAAGGAGGTTGAATGATTCGTAAGCTTTCATTCCGTTAAAACAAGTGCTGGGTAAATAAACATCACATAGATTTAACATTTTTTTATTTCTGGTGGAAGATGGGGTAAGGCCATCGGATAAAGAATAAATTTTTACAAAATTGTTGGCTGTTTTAGGGGTTGGGGATGGTAGGAGATGGGTGTTGATTTTAGTCCAAATTTGGAAAACTGTTGCCACCTTGACTTTCTTGCCATCGGGGTATTCAAATGACGATAAGGGAAGTTTTTGAGAGTGCATCAATTGAAAACCAACAACTCTTTTTTTAGGCGAACCCTTGCCATCTGATTCAAATAAAGGAGGTAAGATAAATGCGATAATGTCGGCAAATTGATATGAATGATTAATAAATCGTAAGGCCAAATTACCTCTTAGTCCAAATGGAGGGTTTCCGAAAACGATATTTTTGGTTTTCTTTTCGGGAATAAAATCTAAATAATTTTTAATAATGTAATTTTTGTTAATATTGGGGTTGATTTCGACCCCAATTATTTTATTTGGTGGGATTAAATTATAAAAACTTCCATTGCCCGCTGAGGGTTCGATGAAAGTGTATTCATCTAAATTTACTTTTAGTTCTATCATTTTGTTTTTTAAAACTTTAAAACAATTTAAAGCGGTGTCGTGGGTTGTATAAAATTCATCAAATTTTCTCTCGTTTGTTAAATTATTGTCCGAAATTTTTATTATGTTGATGTTAGGGTCTTCGATTTCAATTTGATTCATAATTTTTCGAAAATCTGCATCATAATTTTTAGGAATCGATTTTTGTGTTTCCCAACGTTTGATAGTTCCTTTATGAACTTGAAGAAAATTTGATATGTAATTTATTCCTTTGATATTTTTGATGAGTAAAAATGCATCAAAAGAGGTTTTATTTTTATTCATTTTATTTATTCTCCTTTGTTTTATTGGTTTTTTATGGGTTTTGTTATAAATTAAATTATCAATTGCATAAAATACAAAAACTTTATTCAATTAATTGTGCGATAGGGGGATGGTTTTTTTGAAACTTAAAAATTATTTCTTGAATTGAGGGAAAAAGGGGGGTTGTGCGGAACTGGGGGGGTTCTTTTTCTATTCTATTTTTTCCCTCAAAAGGTTTATGCTTTATCTGAGCCCTTGAGGGCTCTTAGATTTTTCTCATTTTTGGATTTGAATATTTTTATCTACGGAACGCATCGGAAATTTTTAAAAAAACTTGAAGAGAGTTATTTATATCGTTAATGAAAATGATTAAAAAGAAAATACCGATAATATAAAATATCGATTATCATTATCATTATCGATATAAAATATAAAATATCACATGGCGTTTGAGATAGTATTTAACAGAAAAATATTAGGTAGCAAAGTGTTATAAAACTGTTATAAAAGTGTTAGATATTTTAGACCTTTGACTTTAATAAATACTTATACATTGGATGAAGCTTTTTCACACGATATCCTTGTTTAGCTCTGGTTATAAAGAAGTTAATGTGTTTTAGGTCTTCTTGGTGATAATAGATGATATTTAGGCCTTTTTTGTAGTTAGTTTTGATAAGATTATTGAATTTATCACGCTTATCAGGGTCTAGCGGAAATAAGCGTAAAGTTGTTAATTTGTTGATGTCGATTTTTCCAATTGTTTCTTTGATAGCATCTTTGGCGATATTTTTGTAATTGATTTGGAAGTTATCGAAATGCGTTTTAAGAGAGTTTGAGGATAAGGGTTTTGAGTGTTTATTATTGTGAATGTTGTTATCTTTGATTATGCTTTTTCTGAATGTTTGGATTTCTTCCAAAATTCTTGCATCAACAAAAAGAATTTGATTTTTGGGGCGGTAGTTCGCTTCGCGATAACCGCCTTCTTTTTTAGAGTGGGGAGTAATTGTAAGGTTAATTAATTCTTCTTTTAGAGCTTGTAGAAAAGTTTTGATTTCTTGTAAGTCAGTGGGGGTTGTTGGTTTATTGTTTTTATTCCCAAGGACCCCTCTTTTTTGGTTGTTTTCCATGTTTATGTTTCTCCTTTTTTTTATTGTTGAATTTGTAATTTAGGCATTGCCTTAGCGTGTTGTTGTTTGGGTTGGTAAAAAGAAAAGACCCTTGAAAGGGTCTAATGTTTAGTTAGTTTTTGCTTTGGTTTTGTTGTTGTTTTTAATTTAGTCTAAAATTTTTTATTTGTTTCAACATTTAATTATTTAAAATTCAAAAAATAATGTTTTGTAATTCTTTTTTAATATCATTTAATTTTATTTCTAAAGGTTTTATTTTTTGCGAGAATTTTTTATATTTTTCATTAAGAGTTTTTAATTCTTGCAATGAATAAGGAATTTTAGTTTCTAAAAATTTTTTTAATTTTATAGGTCTACGATTGGTAGTCCCTAAGCTTTTTCCTTCAAAATAAGATTTCATTCGAGAAGAGGAAAGAATAGCTGTTAAAAAATCTAAATCTAAATCTTTAAAATTATCTTTAAGATTAAAACAACAAAAAGTGTTTGAATAAATAGCTCCTTTTAAATGAGAAGGGATTTTGCCAAAAGCACCATTGCGAGCATCGATTTGAGAATAACAAAATTGTTCGTCTGTGATGATATTTCTATTAGATTTTATATTTTTTCCTTTGATAAAAATATTTCCTTGGGATTTTTTTGCCATCTCGGAATAATTCCTTGACCATTGCTTTGAACTGTTATTTGAAAATATTCTTTTTCAGGATCTAAATTAATTTTAGTTCTGGAAAAAGTAAAAATATCACTTAATAAAATACCTTCTTGTTGAGTTATTATGGCTCTAAATTCGAAATCATTTGCAGCTATTTCATCATAACTATTTTTTATACATTTGAAATTATCAGGGTTTTTTAAATATTCAGATAAATCATTAGTATATTTTTCTTTTGTTCTTATCTAAAGTAAATCCAACGTTTTCGATGTTGATAAATTCTAAATTGCCTTTTGCTCCTTTATATTTTAAATACATAATACATGTTTTAGCGTTAGTGTATGGTTCGAATACTCCTTGTGGCAAGGAAAATATTTGAACATCATAATTATCGATAATCATTTTTCTTGTTTCTTGTAATTGTTTTATGAAAATGAATTGTTCAGGGACAATAATGCAAGCTCTAGAATGGGGATTTTTAATTAACGAGTCTAGACAATGTTGAACGCAGATGGAATTACCATTGTCGCTATAAACATCATATAAAGCATTAACATTATTAAGGAATTTCTGATTAAAAGGTATGTTAGTCATGACAATATCATATTGTTCGCTTCTTTTATAGGGATAGATTATTTGCGTTTCGATTGTAGGATTTGTTTTTCTACTTTCTATTACAAACAGCCCCCCTCCAAACCGTACGAGCAAGTTTCCAAGCATACGGCTTTCCATCATTTACCCTTTTTACGGGATTAACCTTGCGGTTAACTGTGTATCTTAATCATTCTCTTCTTTTTGTTTTGGTTTATATCGTTTATTTGTTGGTTTGTTCTCTTGCGATGACAATTCCTACATAAAGCGATTGTTTGTTTATTAAGGATGCTTTGCCAGTTGGAGTTTCTCACCGTTTTTGTGTGGTGGATTTCTAGTGGGATGTTTTCTGTTTGGCAAACTTCACATCTCTCCGCCTTTAAGCGTGATGTTAGTGTTGTTCGTCCTTGGTAGAGATAACGGTTGATAATTACATCGGGATTCCCCTTTGTTTTTCTCATCCTTTTTATCTTTTCCCAGTCCAGTTTGTCCCAGCTATCAACTTTGGTTTTATTCTTGAGGTTGTATTGAATCCCCCAAGTTTTGCCGTTCCTTAATTTTCGCCGAACTTTTGCGATAGATGTTTTCCATTTTCTCGCTAGTGTTTTTAAACAACTGTATTCCGCCAAATAGTATAAATGTGTTAATTGTGCTAGGTTGTTTCCTAGACAAAAGTATCGGATAATGCCGAGCGTTATTGATTTGTAGGTTCGTATTATTTCTAGTGCTTCCCTACTTGCTAGTGTTTCGTCGTGTTTTACTTTCCTGTTTTTGGTCCAACCGTATTCTTTCCCGTAGTCTCTTGTTGTGTCTTTTGGGATTTGGATTTGTACTTGCCCGTTCAGTGAGTTTTTTGTTGTTTTCTTTTTGCGGGTTTTGTTGGTTGGGTTTACCTTTACCATATAAGATAGGAACCTTGTGCCCTTAGTGGCTTTTACAATTTTTGATTTGTCGCGGTTTACCGCGAGTTTCAAGTCTTGTTCTAGCCATTTGAGTACTTGGGTTTTAATCCTTTCTGCTTCGTGGTGTTCTCCTTTTATTCCAATAATAAAATCATCTGCGTAGCGGATGTATTCTATTCTCGGGTTTGGGTTCAGGTTTATTTCACTATCTATTGATAGATTGTGATGTTGTTTTTTTGTGTATGCCTTCCAATATTCGGGATTTGCTTTCATTATCGGTTTGCCGTTTCTTATCAGTTCTTCCATTTTCTTATCGATGTAATGTAAATATATATTTGATAATAAAGGGGATATTATCCCACCTTGCGGTGTTCCTGATAATGATTCGTATTTGATTCCATTTTCCATTATTCCTGCTTTGAGCCATTGGTTGATTGTTTTTAACGTTTTGGACTTTCTGATGCATTTGTTTAACATCTTATTGAGGATATCGTGGTTGATGGTTTCAAAGTAACCTTTAATGTCGATTTTTATTATATAATCTATCCCTTTGAATCTTTGTTTGACGCGTTTTACGGCATCATGGCATGATTTCTTGCTTCTGAATCCGAAGCTCCATTCTGAGAAGATGTTTTCAAAATAGAGGGTTAAAAGTTGTTCCATTGCTTTCTGGATTATTCTATCTTTTATGGTTGGGATGCCTAGCGGTCTCGTTTTTATTTTTATCCTTTGGTATTAATACTTTTTTGACAGGTTGCGGATTGTATTGGTTGTTGACGTATTCTTTGTGGTATTTCTTTATCATTTCTAGCTTTATGCCGTCAATGGTTTTGTTGTCAATGCCCTCTGTACCACTGCCTTTATTGGTTGCAATGCTATTGAATGCTTTGTATGTGTTTTCTATGTTATTCATTCCGCGTTTCAATACCTTTTTTAGGCTATAGTTGTTTTTTGAATGATTTAAAATCATATCTAAAGTTCTCGAAAGCTTAAATTCATTTGAATTATGTGTAAGCATATTATCACTTACTCCTTTCTTGATTTGTTTAGATATACCATAAATGACTGACTTGTTTTCGCCTTGTTCTTAGTTTTCCTAAGAGCCCTGGGAGGGCAATTATCATTGTTATTCCAAACAATGTTTTAATTCCTCCGACTACTAGAAGTCTCTTTCTCTTTGGGGATGTGGGCTTTTGTTCCCACACTTGAACCTTTAGGATTCTGCAAGTTCCTCACTTTATCTACCTTCATTCCTTAGGAGAAGTAACCATTTATGTTTTCATGTCTTTCCTGACTGTTGGTGAGATTCCAGGTTTCCGTTCGTGATTGATAAACTATCCAACACGCTAACAATATGTTGATAGCGTCTGGACTGCTCGCTTGTAGTAGTTTGCGATGCAGGTTACAAAATTACATCTTCTTTTCTTCTTAGGCTATTTTACAGGCTTTTCCATAGAATGATTTGCTAGCGGTGTCATCTTGACTAACTACTTCGTCTCAACCCGCCTTTATGAACTGCTGTAATCCATCATCTTTTCATTTGATGAACCGTTCATCTGCTTTCAGTGTTTATCGGCACTGGAAATTGGTTAGATTTCACGATAAAGTGGGCTTCTTTGCCGCCCATTAACTAATGAACCGTCTTGTTGATGGATAATATTTGTGTGTGCATCTCCTGCTAAAATCATATTCATTTTGGCTACGTAAGCGATTGTGTTGATATCGGTGCCGTAAATTGATGCTTCTTTTAGCGATTTTAAGGTTGTTGCATCTTCTGAGTTGATTTGGTTTTTAACGTATTCAAAAGCATTAATAAAAACCCCACCAGAACCACAAAATGGGTCATATATTTTTTCGCCAGGTTTTGGCACGACTAAATCACACATAAAACGTATGATATTGCAAGGCGTGAAATATTGTGCTAAATCATCGTTTAGACCGCGATAGCCAAGGAAGTATTCAAAAGCGCCACCACTTACATCTAGAGAAGTATTTTTGAAATCAATTTGGTTTAATTGAGAACAAATTTTGTTCACTATATCTAAATGGTATTCAGATTTTAGTTTTAAGTTGTTGCTGTATTTTGCTAATTGATATTTTTGGTTTAATTTATTTAAATGGTTGTTGATAATATTGATTTTTTGTTTATCATCATTGTTGATGATATCATTCCAAATGTTTTGGTTTTCTTTTTCTGCTATTAAACGTAAAAAAAGAATTTTACAAAATTCGGTAAATCTTTCATCTCCTTTTTTTAATCCTGCAATCCAAAGCAAATCCTCTGTTTTTTTTAATTCTTTAATGAAGGTTTCTTCTGAATGAATTGTTTTTGGTTTAAGCATTTTTGTTTTTCTCCTTTTTTTTGAAATTAATAGTGATTTTGTGGTTTTTCCGAGTGTGTGTTGTTGTGATTGGTGAAAAGAAAAGACCCTTGAAAGGGTCTGTAATGAATTATTTGGTGAAGGTTGGTTGAGGGTTGTTGATTCCTTTTAAGGGATATTGTTGGCAGATTTCTTTGAGTTCTTTGTGGTTCAAAACTTTTTCAATCATTAAGCGTTTAGCGATTTGTTTTAAAGTTTCTTTGTTTAAGGAGATTAGGTTTTTTGCTTCTTCCGCGAATAAATCAAAATCTTTTCGTAGGTTGGCTGAGTTTTTTTGTAATAATTCGCGAGCTTTTTCGAAATCCGAGTCACACCCTGAACCAACTAATGATTCATCTATGAGGTTTTCTTGGGCCATTAACTGTTCTGCGGCGTACCCTCCTAAATACATTAAAGTTTGAATTTTGGGATTAGGTTTTAAAAGCAAAGGAAGAACGTGACCCAACGTATTCTTTTTCGGTTTCGGTACAATCGTTGCATATCTAAATTCATAATTATTAGGATACAAAAGAGTGATTAAAGTGTGTCCTGCTTCGTGGTATGCTGTTTTTTCTTTGCGTTTGGAACATGGCGTGTGCGTTGTGACCCAACAACGTATTTCATGGTGATATATTTTGGTGTATTCGATTGTAATTCCGTCGTCTTTGTATACGATTTGTTTGTTGGATTTTCCTGTTTTGGGGTTGTATAAAAAGATGAACGAGATTGTTTTGCCGTCTGGTTGGTAGTAGGTTTTTTTGATTATTTGGTTTTTTTGGTTGTATTCGGTAATTGTTTTAATACCATACTCATAGGTAATTGTTTGGTTTGGATTGGTTGTCATTTTGTTCTCCTTTGTTTGCTTTTGTTTTGTTGGTTTGTTTAGTTTGTTTTTTTAATTTTGTCATAATTTGTTTTTGTTCCTTTCTTGTTGTTGTTTAGTGGGATTCATTTTAATGTCCTCCTTTTTAGTTTCTGGTTTTTTTCGCCGAGGCGTTGTTGCGTTTTTTTGTGTGAAATTAAAGAAAAAGCCCTTTAAGGGCTTGTGGTTGATTGAAGTTTTTTGGTTTTGTTGGTTGTTGGGTTGTGTGTTTTTAGACAATAAATATTTTCGTTTTAATATTTCATTAATCAACTACTTTTACTATATCTTTGCCAAATAAGTTAACGGCGAAATCATATGGGGGGTAGCCTTCGTAGCCTGCATAAGGGTCAGAATTGTCAAGAAAGCATTTTTTTATATGCTTGATACCCATGATTGCGTAATAAATCATCTACATCTTTGCAAGTTTTGGAGTATGGTGGTAAAATTCTGCGTATTTCACAATCAACCTGGTTGGATTTGAGTTGAGCCGCTAATTCTTTGTTGCGGTTGAGCCCTGTTTCGTCGTTGTCTAAAGCGATGATTACCTTTATTTGTTTTTTTTGAAAATATCAATTTGAGCTTGGGATAGTTGTTGAGCGATGCAAATTAATCCCACTACATTTTTGATTCCGTGTTGCCAACAACTGATTACATCAAAAAAACCTTCATGGATAATGACGGTTTTTGCTTGTTTGATGTAAGGTAATGCCTCAAAGAAGCGATAGCTGAAATAAAAAGTAGGTGTTTGAGAGAAGTTAGTTAGGGATTGATATTTGGGTTTAAAAATGCCAGTGTTTTGGAAATTGTTTTGGTAAAAATGAAAAGTGTGTTGGCGTCCATTTTATATTGGGATAATAACAGAGCCATTAAAAGCATCGTGATAATATTTTGAGCCTTTTTTGCTGGTTTTTTCTTTGATAAAGCCGTATTCTATTAACTTGTGGATGTTAATGTTTTTCTTTTGGCAATAATTAAAGAATCGGAAAGATAAAGGTTTATCGGATAGAGGAGCGAACCCCAGGCTGAATTCTTTAATTGTGGCTGGGGTGAGCTTTCTTTTTTCGGTCAAGTATTTTATCCCTTGGTGAGATTCGTTGTTTTGGTTGGCAGTTAATAAATAGTGGTAGTAATCGCGGATTTGGTTGAATAAGGGCGATACTTCTTTGAGTAATTTCCTTTTGGCGGTTTTTAATTGTGTTTCGTCCGTTGGGTAAGCTGATTTTGAATGATATTGTTGTTTGAAAGGACTTTTTGTTAGTTTAGTTATTTGTTGCTCTTCTTGGAGTAAAGTTTTAAATTCTTGCGATTTCATAAAACTGAGGATTCTTCGGATAGATTCATTAAAATCTAGTCCTCTAGTTCTTTGATAGACATCAACAATATCGTATCGTTTAGTACATTTGAAACAATGTATCGCGTTATCCTCGGTGATGCGACAGCAAGTAGGGTTTTCGCCTTGATGAATGGGACAAGGGAAGCGATATTTACGATTGAAATTGGGTGGTAGAATTTTTAATTTGATTAATAAAACCATCATCGGGAAGTTGGTTTGAATGTATTTGATTTTGTCTTGCATATTCATTTTTTTACTCCTTAATTGGCATCTATTTCGTGAGGAAGAACAAAACCTACTTCCTTAAATGTTTGTGTTTCCATAGCGAAGTGATAAACTAAAGTTTGTTTGGTGCCGCTGCGGTTTTTCTTGATGTTGACTTCAATAATTTTTTGGTTGTCTTTTCCTGTGGCGTCTTCGTATAATTGACTTACGGTTTCGTTGTTGGAAGAAATAAGTTTATCTTTGTCTTTGGATATTTTTGGGTTGAATTCAGACATTATTAAAACAATGTCAGAGTTTGTCTCGATTCCTCCAGAGCCTTTTAAAGCAGTTATTTCGGGGGATTTTCCTTGGTAATTGCTGTAAGTGTCTCTAGAGAATTGTGATAAAATAATAACAACAATCTCTAATTTGGTTGCGAGTTCTTTGATTTTTTTCATGATTTCATCAATTGCCAAACGGTCGTTTTCTAAGTGTTTGGTTGATTTGTTTATTTGGAGATGGTCGATTACAACGACATCTACTTTTTTCTCTAAATGAAGGCGATAAAGTAAATCGACGATGTAATTGATGCTTTTGGTTTTGTCATAACTAAAAGATAAATTAAGGTTTGAGATAAAACTTTTTGCTGATTCCATCCTTTCGTCATAAATTGATTGTGTAACGTCGGTTGCTTGAGGGTCAAAGTCTTTATCCAAAATAACATTTAAAGGAATTTGGGTATGGCGTGCTAATAAGCGAGTTAAGTTTTCTTGCCAAGTCATTTCGTATGAAAAAACAATCATGTGTGGTTGTTCTTCTGATTTTTTAAATCTGGTTTGGGCTAAATCTAGTAATAAATTATAGACGAAAGTAGTTTTTCCTAAACCTGTGTACCCTCCGATTGTGATAACTTGACCTTTTTTAAATCCTTTAGTGTTTTTGTTTAACATTTCAAAATCATCGGATAAACGATAATATTCTTCTTGGATTGTTTGTTTAGCAGAAACATCAGGTGATAAATATTCAGGTCCTAAAGACATCATTTGACTTATGGTAAGCAATTCTTTATCAGATTCATTAGGAATAAGGAAGATGAAATCTTTTAGTTTGGCAAATGTTTCTTTTATGTGTGAATCCACAAGATGAGGAGCTTTGGATTCAAAAGAAGGTTGGATGGTTGTTAAAAATTGTTGATAGAGTTGAGATTGGGTGTATGTGTGTTTTAAATCAATTAGAAGGTGTGTGTTGTCGGTTGAGGAAGTGTCGGTATCTAAAAAACTAAGGCGGATTTGCGGTGATATTTTCTTGAGGGTAATGTTTTTGTAAATAAGTCAATAATTCGGATATAATAAATTGTCTGGTTTTTCTTCTGTTAAGAGGGTGAGAGAATGGACCTTCTAGATTTAAATATTTTAAAGCGTTAAAGATTTTTTGGTTTAATGAGTCTTGTAAGTGTTTGGGGTTGATGATTTCGCAATAAAATTCTAAATGTTTCCATTTTTCTTGATGGATGTAATTGACAATTTGGTTTAGGGCTTTTTGTTCGTTGGTTAACATTTTTTTAAATCTCTTTTTATTTTTTAATTAAATTTATATTTGGAAAGGTAATAAATTGTCTTCGGGAAAAGTTTTGAAAAAATGAGTGGCTGTTTGGTGAAAATAGGTTAATTACTTTATTGATGCTTTGTACTTTGCCTTGTTTGAGTTTTTCATTGAGTCTTTGAGTTTCCGAGGTGTGGTTTGTTAGGAGGTAGTACTCAAAGCGAGTGTCTAGTTTTTTTAGTTGTTGTCCTTCGATGATGGCTTGTTTGTAGCGGTCGCGGAGGCATGTTTTGAAATTGAAAGCGATTATTCGTTTGGTGTGGGTGAATAACACTAAATCAAATTTGATATCGGGGATGAAGAATAAATATGCCTGTGGATATAAATTGGTGATGCCGTAATATCGGAAATAAAGCAAAATAAAGAATTCGTTAATTTTTCCGCGAAGGGATTTTTGAGATTGGCAATTGAAGTTATTTGTTTCAAAATAATGATTTAATTGAGTGTGATTGGTTTTCATATATTCGTTGATTGGGAGTGTGAAGGTAGATTTATCAAAAATTTGTTTGAGAATGTCAACGGATTTTATGTTTTGTTTAAATTGTTTGATGTTGTTTAATTCTTGGTTAGTTAGCATATTTGTTTTCTCCTATGAATTGTTTTTTTCGCCGAGCGTTGTTGTGTTGGTTTGGTTGGTAAAAAAAGAAAAGACCCTTAAAAGGGTCTGTGGGTGGTTTTAGCAAATATTCTTTTGGTACGCCAAGTAATCTTGCCGTCTTTGTGGATGGTTTTGATTTTTCCGTTGGAGTAGTAGATATATGTGTTGCCATTTTTGCATTGTTTTTGAATTATAATTGCCATTGTTTTATGTTTCCTATCTTTTTTATTATATTTTTTTGGTGTTGCGAGATGTTTGTGAAATCGATTGTATCTAAAATTATTTTTGTTCCGAGGTTTGGTAGTTTCAAAAACTCATCATAACCTTGTTCAACTTTTTTGAAATATGATATTGGACTTGATTCGATGACGTCTAATTTGTGGTTTGATTGAGTGCGTTTGCGGTTGATGCCAATTTCAGGGTTTGTTTTTAAGTATACAGTCATGTCGGGTTTGATGAAGCGATTGAATAAGTTATAAAAAATTTGGTAATCTCTTTTGTTTTGGGAGGGATAAATGCGATAAGCGAAATTTGAGCCTAACCAACGGTCAATTAAAATGATTTTGTTTGAGAAAATGTGTGGAGTTATTTGTTCTTCTTGGGTTTGAATCATGTTTGAAAAACTCAATAAAAGGCGTGTTTGGTTGTCTAAGTTTTCGTGAGTTAAAAACATTTTGCGGATTTGTGGGCCAATTGATGAACTGCCTAATCCTTGTAGCGTGATGACTTCTTGGTTTTGGGCTTGTAATTCTTCTTTGATGTTTTGGATAAAAGTAGTTTTTCCGCTTCCGTCTAAGCCTTCAAAAATTATTATTTTCATTTTTTTTCTCCTTAATTTAATTTTTAAATGAAAAAAGACCTTCGCGAGAAGGTCTTTAGCGTTATTCTGTCATTAGTTCAGTGGGTTTTGGTGGTGGGGATTGTGTTGTGTAGAAATGTGAAAAGATATTATACCACCAATTGCATGGTTGTTCGTCTACGTACCATACTGCTCGCCATCCACTGCCGCTACAAGTGAAGTTGGATTTTGTTCCGTCTTCGTTATAGATGTCTGTTGGACGATAACCGAAATGATGTTTTATGTCGCCAAGTGTATAACGAACACCTGGTTTGATGTAGCATTGTTGTAACCAAGAAACATATTTATTGTGGTATTCCTCTAGGATTTTTGTTATTTGTTTTGTGTTGGTGCAGGTGATGTGATATATTTTGTCGGTGGTTTCAAAAGTATGATGAATGGTTGTAAGGTTTGCGTCGTGTTTTATCACTTTGTTTATGGGCGGACCTAAAGTTATTGAAGTATATTTGGGAATTTTGATGATTTGTGTGATGCCTTGATGATGGGTTTGTGAGTTCTCTTGTTTCCAGGTTTTGATGGCTTCTTGAGGGTCTAGGGAATCAGGAAAGGTGATGTTTATTTCTTCTTTTTGGGTGTTGAATGAGAAAAGATAAACATTTCTAGCTCCGTTTGATAGTTTGAGTAAGTCTTCGATAGTGTATTTTTGGGAAGTGATTATTCGCTGTTTCAGCTCGCGAATGGTTTTTAATTTTTGGTTGATTGTTTCACGAGAATTGTTTTGTGCTTCATCGACTTCAACTTCGTATTGAAGGCGTGTTAGGTCTTTTTTTAAGCGTTCTACTTCTGGAGATTCTGAAGGGAGGAAGCGGATTCCGTCGTCGAAATAAATCGCTTCTAGATTGAATTTTTGGTGAGGGGATGGTGTGTGTTCGATATTGTAGGGAAGCGGGATTTGAGGAGGGGCATCTGGTTGGGTTGTCGATAGGTGATATTCGTCCCAAATTCTACCATTTCGTTTAAATAAAGTGTAATCTTTTGTATCATAGTTAGATATTTCACATAATTTCCCTGAGTCGTAATATGTTTTTTGCGTTTTAATTGTGCCGTCTGGTCTGTATTGAAATTCTTTCGTTCGGTTACCGTCAGAGTTATATATGGTAACGAAATCAAGTGAGCCATCAGGATGATAAAGGACATGTTTTGTTCTTTTTCCTATGTGGATATCTGGGGTGTATTGGATAATTTCTTTAATTGTTTGACTGTTGTCGTAGTAAATTGTTTGTGTGGTTTCTTTGATTGTTTGTGTGGAGTTGGTGGAACCTTTTGATTTGGGGTTGTATTCAGTTATTGTTTTTGAGTCAGGTTTGTAGTCTCCTAGGGGAAAATTTAAGAATGCGTCGTCATTTGGAAATGCGTTGTAACATCCTAACTTAATGTATACAGGGTTTTTGGTGATGTTGTGGGCAGTTAAGTAATTTTTAATTGCTTCTGTTTTGCTTCGGCCTTCAGGGAGTTTGATGGAGATTAAGTGAGTGTTGCATTTTATTTCTTGAGGGTGTTTGTTTGCGTCCCAAAAAATAAACCCATCTTTGATGGCTGTTTGGTGTGCCAAAAGCTCTTCTAAGGTGGATTCGTTATCAGCTTGAGGGTATTGAGTATTAAAAGGATTATCTCTTGCTCTTAAATAAACCGCTAATAAACCATCTGGTGGCTTTTTGATTTGATATTGAAAGTAGTTTTGGTTGTAAAGGTTGTATCGTGAACCATCTAAATTATTTCCAACAACACTTATTTAAAATAATTTAGGATTTCAGGGATGCTTTCTTTGTTTAAAACAGGAATGTCATATCTTTTCATTTTGGGTTGGGTCGCTAACCATTCTTGTTGGAGGGTTTCGTAATCTGCTAATTTAATTTTGGTTTTGTTTTGACTATGAAAAAAAGAAGAATGAGCATTGATGGAAGGGACAAAATTGAAGATAATAATTAATAACATAATTATTAATTTTTTAGATAAAGGGGATTTTAGTTATTTTTGACATTTTTAAAACCTCCTTTTTTGTGATTTAGGTATAAAAAAAGACCCCTAGTTAAAGGGGACTAAATTAGATTAAAAAAATGCTTCGTTGAAATTAAAGGTAAAATTGTAAAAATTAAAAGTAGGTATTTACAAGGTTTTTTAGGTCACTTAGAGGCTAAATTGGATTTAAAAGGGTATAAATCAATCCCTAAGGGTAAACCATTAATTGTAATTTAATCACAGCGAGAGGGGCAAAATAATGCTTTAAAGAGGCATGTTTGATTTGGGGGTATTTTTTATTCTAAAAGTAGTTATTTGAAATTAAAAAAATAATATTTTCAATTATAAGTTTTAATTTCTTTTTTTTGACTTCTTCTTTATTAGAACACAAATTCTTTTTTTTGATTTTAACAAAAATGAGCCAAAAAAAATGACCTCCATTTGGAGGTCTTAATATCAATTAATATTTAATTCTTGAGGTTTTTTGGGTGGTGGAGTGGTGTCATAAAAATTAGAAAAAGTATTGTTTGAGCCAGAACATTCACTCCCATTAACGTACCAATCATCTATGAAAGTATTTGTAACATAATAATATCTACATTTTTCCCCTTCTTCATTATAAATGTCTCTTGATGAACGACCAAATTTATTTCTTATTTCTTGAGCTGAATAAGAAATGCCAGGTTTAATGTAACATTGCTTCATCCAATTTACATAAGCATCACGATATTTTTGGGCAAGTTTAATTTGGGGTGTATCATTTTTACAAACTACAAAATAACAACAATTAGTAGTTTCAAAAGTATGTTTGAATATTTTAATTGGGAAAAGAATAGAAATTTTTTTATAAGCAGGAGAATTAATTTCAAAACCAGCATCACGATTTTCGCTTTGTTCTTCATAGTCATCTTCTTGAACTAGAGGAGGGAAAGTGCAAAGGTTGTTTTCTCGTTTCCAGTCGCGAATAGCTTGGTAAGGATCAATAGCATCAGGTAATTCGATGCTTTTAATTCTTTTTTGAGTATTGAAGGAAAAAAGATAGATGTTTTTGGCGCCATTGGAGAGTTTCAATAAATCTTCAATGGTGTAAGTTTGGTGTTTGATGATTTCTTGGTAAAGTTCTTTAATTTCTTCTTGTAAAGATACAATTTGTTTTGTCAATAACTCTTTTATTATTTCATCTTTAGTTTGAATTAAATCATTTTGGTAGTCTTTTATCATTTCTTCTAGTCGTTCTATTATATATTTTAAAGATCTAGTTTTTTCATCTTCATGAAGAATGCGGATTCCATCATCGAAATAAATAGCAGCAATTTCAATACCATTAAATTCTCCTGAAGGTAAAGGAGCGATTAAACCTGTGGTAGGGGTAATATTATAACAACCTAATTTAATTAGTTTGGGTTCCTTGATGATTTTATTTTGGATTAAGTAATCATTTATCGCTTTTTCTTTACTTTGGTCAACAAAGAGATTGATGATGATTAATTCCACATTGCCCTTTTCTTCCTGATTTTTTTGTTGAACATCCCAAAATACGAAAGCTTCTTCGATGGCGATTTCGTATTTTAAAAGGTCATCTAAGGTGTATTCATAGCCATCTTGAGGATATTTAATTTTAAAAGGGTTTTGCCTGGCTTTGAAAAAACACAGATTAATCCTGCAGGAGGATTTTTGATTTCCCAGTAGAAGATATTTTTGGCATAAGGATTATAAGTAGGCTTTTCATCCAAACCATAAGTAGAAGTTTCAATGTTGAAATATTTTAAGATTTCGGGGATACTTTCTTTGGATAAAACAGGAATGTCATATCTTTTCATTTTGGGTTGGGTCGCTAACCATTCTTGTTGGAGGGTTTCGTAATCTGCTAATTTAATTTTGGTTTTGTTTTGACTATGAAAATAAGAAGAATGAGCATTAATGGAAGGGACAAAATTGAAGATAATAATTAATAACATAATTATTAATTTTTTAGATAAAGGGGATTTTAATTACTTTAAACATTATTTAATAACCTCCTAATTCTTTTTTTAGGTTTTTCTCAAAATATAAATGATAACAAACACAATGTAAAGTAACAGTATGCCCATAATCATGGATAAAATCACTTTTCCATACATTTTTATAATTTTTATATTGTTTAATTGTTTTATTAATTAATTTCCCATTTTTATTAATCCAATCTTTAAAGTTTGATTTTGATTCGGCAAAGTTTTTATTTTCGCAAAACATAATTAAAGAAATTGTTTTATCTTCTGAAGTTGTATGTCGATTAATTTGTTTATAAATTTCTTTAATTGATTTTTCTCCTCTTTGTCTTTTACATTCAATAATATGCCGAAGTTTATCTTCGAATTCAATCATTATATCCGATTTACCATGGCCATTTATAGCTTCGGTAACAACAAAAACTCCAGATAAACTCTCTTCTAATTTTAATTTAATTAAAGATGATAAAAACATTTCTTTAATTGATGATTCATAATATTTTTTTAATTATTTTTTTTTATTAATGTTTGTATATTTTTGTTTTGATAAGTTATTTTTTACAAAATGAAACAATTACATTTGGAGTTTTTAATATTATATTTTGATTGATTAATTTCTTTTATTTGAGTATTTTTTGGAGAATTATTTTTTTTATTTATTAATTTTTCTAGTAAATCTTCAAATTCTCTTTTGGTAATATTTTGTTTTTGTAATAATTCATCAGCAAGTGGCGATAAAAATTTTTCATATTGTTTAATTATTTCTTGTGTTTTTTGTTGAGCAATATCTTTTATTTTAACTTTTCTTGTTTCTAAAGAATCCGTTGATGAATAAAAATTTTCTAAAAACCATCTTTTTTCTATAATATATTGAACAATTCTTTCGATATCTTGTTCATCATGATTGCCTCTGTTTTTAAAATTTTCTATAGGTATTTTAATTGTTTTTTCCGCTTCTAAACCTCCATAAAAACCAGATAACGCAAATAAATTACCAAAAGGATCTTCTTTATCAAATACAAATTCGGTAGTACCATCTACAATATTTTTGTTATCTTGAATTAATTCTATTTTTATAAGGTTTATAAGATATGTTCCATGTCTTTGACTTAGCTCATAAGCAACTACAGCATGCCCCATTTCATGTAAGGCGCAAAATTTTTGTAAACTTATAATTTTTTTTATTTCTTCATTTTCTTCCTTCTTTGTAATTTCTGAGATTTCTTCATTAATTGAATTATTCATCGCCATCACTGAATTATTAGTAATAAAGATTAATCCTAAAAAAAAGAATAAAAATATTTTCAATAATTGTAATTTTTCTTTTTTTTTAAACATTATAAATACTCCTTTTGGTTATTATTTATTCCTCAGCTGAGGAGATTTCGTAAAGATTGTGGAGAGAATTTAAGATTTCATTTTTATATTGTAATTCAGCATCTTCATATCTTTCTTCTAAATCTTTTTTGAACTTTTCAGCACGAAATAACATATCTTGGTACATTTCTTGGGTTGATTCTAATTTGCCGATTTGAACTTTTATTTTGCCGATGTCACCAACTATTTCTATTACTTCATCTTGGAGTTTTTCAATTTCAGCTTGTAATCTAATTTTATCATCAGGAGAAGCTAAATTTTTTTCTTTTTGCTTTTGTTTTATTTCTTTTTCTTTGGCTTCTTCTTGTTGTTCTAGTTTTTGTTGTTGTGGTTTTAAAGCTTCTATTTTAGGTTGAATTGAATCCAGCTGTGTTTTTAATTTATCACATTCTTTTTGTTTTTCATCTATATTTGTTTGTGATTCTTTTAAATAACTTGGCCCCCCAACTATTTTTAAGTTTATTGATTTCTTCTCGTTCTCTGTCTGATAAACCCGATGGTAATTTAGAAGTGTCAGTAGGTTCGGTGAAAAGTAAGTTTTAATTTGGTCTAAACGATTAGCAGTGGTTTTAGTTTATGGTTTGACGAATTCTTCTGTAGGGCGTTTATTTTTGGGGGTGGTTGAGGATTGGTTTGGTTTTTTAGTATTTGTTGATAGTTTTGTTTTTAAATCTTTTATTTTTTCAGAAGTTGTATTAAAATTAGGTGATTTTTCGTGATTGTTCCTAATTTCATTTAGTTTTTCTTCTAATTTTTCTATTTGTTTTTGTTTTTGAACTAAAAATTCATTAATTAATTTATTTAAATCAACAATATTTAACTCTAAATTTTTAATTTTATTATAATGAATTTCATTTAGATTTTCAATATGTTTTTCATTTTGATAAAATGAAAAAATATTAATAATTATAATACTAAATAAAGTTATAATTAAAATATAAAATATATTCATGTATTTAGATAAACTTTGTTTTAAATTCATTTATTAATATAAATCTCCTATATTTCCTTATTATTTTTATTAATCTTTTTATCATCTAATTCATCCAGTTTTTTGTCTAATTTATCAAGTTTTTTGTCTGTTTTATCGAAATTATTTTTAGTTTCTTGTTTGAAATCCTTAATATTTTTTTCTAAATGTTCGCTTTTCAAATTGATATGTTCTTTTAAATTATTATGATTATTGAAATAAAAAGTAATGGCTATTGTTATAATAACACCAATTAAACAAATAATAATACTAATTAAATAAGGAACTGATTTAAATTGTTTTTTGAGTTGTTTCATTTTTAAAACCTCTTTTTTTATTTATTTTTTATTCCTCAGTTGAGGAGATTTCGTAAAGATTGTTGAGGGAGTTTTGTTTGATTTCTATATTCTTTTTCTTGTCTTTCATAGCTTTTTATGAAATCTTTTTTAATTTTTCAGCACGAGATAACATATCTTTGTAGTATTTTTGGTCTGTTTCTAAATTTTTGATTTGAAGTTTGACTTCGCGGATTTCTTCAATTATTTTTTGTTTTTCGCCTTGAAGTTTTTTGATTTCCGCTTGTAATCTAATTTTATCATCAGGAGAAGCTAATTTTTCTTCTTCTTTTTTTTGTTGAAGTTCTTGGTCTTTTTCGTCTCGTTGTTGTTCTAGTTTTTGTTGTTGTGGTTTTAAATATTCTATTTGAGGCTGAATTGAATCCAGCTGTGTTTTGTATTCATCACAGACTTTTTGTTTTCCATCTATATCTGTTTGTGATTCTTTTAAATAACCTAAACTCAATCTCCAACTATTTTTTAGTTTATTGATTTCTTCTTGTTCTCTTGCTGATAGATCTGATGGTAATTTAGAAGTGTCAGTAGGTTCGATGAAAAGATAAGTTTTAATTTGGTCTAAACGCGCAGCAGTGGTTTGAATTTTGGGTTGTGGTTGTTCTTCTGTAGAACGTTTAGATCTGGAAGGATTTGGGGTGATTTCGGGTTCTAAGGAATCTTTTTCTGGAGTTTGTCCTAAAGGAGATAAAGAATTTTTTTCGTTTTGATAATCATTAAATCCTTGGTTAATGCCTATGATAATTGCGATGCCAATTAAAGAAATGATAATAATAGTTACTAAATGTTTTTGAAAAAAGTTGGTTTGTTTCATAATTTATTTACCTTTCTTGATAATGGTGATAATTAATCATATCACTTATCACCATTATACAATTTTATTAATAAAATAATTAGCTAAAATAACTATTTATTTGGAATCATAACCATTTCAGGGATTTTACCAACTCGTCTAGCTTGCAGGCGTTGTTGAGCGCGAGCGTAACTTGGATTTTTTTGTTTTAATTGTTCTTTATTGGTATTTATTGCTTCATTTGTATTTTCTAATTCATCTTCTAAACTATCTTGTTTGTTTAACAAATCAACATTATCTGAAACTTTATCGCGTTGTTTTTCTAATTCTTTGATAATGTGGGCTGCTGAAAAAATTCGGACACTTTTTATTTTTTAAAAATTCTTTAAGACTGACTTATTTTAGTCGGTCTTTTTTTGTACCCAAAACTAAATAATAATAATTTTTCTATCTTTTCTAAAAAAACGTTTTTTTAGAAAGGAGAACAATGCCGACAGATGAAAATAGAAAAAAAGAATTATTTCAAGAATTTTTAAAAAATAAAAAAAATTTGCAAATCAGAAATCAACTTGTAGAAATTTATTACCCACTAGTTAATAAAATAGTTAGTAAGTTCAAATACTTCCCCTCAATACTTCAAAGACAAGATTTATTTCAAGAAGGCGTTTTAGGTTTAATCAATGCCCTCGAAGGGTATGATTTTCAAGTAGACATTGACCAGTTTATTTATTATGCTTCAAAAAACATCAAATCTCACATCAGAGACCTCATTAAAAAATGCCACCAAGCAGCAATGCCTCGGCAAAACAATAAAAAAATAAATAAAGTTGATTTTGAAGAATGGGAAGAAGCAACACAACCCAAATGGAGCAAAATCCTTACGCCTCATCAACTATGGCTTAAACAAGCGCATCACGACATCTTTGTGCTAATATTAACTAAAAATTTAACTCCCAAGCAATTTGATGTAATCAAATTAAGTCTTGGAATTTCTGCAAAAGATGTTGAAGATAACAATAAAGTTATTCGCTCCACCGAAGAAATTGCGGAAGAATTAAAAAAGAAATACAATGAAAACTTTTCTCCGAGACAGGTATTTAAGCTCCGAGAAAATGGCATTATTAAATTACAAAAAATATTCAAAAAAAGGAGAAAATAACTAATGTTAAACAGAACCCAATTAATCGGCCGTCTAACAAAAGACCCAAAAAAAGAATTTTTAAACAGCAAAGGAGAACGAATTGCTAAAGTTGATTTTGACTTAGCTGTAAATATAAAAGATAAAGTGCAATACGTACCCTGCGTCGCTTTCCGCACGCAAGCCGACAACCTATCTCAATATACACGCAAAGGTTCCAGAATATACGCCGAAGGACCAATCGACGTCCAAAAGTACACCAATAACAACAAAGAAACCAAAACATACGTAAGAGTTGTTATTAAACATATCGTCTTTTTAGACCCTAAAAACTAATAAATCATTAATAATCCTTTTTTAACTTATGTCTTTTAATAACTGCAAAAAAAGAAAATAATAAAATATCAAAATTTCACAAGGTCCGCGCTAGCGGGCCTTTCTCTTTAACAAACAAACCACACAAAACAACAACACTCGGCAAACAACCGAAACACAAAAAAACCAAAAAAAATAATATATAAGTACACTTTAAAAAGTATAAAATTAAATTTATTATAGAGGTAACTTAAAATGAAATCAAACAACAACACTAAAGTTAACGATTTATTTAAAAAAATTAATGATAATTTCCTTTCTTCTTCTGATACAACCGATTACAAACTCAAAGCTTCACGCAAAGGTGTCGCTTTTAAAACAATTTTACTTTTATTAATCACCTCTTTTACTGCAGGAACTTTTTTTAGTCTTTTTAAAATGACTCAATTAAAGTTTCCTTACTTATGGATGATAAAAGTAATTTTTCTAACTTCATCTTTTGCAACTAGCATATTTTATATCGCTGCAATGCTACGTGTAGAAATGTCGCGTCTGTGTTCTTGTCTTTTTGCTGTTCTAGAAGGATTGACAATAGGAATTTTTTTCCATTTCATTAATTGCATATATTCTAATTTATTAGAAATAGTTTTTATCGCACTTTTCTCAACTTTGATTATTTTTTGTGTAATGGCTCATGCTTATTATAAAGGTACTTTAAAAGTTACTCAAAGATTTACAACAATTATGCAAAGAATTTCAATCGCTTTATTTTTCACTTATTTAATTCGTCTGTTTTTTGTTCTTTTTGGAGTGGGCACAATTGAAAATATTTTATATTACAGTATTTTGGTCATTCCTTTAAGTTTATTTATGTTAGGTTTTTTATCAATGTATTTAGCTATTCATTTTGATTATACTGAACAAATGATTCAACAAGGATTACCAGAAAAATATGAATGGCAAGTATCATTAGCTTTTGCCGCTACTTTAATTAGCATTTTTTTAAGAATTGTAAACCTTCTTTTAAGAATCATGGGAAAAGAAAAAGAATAAGACCGCTATTTTTAGCGGTCTTTTCTTGTAAAACCCCATTTCCTGGTGCACAGCATCACAAACATGCCAACAATTTCAGATAATAAATCAGAAAGGAGCCGATAACATGAAAATTAAAAAAATATTATCTTTTTGTTTAAAAACCTTTCCATCCATTCTTCGTTCAAGAATTTCAGTAGTTGTAAATCCTTTGGTATAATTTAGAATAAAATTGCTAATTGTTGCAAATATTGAAAATAACCACATATTTTTTTACCTTTCTTAATAATCTTTAATAACTTTTCTTTGTTTTTTAAACGATTTCTTTTTGTTTTTAAAAGTTTTATTGGGGCGGTCTAAATTAAGCCATTTCCCTTTTGGTTGATTATATTTATTAGTTTTTTTCTTGGATTGGGAATTGCGGGATTTGAAATAAGTTCCGCGGAATGCTTCTGTCATGCCGTCGCTCATATTATTCATTCTCCTTATTATTTTCTTTATCAAGTTTTTCTATTAATTCATCCAGTTTTTTATGTGTTTTATTGAATCATTCTTGGGTTTGGTTTCTTGTATCATTAACTTTATCGAGAACTTTATTTTGGGATAAACCAATTTGACGAGTTAATAAATAAGTAGTCATTTTGGTTTGTGGCTATTCCACAGAAATAATGCGGTTTTAAATGGTTAACGTTAAAAATTAAAATTTCTGAATGAAAAACAACGTTTTCAAAAACGTCTTTGGGAAGACTAATAATAGAAGAGATTTCGGGATATTCTTGATTTAAAAATTTCTGTAATCGCTTGCTATTTAGTGATTGATTAAGTCTGAATCCATAAGGAGTAAATAAAACAATTGGGATATCTTTACCAAAAAGTTCAATTATTTTACTTAACCACAACTCAGGCAACAAAGGACGACCACCATATTTTTCCTTAACGTAGTTTTTAGTTTTAAAATCCAAATTAAAGGGTGGGTTTGTAATTACCAAGGATATTTTTTGTGTATTTAAATCCTTTTGGGTTAATTCTAAAAAGTTGTTATGAATTAAATTAGGGAAGGTTGTTTTTTCTATATCAACCCCTAAAACATCAAATCCTTTTTGTTGCCAAGGTAGTAATAAAGAACCTTCACCAACACAAGGGTCAAGGATTAAACCGCGTTGGATTTGAGGTGATAAAATATTATATAAAAATTGCGATACCCAACTGGGAGTATAAATAGTAGCTTTTTTTTCATTTTTGAAAAAATTATTTCTATCAACTCGATACATTTTTTTATTTTTCCTTTTCTTTTTTATTTTAATTTAAGGTTTTTAACTTCATCTTTGAGGGTTTTTGATAGTTTGAAATTTACCACAGTTTTTGCAGGGATTTTTAGTTTTTTACCTGTTTGAGGATTTCGTCCTTTATGGGCTTTTCTTGATTTTAAGATGAATTTACCAATTTTTGGCGAAATTATTACTTCTTCGTTTGATGTGATTGCTTCAATTAAAGCATTTTCAAACGAATTGTAAAAATCTTGAGTTTGAGTAACCGAAGTGTTATTCATTACTGCGATGTTTTTAATTAATTCTTTTTTAGTCATTGTTTTTGCTCCTTTCTTTTATGATTGTTCCATCGGAGTTGTAGTAAGTTCTTTTAAACAATTTACCATTAGGATGGTGTTTGTATATAAAAGCTATTCTTTTGCGATCGAAGGAAAAACCAGTTGTTTTAATTAATTTGTTTGTTTTGGGATGGTACTTAAATTCTGTAATATAGTCAATTGTTTCACCATCTTCTCGGTATTTAGTAAATTTAATTAATTTACTTATTTGGGGGTTGTATTCTTGGATGACATAAATTGTTTTGCCATCGCCATCATAAAAAATTTCTGTGGTTAATTTACCATCAGAATTATAATTTGTTTGTTTAATTACTTCTTCTGTTTCAGGGTGATATTCAGTGATGTAATATATTGTTTCCCCATCTGAGTAGTATTCAACAACAGATTTCTTTGTTTTGCCATCAAGGTAATAAAAAGTTTTTTGATAATTCATAATTATTTTTCTCCTTTAATTAAAATATTTTTTTATTGATTAAAGTTTTAATTATTTGTTCTAAATTTTTTTATGAATAATTAATATTTTTTTGTTGTTTTTATACTTCCATTAGGGTTGTAATAGATTTCATTAAAAACAGTTCCATCTGGGTTGTATTGGGTATTTTTGATTAATTTACCATCTGGGCTATATTCAGCAACAAATTTTATAGCTGTTTTAATTCCTTTGCGATAAAAAGTTTTTTGATAATTCATATTATTTATGCTCCTTTAATTAAAATATTTGTTTGTTAATTAAAATTTTCATTATTTGGTCTAAATTTTCTTTTTGCGAGTTGGTTGCGTTAATTAAGAAATGATGGCAATTTTGGTGTTTACAATTTGAATCATTACAGTATTTTTGTTGGTTTAAATAATGTGCGCGGACATTTTTAAAATAATTTAAGGGTTTTTTCTCAATGAGGTCTAATTTATGATTTGATTGGGTTTGTTTTCGTTTTAGCCCAATTTTAGGGTCAATATCTAGGTAAAAAGTTAATTTAGGTTTAATTAAGAAATGATTGATGATTTTTGAAGTAATTTTATCATCATAATCTATGTAATTACCTTTGCTTTGATACGCAAAAGTAGAATCATACCAACGGTCCACTAGAACAAGACAACCACTCAATAAAGCAGGGATTATTAATTCATCTTGGGTTTGTAACATGTTGGCAAGGCTTAATAAATATTTAGTTTTAGGGCTTATTTTGGATTGATGTAAAAATAAATTTCTGATTTCTTTTCCAACGATGGAACTGCCTAAACCTTGAAAAACTTTGGTTTTATAGCCTTTATTTTCAAAAAAAGCTTTTAATTCGTTAATTAAAGTAGTTTTGCCACTTCCGTCAATACCTTCAAAACTAATTAATTTATTTGTCATTAGGGCGAACCATCTTTTTAATTAAATTAATAGGTGAAAAGGGAATGAATTGGTTGGTTAGTAAGTTTTGTAAGAAGAGATTAGCTGAATTGGAAAATAAATTGAGAGTTTTGTTAATTGATTGTACTTTACCATTTTTAATTTTATTATTTAATCTTTGAGTTTCGGATTCATCATTTGTTAACAAATAAAACTCAAAGCGAGTGTCTAGTTTTTTGATTTGTTCCCCTTCTACTATTGATTGTTTGTATCTATCTCTAAGGCAAGTTTTGAAATTGAAGGCAATAATTCGTTTTCTTTTAGTAAACAATACTAAATCAAATTTAATATCAGGGATGAAAAATAAATATGATTGAGGGTATAAATACTTAATTCCTTTGTGATTTAGATAAAGCAAAATTAAGTATTCGTTAATTTTACCACGAATTGATTTTTGGCTTTGAGAGTTGTGTTGGTTGTTGGTTAAATATTCATTGAGTATATTATGGCAATCAAACATATACTGATTAAAAGCTTTATTGAAAAAAATTGGTTGAACTATTTGTTTGGTTATGTTAACGCACAAAGATTTATGATTAAAAACGTTAATATTATTAAAATCTAAATTAGATATTTGTTTCATATTTTTATTTCCTTTTTTATTCTTATTCTTTTGCTTCAAATCTTTGGATTTGTTTATAAAAATTAAAACTACATTCACCTAATTGACCGCTACGGTTTTTGGCAATAATTAAATTCGTATGTGGGTCAATATCAGGTTTTTGATAATAACTTTCGCGGTGTAATAACATCACAACATCAGCGTCTTGTTCGATTGTTCCCGAATCTCTTAAATCTGTTAATTGTGGGCTTTTAACTTCTCTTACATAGGTTGCACGGTTCATTTGACTCAAAGCTACAATTGGAATATTAAGTTCACTTGCTAGTTTTTTTAATTTGCGTGAAATCACAGATATTGCTTGGTATGAATTAAAACTTTGGTCGTCTTTTAATAAATGGAGGTAATCAATGAAGACAATATCAAGTCCCTTAGTATATTTCATTTGACGGCATTTGGTTTTAATATCTTCAATTTTGTTATTTCTATCATCATCAATTAAAATGTTTAATTGCGTAATTTTGTCATCAGCGATAAGTAACTGTAATTTGTCATTTTTAGTTAAGTTTTTGTGTTGGAGTTGTTTTAAAGGGATTTGAGAAGCAGAAGAAAGTAGCCTAATTCCTAATTCTTCTGCTGCCATTTCTAAACTAAAAATAACTGCTTTTTGGTTTTCGGGGTTGGTAGTAAATTTTTTTGCAATATTACAAGCCAAATTTAACATAAAAGCAGTTTTCCCCATCCCAGTTCTTGCTCCTAAGATAATTAATTCCTTTGGTTTGAAACCAGAAATTAATTCATCTAGATTTTTGAAACCTGTTTTTATTCCTACAAGTTGGTTGTCTTTTTCATCATTAACTATACTTTGGCGAATATAAGGAATTAATTTTTTTGTAGAAATGAAAGGAGATTTAGTTTTTTGCATAAAACTTTCTACTTGGGTTTTGACTGCTTGCAAATAATTATGGATATTTTTACTTTTTGATAATTCAGTAGGTAATTGCTTGATTAATCCCAACAAATCTCTTTTAAGGGCATTTTCTTTAATTAAATCAATGTAAGTTTCTAAATATTCACTTGCAGGGGACGTCTCCACTAATTCAATTAAATAATCAATTCCTCCTATTTTGTATAAATTGTTATCTAAAACGGAACCCACCGTAACATAATCAATTTCGCGATTTTGCAGTTTTAATTGCTTCATTGTCTCAAAGATACAACGATGCTTGGGGTTGGAAAAATTGTTTGTGTTGACTAAATTTATAACAACATCCATTTTTTCTGGATTTAATAATAGTGCTCCCAATAATGCACGTTCGGCTTCAATCATCTTTCAAACTCCTTTTTCTCAGTTTGGATACAAAAAAATCCAAACTGTTTATTTTTAATTAATAAACAATTTGGATAAATTTGTTGTTCTCAACCAGTACCACTTTTTTGGGGCAGTCTAAAGTATAATTTTTATAAAAAAACCCAAAAAAGAGAAATAAAAAATGAGTGCGAGAAAAAACAAATACAAATGTCTTCCAACTGAAGCAGAAATAAGAAAAATACATAATTTAATCAAAAATTCAAAAGGAAAATCCCACATTCGTAGGAAGAAAATGTTTTGGCTCTTATAAATCCAATAAACAAATAAAAGGAGAAATAAAAAAATGTATCGAGTTGATAGAAATAATTTTTTCAAAAATGAAAAAAAAGCTACTATTTATACTCCCAGTTGGGTATCGCAATTTTTATATAATATTTTATCACCTCAAATCCAACGCGGTTTAATCCTTGACCCTTGTGTTGGTGAAGGTTCTTTATTACTACCTTGGCAACAAAAAGGATTTGATGTTTTAAGGGTTGATATAGAAAAAACAACCTTCCCTAATTTAATTCATAACAACTTTTTAGAATTAACCCAAAAGGATTTAAATACACAAAAAATATCCTTGGTAATTACAAACCCACCCTTTAATTTGGATTTTAAAACTAAAAACTACGTTAAGGAAAAATATGGTGGTCGTCCTTTGTTGCCTGAGTTGTGGTTAAGTAAAATAATTGAACTTTTTGGTAAAGATATCCCAATTGTTTTATTTACTCCTTATGGATTCAGACTTAATCAATCACTAAATAGCAAGCGATTACAGAAATTTTTAAATCAAGAATATCCCGAAATCTCTTCTATTATTAGTCTTCCCAAAGACGTTTTTGAAAACGTTGTTTTTCATTCAGAAATTTTAATTTTTAACGTTAACCATTTAAAACCGCATTATTTCTGTGGAATAGCCACAAACCAAAATGACTAATCCACAAAAAACACTTTTCACCCTCAAAGGCATAAAATAACGCATTTTCAAAAAAAATCTCTTTATTTTGCCCTTTTTTCATCTTTTTTTAACACCATTTGAGTTATAATACCTAATTTAAAAATTAGAAGCAAATAAGGTCAAATACGAGCGAAAAACTGACTCGTTATTTTACCCCTTATTCGCCTTTTTCAGAAACTTTTGAGTTATAAATACCTTATTTCAAAAACAAGCCCAAATAAGGGCATTTATTTAACTTTCATTAAAAACCACAACACATAACGCTCGGAAAAACCACAAAATCACTATTAATTTCAAAATAAGGAGAAAATTATGAAAATAGAACTAAAACAAAACACCAAAGAATGGTACCAACACCGCACAAAATATATCAACGCCTCGGAAGTTGCCTCAATCACAGGCGACAACCCATTTAAATCCCAAGACACTTTAATCCACGATAAAATATTTGGTTCTCCATTTATCACTAATGAATACGTCAAACACGGTACCGCAACAGAACCTTTAGCAAGAAACTTTTTTGAAAAAGCAATCAAAAAAACTTACGAACCTGTGAATTTCGTTGATGACCAAGACCAAATCTTTTCAGCTTCCTTAGATGGCTACAACGAATCCACAAATACGCTTTTAGAAATCAAATGCCCCTACACTTCTCCAGATGGCTCAATTTCATCATCCTGGGAAACATTTTTTATCACCAACAATGTCCCGATGTATTATTGGTGTCAAGTTCAATGCCAACTTTACTGCTCCAAAGCAAAATATGCTTATTTTTTAGTTTACTTCAACGACCAAAAAAACTTCGTCAAAAGAATAATGCCCGACCCCAACTATCACCAAAAAATGGTTCAAGCAGGCAAACAATATTTAGAACTACTTGAAAAAACTAAACAAGCAGTAATTGACAACCCCTTAATCAAACGTATTTCCCTCTTCAAAAACTTCTAATCGACAACAATTTAAAAGTCATTTATTTCCTTGTCCAATCCATTCAAGACGTTAAACTGTATGAGAATAAACAAAACGACAGAAAGGAGAAAACTTATGACCCCACAATTTCGAAGAAATGCCACTTGGTTTTTTGCTATTTTAGCTTTATTGGGAATGATTTTTATAAGTTATAGATTATTCAACACCAATAGAACACAAGACCCACAAGCAGGCGGCAGCGAAGCTTTGCGTCACCAAACTCAAACAGAAGCTGAAAGAAAGGCAGCTGAAACAAACCAACCACAAGCCAACACAGGTTCACAAGAGTAAACGCAAACGCAACAAGCGAACCAACCGCAAACAGAAACTAGACCATCTGAAGGCCGAAATCAAACAAATGCTAACAATTAAGTATCACATGATTCCCTTCTAAAATCCGATTGTCACCAATCAACTAACTAACTCCAGACCCTTTCAAGGGTCTTGGTTTTACCAATTCGCACCAACGCCTCAGCGAATAACCAAAACGGAAAAAATAACTAAAAGCAAAAATAGACAATAATACAAAAGTTGAAGCAATGAATGCAACAAATAAAAATAAATTAACGCTTAATATATTTTTTCCAACAACAAAAAAACAACACAACGCCTCGGCAACAAACAACCAACAAATCATACAAAGAAAGGAGGAAACACAATATGGCACAAAGAGAATTAATGAGAATGACGAAAAAAGAATTAATCAGAGCTATTGCAAAACGTCAAAACATTTCTATCGTTCAAACAGAAGAATTTTACAATGCATTTGAACAAGTTTTATTCGAAGCTATAGCTGCTAACGACGAAGTAATTTTATCACCTTCAATTGGAACATTCGCTTTAAGACACAGGCAAGCACGTTTAGGACGCAATCCACAAACAGGCGAACAAATTGAAATACCTGAAAAAACCGCAGTCGTTTTTAGACCTTCACGAACAATCAAAGAAGAAGTACGCGACATCGAATTATAATAAAATAACCTTATCTTAAACATTGAGGCGGCGTCTCTTACACTCCCAAAAGATATATCATATTGCAGTGCAGACGCCGCCTCAATAAAAAAACCTATCAAAAAAACTCAAATCAAAGGCCATCCAAAATGGTCTTTTTTTATGAAGAAAGGAAGCCTCAATGTTTATTTTTTCACTTTTTACAACAATTCTGAACTTCTTTTTGAAATACACCAAAGGCTTCAACACCAAAGAAATCTTGGAAAGAAGACTAGATTCAATACAGACGGTAATTTTTACAATATTAATTGTTTCTGGGTTCAAACCAATTTTTAAATTAATTGCAAACACTTTAAATTTCGTCAAAGATTTAATTTTGGGCATCTTTTTCCCCAACAAAAAACTAAAAAACTTAGAAATCCAAAATGCCAAACAAGAATATTTAGAAAAACAATTATTAAAAAAACTAGATAAAATCAATGAAAACCAAGAAAAAATCCAATCCCAAATAGAAATGCAAAGAATTAAAGTTTCTCATTGGCAAGAGAAAAAAGCAAGAAAAAAACAACTAAAATCGCAAAACATCAACCCAATTATTAAGAATGAGGAAGAAAATGAATGATCTAAATTTCGCCATCGGATTTATCAAAGAGAGAACAAGAAGAAATCAATAAACTAAAAAATAGTTGGAAAAAAAGTTTAGAACTTTTAAAAAACAGAAAAACCCGCCCTACTGGTATTAATAAATCCCAAAAAGAATGTGAAGAATTAAAAACCCAGCTGGATTCAATTCAACCTAAAATAGAAGATTTAAAACCACAACAACAAAAACTAGAACAACAACGCGACGAAAAAGAAGAAATATTAAAAAAAATTAAATATCAATGTGGCGAAATTTCTCCATCTTATGCAAAAACGCTTAAAAAAATGTATAATATTGAAATTAAAAACCCAAAAATCCCAAACAAAATTGAAGAAATTAGACTGCAAGCCGAAATTGAAAAACTCCAAGATGAAGTAATAGAATTGGTTGGAAAAATCGACAAAATAAAAATCGAAATCAAAAAATTAGAATCAAAACAAAAAATGTATCAAGATATGTTATCTCGTGCTGAAAAATTAAAAAAAGCTTTAGAAGAAAGATATGAAGATGCTGAATTACAATATAAAAATGAAATCTTAAAATCCCTCAACAATCTTTACGAAATTACCTCAGCTGAGGAATAAAAAATAAATAAAAAAGGAGGTTTTAAAAATGAAACAACTCAAAAAACAATTTAAATCAGTTCCTTATTTAATTAGTATTATTATTTGTTTAATTGGTGTTATTATAACAATACCCATTACTTTTTATTTCAATAATCATAATAATTTAAAAGAACATATCAATTTGAAAAGCGAACATTTAGAAAAAAATATTAAGGATTTCAAACAAGAAACTAAAAATAATTTTGATAAAACACATAAAAAACTGGATGAATCAATAGAAAAACTTGATAAAGAAAATAATAAGGAGAATGAATAATATGAGCGACGGCATGTCAGAAGCATTTAATGGGACTTATTTCAAATCCCGCAATTCCCAATCCAAGAAAAAAACCAATAAATATAATCAACCAAAAAGGAAATGGCTTAATTTAGACCGCTCCAATAAAATTTTTAAAAACAAAAAGAAATCGTTTAAAAAACGAAGAAAAGTTATTAAAGATTATTAAGAAAGGTAAAAAAATATGTGGTTATTTTCAATATTTGCAACAATTATCAATTTTATTCTAAATTATACCAAAGGATTTAGCACTACCGAAATACTTGAACGAAGAATGGATGGAATCCAAACAACACTTTTCACTATTCTTATTGTTTCTGGTTTCAAACCTATTTTTAAATTAATTGCAAACACTTTAAATTTCTTCAAAGATTTAATTTTGGGCATCTTTTTCCCCAACAAAAAACTAAAAAACTTAGAAATCCAAAATGCCAAACAAGAATATTTAGAAAAACAATTATTAAAAAAACTAGATAAAATCAATGAAAACCAAGAAAAACTCCAATCCCAAATTATGGTTCAAAGAGTTAAAGTTTCTCATTGGCAAGAGAAAAAAGCAAGAAAAAAACAACTAAAATCGCAAAATATCAACCCAATTATTAAGAAGGAGGAAGAAAATGAATGATCTAAATTTCGCCATCGGATTTATCGTTGGCGCCCTATTCACAACTGCTTTAATGTTTATCATTAAAAAAATCTTTTTTAATTTTCTTCCATTGCCAGAAATCAATAATAAATCTGAAACACAAAAAGAAATTAAAACCCCTAAATCATCTTCAATTCTTCCCAAACCAAATAATGAATCAAAAGAAAAGGATGATTTAGAAAATTACAAAAAAATAAATAATTAATACAAAGGAGAAAAAACAATGATTAAAAAAGTAATAAAAAAGAAAAAAACAAATAAAAAAACAACCGAATTAAAAAATAAAAAATTAATAAATTCAAAACCAAGTACACCAAACAAAACAACGGTAGTAAAAGTACCAACCACCCCAGAAAAACAATCAACCCAAACAACTCCCAACAATAACAACAAAGGCAATTTATTTAAAACATTTATAAATTTAACAATCATTTTATATTTTATTTTACATGTCAATGTTATTTATTACCAAAACCAAATCCCTTGGTTAACCACAGGCATTAATAATTTGATTGATATCATTAAATCAACCTTAGGAGGTAAATAATTATTAAAAACAATAACCAAAAACCAAATAACAAAACTAAAAACAAAATTATAATTGTCCTGTCAATTTTAATTTGTTCATTTTTTGCCATTAGTTCTATTGTGGCTATTAATAATTATTTCTCACGTCAAAAACAAGAAAAAATTAAATTAATGAGCGAAAATGATGCCCTTTTATTTGAAGTAAATAGAATCAGCGGTAACAATGAAGATAAAACCCTTATCCCTTTACCACTACCTAATTTAAATCCAAACAAACATCATCATGTCGTTACTATTAATCATCAAGCTCTTCTAAACGCAAAAGGATTGGACGTTAGTGTTCCTTTATACCTTAAAATAACTCCAAAATATGAAACTCATAACACTTTTTCTAATCCTGAAACACTCTTTAATTTAGAAGTTAAAAACAATAACACAATTTATGATGACACCAAACGCCAACAAATGGTTATCGATAAAGATGGCAAAGGTAATATCAACATTCAAATTAAATTAGAACAAAACGACTTTGTTAAAGCAACAAATCCACTCTTAACTTTAGTTCTTGACTATGAATTAGTAGATAAAGATGGCAATACGTTGGGTGGCGGTGGCCAAACTATTGAAAACAAAATTAAGCAATTAGCTTAATTAAAAGCAATAAGACTAAGTTTTTTAACTTAGTCTTATTTGAGAAAGGAAATAAATTATGGAAATCAAAAACCAACCTTCCGCCAAACCACTTTTATTAAAAGTAATGGCAATTATCATTTTATTTTTTTTATTTTGGTTAGCAACTTATATCTGGATTCATCATCAAACTTTAAGCCAAACCGAAGAAGAAATTATTTCTTTAAAAAAAGAAATAAAATCCCCCCCAACCAAAATGAATAATCTTAACCAAACAGAAACCAAAAAGAAAGAACAAACTTTATTAAATAATAATTATTCTTTTACTAACCCAAAACAGAAGACAGAAGAAGGAGTTGTTTCAAAATTTAAAGAACCCCAAAAATTTATCGGTTTTGACAAATTAATTGGGTTTAAAGAAGAATTAAAAGCAGTTCAAGGATTTATTGATTATTTAAAAAATCCTGAAAACTACCAAGGTATTGGACAAGTTGAACCACCCCTAGGAATTTTAATGTATGGGTGTCCTGGAACAGGTAAAACTACCTTAGCACGTGCTCTTGCCAAAGAAACTAATTTACCATTCTTTGAAGTAAACATTCTTTGAAGTAAATAGTGCCCTTTTTTCCCAAAAGTATAAAGGGGTAGCGCCGAAAATGGTAAAAGATTTATTTGAAGATGCAAGAATTGTTGCCGAAGAATGTAATGGGGCGATCATCTTTTTAGATGAATGTGAAACTATTTTTACTAATATAAGCATGTTAGAAGCAATTTCAGAAACCGCTAATGTAGTAAATGCTTTTAAAACTGAAATGACTTCTATGAATAATAATCCTGATAAACCAATTTTCATCATTGGGGCAACAAATCAATATCATTTAATTGATGAAGCGATTAAATCAAGATTTGATTTTAACATTGAAGTTAAACCAGGAAATAAAGCCGAACGTCAACAAATGCTAGAATTATTAATTAAGAAAAGAAAAAATCCTTACAGTGAAGAAGCAAAACAGTATTTATTTGAAGTAATTAACGAAGCTTTGGAAAGATTACCACAAAATCAACAATTCTTAAAAGCTAATCGTACCTTAGAAAACTTGTTTAAAACCACTGTTAGTATTTTTGCTAAAAACCGTGGTAAAGGGGAAAACAAAAGAAATGAAATCAAAAAAGAAGACTTAAAACAAGCTTATCAATTAATAATTTCACCAGATACCACTTTATTAGATCACATTGAAAATCAATTAAAACCGAAAGGAGGTGAATAATATATGTTATCGCCATTAGACGTACTAAAAGGTTTTATTACCTTAAAATCTTATTTAACATGGTTTTTGTTTGCTACTACTGTTTTTGGCCTTTTTTGTTTCATCAAAAACAAATTTTCTCACAATCAACAAACTACAACCCTAAAAAGCTATTTAATTTACTTTTTAATCATTGTTGGTCTTTTCAGTTTTCTTTACTTATCTTTCTTTCATAAATCTGATAAATCTGAACCATCAAGTAAATACACAGGCCAATTAATCGGAAAAATTGATGAAGCAATTAAAAAAATACGATGAAACGATTAATAATTATCATGGTTTAAAAAAAGATTGGGAAAAGGAATTACAAAATTGTGAAAGAGAACTTAAAGAGCTTTACGAACAAAAAGAATTAACCCAAGAAGCCAAAGATAAAATTAAAAAGGCACTAGATAACAATGAAAAGAAAATTAAAGAAATAAAAGAAAAATTAAGTGAAAATGACAAAAATATTACTATCTTAAAAGGCAAACTAATCCAATTAGAACAACAAAAAGAAGGCAAAGAAAAAGAAATTAAACAAAAACAAGAAGAAAAAAATTTAGCTTCTCCTGATGATAACCAACTCCTCAAATTGTTTTTGCATGTCTGGATTCAATAAACTTTTATTATATTCTTCTTTATTAATTTCTTTTTGTTTATGAATTGGTTGTTTCAAAGTTGGCTGAGGAGTTAGGGTTTCATCATTTAATTCAGTTGATTTTGTTGTTTTTTTTTTTTTTTGAGTTTCTAAGGTTTCAGAATCTCTGTTATTTTCAGTTAATTTGTCTGGTTCAATTTGTTTGTTTGTATTATCTACTTTGTTTTCTACTTGTTGTGGTGGAGATGCGTTTTTTGGTGGTTCTTGATTGGTTTTTTCGGTAAGTGTAATAGTTGCTACATAAGCGATAGTACTTATTAAAACTGCTACTCCTAAGAATGTGCCAATTCCTGGGATTAAACAACATGTAGCAGCAAGTAAACCACCACCACCAACCCATAAAACTTTTGATGCAATAGCAGAATATTCGGGGTCTATTCCTGCATTTTCTAAAGCTTTTTTGGTTTTGTCATCTAGTTCTTTAAATCAATTATTTTTTAGATTATTATGTAAAAAAATTATTTTTTTATATTTTTAGTATTGACAAATAATTTTAATTATGTTATAATAAAAGTAATTAATAAACAATTTGGTTTTTCAGAAAATCATATTTTTTTTGGAAAAAAATGTTGTTCTCAAATGGTGCCATTTTTGTGGAGCTTACCAGTCCAAATTAAGAAAAGAAAAAAGAATAACTTAAAGCCCTCATTAATTTGAGGGATTTTATTTTTTTCATCCCAAAAACTTTTTTTGACTCAAAAATTATTTTTTGGATAATTTTTGCTTGGCAACAAAATTAAAGATTTTTTTTGATAAATACAAAAAAAGAAAATAAGGCAAAATGGCAATAAATTAATAAATTACTTTCTCTTATTTGTCAGTTATTCCAGAGAGCTTGTGCTACATTGTTGATTGTTTTGGTTCATTTTTAATTATTCCATCTCTTTTGCAAAAAAAGTAAGATTTTTTTGAAATATTTCAACTGTATGTTTTCTAAGATGTGCGTCAAATTTCAAGAATTTCTAACCCCTGACAAAAAAATCAACAATTACGTTGTTTTTGTGCCAATAACTTCCGAAGTCACAAAAATAACTTTTTTAATTAGTTGTTTTTGGATTTCTTAGTTGCATTCAGTGCTTTTTTGATTTCTATAATAACTAAAGGAATGATTGAAAAAAAGAAAATAATGGCAAAATCTAGCAAAGACAAAGAAATTAACTTAAACAATTTTCTTATCGCAGGCACCCAAATAATACTTAATTGGCAAAAAAGACTAATGCAAAAAGTTTTGATTAAAAGCGGATTTCGTTTTAATTTAAAAGTTGAAGTTGTAAAACTTCTTAAGTTCCATACATGAATCAATTGAGTGATTGCCAAAACCATAAAAGCAAAAGTTTGAAAAGTTAAATATTTCTCTTGTAAAGTTTTTTCCTTGTGGATATGATAACCTACGCATCCAGCAATAAAAGCCAAAAGAGCAATCAACAAACCTTCTATAATAATTTTTTGGTAAGTTTTTTTATTTAAAAAATTTTCATGAAGGGAGTAAGGTTTTTGAGGTGAGTTGTTTTTTTCTTGCGATTCTAAACCCAACGCCATTGCCACCAAAGAATCTGTTACCAAATTGACCCACAAAATTTGAAAAGCCGTGAGTATTTGGAAATGAGAAGTATGAGAAGTAAAAGGAATTAAAAAGCTTCCAAAAAAATTATGAAGCAAAATTAACATGATTTCTCCCATATTGCAACTCAAAAGAAAAATTAAGCTTTTTTTAATATTATTAAATATATGACGCCCTGATTCTAAGGATGCAACAATTGTTGCAAAATTATCATCTGTTAAAATCATATCCGCTGCCATTTTGGCGACATTGCTTCCTGCAATTCCCATAGCAATTCCCACATCGGCTTGTTTAATGCTTAAAGCATCATTAACGCCATCTCCTGTCATTGCAACAACAAATCCTTTTTTTTGCCACGCTTGCACAATTTTTAATTTATCGTGATGATTAGTTCTTGCATAAACTTTAATCTGATTTAATTTTTTAAAAAACTTTGTTTCAGACATTTGATTTAAAGCTTCGCCTGTGATAACTAAATCGTTTTTGTTTTGTAGAATCTTTAAATTTTTGGCGATAGTGGTTGCAGTTTGAAGGTGATCGCCTGTAATCATGATGGGTGCAACATGGGCTTTTTGACAATTTATAATTGCTTGATAAACGTCATCTCGAATGGGATCTTGTAGAGCAACCGCGCCTAAAAAAATCAAGTTTTGTTCTTTTTGATCAGTTGTGTTTATTATATTGGGATTGTCAAAAGCGCAATTTTTGTAAGCAATTGCCAAAACTCTTAATGATTTTTGAGTTAGTTGATTAATTTGTGTTTCTAAAATTTTCTGGATGGCTGGAGTTTTTTTGATTATTTGGCCTTGATCTTCTATGTGAGTACATCTTTGCAAAACGACTTCAGGTGCTCCTTTGGTAATTTGATAAATCACTTGATCTTTTTCACTGCTGCAAAAAGTTGTCATCATTTTTCTTTGAGAATCAAAAGGTATTTCTCCTATGCGAAAGTAATTTTTTTTAATTTCTTGGATATTTATTTGATAAATTAAGGCTAAATTAATTAAGGCTTTTTCTGTTGGGTCTGCAATAATTTCTAAAGTTTTTTGTTCGTTTTGGTCGCTAATTAAGGCATCATTGCATAAAACACCAAAAAGCAATAATTTTTGCAAAGCGAAGTTATTTTCGTTGTTGAGGTTTATTTCAGTTGGGTTCTTTTTTGGATTGTTTTCGTTTTTTTCATTTTCATTCCTGCATACGAAAGGTTGAAATTGATTTTGGGATAAAATAATTTCTTTGACAACCATTTTATTCTGTGTTAAAGTTCCTGTTTTATCCGTGCAAACAACATTAACCGCCCCTAAAATTTCTAATGTTTTTAGATTTTTAACAATAGCTTTTTGAGTTGTCAATTTTTTCATCCCTAAAGCCAAAATTAAAGTCATTATAATTAATAATCCTTCAGGAATAGCTGCAACCCCCAAAGCAATTGCTTCCAAAAAAGTATTTTTCAATATATTAAAATCAATATAATTATTGTTTTTAAGCAAAACAAACAAAGCATTAATCATAATAATAAGAACAATCAATAAAGTGATGCCCTTAATAAAGCGAGTTAATTTTTGTTCTAAAGGAGTTTTTTGACTTTTGGCTTGATCAACAAAATTAGTAATTTTTCCCATTTCTGTTTTCATACCACAAGCAACAACAACCCCCCTAGCCCTTCCTTTTAAAACGATAGTATTCATAAAAACCATATTTAATAAGGATAAAATATTTTGGTCGTTGTTTTTAGCTGCGTGACTATTTTTTAAAACAGCCTTGGATTCGCCTGTTAAAATAGATTCATCCACTAATAAATTAAAAGTTTCAATCAATCTTATATCAGCAGCAACTATATCACCTGCCTCCAAAATAACCAAGTCACCTGGCACTAAATTTTCCATAGGAATTAAAAAATAACTGTTATCTCTAATTACTTTAACCTTTAATGAAGTTTTTTGTTCAACTAAAGCCAAAGTTTTTTTAGTTTTATTTTCATAATAAATACTTATAAAAATATTTCCCAAAACAATAATTAAAATAAAAACACCTTCAAAGATTTCTTCAAAATTATTTTTCCAAATTCCTATTGTGAAATTGATGAAAGCAGCTCCCAAAAGAAGAATTACTAAAAAATCCTTCAATTCCCTTTTTAATTGTTGGAACAAAGTTGTTTGATTGTTAATTATAATTTGGTTTTTGCCATAAAGCTTTAATCTTTGAAGAGCTTCTTCGCTTTTGAGCCCTTGTTGCAAATCCGTTTTAAAAAACGCTTGTAATTCTTTAAGTGTTTGTTGACTAAAAATATTTTTCATTAAAAAAATCCTTTATTAAATTAAGTAAAAGTGTTCAATATGATTGTATTGTAGTTAATAATTAAAAAAACCAAACTGGCAAAAATCAGTTTGGCTTCATTTATCTAAATTTTTTAGTTTTTAAGTATTATTATAAAAATAGTGAATTAGATATTTAAAAAAACTTATTTTTGATGAAAGAGGATATGACTTAAAAGAGGTATTTATTGTCGAAATAAATAAAATTATTAAAAAAATTTTCAATTAATTAAAAATATTAAAATCTTTTTTTTGCTGAAAGTAGTTTTTTTATAAAAAGACATTACAAAAGGCATCTTTTATTATTTAAATGAATCAAAATGAAAATTAACTAATTGTTTTAAATCTTTTATTGTTTTAGTTAGATTTTTTTGATAACTAATTTCGCAAAAAAAATTAACCATTTTTCTAATTTAAAATTGTTTGACAACGTTTGCATAAATCTTGGTCAGATTCTTGAATAACTACATTCCAACATCTTTTGCAAGCATAACCATTTGCTTTCATAACATCAACCCCAAAAGATTCTTTTTGGTTTAAGGTTATTTGAGATACGATGAAAAGCTGATGCAGTTGTTTTTCGATTTTTAAAACTTTTAAAGTATGCATTTGTTTTGTGGTTAAAAATAAATTCAGATGCGCTTGCAAAGAAGAATTAATGATATTTTTTTTCCTTGCTTTTTCCAAAACTTGCAAAACATCTTTGCGTAACGATAAAAAATTATAATATTCTTCTAAAAGGTTGCTTTCTTGACGAGTTTTTAATTGTGGCATTTTTTCTAAATAAATATCTTTTTGATCAAAAAAAGGGCAAAAACTATAAACTTCAGAAGTAGTGTGAGGAATAATAGGGGTCAAAATTTTTAAAAAAGCCGATAATAAATCATAAATATTGGACTGAATCATTTTTCTTTCAAAACTGTTTTGTTTTTCAATATATAAAATATCTTTAGCAAAATCAAAATAAAAAGCACTAATTTTATTAGTAATAAAAGGAAATAAATTTCTTAAAATCCCTTCAAAGTTATAACTTTGATAAGACTGGATGATTTTTTTTAATACTTCTTCTAAATCCAATATAACTGCTTGATGAATGGGCGTTCTGTTTTCAAAAGTGATATAATCCTGATTTTTATCAAAAGCATGGAGATTTCCTAACATAAAACGAAAAGTATTGCGAATTTTACGATAAATATCTTCTATTTGAGTTAAAATATCATTATTAATCCGTACATCAAAATTATAATTAACGTTAGCGGCCCACAAACGAATAATATCGGCTCCTTTTTGAGAAGCGATAATTAAAGGATCGATGACGTTGCCTAAAGATTTAGACATTTTTTTTCCTTGACCATCCAAAACAAATCCATGAGTAATAACTGTTTTATAAGGTGCTTTTTTAAAGGCGGCTGTTGAAGTAATTAAAGAAGAATTAAACCATCCTCTATATTGATCAGATCCTTCCAAATAAATATCGCTTGTTTGCGGGCAAAGACTATGAGAAGTACCTGAATCAAACCAGACATCCATAATATCAAGTTCTTTAGTAAAAAGATTGTTGGGGCTTTGGGGGTGTTTATAATTTTTTGGCAAAAGATCTTTGCAATCCCATTTATACCAAATTTCTGCACCATGTTTTTCCACCAAATCAGCCACATGATTAATTAATTTTAAGTCTAGAATCGGTTCGCCAGTTTCAGTGTAAAAAACAGTAATCGGCACTCCCCAAATTCTTTGACGACTAATATTCCAATCTTTTCTATTTTCAATCATATTAGTCATTTTTAAGTTCCCCCATTGAGGTACCCAATTAACTTTTTGCACTTCTTTTAATAAATTATTTTTGATTTTTTCAATAGAAACAAACCATTGAGAAAGAGCAAGTGAAACAACTGGTTTTTTGGTGCGCCAATCATGGGGATAAGAATGTGTTATAGTTTCGCTTTTTAATAAATGATTACTATTTTTTAAATCAGCAATAATTTCATCGTTAGCTTTAGTATAAAACAAACCTTCGTATTTTTTAGTAAGTGCTGTCATAAATCCTTTTTTGTTAATACTACAAACAACTTGAATGCCGTATTTTTGTGCCACTAAAAAATCTTCTAAACCATGACCAGGGGCTGTATGAACGAGACCTGTGCCTTCATCATCTAAAACGTGTTCAGCTAAAATAACTTTGCCTTGGTTACCGCCAACAGGATTAAAATATTCTAAATTTTCCAACTCTTTTCCTTGGAAATTAGCAATAATTTTAATTTCTTTATCATCCCAAGAAAACTTTTTTTGTAGTTTAGGAAGGTTATTTGCTCCCACTAAATAACGCTTTTGATTTACATCGATTAATTGATAATTTTTTTCAGGATTTACTGCAATTGCCATATTTGCTGGCAAAGTCCAAGGAGTTGTTGTCCAAATAATTAAAGCAGTGTTTTTGAATAAATCAGTTTCTTTCATAGGAAAAGCAATATAAATAGAAGGTGATACATGGTCGTAATATTCCAATTCAGCTTCTGCTAAAGCAGACTCCAAAGTGGGGGACCAATAAATAGGTTTTAAAGCTTTAAAAATTAATTCTTGATCTGCCATTTGACCAAAAATACGAATTTGATTAGCCATAAAATTTTTATTTAGAGTTAAATAAGGGTTTTTCCAATCAGCCAAAACTCCTAATCTTTGAAATTGTTTTTTTTGTTTTTCTACATTATCTAAAGCAAATTCATGACATTTTTGAATAAATTCTTCTCGATTGTTTTTTTTGTTAAACCCTATTTTTTTTAAAACTGCTATTTCAATTGGTAGTCCGTGAGTATCCCAACCAGGAATATAAGGAGCACAAAAACCTTGCATATTGTAAAAACGCACAATAAAATCTTTCAAAATTTTATTAAGAGCGTGTCCGATGTGAATGTTTCCATTGGCGTATGGCGGGCCATCCCACAAAATAAATGGCGGTAAATCTTTGTTTTTTTCAAGTTGTGTTTGATATAAATTAATTTTTTTCCAGTATGATTGAATATCGATTTCTTTTTTTCCTAAATTTCCTTTCATCGGAAAATCAGTTTGAGGCATTAAAAGAGTCTTTTTATAATTTTGCATAATTTTATTTCTTTCTTGGAATTTGAATTATTTTATTTTTTATACATTAAACCTAAAAGTAATAATATCGCCATCTTTTACTATATATTCCTTACCTTCGATTCTTAATTTTCCTTTTTCTTTGCTTTTTTGAAAAGTTTGATGAGTGATTAAATCTTCATATGCAAGTACTTCGGCTTTAATAAACCCTTTTTCTAAATCGGTGTGAATAATTCTTGCACATTCAGGAGCTTTTAATCCTTTTTGGAAAGACCAAGCGTGCACTTCTTTAGGACCTGCAGTAAAATAAGTTTGTAAACCTAAAAGATTGTAGCTTTCTTGAATTAATTTTGCAAAAGCTGTTTGAGTCATCCCATAATCTTTTAAAAAAACTTTTTCTTCTTCTTCTTCTTCCAAAAAAGATAAATCTTTTTCTAATTGGACACATAAAGAAATCACTTTTTTGCCTTTTTGTTTTCCATAATCCAATACTTTTTGTAAAAGCAAGTTTTTGTTGTTTACTAAATCATTTTCTTTGATATTAGCCAGATATAGTGAAGGTTTTAAAAATAATAAATTAAAGTTTTTCACTATTTTTAATTCTTCTTCGTTTAAAGAAAGGTTTTTTAAATCTTCGTTTGTTAAATGATGTTGAATTTTCGTTAAAACGTTATATTCTTTTAATAAATCTTTATCGCCTTTCTTTTTTTGTTTTTGAAGTTTTTGTAAACGTTTTTCAATTTGTTCTAAATCTGCTAAAGCAAGTTCGGTTTCGATAATTTTAATTTCTTCTAAAGGGTCATTTTTGTCCATAACATGCAAAATATTAGGGTCTTCAAAACATTTAACAACATGACAAATAGCATCTACATTGCGAATATGACTTAAAAATTGATTTCCTAATCCTTCTCCTTTAGAAGCACCTGCTACTAATCCTGCAATATCTTTAAATTCTATTAAAGCAGAAATTATTTTTTGAGATTGAAAAATTTGGGATAATTTTTTTAAACGTGGGTCAGGGACCTCAACTGTTCCTACGTTAGGTTCAATTGTTGCAAAAGGATAGTTAGCTTCTAAAACTTGCATTTTCGTTAAAGCATTAAATAAAGTTGATTTACCCACATTCGGTAAACCAATAATACCTATTTTCATAATTTTTAAATTCCTTCTATTAAATCTATTTATAGTAATTTATTGCTTTTAAAAATTTAATAATTATCAGATTATTTTTTTCTACCAAAATTTGAAAACTAATAAATTAAATAAGGAAAACAAAAACATGTATTTAATATAAATTATCAAAACTATCGTCTTTTAAGTTGTTGATGTTAAATTATATTAATTTTTAACATATATTTTTTTCTCTTTTTTAATTTCTTCCATGAAATAACAATAATTAGAATATCGCGAAGGAATAATTTTTCCTTGTGTCAAAGCCTCTTTAACGCCACATTGGGTTTCTTGCAAATGAAGGCAATTTGTGCCAAAATAACAATTATCAACATATTTTAAAAAATCAGGATAAAAATTTTTTAAATTTTGATAAGAAAAGCCACCTAAATCTAATTTAGAAAAACCAGGAGTATCAGCGATAAACCCGTTGTTGAAAAGATATAATTGAGCATTTTTGGTAGTGTGTTTTCCTCTACCTAAACTTTCAGAAATTTCTTGGGTTTTTAAATTTGCATCAGGAATCAAAGCTTTTAGTAAAGTTGACTTGCCAACTCCCGTTTGTCCAGCTAAAACAGTGATTTTTTGTTCAAAAATATTTTTTAAAACACCAATCCCTATTTGTTGTTTGGAATCAACATAATAACAAGTGTAAAAAGGAAAGTAATAATTCATGTTTTGTTGAATTTCTTCTAATTCTTCTTTTTCTATTAAATCTATTTTAGAAAAAACTAAGATGACATCTAATTTATGTTGTTGTAAAATTAACAAAAATTTATCTAAAAGAAGTGTTTGGAAATGGGGTTTTACCAAAGAAAAAACCAATAATACTTGGTCAATGTTTGCAATATTAGGTCTTTTTAATTCATTTTTACGGGGCAAAATAGCATAAATTAAATATTTATCATAACACATTCCATAAAGAACAATATCCCCTACTTTAATGCTCATTTTATCACGATTATTTTTTAATTGATTATCCTGTATGAAATTAGATTTTTTTAAAACCCCTTTTTTTTGAGCTTTTAAAATAGTTTGATTGTCAAGATCTTGAATATAATAAATACCTGCTAAAAATCTGATAACTAAGGCTTTTTTCAAACTACATCCTCTATTTCTATTTCTATTAAAATCTTTTAACAGATTATTTTTGCATTTTTAAAAATCACTAATTATTATTATTATAACATATAAACATTTTATTTAATTTGGAAAAACAAGAAAGTTGTTGTCTCAAAAACACGATTAATGACAAAAATAGAAGCAAAAAGTTAAATCAAAAAAATAACTCCCTAAAATAAAGAGCAATTGATATTAAAAAATGCAAATACTAAGTTCAACAATTAAACCTAAAAATAATAAAATTAATTTAAAAGTTATTAAACTAAATTTCGATGTTTTTGGGCATAATAAAATAAAAAAGACCAACTTAAAAGTTGGTCTTTGATAAAAATTTTATTTAATTTTAAAACTGTTTAGTGTTTTAGGGTTCAATTCGTTTTTGTTCTTAAAGAGGATGCAAACAAAACCTTTAAAAAAATTTATTTATATATAATTATCTAGATTAATAGGTTGTAAATCGCTATTTTTTAGTTTGAAAGACCATTTAGAACCATCGTATGAAAAAATAATATTATTTTTTGAATATTCAACTTCCTGTAATTTTCCGTCTTGATTATATTTTTCTATCGTACCATCATTAAAATGATATTGATACGTATGATCTTCATTATTTATTTTTTTGTATCGCAAATCTGAAGGAACTTCTTCTGCGTTTTCTCCTTCTATGATTTTAATTTCTTCATATTCTATATAATTGTCATAATCTAAAACATCACTCAATATGTTGCTATTTTTCAAAAGTAATGAAAAATAACTACCTGGGTTTGATTTTGCTATTTCAACATTTTCTTTTTGCCATTCCCTAATATTAGAATTATATATGTTCAACTCTACTTTAGTTGGAGTTTGCCATTTTGACAATATTGCTTTTTTTATTTCTTCTTTAGATTGTTTTTCATCGATATTATATGTTTCTATAATGTCTTTATTGTTTTTAATAAAATCAACATGTAGCTTATCGGGAATTATTAATTTCTTGATTGTGCCTTCTGGATTTTGATATCTACCATAAATCATTCCATCACTATTATAAATAAAATGATGTTTTATAATATAAAAAAAGGATGTTGTTCATTTTTACCAACTGGCATATTCACTTTACGATAAGGAGCTTTATTTGCATTTTGAAAAAACTTTGTTAATTTTAATAATGGAACTGTTGAGCCCAACATTGTTTCTTCTAATCCATGCAAGGAAGCATCAGGGGGGTAATCTTTCATAATATGTCTAACAACTTTTTTACTTGACTTATCTCCTTCCATTGGAACAAATATATATGTTTCTATTGATTTAATGAGATGTTCATTTTCATCATAAAATAATAATTTGTAGTCTGAATCCAAACCAAATCTAAATCTCCAATAAACTTGTTGAATTTTTCCTGTTTCAGAAATTTTAAAAAAAGAACCATCATTATAAACCAATTATTTGTATAAACCGTTAGGATGTTTTGTAGTTTCAGTTTCATTAATTGGGGAGATGATGTTTTTTAGACATTTTTTTGTTTTAAAAATATTCTTTAAAACTAAAAAAATATAGATAATTTCATATCTTTTCAAATCAACAAAACAAATAATTAAAATAAAAAATTGTCTATAAGTTTTTTAATATTTTGCTCGTTTCAAAAGATATATTTTTATCCCTTCACTCTATATATAGGCAAAAAAGCATCGAAATTCCCCTCGAAAATGAAGGGGTGTGCATTTTTTTACACAATAATCACGTTTTTTTGATGTTTTGTGTTTTTGCAAGGGTATTTTTGCTCAAAAAAATGTACAGTGAAACAACCTCTTTTTAAAAAAGGTTGCAGTTGATTTTATCATTAATTAAAATATTATCTGAAGGATTGAGAATATTTTAAAGGCGATAAATTATTTAATTTAGCCAACATCCATCTTTTATTCCAAAAAGAAGGGAAGCGATTGATAATTTTTTTAATTTCGTGTGCTTCTTGTTGAAATAAAAACGGATGTTGGTTGAATAAAATACTTTTCATTTGGCCGAAAAAGTTTTCAATCACAGCATTATCGCGTGGGGTTGCTTTGCTGGACATGCTGATTAAAAGGCTTTTTTTAATTAGTTTATTTTGTACTTTGAGCGATTGGTAAACCGTGCCGCGGTCGGAATGAATAACACAAGGGTCTTTTAGTGGGGGTAATTTTTTGATTGTATTTAAAATTAATTCTTTATCTTGGCGGTTTGAGGTGTGGTAGGCGATTATTTGATTGTTAAAAGAATCAATGATGGCAGAAAAATAAACAAAACCTTCAGGAGTTGGGAAAAATGTGATGTCGGTAAATAATTTTTGAAGCGGTTTGGTTGCAATAAAATCGCGGTTGATAAGGTTGGGTGCTACACTTAATTTAGGTTTTAAGTTGTTTTTATATGCACGTTTGACTTTTTTTATTCTTAAACGGCAACAAATATTATTTTCTTTCATAATTTGATACACTTTTTCCTTGGCGATGTGTTCGTTGAAAGTTTTTTGATATAAATGAGTGATTTTGCGATATCCGTAAAAATATTGATAACGAGAACATAAAGCTTGGATACGTTTTTGTTGTAAAAGGTATTTTTCGCGTTGTAATCGTTTCTTTTCTTGATTTTTTAGCCAATAGTAATAAGTGCTGCGGTTGATTTTGATTGTTCTTAGGATGGTAGATAAATTGAGAGTTTTGAAAAAACGTTTAACTAATTTAAAAACAATTTCTTTATCAATGGTTTTAATTTGAGAAATCATATTTTGTAATAATATTATTTTGTTATTTAATTTTTGTATTTTTTGTGTTTCTGACATCGATTATCTCCATATGTTTTTGCCAATTACAAAAACCATTGTAACATATTTGTGACAAAAATTATTCAATGAAATAAATATTATTATTCAATAGTTGTTTGTTTAATCACTATAACCAGCCTCAGTTATTACTTTCGTTATTAAGCTTGTGCGTAAATTTAAAGCACTATTGGTAGATAAAAAGGCTGTTTTAGTCCAGTCGTGATTCAAAAGAAGGGCTTTGATTTCAGAGATGTTTTTGAGAATTTTGATTCCATATCCTCTTTTGTTGGGAAGGAGGTTGAATGATTCGTAAGCTTTCATTCCTTTGAAACAAGTGCTGGGTAAATAAACATCACATAGATTTAACATTTTTTTATTTCTGATGGAAGATGGGGTAAGGCCATCGGATAAAAGAATAAATTTTTACAAAATTGTTGGCTGTTTTAGGGGTTGAGGATAGTAGAAGGTGGGTATTGATTTTAGTCCAAATCTGGAAAACTGTTGCCACCTTGACTTTCTTGCCATCGGGATATTCAAATGATGATAAAGGAAGTTTTTGAGAATGCATTAATTGAAAACCAACAACTCTTTTTTTAGGCGAACCCTTGCCATCTGATTCAAATAAAGGAGGTAAGATAAATGCGATAATGTCGGCAAATTGATATGAATGGTTTATGAATCGTAAGGCCAAATTACCTCTTAGGCCAAATGGAGGGTTTCCGAAAACGATATTTTTGGTTTTCTTTTCAGGAATAAAATCTAAATAATTTTTAATAATGTAATTTTTGTTAATGTTGGGGTTGATTTCAACCCCAATTATTTTATTTGGTGGAATTAAATTATAAAAACTTCCATTGCCCGCTGAGGGTTCAATGAAAGTGTATTCATCTAAATTTACTTTTAGTTCTATCATTTTGCTTTTTAAAACTTTAAAAAAATTTAAAGCGGTGTCGTGGGTTGTATAAAATTCATCAAATTTTTTCTCGTTTGTTAAATTGTTGTCTGAAATTTTTATTATATTAATGGTAGGGTCTTCGATTTCAATTTGATTCATCATTTTTCGAAAATCTGCATCATAATTTTTAGGGATTGATTTTTGTGTTTCCCAACGTTTGATAGTCCCTTTATGAACTTGAAGAAAATTTGATATGTAATTTATTCCTTTGATATTTTTGATGAGTAAAAACGCATCAAAAGAGGTTTTATTTTTATTCATTTTGTTTATTCTCCTTTGTTTTATTGGTTTTTTATGGGTTTTGTTATAAATTAAATTATCAATTGCATAAAATACAAAAACTTTATTCAATTAATTGTGTGATGATGGGTGGTTTTTTTTGGAACTTAAAAATTATTTATTGAATTGAGTGAAAAAAGGGGGGGTTGTGCGGAACTGGGGGGTTCTTTTTCTATTCTATTTTTTTCCCTCAAGTGGTTTATGCTTTATCTGAGCCCTTGAGGGCTCTTAGATTTTTCTCATTTTTGGATTTGAATATTTTTAGTCTAGGAACGCATCGGAAATTTTTAAAAAAACTTGAAGAGAGTTATTTATATCGTTAATGAAAATGATTAAAAAGAAAATACCGATAATATAAAATATCGATTATCATTATCATTATCGATATAAAATATAAAATATCACGTGGCGTTTGAGATAGTATTTAACAGAAAAATATTAGGCAGCAAAGTGTTATAAAAGTGTTAGTGGACTGTTATAAAAGTGTTAGTGAAGTGTTAGTAAAGTGTTATAAAAGTGTTATAAAAGTGTTAGATATTTTAGACCTTTGACTTTAATAAATACTTATGCATTGGATGAAGCTTTTTCACACGATATCCTTGTTTAGCTCTGGTTATAAAGAAGTTAATGTGTTTTAGGTCTTCTTGGCGATAATAGATGATATTTAGGCCTTTTTTGTAGTTAGTTTTGATAAGATTATTGAATTTATCACACTTATCAGGGTCTAGCGGAAATAAGCGTAAAGTTGTTAATTTGTTGATGTCGATTTTTCCAATTGTTTCTTTGATAGCATCTTTGGCGATATTTTTGTAATTGATTTGGAAGTTATCGAAATGCGTTTTAAGAGAGTTTGAGGATAAGGGTTTTGAGTGGTTATTGTTGTGAATGTTGTTATCTTTGATTATGCTTTTTCTGAATGTTTGGATTTCTTCCAAAATTCTTGTATCAACGAAAAGAATTTGATTTTTAGGGCGGTAGTTCGCTTCGCGATAACCGCCTTCTTTTTTAGAGTGGGGAGTGATTGTAAGGTTAATTAGTTCTTCTTTTAGGGCTTGAAGAAAAGTTTTGATTTCTTGTAAGTCAGTGGGAGTTGTTGGTTTATTGTTTTTATTCCCAAGGACCCCTCTTTTTTGGTTGTTTTCCATGTTTATGTTTCTCCTTTTTTTTATTGTTGAATTTGTAATTTAGGCATTGCCTTAGTGTGTTCGGTTTGTGTTTGGTAAAGAAAAAAAGACCCTTGAAAGGGTCTGATGTTTAGTTAGTTTTTGCTTTGGTTTTGTTGTTGTTTTTAATTTAGTCTAAAATTTTTTATTTGTTTCAACATTTAATTATTTAAAATTCAAAAAATAATGTTTTGTAATTCTTTTTTAATATCATTTAATTTTATTTCTAGAGGTTTTAATTTTTGCGAGATTTTTTTATATTTTTCATTAAGAGTTTCCAATTCTTGTAACGAATAAGGAATTTTGGTTTCTAAAAATTTTTCTAATTTTATAGGTCTACGATTGGTAGTCCCTAAGCTTTTTCCTTCAAAATAAGATTTCATTCGAGAAGAGGAAAGAATAGCTGTTAAAAAATCTAAATCTAAATCTTTAAAATTATCTTTAAGATTAAAACAACAAAAAGTGTTTGAATAAATAGCTCCTTTTAAATGAGAAGGGATTTTGCCAAAAGCACCATTGCGAGCATCGATTTGAGAATAACAAAATTGTTCGTCTGTGATGATATTTCTATTAGATTTTATATTTTTTCCTTTGATAAAAATAAGGCCTTGAGATTTTTTTTTGCCATCTTGGAATAATTCCTTGACCGTTGCTTTGAACCGTTATTTGAAAATATTCTTTTTCAGGTTCTAATTTAATTTTAGTTCTGGAAAAAGTAAAAATATCACCTAATAAAATACCTTCTTTTTGAGATGTCCACGTTTCGTTGGTAAGTAATCTATCATAATGAGTTAATATTTCTTGTCTTTTGTGGTGTTCCATTTTTTCTAATTTGTTTTTAATGGCGATAATGATGTTGTTTTTTAAAGTTGTATTGTTATTGGAAATATTGACATTTCCTAGAAGTGCAATTAAAAAACAACCAACTAAAATGGGTCTTTGTGATACAGGGATTGCCATTTTGTGTAGTTTTTTGTTGAAGTCTTTGAAAATCTTTGAACTATCTGGATGATTGAGGATTTGGGGTTTTGTGTTGGTGTTCATTTTATTTTTCTCCTTTGTTTTTATGTTTATTTGTTTTTCTGCTGAGGCGTTGTTATTTGTGGTTTGTGTGAGAAAATCAAAAAAAAGACCCTTGAAAGGGTCTTTTTGGTGCATTATTTATCTTCGGCTGGATGAGAAGTTGTCGATGCCTTTTAGGGGATATTGTTGGCAAATTTCTTTAAGTTCCTTGTGGTTTAAAACTTTTTCAATCATTAAGCGTTTAGCGATTTGTTTTAAAGTTTCTTTGTTTAAGGCAAGCAGATTTTTTGCTTCTTCCACGAATAAATCAAAATCTTTTCGTGGGTCGGATGAGTTTTTTTGTAATAATTCGCGAGCGTGTTTGAAATCTGTGCCGCAACCAATACCCACTTTTGATTTATCTATTAGGTTTTCTTGGGCCATTAACTGTTCTGCGGCGTACCCAGCTAAATCAATTAAAGCGCCTATTTTGAAATTGTGATTTACAAGCAAAGGTTGACAATGTCCTAATGTGTTTTTTTTCTAGGTTTGGTATAATTGTGAGATATGCCACCTCATAATTTTGGGGATGTAAAAAGGTAATTAAAGCGTGCCCTGCTTCGTGATATGCCACCCATTCTTCTTTTTTTGTGTATCGTGCAGATATTTTGACCCATCGACTTATTTCGCGGCGATATATTCTGGTGTATTCAATTGTGACTCCGTTTGCTTTGAATTTCGTATATTTGGTTTTTTTACCAGTTTCGGGGTCGAAATCGTGGATGGTTTTGATTTTTCCGTTGGGGTGGTAGTAGGTTCGTTTGGTTAATTTCCTTGTTTGGGGGTTGCAGTCCTCAACTTCCTTAGTTGTTTTGCCGTCGTTTCGGTAATAAGTTCTTTTAATTTGTTCGCCTGTTTCGGGGTTGTGTTCAATTTGGTCTTTCGTTATTCCGCCGCTGTAAATGATTTGTTTGGTTCGGTTTTGTGTTTTGCGGTCGTATTCCTGAATCATATTAATCGTTGTGTTATCAGGATAGTAGATAGTTTCTTTAATTGTCGTTAGGTTGTATTCATATTTATAAATACGCCAAATCATGTTGTCTTGGTAAATGATTTGTTTGGTTTTGTTTCCTGTGCGAGAGTTGTGTGAAGCAAAAGAGTAGATTGTTTTTCCGTCTTTGGAGCATTCGGTTTCTTTGGTTTTTTTGTTTGTGATAGGACTAAATTCGGTGATTATTTTATAAACGTTTCTATAAGTGATTTTTTGGTTTGGATTGGTAGTCATTTTGTTTTGCTCTTTTTATTTATTGTTTGTTGGTTGCCGAGCGTGTTGGGATTTGGTTTTGTATTTAAGTGTGATTTACGGTTTTTGGTAGAAATTGAAATGTTTGGGCGACTGTTTTATCAGGATTGTATTTGGTGATTGTGACGGTGGAGCCTGGGTTATGCAGTCCTTCGATGCTGCATTCAACTGTGCCATTGGGTTTGAGTATAGTTCTTTTGAGTTCGATACCTGTTTCGGGGTTGTATTCGAACTTGATGATAAAATTAATTTCGCCGTTTTTGTAATGGATTCTTTCGATGGGGAATGTTTTTGAATCAAATTTTGTGATATGATGTATTGTTCCATTTTTATATGTTTTCGTTTTGATTAGGTTTCCTGTTTTCAGGTCGTATTCAAATTCTTTAATACGGTCTATTAATCCATAAGAGTTAAAAACAATTTCTTTAAGTTCTTCACGCGTTTTAGGGTCGAAGTAATGGATTGTATCAATTGTTTTGCCGTCTGATTGGTAGTAGATTTTTTTGATGTATTTATCGTAGTAGACAATCCAGCGGATGGTTTTGCCGTCTGGGTGGTAATTGGTTGCTTTGGTTTTTTTCTTTGTTTGAGGGTCTAATTTGATAATTGTGTGAAAACCATACTCATGGGTGATTATTTGATTTGGGGCGGTTTCCATTTAATTTTTTCCTTTCGCTGATTTGTGGTTTTCGCCGAACGTGTTGTTGTGGTTGTTTGGTGTGGGATTAAAGAAAAAGCCCTTAAAGGGATTGTGGTTGATTGAAGTTTTTAGCTTCTTTGAAGGTGTTGTTGGGATTGTAGATGGTCTCTGCGGTTTGTTTGCCAGTTGTTTAGTCGTAATTTTTGACATGATAAGTATTATCCTCGTTATATTCAGTGTATTTGATTAATTTATCTGTTTGTTGAGGGTCGTATTCTTTGATAGAAAAAAGTTTTTTGTTTTTGTATTTGGTTGATTTGGTGATGTTGTTTGTTTTGGGGTCGAATTCTTTAATTTCTTTTGTGCCTTTGTAACTTTTATAAGTCCTTTTGATTACTTCGCGAGTTTCAGAGTCGAATTCGCGTTTTTCGCTCCAACAAAACTCGTCATCAGGTTCATAGTAGGTTGTTGTAATTATCAACCCTTTATCTTCTACAATATATTTTGAGCCGCTGGGATGGGTGTCAGTAGTTTTTATTATTTGGTTTGTTTTGAGGTCTATTTCGTGAATTGTTTTGCTGCCATCTGGGTAAGTTGTTATTTGTTGTTTTGTTGTTGGTTTTTTGGTTTGGAGTGTAGGTGATTCTTTTGAGTTTAAGGACCGTTTGGAATTAACTATTTCTACTGTGTTTTTGCCAAATAAGTTAACGGCGAAATCATATGGGGGGTAGCCTTCGTAGCCTGCATAAGGGTCAGAATTGTCAAGAAAGCATTTTTTATATGCTTGATACCCATGATTGCGTAATAAATCATCTACATCTTTGCAAGTTTTGGAGTATGGTGGTAAAATTCTGCGTATTTCACAATCAACCTGGTTGGATTTGAGTTGAGCCGCTAATTCTTTGTTGCGGTTGAGCCCTGTTTCGTCGTTGTCTAAAGCGATGATTACCTTTATTTGTTCTTTTTTGAAAATATCAATTTGAGCTTGGGATAGTTGTTGAGCGATGCAAATTAATCCCACTACATTTTTGATTCCGCGTTGCCAACAACTGATTACATCAAAAAAACCTTCATGGATAATGACGGTTTTTGCTTGTTTGATGTAAGGTAATGCCTCAAAGAAGCGATAGCTGAAATAAAAAGTAGGTGTTTGAGAGAAGTTAGTTAGGGATTGATATTTGGGTTTAAAAATGCCAGTGTTTTGGAAATTGTTTTGGTAAAAATGAAAAGTGTGTTGGCGTCCATTTTCTATTGGGATAATAACAGAGCCATTAAAAGCATCGTGATAATATTTTGAGCCTTTTTTGCTGGTTTTTTCTTTGATAAAGCCGTATTCTATTAACTTGTGGATGTTAATGTTTTTCTTTTGGCAATAATTAAAGAATCGGAAAGATAAAGGTTTATCGGATAGAGGAGCGAACCCCAGGCTGAATTCTTTAATTGTGGCTGGGGTGAGCTTTCTTTTTTCGGTCAAGTATTTTATCCCTTGGTGAGATTCGTTGTTTTGGTTGGCAGTTAATAAATAGTGGTAGTAATCGCGGATTTGGTTGAATAAGGGCGATACTTCTTTGAGTAATTTCCTTTTGGCGGTTTTTAATTGTGTTTCGTCCGTTGGGTAAGCTGATTTTGAATGATATTGTTGTTTGAAAGGACTTTTTGTTAGTTTAGTTATTTGTTGCTCTTCTTGGAGTAAAGTTTTAAATTCTTGCGATTTCATAAAACTGAGGATTCTTCGGATAGATTCATTAAAATCTAGTCCTCTAGTTCTTTGATAGACATCAACAATATCGTATCGTTTAGTACATTTGAAACAATGTATCGCGTTATCCTCGGTGATACGACAGCAAGTAGGGTTTTTGCCTTGATGAATGGGACAAGGGAAGCGATATTTACGATTGAAATTGGGTGGTAGAACTTTTAATTTGATTAATAAAACCATCATCGGGAAGTTGGTTTGAATGTATTTGATTTTGTCTTGCATATTCATTTTTTTACTCCTTAATTGGCATCTATTTCGTGAGGAAGAACAAAACCTACTTCCTTAAATGTTTGTGTTTCCATAGCGAAGTGATAAACTAAAGTTTGTTTGGTGCCGCTGCGGTTTTTCTTGATGTTGACTTCAATAATTTTTTGGTTGTCTTTTCCTGTGGCGTCTTCGTATAATTGACTTACGGTTTCGTTGTTGGAAGAAATAAGTTTATCTTTGTCTTTGGATATTTTTGGGTTGAATTCAGACATTATTAAAACAATGTCAGAGTTTGTCTCGATTCCTCCAGAGCCTTTTAAAGCAGTTATTTCGGGGGATTTGCCTTGGTAATTGCTGTAAGTGTCTCTAGAGAATTGTGATAAAATAATAACAACAATCTCTAATTTGGTTGCGAGTTCTTTGATTTTTTCCATGATTTCATCAATTGCCAAACGGTCGTTTTCTAAGTGTTTGGTTGATTTGGTTATTTGGAGATGGTCGATTACAACGACATCTACTTTTTTCTCTAAATGAAGGCGATAAAGTAAATCGACGATGTAATTGATGCTTTTGGTTTTGGTATAACTAAAAGATAAATTAAGGTTTGAGATAAAACTTTTTGCTGATTCCATCCTTTCGTCATAAATTGATTGTGTAACGTCGGTTGCTTGAGGGTCAAAGTCTTTATCCAAAATAACATTTAAAGGAATTTGGGTATGGCGTGCTAATAAGCGAGTTAAGTTTTCTTGCCAAGTCATTTCGTATGAAAAAACAATCATGTGTGGTTGTTCTTCTGATTCTTTAAATCTGGTTTGGGCTAAATCTAGTAATAAATTATAGACGAAAGTAGTTTTTCCTAAACCTGTGTACCCTCCGATTGTGATAACTTGACCTTTTTTAAATCCTTTAGTGTTTTTGTTTAACATTTCAAAATCATCGGATAAACGATAATATTCTTCTTGGATTGTTTGTTTAGCAGAAACATCAGGTGATAAATATTCAAGTCCTAAAGACATCATTTGACTTATGGTAAGCAATTCTTTATCAGATTCATTAGGAATGAGGAAGATGAAATCTTTTAGTTTGGCAAATGTTTCTTTTATGTGTGAATCCACAAGATGAGGAGCTTTGGATTCAAAAGAAGGTTGGATGGTTGTTAAAAATTGTTGATAGAGTTGAGATTGGGTGTATGTGTGTTTTAAATCAATTAGAAGGTGTGTGTTGTCGGTTGAGGAAGTGTCGGTATCTAAAAAACTAAGGCGATTTGCGGTGATATTTTCTTGAGGGTAATGTTTTTGTAAATAAGTCAATAATTCGGATATAATAAATTGTCTGGTTTTTCTTCTGTTAAGAGGGTGAGAGAATGGACCTTCTAGATTTAAATATTTTAAAGCGTTAAAGATTTTTTGGTTTAATGAGTCTTGTAAGTGTTTGGGGTTGATGATTTCGCAATAAAATTCTAAATGTTTCCATTTTTCTTGATGGATGTAATTGACAATTTGGTTTAGGGCTTTTTGTTCGTTGGTTAACATTTTTTTAAATCTCCTTTTATTTTTTAATTAAATTTATATTTGGAAAGGTAATAAATTGTCTTCGGGAAAAGTTTTGAAAAAATGAGTGGCTGTTTGGTGAAAATAGGTTAATTACTTTATTGATGCTTTGTACTTTGCCTTGTTTGAGTTTTTCATTGAGTCTTTGAGTTTCCGAGGTGTGGTTTGTTAGGAGGTAGTACTCAAAGCGAGTGTCTAGTTTTTTTAGTTGTTGTCCTTCGATGATGGCTTGTTTGTAGCGGTCGCGGAGGCATGTTTTGAAATTGAAGGCGATTATTCGTTTGGTGTGGGTGAATAACACTAAATCAAATTTGATATCGGGGATGAAAAATAAATATGCCTGTGGATATAAATTGGTGATGCCGTAATATCGGAAATAAAGCAAAATAAAGAATTCGTTAATTTTTCCGCGAAGGGATTTTTGAGATTGGCAATTGAAGTTATTTGTTTCAAAATAATGATTTAATTGAGTGTGATTGGTTTTCATATATTCGTTGATTGGGAGTGTGAAGGTAGATTTATCAAAAATTTGTTTGAGAATGTCAACGGATTTTATGTTTTGTTTAAATTGTTTGATGTTGTTTAATTCTTGGTTAGTTAGCATATTTGTTTTCTCCTGTGAATTATTTTTTTCGCCGAGGCGTTGTTAGTTTTGTTGTTGGTAAAAAAGAAAAGACCCTTAAAAGGGTCTGTGGGTGGTTTTAGCAAATATTCTTTTGGTACGCCAAGTAATCTTGCCGTCTTTGTGGATGGTTTTGATTTTTCCGTTGGAGTAGTAGATATATGTGTTGCCATTTTTGCATTGTTTTTGAATTATAATTGCCATTGTTTTATGTTTCCTATCTTTTTTATTATATTTTTTTGGTGTTGCGAGATGTTTGTGAAATCGGTTGTATCTAAAATTATTTTTGTTCCGAGGTTTGGTAGTTTCAAAAACTCATCATAACCTTGTTCAACTTTTTTGAAATATGATATTGGACTTGATTCGATGACGTCTAATTTGTGGTTTGATTGAGTGCGTTTGCGGTTGATGCCAATTTCAGGGTTTGTTTTTAAGTATACAGTCATGTCGGGTTTGATGAAGCGATTGAATAAGTTATAAAAAATTTGGTAATCTCTTTTGTTTTGGGAGGGATAAATGCGATAAGCGAAATTTGAGCCTAACCAACGGTCAATTAAAATGATTTTGTTTGAGAAAATGTGTGGAGTTATTTGTTCTTCTTGGGTTTGAATCATGTTTGAAAAACTCAATAAAAGGCGTGTTTGGTTGTCTAAGTTTTCGTGAGTTAAAAACATTTTGCGGATTTGTGGGCCAATTGATGAACTGCCTAATCCTTGTAGCGTGATGACTTCTTGGTTTTGGGCTTGTAATTCTTCTTTGATGTTTTGGATAAAAGTAGTTTTTCCGCTTCCGTCTAAGCCTTCAAAAATTATTATTTTCATATTTTTTTCTCCTTAATTTAATTTTTAAATGAAAAAAGACCTTCGCGAGAAGGTCTTTAGCGTTATTCTGTCATTAGTTCAGTGGTTTTTGGTGGTGGGGATTGTGTTGTGTAGAAATGTGAAAAGATATTATACCACCAATTGCATGGTTGTTCGTCTACGTACCATACTGCTCGCCATCCACTGCCGCTACAAGTGAAGTTGGATTTTGTTCCGTCTTCGTTATAGATGTCTGTTGGACGATAACCGAAATGATGTTTTATGTCGCCAAGTGTATAACGAACACCTGGTTTGATGTAGCATTGTTGTAACCAAGAAACATATTTATTGTGGTATTCCTCTAGGATTTTTGTCATTTGTTTTGTGTTGGTGCAGGTGATGTGATATATTTTGTCGGTGGTTTCAAAAGTATGATGAATGGTTGTAAGGTTTGCGTCGTGTTTTATCACTTTGTTTATGGGCGGACCTAAAGTTATTGAAGTATATTTGGGAATTTTGATGATTTGTGTGATTCCTTGATGATGGGTTTGTGAGTTCTCTTGTTTCCAGGTTGTGATGGCTTCTTGAGGGTCTAGGGAATCAGGAAAGGTGATGTTTATTTCTTCTTTTTGGGTGTTGAATGAGAAAAGATAAACATTTCTAGCTCCGTTTGATAGTTTGAGTAAGTCTTCGATAGTGTATTTTTGGGAAGTGATTATTCGCTGTTTCAGCTCGCGAATGGTTTTTAATTTTTGGTTGATTGTTTCACGAGAATTGTTTTGTGCTTCATCGACTTCAACTTCGTATTGAAGGCGTGTTAGGTCTTTTTTTAAGCGTTCTACTTCTGGAGATTCTGAAGGGAGGAAGCGGATTCCGTCGTCGAAATAAATCGCTTCTGGATTGAATTTTTGGTGAGGGGATGGTGTGTGTTCGATGTTGTAGGGAAGCGGGATTTGAGGAGGGGCATCTGGTTGGGTTGTCGATAGGCGATATTCGTCCCAAATTCTACCATTTCGTTTAAATAAAGTGTAATCTTTTGTATCATAGTTAGATATTTCACATAATTTCCCTGAGTCGTAATATGTTTTTTGCGTTTTAATTGTGCCGTCTGGTCTGTATTGAAATTCTTTCGTTCGGTTACCGTCAGAGTTATATATGGTAACGAAATCAAGTGAGCCATCAGGATGATAAAGGACATGTTTTGTTCTTTTTCCTATGTGGATATCTGGGGTGTATTGGATAATTTCTTTAATTGTTTGACTGTTGTCGTAGTAAATTGTTTTTATGGTTTCTTTGATTGTTTTTGTTTTGTTGCCTGTTGATGGGTCGTATTCAGTTATTGTTTTTGAGTCAGGTTTGTAGTCTCCTAGGGGAAAATTTAAGAATGCGTCGTCATTTGGAAATGCTTTGTAACATCCTAACTTAATGTCTACAGGGTTTTTGGTGATGTTGTGGGCAGTTAAGTAATTTTTAATTGCTTCTGTTTTGCTTCGGCCTTCAGGGAGTTTGATGGAGATTAAGTGAGTGTTGCATTTTATTTCTTGAGGGTGTTTGTTGGCGTCCCAAAAAATAAACCTATCTTTGATGGCTGTTTGGTGTGCCAAAAGCTCTTCTAAGGTGGATTCGTTATCAGCTTGAGGGTATTGAGTATTAAAAGGATTATCTCTTGCTCTTAAATAAACCGCTAATAAACCATCTGGTGGATTTTTGATTTGATATTGAAAGTAGTTTTGGTTGTAAGGGTTGTATCGTGAATCATCTAAATTATTTCCAACAACACTTATTTTAAAATAATTTAGGATTTCAGGGATGCTTTCTTTGTTTAAAACAGGAATATCATATCTTTTCATTTTGGGTTGGGTCGCTAACCATTCTTGTTGGAGGGTTTTGTAATCTGCTAATTTAATTTTGGTTTTGTTTTGACTATGAAAAAAAGAAGAATGAGCATTGATGGAAGGGACAAAATTGAAGATAATAATTAATAACATAATTATTAATTTTTTAGATAAAGGGGATTTTAGTTATTTTTGACATTTTTAAAACCTCCTTTTTTTGTGATTTAGGTATAAAAAAAGACCCCTAGTTAAAGGGGACTAAATTAGATTAAAAAAATGCTTCGTTGAAATTAAAGGTAAAATTGTAAAAATTAAAAGTACGTATTTACAAGGTTTTTTGAAGGTCACTTAAAGGCTAAATTGGATTTAAAAGGATATAAATCAATCACTAATGTTAAACCATTAATTGTAATTTAATCACAGCGAGAGAGGCAAAATAATGCGTTAAAGAGGCATGTTTGATTTAGGGGGGGTATTTTTTATTCTAAAAGTAGTTATTTGAAATTAAAAAAATAATATTTTCAATTATAAGTTTTAATTTCTTTTTTTGACTTCTTCTTTATTAGAACACAATTTCTTTTTTTGATTTTAACAAAAATGAGAAAAAATAAAAAAAGACCTTCATTAGAAGGTCTTAATATCAATTAATATTTAATTCTTGAGGTTTTTTGGGTGGCGGAGTGGTGTCATAAAAATTAGAAAAAGTATTGTTTGAGCCAGAACATTCACTCCCATTGACGTACCAATCATCTATGAAAGTATTTGTAACATAATAATACCTACATTTTCTCCCTTCTTCATTATAAATGTCTCTTGATGAACGACCAAATTTATTTCTTATTTCTTGAGCTGAATAAGAAATGCCAGGTTTAATGTAACATTGCTTCATCCAATTTACATAAGCATCACGATATTTTTGGGCAAGTTTAATTTGGAGTGTATCATTTTTACAAACTACAAAATAACAACAATTAGTAGTTTCAAAAGTATGTTTGACTATTTTAATTGGGAAAAGAATAGAAATTTTTTTATAAGCAGGAGAATTAATTTCAAAACCAGCATCACGATTTTCGCTTTGTTCTTCATAGTCATCTTCTTGAACTAGAGGAGGGAAAGTGCAAAGGTTGTTTTCTCGTTTCCAGTTGCGAATAGCTTGGTAAGGAACAATAGCATCAGGTAATTCGATGCTTTTAATTTTTTTTTGAGTATTGAAGGAAAAAAGATAGATGTTTTTGGCGCCATTGGAGAGTCTCAATAAATCTTCAATGGTGTAAGTTTGGTGGTTGATGATTTCTTGGTAAATTTCTTTAATTTCTTCTTGTAAAGATTCAATTTGTTTTGGCAATAACTCTTTTATTATTTCATTTTCAGTTTGAATTAAATCATTTTGGTAGTCTTTTATCATTTCTTCTCACCATTTTATGCTCAGTTTTAAAGCTCTAGTTTTTTGGTTTTCGGGGAGCAGACGAATCCCATCATCAAAGTAAATAGCAGCAATTTCAATACCATTAAATTCTCCTGAAGGTAAAGGAGCGATTAAACCTGTGGTAGGGGTAATATTATAACAACCTAATTTAATTAGTTTGGGTTCTTGGATGATTTGGTTTTTGATTAAGTAATTATTAATCGCTTCTTCTTTGCTTTGGTCAACAAAGAGATTGATGATGATTAATTCCATATTGCCCTTTTCTTCCTGAGTTTTTTGTTGATCATCCCAAAATACGAAAGCTTCTTCGATAGCGATTTCGTATTTTAAAAGGTCATCTAAGGTGTGTTCATCGTCATTTTGAGGATATTTAATTTTAAAAGGGTTTTGCCTGGCTTTGAAAAAAGCACAGATTAATCCTGCAGGAGGATTTTTGATTTCCCAGTAGAAGATATTTTTGGCATAAGGATTATAAGTAGGCTTTTCATCCAAACCATAAGTAGAAGTTTCAATGTTGAAATATTTTAAGATTTCAGGGATACTTTCTTTGGATAAAACAGGAATGTCATATCTTTTCATTTTGGGTTGGGTCGCTAACCATTCTTTTTGGAGGGTTTCGTAATCTGATAATTTAATTTTGGTTTTGTTTTGACTATGAAAAAAAGAAGAATGAGCATTGATGGAAGGGACAAAATTGAAGATAATAATTAATAACATAATTATTAATTTTTTAGATAAAGGGGATTTTAATTACTTTAAACATTATTTAATAACCTCCTAATTCTTTTTTTAATTTTTTGTTGCCTGACAAATGGTAAAAAGGGATAAAAAAAGACCCTTTATAGGGGTCTTGGGGTTGTGATTAACAATTATTTTATTTATTTAATTTAGTATATTTTTTGTCTAGATCCTGAATTTTTATCACTAATTTTTGATGTTTTGCGATCATTTCTTGTATTGCAGGGTTTTGATTAGAACTACTTAAAATTTGATTTGCTATTTGATTTCGTTCAAGCGAATAATCCCAAATTTGTTTATTTATATAATTTAAAAGTTTTATATCATAAATTCTTTGATAAAGATTTTTAATTATTTGATCTAAATCATTTAATTGTTTTTGTAATGTTACATCATCATCTAAATGATAAATACGAAAATATGAAATTTTAGTAGCTAATTCTTTTCGTTCTGAATAAAGTTTATTAATTTCATTATTTATGTAATTTTCATCATTTAAATTATTCATTGCCATAACTTGATTATTACTTGTGATAAATAATAATCCTAAACAGCTAATTAAAAAGAATGGTAAAAGATGTAATTTATTTTTTACTAACATTATATATTACTCCTTATTTGTTATTTATCCCTCAGCTGAGGTGATTTCGTAAAGGGAGTTGAGAGAGTTTAAGATTTGATTTCTATATTCTTTTTCTTGTCTTTCATAGCTTTTTACGAAATCTTTTTTTAACATTTCAGCACGAGATAACATATCTTGGTATTTTTCTTGGGTTGCTTCTAATTTACCAATTTGAACTTTGATTTTTACAATTTCACCAACTATCTCTAAAATTTCAGCTTGGAGTTTATCGATTTTATCTTCGTTACCTTTTCTATCAAGTTGTTTTAATATATTAACTTCTTGGTCTTTTTCGTCTCGTTTTTGTTCTAGTTTTTGTTGTTGTGGTTTTAAATATTCTATTTGAGGCTGAATTGAATCCAGCTGTGTTTTGTATTCATCACAGACTTTTTGTTCTCCATCTATATCTGTTTGTGATTCTTTTAAATAACCTAAACTCAATCTCCAACTATTTTTTAGTTTATTGATTTCTTCTTGTTCTCTTGCTGATAAATCATCAGGTAATTTAGAAGTGTCAGTAGGTTCGGCGAAAAGATAAGTTCTAATTTGATCTAAACGAGAAGCAGTGGTTTTAATTTTCGGTTGGGGTGTTTCTTCTGTATAACGTTTAGTTTCGAGGTCTGTTTTAGGTTCAACTGGTTTTGTTTTTGAATGAGATGAGGAGGTTTGGGGGGTATTTTTATTGTGGCGGTTTTGGTTAATTCCTATGATAATTGCGCTGCCGATTAAAGAAATGATAATAATAGTAGACTGCCCCAAAAAAGTGGTACTGGTTGAGAACAACAAATTTATCCAAATTGTTTATTAATTAAAAATAAACAGTTTGGATTTTTTTGTATCCAAACTGAGAAAAAGGAGTTTGAAAGATGATTGAAGCTGAACGTGCATTATTAGGAACACTATTGTTAAATCCAGAAAAAATGGATGCTGTTATAAATTTAGTTAACACAAACAATTTTTCCAACCCCAAGCATCGTTGTATCTTTGAGACAATGAAGCAATTAAAACTGCAAAACCGCGAAATTAATTATGTTACGGTTGGTTCTGTTTTAGATAACAATTTATACAAAATAGGAGGAATTGATTATTTAATTGAATTAGTGGAGATGGCTCCTGCAAGTGAATATTTAGAGACATATATTGATTTAATTAAAGAAAATACCCTTAAAAGAGATTTGTTAGGATTAATTAAGCAATTACCAACCGCATTATCAAAAAGTAAAAATATCCATAATTATTTGCAAACAGTCAAAAACCAAGTAGAAGGTTTTATGCAAAAAACCAAATCTCCTTTTATTTCTACAAAAACATTAATTCCTTATATTCGCCAAAGTATAGTTAATGATGAAAAAGACAACCAACTTGTAGGAATAAAAACAGGCTTTAAAAATCTAGATGAATTAATTTCTGGTTTCAAACCTAACCAATTAATTATCTTAGGTGCAAGAACTGGAATGGGGAAAACTGCTTTTATGTTAAATTTGGCTTGTAATATTGCAAAAAACTTTACTACCAACCCCGAAAACCAAAAAGCAGTTATTTTTAGTTTAGAAATGGCAGCGGAAGAATTAGGAATTAGGTTACTTTCTTCTGCTTCTCAAATCCCTTTAAAACAACTCCAACACAAAAACTTAACTAAAAATGACAAATTACAATTACTTATCGCTGATGACAAAATTACGCAATTAAACATTTTAATTGATGATGATAGAAATAACAAAATTGGAGATATTAAAACCAAATGCCGTCAAATGAAATATACTAAGGGACTTGATATTGTCTTTATTGATTACCTCCATTTATTAAAAGACGACCAAAGTTTTAATACATATCAAGCAATATCTGTGATTTCACGCGAATTAAAAAAACTAGCAAGTGAACTTAATATTCCAATTGTGGCTTTAAGTCAAATGAACCGTGCAACTTATGTAAGAGAAGTTAAAAGCCCACAATTAACAGATTTAAGAGATTCAGGAACAATCGAACAAGACGCTGATGTTGTGATGTTATTACATCGTGAAAGTTATTATCAAAAACCTGATATTGACCCACATACGAATTTAATTATTGCTAAAAACCGTAGCGGTCAATTAGGTGAATGTAGTTTTAATTTTTATAAACAAATCCAAAGATTTGAAGCAAAAGAATAAGAATAAAAAAGGAAATAAAAATATGAAACAAATATCTAATTTAGATTTTAATAATATTAACGTTTTTAATCATAAATCTTTGTGCGTTAACATCACCAAACAAATAGTTCAACCAATTTTTTTCAACAAAGCTTTTAATCAGTATATGTTTGATTGTCATAATATACTCAATGAATATTTAACCAACAACCAATACAACTCTCAAAGTCAAAAATCAATTCGAGGAAAAATTAACGAATACTTAATTTTGCTTTATCTAAATCACAAAGGAATTAAATATTTATATCCTCAATCATATTTATTTTTCATCCCTGATATTAAATTTGATTTAGTGTTGTTTACCAAAACTAAACGCATCATTGCTTTCAATTTCAAAACTTGCCTTAGAGAAAGATACAAACAATCAATAGTAGAAGGACAACAACTAAAAAAACTAGACACTCGTTTTGGGTTTTATTTGTTAACAAATGATGAATCCGAAACTCAAAGATTAAATAATAAAATTAAAAATGGTAAAGTACAATCAATTAACAAAGTAATCAATTTATTTTCCAATTCAGCTAATCTCTTCTTACAAAACTTACTAACCAACCAATTCATTCCTTTTTCACCTATTAATTTAATTAAAAAGATGGTTCACCCTAATGACAAATAAATTAATTAGTTTTGAAGGTGTTGACGGAAGCGGCAAAACTACTTTAATTAATGAATTAAAAAAATATTTTGAAAATAAAGGCTATCAAATCAAAGTTTTTCAAGGTTTAGGCAGTTCCATCGTTGGAAAAGAAATCAGAAATTTATTTTTACATCAATCTAAAATAAGCCCTAAAACTAAATATTTATTAAGCCTTGCCAACATGTTACAAACCCAAGATGAATTAATAATCCCTGCTTTATTGAGTGGTTATCTTGTTCTTGTTGACCGTTGGTATGGTTCTACTTTTGCTTATCAAAGCAAAGGCAATTACATAGATTATGATGATAAAATTACTTCAAAAATCATCAATCATTTCTTAATTAAACCTAAATTAACTTTTTACCTAGATATTGACCCTAAAATTGGGATACAACGTAAACAAAACCAAACAAATCATAAATTAGACCTCATTGAACGAAAACCTTTAAATTATTTTGAAAATGTCCGTAAACATTATTTAAACCAACATAAATACTGTAATGATGCAAATTACAACCACAAAAATTGTAATCATTTTTTAATTAATGCAACCAAATCCCAAAAAGATAATTTAAACCAAATAATGAAAATTTTAATCAACAAACAAATATTTTAATTAAAGGAGCATAAATAATATGAATTATCAAAAAACTTTTTATCACAAAGGAATTAAAACAGCTATAAAATTTGTTGCTGAATATAGCCCAGATGGTAAATTAATCAAAAATACCCAATACAACCCAGATGGAACTGTTTTTAATGAAATCTATTACAACCCTAATGGAAGTATAAAAACAACAAAAAAATATTAATCATTCATAAAAAAATTTAGCCCAAATAATGAAAATTTTAATCAACAAATAAATATTTTAATTAAAGGAGAAAAATAATTATGAATCATCAAAAAACTTTAAATTCCGCCAAAACAAAGAAATCTGTTGTTGAATACTACTCAGATGAGGAAACAATATATTACATCACTGAATATCACCCTGAAACAGAAGAAGTAATTAAACAAACAAATTATAATTCTGATGGTAAATTAACCACAGAAATTTTTTATGATGGCGATGGTGAAACAATTGATTACATCAGAAAATACAACCCCCAAATAAGTAAATTAATTAAATTTACTAAATACCGAGAAGATGGTGAAACAATTGACTATATTACAGAATTTAAGTACCATCCCAAAACAAACAAATTAATTAAAACAACTGGTTTTTCCTTCGATCGCAAAAGAATAGCTTTTATATACAAACACCATCCTAATGGTAAATTGTTTAAAAGAACTTACTACAATTCCGATGGAACAATCATAAAAGAAAGGAGCAAAAACAATGACTAAAAAAGAAAAATTAAAAAAACTAACAAAAAAAGAATTAATCAAAAACCTCGCAGTAATGAATAACACTTCGGTTACTCAAACTCAAGATTTTTACAATTCGTTTGAAAATGCTTTAATTGAAGCAATCAAATCAAACGAAGAAGTAATAATATCGCCAAAAATTGGTAAATTCATCTTAAAATCAAGAAAAGCCCATAAAGGACGAAATCCTCAAACAGGTAAAAAACTAAAAATCCCTGCAAAAACTGTGGTAAATTTCAAACTATCAAAAACCCTCAAAGATGAAGTTAAAAACCTTAAATTAAAATAAAAAAGAAAAGGAAAAATAAAAAAATGTATCGAGTTGATAGAAATAATTTTTTCAAAAATGAAAAAAAAGCTACTATTTATACTCCCAGTTGGGTATCGCAATTTTTATATAATATTTTATCACCTCAAATCCAACGCGATTTAATCCTTGACCCTTGTGTTGGTGAAGGTTCTTTATTACTACCTTGGCAACAAAAAGGATTTGATGTTTTAGGGGTTGATATAGAAAAAACAACCTTCCCTAATTTAATTCATAACAACTTTTTAGAATTAACCCAAAAGGATTTAAATACACAAAAAATATCCTTGGTAATTACAAACCCACCCTTTAATTTGGATTTTAAAACTAAAAACTACGTTAAGGAAAAATATGGTGGTCGTCCTTTGTTGCCTGAGTTGTGGTTAAGTAAAATAATTGAACTTTTTGGTAAAGATATCCCAATTGTTTTATTTACTCCTTATGGATTCAGACTTAATCAATCACTAAATAGCAAGCGATTACAGAAATTTTTAAATCAAGAATATCCCAAAATCTCTTCTATTATTAGTCTTCCCAAAGACGTTTTTGAAAACGTTGTTTTTCATTCAGAAATTTTAATTTTTAACGTTAACCATTTAAAACCGCATTATTTCTGTGGAATAGCCACAAACCAAAATAACTAATCCACAAAAAGGAGGTAGTTAAATAATGTCAAAACATATAAAACAATTTAAAATTTTCAATTTTTATATAATTATTATTTTTTCTGTCAATATTCACTAAATTATTTATTAACTCGTTAAATTGGTTTAAATGATTGTATCAATTCCCAAAGCAAACATTTAAAAGAAAAAATTAATCAAGTTGAAGATAATGTTGTTGATGATAAAAAAACAAACCCAAGAACGATTCAATAAAACACATAAAAAACTAGATGAATTAATAGAAACAATTGAATATAAAAATAATCAGGAGAATGAATAATATGAGCGACGGCATGTCAGAAGCATTTAATGGAACTTATTTCCAAGATCGTTCCAAAATCAAAAAGAAAAAACCTAACAAATATAAACACACCAAAGCCAATAAAATTATCAAAGAAAGGTAAAAAAATATGTGGTTATTTTCAATATTTGCAACAATTAGCAATTTTATTCTAAATTATACCAAAGGATTTACAACTACTGAAATTCTTGAACGAAGAATGGATGGAATCCAAACAACACTTTTCACTATTCTTATTGTTTCTGGGTTCAAACCAATTTTTAAATTAATTGCAAACACTTTAAATTTCTTCAAAGATTTAATTTTGGGTATTTTTTTCCCCAACAAAAAACTACAAAAATTAGAAATCCAAAATGCCAAACAAGAATATTTAGAAAAACAATTATTAAAAAAACTAGATAAAATCAATGAAAACCAAGAAAAACTCCAATCCCAAATTATGGTTCAAAGAGTTAAAGTTTCTCATTGGCAAGAGAAAAAAGCAAGAAAAAAACAATTAAAATCGCAAAATATCAACCCAATTATTAAGAAGGAGGATGAAAATGAATGATCTAAATTTCGCCATCGGATTTATCGTTGGCGCCCTATTCACAACTGCTTTAATGTTTATCATTAAAAAAATCTTTTTTAATTTTGTTCCATTGCCAGAAATCAATAATAAATCTGAAACACAAAAAGAAAACAAAACCAATAAACCATCTTCAATTATTCCAAACCCAAATCACGAATCAAAAGAAAAAAACAATTTAGAAAGTGACAACGAAATAAATGAAAATTAATAATTTAAATCCATCCTCCCAAACAACTTATTAAAAGAAATTAAGAAAATTTAACCAATAACAACAAATTCCAAAAACCCTCCAAAAATAGACTCAAAATTTTGCCCTTTTTTCGCTCAAAAAAACAAAAGTTGACTTATTATATTCACAAATTCAAAACTTAAATATCAAAAAAAATTATTTTTTCTAGAAAGGAGAAAAAATGAAGCTTAAAAACAAAATATATCTTAGTTTCTTATCTTTATTTGGTTTAATTTTGTTGATTTTATTTATTGTTGGAATATCTAAAACAGAACCCAAATCCAAATCATCAACAACCCCAACAATAACACAACCACCCAATAACCAACTTGATTCAGAAGCAAAAGAAGAACTTAATAAACTCCAAAAACGTTTAAAAGATTTAGAAATAATCAATCAACAAAACATAAACAATAACAAAAAACTTATAGAAGAAGACAACCAATTATCACAACAAATCAACTCTAATTTAGAAACAATCAAAACTTTAAATCTTCAAATAAACAACCTCAACCAAGAATTAGCCCAAAAAAGCAAAGAATTAAACAATAAAGAAACTAATTTAAGTGATGAAACAAAATTCCAATTAGAAACTGAAATAAAAAACTTAAACCAACAAATAGCTGATTTATCAAAACAACGCGAACAAATCAATGAAGCTACCCAACCATTAACCAAAAAAAGAGTAGAAAATACAAAATCACAAGTAAATAACAAGAAACTAATTGAAAATGTCCAATCAGAAACCAACAAAACCACTCAATTCAAAACTATTTATCAAAAAATAAATAATTTACAACAAGCAATAAATTATAATAACGCGAACAAAGAAAACATCAAAGAACTAATAATTAAACATCAAGACAACCCCCAAGAAGTTCAAAATCTCAAAAGTTATGATTTATTTTTAGACGGTCAATTAATCCAATTTGATAAACAAATTAAACAACTTCAAAATGAAATTGAAGCAATCAAAAACCCAAATATTGAAAAAATCCCCAAAAAACAAATTACTTTTAAAGACGTTTATGGTATGGAAAGCGAAAAAGAAGAATTAGAGGATTTAATTTTTTATTTTAAAGAATCCAATAATAATTTAGTAAATTTTGACAAAATAAGACCCAAAGGATATTTATTATACGGCCCTCCTGGTACGGGAAAAACTTTTTTACTGAAAGCATTGAGTAATGAATGCAACGCCCATTTTATTGAATTTGAACCTTCAAAACTAGATAAAACTTATGTCGGTGAAGGGGTAGAAGAATGGGAAAAGATTTGGATGGAAGCTGAAAGACATGATAAAACTATTATCTTTATTGACGAAATTAGTGGCATGGCTAACCGTGAAGACAAAAATTCTAATAAAACAAGTATTAATATTGTTAATAATATTTTAACTAAATTAGATGGTTTTAACCGTTCTGAAAAAAAAATTGTCTTAATGGGAGCAACTAACCACCTAGACCAAATCGACAAAGCCCTCAGAAGTAGATTTAGCAAAGAAGTAAAAATTGATTTAATTAAAGATGAAGAAATTGAAGGTTTCTTAAAATTCTTGATAGAGCCTTATCAAATTAGTTATCATACTTACCTTCATTTAAAAGAAATCGCAAACAGATGTAAAGGCAAAAACTACTCTAACCGTGATTTAACAACTATCATTAATGATGCTTATAATAAAACTAATAAATTCAAAACCCTAAACCCAAACCATGAAGTCATGTTGCCTTCTGATTTGGATGAAGTAATTGACACTAAACAAAGAATCAACAAATCAATTACAGAAATTAAAGCACGCAGAAAAGAATGTGAAGAACAATATGAATCATGGAAACAAGGTTTTTTAAAATACCTCAAACCTCCAAAAGATGAAACAAAAGTTGAAAAACATTATGTCTTTTACAGCCTCAACGGCCTTGGTCGCGGACAACACCGTGAATACGAGCCAACTGATATAATGCCGTTTATGAAAAACTATTTTGAGAAATGGGAACATAAACCTTCAACTAATGATTATTTTGCTACTTTCAATACAGGAATTAACCGCGCTGATTCACAATTTCAAAATAAGTTGCTTAAAGACTTTATAGACCACTACATGTACCTCAACTACAAAGGCCCAAAATGGTTAATTGAAGAAGATAAAGACTTTTTTATGGATGAAGTGGAATGTCATATCATAGACCCAAAGGACTCTAGGTTTCCAAAAGATGAAATGAAAAACTACTATCTTCACTTCAACCCAAAACAAAGATATCTAACACTTTACAATAAGAAATTTAATATTAAAAATAATGAAGAAAATTAAAAAAAGGAGAAATAAAATGGCAAAAAAAATAATCAAAACTAAAAAAATGAAACAAAAACAACCAATTAAAAAAACTATTAAACAAGTAAAAACCAAAATTCCTACTAAAAAAACCAAAAAAACAATTACAATTCCAAAAAAGGTTATTTCTAAAAATAACAAAATAAAAAAACCTTCAAAAACTATAATCAAAAAAAATCTCCAACCTACTAAAATAGTTGTTGAAACCAAAAAAGACAATTGTTTTGTAAAATTAATCAAATCAATTGTCAAAATAACCCTTATTTTATTACCATTCATACTAATTGGTGGGGGCATATGGCTTGTAATTTCTAAGTTTTTTCCTGAATTAGCTGCAAAATTTGGTGGAGTTGTTGATACATGTTGGCAATTTATTAAACATATATGTCATAATCTAGATGACAAAACCAAAAAAGCTTTAGAAAATGTAGGAATAGACCCTAAATATTCTGCTATTGCATCAAAAGTTTTAGGGCTTGTTGGTGGTTGTTTACTTGCTGCTACATGTTGTTTAATCCCAGGAATTGGCACATTCTTAGGAGGAGCAGTTTTAATAAGTACTATCACTTATGTAGGAACTATTACACTTACCGAAAAAACCAATCAAGAACCACCAAAAAACACATCTCCACCACAACAAGTAGAAAACAAAGTAGATAATACAAACAAACAAATTGAACCAGACAAATTAACTGAAAATAACAGAGATTCTGAAACCTTAGAAACTCAAAAAAAAAAAAAAACAACAAAATCAACTGAATTAAATTCAGAAACCCTAACTCCTCAACCAACTTTAAAACAACCAATTCATAAACAAAAAGAAATTAACAAAGAAGAGTATAATAAAAGTTTATTGAATCCAGACATTCAAAAACAATTTGAGGAGTTATTGCACCATGAAACAGTCAAAAACGAACAATTGTTGCAAGAAAGAAATTATTTTGAAGCTAATTTGCAAGCACAACAATTAGAAATGTTAAATATAAAAAATCAAAAAGATAATTTAGAAAAAGAACTAGCAGAACAAAAAAACTTATCAGATGCAGAAAAACAACAATTAACTAAGCAAATTGAGGACATAAATACTAATTTAGCTTCTAGAAACGAAGAATTAAACAATTTAGAAAAAGAGCAAGAAGTCCAAGCAGAATTAAGACAAGAATTATATGATGTTATCAACAAAGATAAGGAAAATTTAGAACAAAAAACCAAGCAATTAGAAGAACAAAAAAACTTATCAGATACAGAAAAGCAACAATTAACTAAGCAAATTGAGGACATAAATACTAATTTAGCATCTAAAAACGAAGAATTAAATAACTTAAATCAAAAATTAGAAGAAGAAGCAAAAAAACAAACTGAATTAAATGATGTTATCCAAACCCAAGAAAAAAAGTTAAAACAAATCCAAATTTCTAGCGAAGAAAAACAACAAGAATTAAACAATAAAATTAAAGATATTCAAACCACTTTAGATAAGCAAGCAAAAGTTACCGAAGACAAAAACAAAGAATTAGAACAAATGCAAAGTCAAAAAATTCAACTAGAAAACCAATTAGCTTCAAATAAACAAGATTTACAAAATTTACAAAAAGAAATATTTAATAAAGAAGCTAAATTGGAAGATAAAGAAAAAGAACTAGCAGAACAAAAAAACTTATCAGATGCAGAAAAACAACAATTAACTTCAGAAATCAATAATCTAAAAAACGATATCAACCAAGAAAAAGTTAATTATCAAGCACAAGTATCACTTAAAGAAGAAGAAATTAAGCAATTGCAACAAACCGAAAGTGATTTAAAACAGCAACTAACTAAAACCCAAGCAGAAACTATGAGCCTAAGAGAACAACATGTAAAAACTTTGGAAGAAATCCAAAGACAAATTACAAATTATAAAAAAACCGTTGCTGAACTAGAAGAAGAAACCCAAAAACTAAAAGACCAAATTGCAAAAAACAATGAAAATGCTAAACAATTACAAAAAGAATTAAAAACTAAACAAGCGAAATTAGATGAAATTAACAAAAAAATAGGAACTTTAACAGCAAATAAAGATAATTTAGAAAAAACAATAAAAGACTTAGAAAACGACCAAACAGTAACAAATTATAAAAAGACAAAAAATCGTACAGATTGGGGTGTTAGAAGTAGTAGTAAAGAAATACAATTCCCTCGTTTTTGGAATGATAAACCTTTCACATATAAAATTGTTCCAAAGATTGATTTTTATGAAACTGGATTCACCGAAAATGCAACGGGTTATCAAGCATATCGTGGAGAAATGAATAAAAATACCATACAAGGAGAAAGTATAGAACTATCCCCAGATAAATATTATTGCGAACCTTCTATTAATATGAGAAATATACCATATTCCACTAATGGAGCTAATTTAATTTTTAGCGAACCAACCTCACAGACCGAACCACCACAAAATTTAATCAAACTTAATGAAGCAAAAGAAAACTTAAAAAATACATCCCAGGAATTAGCAAATTATGGAACTAATTTAAAAAACGCTCAACTAGAATATAATCAATTATTAGAAAATCAAACACCAGATGATAGTTTGCAACAAGAATTAAATAATAAAGCAAATCATATTAAAACTTTAAAAAACGAAATGCAAAAACTAGAAATTAAAGAACAAGGTTTTAGAAGTGAAATTGATACTTTAAAATTAGAAAATAAAAACTTAAAAGAAAAATATACTAATGATTTAACGAAAATAAAACAAGAACTTGATGTATCTAAAACCGAAAACAAGCAACTAGAAAAAGAGATGCAAGAAATACAAGCTGAATTGATTAAAAATGGTAACGCTGATGATGCATTAGTTAAACAATTAAATCACAAAGAAGCTCAAATAAAAGAATTAAAGGGTAAAATTAACACTTTAGAAGCCAATGAAACTAAATTGCAAACAATTATTAAACAAAAAGACGAAGAAATTAAACAATTACAAGAAACAATTCAAGAACAAGCAGAACAAATTATAAAATTAACTGCTGAAATTGAAAACAATATAGAAATTTTCAAACAACAAGCAATGAAAATTCAACAACTAGAAGGGGCAATTTCAGGACTTGAAGATGCAAGTGGGGCGATGGGTGGTAATAACAAAGAATTATTACATGAAATCAATAAACTAAAAGCCCAATTAAAAGCTGAACAAGAAGCGCACGTTGCAACAAAGAAAAGATTGGAAGAAGAGATTGTTGAATTAAATGATGATAAGTTAAAATTAAGCAATTATGTAAAACTTTTAAAAACCAAAAAAAATAATTGGATGGAAGATGTTGAAAATGTAGGTGCTGCGATTAACATAGGTGTTTCCACCAAAGCTGGTGTGATGGTGGGTGCTACGTTGGGAAGTGCTGCGGGCCCTATAGGTACGTTTTTAGGTGGAGCTGCAGGTGGTGTAATTTCTGCCGCTGTGGCTGTTGCTAGTAAATGGGATGTAGTTAAAACATGGTTTGGTCGGTAATGCAATTTTTTTGCATTACCAGATTAGATTATGATACAATGATGATAAGTTATAAAAATAAAAAAGGAAGTTAATTATAGGATGGAGTTATTTAAAGTATTAGTTATTATAGGTATTTTAGGAGTTTTTTTTGGATTGGGTCCTTTATTGATTTGGGTTGTTCAAAAACACGTAAATAATAAATTAAATAATGTAGAAAATATTAAATTACAAATTGAAGTTGAGACAATAACTAAGCAAGAAAAATTAAACCAAAAAATATCTGAGTTAGTAAACAATAAAGCTTTATCAGATAAAGAAAAAACTGAATTAGAAGAAGAAATAAATTCAATTCAAACTGAATTAAACCAAAAACAAGCAGAATTATCACATAATCAAATGTTGACAGGAAAATTAAAAGCTAAAAAATATACAAAAAGAAATCCAATAAAAGCTATAATTATATATTATTGTTTTATATTAAGTATAATTGCTATTTTTGGTGGTTTTATATTTTTAGACAATAAATACGATATAACAAATTCAAAACCCAAAACTTATACTATTTCTGAACTGAAAGTAGAAATTGAATCTGAATGGTTTGAAGGATACCGTTCTAGAGATGATAACTACCAAATTAAGAAATATTATAAAGCAGATGGTTATGACCCCAATGCAGAATTTGGGGCCACAAAAGATTGGAAAGGTAGTCCTTGTCAAAGTTATAGTCATGATGTTAATCAACTTGTTTTGGGTCACCAAATGATTAAAGTTAAATACACTTTCTACGGTCTCAACGGTCTTGGTCGTGGACAGCACCGTGAATACGAGCCAAATGATATAATGCCGTTTATGAAAAACCCTTTTGACAAATGGGAACATAAACCTTCAACTAATGATTATTTTGCTACTTTCAATACAGGAATTAACCGCGCTGATTCACAATTTCAAAATAAGTTGCTTAAAGACTTTATAGACCACTACATGTACCTCAACTACAAAGGCCCAAAATGGTTAATTGAAGAAGATAAAGACTTTTTTATGGATGAAGTGGAATGTCATATCATAGACCCAAAGGACTCTAGGTTTCCAAAAGATGAAATGAAAAACTACTATCTTCACTTCAACCCAAAACAAAAATATCTAACACTTTACAATAAGAAATTTAATATTAAAAATAATGAAGAAAATTAAAAAAAGGAGTTTGGTAATTAATGCTTAAATTACAAAATCAATTAAAAAAATAATTAATATTTTAAAACAACAATAAAACTTTTTAAAAGATTTTATTGTTGTTTTTTTTATAAAACCCGACAAAACTAGTTTTTTTAACAATAAAGGCTTAAAAAAATAAAGCTATGTTAACAAAACAGAAATGAGCTTAGAAATGGAGAAAAAAATAAAATTATATTCTTTGGATGTTAAATTAAAGGCTGTTTTTGCGAAACAAGAAGGCAAAAGATGTAAAGAAATACAGCAAAATTTTAATATTAAAAATCGGAGTCAGATTTATCAATGGGTGGAGTGGTATGAATTAAAAGGCGCAGAAAGGCTAGAACAATCAATTAGAGGAAAAAGAAAGGTTGTTGAAAAAGGAATTAATCCAATTAAAACGGAAATCAAAAAACAACTTAAAAATAGTTTCAAGAAAAATAGAAAATTATATTTAGATATTATTAATAAATATCAAAAAGAAGTTTCGTTAAAACAATTGATTAAATGGTTGTCTATTTCAAAAACTAGTTATTTTCGGTGGATTAAACAAAGTCTTCATCCTAGACCTCAAAGTGAATTGGAAAAAGCCTTGTTTCAAATATGTCAGCAAGGTTCATATATCACAACTGATGGCAAGAGAAAAAGAAGGCTCGGTTATCGCGTGGTTCATCAAAAACTAATTGACCTTAAATTTAAGATAAACTCTAAGACTGTTTTAAAGCTAATGCATCAATTTGGGTTATTATCACAAAGAATACAAAGAAAAAATCAATATTATTATGATTTAGCTATTCAAAAAGAAAATAATTTAAAAAATCTAATTCAAAACAATTATCACGCCACAAGACCGTTTGAAAAATTATGTACTGATATTACTTATATACCTTTTGGAAAAAATAACCAAAAATTATTTGTTTCTGCGATAATGGATTTGTATAACCGTGAAATTATTGGTTACAACATTTCTAAAATCGCTGATGTTGATTTTGTAATTAATACTTTAAAAGTTATTCCTGCATTAATAATCCCTTGCATTCTTCATTGTGATAGAGCAAGTGTTTATACTTCTAAAAAATATCAAACTGAGTTAAAAGCTAATAATCTAATAACTAGTTTCTCAGCTAAATCCATGCCAACTGATAATGCTTGCATGGAGGCATTTTGGGCCAACATGAAACGAGAAACTATCCATTATGAAAAAATGCAAAATCTAGGCGAACATCAAATTATAGAAATTATTCCTGATTACATTGAATATTATAATATTTATCGTAAAATGAAAGTTCTAAATTATTTATCACCCAAAGAATTTAAAATAAAAAAATATTAATTAATAATTAAAATTATAAGCCCTTCATAACGGAGGGCAATTTGTGTAGGTTTTTTTAAGTTCTTTAAAAAAATAACTTTTTAAAAAACCATAACACCTCTTAGAACTCAAAATTTTGCCCTTATATGACACTTTTGGGTGATTGGTAATGATAAATATCAAATCGTAAATATAAAATTATTTAAGAGGTAATATTTTGATTGTTTATTTTTTGAAATTAATAAAATTCTTTAAATCAATTATTTTTAGATTATTATGTAAAAAAATTATTTTTTTATATTTTTAGTATTGACAAATATAATATTTTAATAGTATAATATATATGGTAAATATATAAAGAAAGAAATAAAAACTTTTGAATAGTTTTTATTTCTTTCTTTATATTACATATACATATATTATACTATTAAATAATATTATTATTTTATACTTATAAAATATAAAATTTTTTCTTCAAAAAACCAATTAGAAAAGTGGTACTGGTTGAGAACAACAAATTTAAAAATAATTAATATTTTATATTTTGACAAATAATTTGAATTATGTTATAATAAAGGTAATTAATAAACAATTTGGTTTTTCAAAAAATCATATTTTTTTTTGGAAAAAAATGTTGTTCTCAAATGGTGCCATTTTTGTGGAGCTTACCATAGTTACTAAATGTTTTTTGAAAAAGTTTTGTTGTTTCATAATTTATTTACCTTTCTTGATAATGGTGATAATTAATCATATCACTTATCACCATTATACAACTTTATTAATAAAATAATTAGCTAAAATAATTATTTATTTGGAATCATAACTATTTCAGGGATTTTACCAACTCGTCTAGCTTGCAGGCGTTGTTGAGCACGAGCGTAACTCGGATTTTTTTGTTTTAATTCTTCTTTTTTAATATTCTCGTTTTCTTCTTTTGTTTCTAATTTTTGTTCTAAGTGATATTTTCTTCTTAATAATTCGTCAGTGTATGGAACTTCTTTGTATTTCTTTTTTAATTCTTCGATAATGGTTGTGTATTCATCAATCCAAGTTCTAAAATCTTTTTTTATATCTTTATTTAATTTTTCAGACTTTTTGGTTTCTTCCTTTAAATTATCTTCATTTTGACGGAGTTTATAATCACCTAATTTTTTTTCGTAATCTTTGTAGTCAGCGTTAAGTTTGGCTAAATCACGGTCAATATCTCGAGTATACATTTCTAAAGCTTCTTTGGTAATCATTGGTGGATGTTCTTTGTTTTCATTAGCTACTTCATTATACATGTGCCATAAACGGTGCCCTTCGTGAAGAACTAAAGCAACTTTTGACATACCTTGAGCGAACTTACGCGTAACACTTATTGTTTTATCTAAAGCTTTGAGACCCGCTGTTCCAGGGATTAAGTCAGTAACTTTATCAAAACCTTTGAAGACCCATTTGGCAATATTTCCTGCTGATGCTTCATGTTCTTTTTCATAAGTTATCATGCGGTTATACATTTCTCGATATTTTACTTTTAGGGATTGATATAATTCTTTTTCAAGTTTGATTTCTTCAAGTTTTTTATTGACTTCATCAATTTCTTTTTGGATTTCAGCACGTCGTTCTTGTACAGATTGGATTTGGTTAAATAGTGATTTTTCATCATCAGATAAAGTTTGAAATCTTTTTTGTAAATCTTTTTTTAACATTTCAGCGCTATCTAATAAACCTTGGTATTTTTCTTGGGTTGCTTCTAATTTACCAATTTGAACTTTGATTTTTACAATTTCACCAACTATCTCTAAAATTTCAGCTTGGAGTTTATCGATTTCCGCTTGTAATCTAATTTTATCATCAGGAGAAGCTAAATTTTTTTCTTCTTGTTTTTGTTCAATTTCTTTTTCTTTGCCTTCTTTTTGTTGTTCTAATTGGATTAGTTTGCCTTTTAAGATAGTAATATTTTTGTCATTTTCACTTAATTTTTCTTTTATTTCTTTAATTTTCTTTTCATTGTTATCTAGTGCCTTTTTAATTTTATCTTTGGCTTCTTGGGTTAATTCTTTTTGTTCGTAAAGCTCTTTAAGTTCTCTTTCACAATTTTGTAATTCCTTTTCCCAATCTTTTTTTAAACCATGATAATTATTAATCGTTTCATCGTATTTTTTAATTGCTTCATCAATTTTTCCGATTAATTGGCCTGTGTATTTACTTGATGGTTCAGATTTATCAGATTTATGAAAGAAAGATAAGTAAAGAAAACTGAAAAGACCAACAATGATTAAAAAGTAAATTAAATAGCTTTTTAGGGTTGTAGTTTGTTGATTATGAGAAAATTTGTTTTTGATGAAACAAAAAAGACCAAAAACAGTAGTAGCAAACAAAAACCATGTTAAATAAGATTTTAAGGTAATAAAACCTTTTAGTACGTCTAATGGCGATAACATATATTATTCACCTCCTTTCGGTTTTAATTGATTTTCAATGTGATCTAATAAAGTGGTATCTGGTGAAATTATTAATTGATAAGCTTGTTTTAAGTCTTCTTTTTTGATTTCATTTCTTTTGTTTCCCCCTTTACCACGGTTTTTAGCAAAAATACTAACAGTGGTTTTAAACAAGTTTTCTAAGGTACGATTAGCTTTTAAGAATTGTTGATTTTGTGGTAATCTTTCCAAAGCTTCGTTAATTACTTCAAATAAATACTGTTTTGCTTCTTCACTGTAAGGATTTTTTCTTTTCTTAATTAAGAATTCTAGCATTTGTTGACGTTCGGCTTTATTTCCTGGTTTAACTTCAATGTTAAAATCAAATCTTGATTTAATCGCTTCATCAATTAAATGATATTGATTTGTTGCCCCAATGATGAAAATTGGTTTATCAGGATTATTATTCATAGAAGTCATTTCAGTTTTAAAAGCATTTACTACATTAGCGGTTTCTGAAATTGCTTCTAACATGCTTATATTAGTAAAAATAGTTTCACATTCATCTAAAAAGATGATCGCCCCATTACATTCTTCGGCAACAATTCTTGCATCTTCAAATAAATCTTTTACCATTTTCGGCGCTACCCCTTTATACTTTTGGGAAAAAAGGGCACTATTTACTTCAAAGAATGGTAAATTAGTTTCTTTGGCAAGAGCACGTGCTAAGGTAGTTTTACCTGTTCCAGGACACCCATACATTAAAATTCCTAGGGGTGGTTCAACTTGTCCAATACCTTGGTAGTTTTCAGGATTTTTTAAATAATCAATAAATCCTTGAACTGCTTTTAATTCTTCTTTAAACCCAATTAATTTGTCAAAACCGATAAATTTTTGGGGTTCTTTAAATTTTGAAACAACTCCTTCTTCTGTCTTCTGTTTTGGGTTAGTAAAAGAATAATTATTATTTAATAAATTTTGTTCTTTCTTTTTGGTTTCTGTTTGGTTAAGATTATTCATTTTGGTTGGGGGGGGATTTTATTTCTTTTTTTAAAGAAATAATTTCTTCTTCGGTTTGGCTTAAAGTTTGATGATGAATCCAGATATAAGTTGCTAACCAAAATAAAAAAAATAAAATGATAATTGCCATTACTTTTAATAAAAGTGGTTTGGCGGAAGGTTGGTTTTTGATTTCCATAATTTATTTCCTTTCTCAAATAAGACTAAGTTAAAAAACTTAGTCTTATTTCTTTTAATTAAGCTAATTGCTTAATTTTGTTTTCAATAGTTTGGCCACCGCCACCCAACGTATTGCCATCTTTATCCACTAATTCATAGTCAAGAACTAAAGTTAAGAGTGGATTTGTTGCTTTAACAAAGTCGTTTTGTTCTAATTTAATTTGAATGTTGATATTACCTTTGCCATCTTTATCGATAACCATTTGTTGGCGTTTGGTGTCATCATAAATTGTGTTATTGTTTTTAACTTCTAAATTAAAGAGTGTTTCAGGATTAGAAAAAGTGTTATGAGTTTCATATTTTGGAGTTATTTTAAGGTATAAAGGAACACTAACGTCCAATCCTTTTGCGTTTAGAAGAGCTTGATGATTAATAGTAACGACATGATGATGTTTGTTTGGATTTAAATTAGGTAGTGGTAAAGGGATAAGGGTTTTATCTTCATTGTTACCGCTGATTCTATTTACTTCAAATAAAAGGGCATCATTTTCGCTCATTAATTTAATTTTTTCTTGTTTTTGACGAGCGAAATAATTATTAACAGCCACAATAGAACTAATGGCAAAAAATGAACAAATTAAAATTGACAGGACAATTATAATTTTGTTTTTAGTTTTGTTATTTGGTTTTTGGTTATTGTTTTTAATAATTATTTACCTCCTAAGGTTGATTTAATGATATCAATCAAATTATTAATGCCTGTGGTTAACCAAGGGATTTGGTTTTGGTAATAAATAACATTGACATGTAAAATAAAATATAAAATGATTGTTAAATTTATAAATGTTTTAAATAAATTGCCTTTGTTGTTATTGTTGGGAGTTGTTTGGGTTGATTGTTTTTCTGGGGTGGTTGGTACTTTTACTACCGTTGTTTTGTTTGGTGTACTTGGTTTTGAATTTATTAATTTTTTATTTTTTAATTCGGTTGTTTTTTTATTTGTTTTTTTCTTTTTTATTACTTTTTTAATCATTGTTTTTTCTCCTTTGTATTAATTATTTATTTTTTTGTAATTTTCTAAATCATCCTTTTCTTTTGATTCATTATTTGGTTTGGGAAGAATTGAAGATGATTTAGGGGTTTTAATTTCTTTTTGTGTTTCAGATTTATTATTGATTTCTGGCAATGGAAGAAAATTAAAAAAGATTTTTTTAATGATAAACATTAAAGCAGTTGTGAATAGGGCGCCAACGATAAATCCGATGGCGAAATTTAGATCATTCATTTTCTTCCTCCTTCTTAATAATTGGGTTGATATTTTGCGATTTTAATTGTTTTTTTCTTGCTTTTTTCTCTTGCCAATGAGAAACTTTAACTCTTTGAACCATAATTTGGGATTGGAGTTTTTCTTGGTTTTCATTGATTTTATCTAGTTTTTTTAATAATTGTTTTTCTAAATATTCTTGTTTGGCATTTTGGATTTCTAAGTTTTTTAGTTTTTTGTTGGGGAAAAAGATGCCCAAAATTAAATCTTTGACGAAATTTAAAGTGTTTGCAATTAATTTAAAAATTGGTTTGAACCCAGAAACAATAAGAATGGTGAAAAGTGTTGTTTGGATTCCATCCATTCTTCGTTCAAGTATTTCGGTAGTGCTAAATCCTTTGGTATAATTTAGAATAAAATTGCTAATTGTTGCAAATATTGAAAATAACCACATATTTTTTTACCTTTCTTAATAATCTTTAATAACTTTTCTTCGTTTTTTAGATAATTTCTTTTGTTTTTAAAAGTCTTCTTGGGGTGGTCTAAATTAAGCCATTTTCCTTTGGGCTGATTATATTTATTGGTTTTTTTCTTGGATTGGGAATTGCGGGATTTGAAATAAGTCCCATTAAATGCTTCTGACATGCCGTCGCTCATATTATTCATTCTCCTTATTATTTTCTTTATCAAGTTTTTCTATTGATTCATCCAGTTTTTTATGTGTTTTATCGAAATTATTTTTAGTTTCTTGTTTGAAATCCTTAATATTTTTTTCTAAATGTTCGCTTTTCAAATTGATATATTCTTTTAAATTATTATGATTATTGAAATAAAAAGTAATGGGTATTGTTATAATAACACCAATTAAACAAATAATAATACTAATTAAATAAGGAACTGATTTAAATTGTTTTTTGAGTTGTTTCATTTTTAAAACCTCCTTTTTTATTTATTTTTTATTCCTCAGCTGAGGTAATTTCGTAAAGATTGTTGAGGGATTTTAAGATTTCATTTTTATATTGTAATTCAGCATCTTCATATCTTTCTTCTAAATCTTTTTTTAATTTTTCAGCACGAGATAACATATCTTGATACATTTTTTGTTTTGATTCTAATTTTTTGATTTCGATTTTTATTTTGTCGATTTTTCCAACCAATTCTATTACTTCATCTTGGAGTTTTTCAATTTCGGCTTGTGCAGTCTAATTTCTTCAATTTTGTTTGGGATTTTTGGGTTTTTAATTTCAATATTATACATTTTTTTAAGCGTTTTTGCATAAGATGGAGAAATTTCGCCACATTGATATTTAATTTTTTTTAATATTTCTTCTTTTTCGTCGCGTTGTTGTTCTAGTTTTTGTTGTTGTGGTTTTAAATCTTCTATTTTAGGTTGAATTGAATCCAGCTGGGTTTTTAATTCTTCACATTCTTTTTGGGATTTATTAATACCAGTAGGGCGGTTTTTTCTGTTTTTTAAAAGTTCTAAACTTTTTTTCCAACTATTTTTTAGTTTATTGATTTCTTCTTGTTCTCTCTTTGATAAATCCGATGGCGAAATTTAGATCATTCATTTTCTTCCTCCTTCTTAATAATTGGGTTGATGTTTTGCGATTTTAGTTGTTTTTTTCTTGCTTTTTTCTCTTGCCAATGAGAAACTTTAATTCTTTGCATTTCTATTTGGGATTGGATTTTTTCTTGGTTTTCATTGATTTTATCTAGTTTTTTTAATAATTGTTTTTCTAAATATTCTTGTTTGGCATTTTGGATTTCTAAGTTTTTTAGTTTTTTGTTGGGGAAAAAGATGCCCAAAATTAAATCTTTGACGAAATTTAAAGTGTTTGCAATTAATTTAAAAATTGGTTTGAACCCAGAAACAATTAATATTGTAAAAATTACCGTCTGTATTGAATCTAGTCTTCTTTCCAAGATTTCTTTGGTGTTGAAGCCTTTGGTGTATTTCAAAAAGAAGTTCAGAATTGTTGTAAAAAGTGAAAAAATAAACATTGAGGCTTCCTTTCTTCATAAAAAAAGACCATTTTGGATGGCCTTTGATTTGAGTTTTTTTGATAGGTTTTTTTATTGAGGCAGCGTCTGCACTGCAATATGATATATCTTTTGGGAGTGTAAGAGACGCCGCCTCAATGTTTAAGATAAGGTTATTTTATTATAATTCGATGTCGCGTACTTCTTCTTTGATTGTTCGTGAAGGTCTAAAAACGACTGCGGTTTTTTCAGGTATTTCAATTTGTTCGCCTGTTTGTGGATTGCGTCCTAAACGTGCTTGCCTGTGTCTTAAAGCGAATGTTCCAATTGAAGGTGATAAAATTACTTCGTCGTTAGCAGCTATAGCTTCGAATAAAACTTGTTCAAATGCATTGTAAAATTCTTCTGTTTGAACGATAGAAATGTTTTGACGTTTTGCAATAGCTCTGATTAATTCTTTTTTTGTCATTCTCATTAATTCTCTTTGTGCCATATTGTGTTTCCTCCTTTCTTTGTATGATTTGTTGGTTGTTTGTTGCCGAGGCGTTGTGTTGTTATTTTGTTGTTGGAAAAAATATATTAAGCGTTAATTTATTTTTATTTGTTGCATTCATTGCTTCAACTTTTGTATTATTGTCTATTTTTGCTTTTAGTTATTTTTTCCGTTTTGGTTATTCGCTGAGGCGTTGGTGCGAATTGGTAAAACCAAGACCCTTGAAAGGGTCTGGAGTTAGTTAGTTGATTGGTGACAATCGGATTTTAGAAGGGAATCATGTGATACTTAATTGTTAGCATTTGTTTGATTTCGGCCTTCAGATGGTCTAGTTTCTGTTTGCGGTTGGTTCGCTTGTTGCGTTTGCGTTTACTCTTGTGAACCTGTGTTGGCTTGTGGTTGGTTTGTTTCAGCTGCCTTTCTTTCAGCTTCTGTTTGAGTTTGGTGATGCAAAGCTTCGCTGCCGCCTGCTTGTGGGTCTTGTGTTCTATTGGTGTTGAATAATCTATAACTTATAAAAATCATTCCCAATAAAGCTAAAATAGCAAAAAACCAAGTGGCATTTCTTCGAAATTGTGGGGTCATAAGTTTTCTCCTTTCTGTCGTTTTGTTTATTCTCATACAGTTTAACGTCTTGAATGGATTGGACAAGGAAATAAATGACTTTTAAATTGTTGTCGATTAGAAGTTTTTGAAGAGGGAAATACGTTTGATTAAGGGGTTGTCAATTACTGCTTGTTTAGTTTTTTCAAGTAGTTCTAAATATTGTTTGCCTGCTTGAACCATTTTTTGGTGATAGTTGGGGTCGGGCATTATTCTTTTGACGAAGTTTTTTTGGTCGTTGAAGTAAACTAAAAAATAAGCATATTTTGCTTTGGAGCAGTAAAGTTGGCATTGAACTTGACACCAATAATACATCGGGACATTGTTGGTGATAAAAAATGTTTCCCAGGATGATGAAATTGAGCCATCTGGAGAAGTGTAGGGGCATTTGATTTCTAAAAGCGTATTTGTGGATTCGTTGTAGCCATCTAAGGAAGCTGAAAAGATTTGGTCTTGGTCATCAACGAAATTCACAGGTTCGTAAGTTTTTTTGATTGCTTTTTCAAAAAAGTTTCTTGCTAAAGGTTCTGTTGCGGTACCGTGTTTGACGTATTCATTAGTGATAAATGGAGAACCAAATATTTTATCGTGGATTAAAGTGTCTTGGGATTTAAATGGGTTGTCGCCTGTGATTGAGGCAACTTCCGAGGCGTTGATATATTTTGTGCGGTGTTGGTACCATTCTTTGGTGTTTTGTTTTAGTTCTATTTTCATAATTTTCTCCTTATTTTGAAATTAATAGTGATTTTGTGGTTTTTCCGAGCGTGTTGTGTTGTGATTTTTAATGAAAGTTAAATAAATGCCCTTATTTGGGCTTGATTTGGAAATAAGGTATTTATAACTCAAAAGTTTCTGAAAAAGGCGAATAAGGGGTAAAATAACGAGTCAGTTTTTCGCTCGTATTTGACCTTATTTGCTTCTAATTTTTAAATTAGGTATTATAACTCAAATGGTGTTAAAAAAAGATGAAAAAAGGGCAAAATAAAGAGATTTTTTTGAAAATGCGTTATTTTATGCCTTTGAGGGTGAAAAGTGTTTTTTGTGGATTAGTCATTTTGGTTTGTGGCTATTCCACAGAAATAATGCGGTTTTAAATGGTTAACGTTAAAAATTAAAATTTCTGAATGAAAAACAACGTTTTCAAAAACGTCTTTGGGAAGACTAATAATAGAAGAGATTTCGGGATATTCTTGATTTAAAAATTTCTGTAATCGCTTGCTATTTAGTGATTGATTAAGTCTGAATCCATAAGGAGTAAATAAAACAATTGGGATATCTTTACCAAAAAGTTCAATTATTTTACTTAACCACAACTCAGGCAACAAAGGACGACCACCATATTTTTCCTTAACGTAGTTTTTAGTTTTAAAATCCAAATTAAAGGGTGGGTTTGCAATTACCAAGGATATTTTTTGTGTATTTAAATCCTTTTGGGTTAATTCTAAAAAGTTGTTATGAATTAAATTAGGGAAGGTTGTTTTTTCTATATCAACCCCTAAAACATCAAATCCTTTTTGTTGCCAAGGTAGTAATAAAGAACCTTCACCAACACAAGGGTCAAGGATTAAACCGCGTTGGATTTGAGGTGATAAAATATTATATAAAAATTGCGATACCCAACTGGGAGTATAAATAGTAGCTTTTTTTCATTTTTGAAAAAATTATTTCTATCAACTCGATACATTTTTTTATTTCTCCTTTTATTTGTTTATTGGATTTATAAGAGCCAAAACATTTTCTTCCTACGAATGTGGGATTTTCCTTTTGAATTTTTGATTAAATTATGTATTTTTCTTATTTCTGCTTCAGTTGGAAGACATTTGTATTTGTTTTTTCTCGCACTCATTTTTTATTTCTCTTTTTTGGGTTTTTTTATAAAAATTATACTTTTCTGTTTTGTCGTGAATAATAATTTTGAATAAGTTTATCAGGAATATTATTTAAAGCAAAATATTGCGATATATAACATCTGCACCAAATGGAATATGGTTTTTGTATTATGGTGGCTATTGCATTGCGTGTTTTGAACCATATTTTTTTATGATATAATCCATAATTTCTTTTTCTTGTTGGGTAAAAATATTTTCATCATAATTTTTTTTAATTTTGTGATGAGGGTTTAGTGGGGTTTTTTCTCGGGATAAAGTGTTGTATAATTTCAGCGAAACCGCACCATAAGGCCAAGATTGAAAGTCATTATTAAACATAGGGTAATTAAAATCTATTAGGTATTTGGAATATACCCAAAAAGCTAAGTTTTGGATTTTAAAAGGTGCGTAATCGTTTCTGTTTTGATGCTGGATTAAATAAGTGGCAACATCTAGAATATCTATTTTATTAGGTTGCATAATTATCAACTCCTTTTATTTTTTTTTAGCCGAGCGTGTTTGTGTTGTGGGTTTGGTTAGAAAAAAAGACCTTTGAAAAAGTCTTATTGTTTGTTTTCTTTGTCGTATTCAGTGATGGAGGCGATTGTTTTGCCGTCTGCACGGTAATGGATTGTTCTGGTTGGTCTGTGTGTTTCAGGGTTGTGTTCGACGACGACTTTAATTGTGTTGTTTTCGTTTTGTGGGGGATTGCTATAGCTTCTTGCTTCCTTAATGATGATTAAAGTTAAAAGAATCACTAAAATAGTTCCTAAGAAAATGTCTTTATTTATTTTTTGAAAAAATTGTTTGAATTGCATAATTTTCCTTTCTTTTGGGTTATTGTCTAAATTCATGTTTTGGTTCTCCTTAATTTTTATTTTTGTTTGTTTTCGTTGAGGTGTTGTTATTTTGGTTTCTTTGTTTTTTGGTTTTTTTATTTTTTTGTTTGGAACGGTCTAAAAAATAAGTTCCACCTAATGCTTCTGACATTCCGTCGCTCATATTATTTATTCTCCTTTATTTGAATTTTGTTGGTTTTTTCGCCGAGCGTTATGTGTTTGTGTTGATAATGTGTTTATCGTTTTTAGAAAAATATTCTAAAATATCTTTGTTTTTAATGTTGTTTTTAGTTTGAACATCGTGTTTGTAATAATTGTTTTTCCACACATCTTCTGTGTGAGTTTGAGAAGTTAAAAAAGTAGGTGATTTATCGCCGTATAACAAAATAATAAAATCAATGATTTGTTTTTGAGTTTCGTTTATTTTTGTTACATCTCCCATTGATAAAACTTCTGGATTTATTGGTTGATAAGTAAATTCTTTTAACTGCTTGCATAATTCAGGAAAGACAGGACCATAAATCCAGGTTTGTATTTGCTCTTTTAAAAGAGGTTTTTTGGTTTGTACTAGATGTTTGGTATGAGCGTAATAAATCATTTTATTCAGTTTCATTTTAGTAGTTGAAGAAGGGTTGTTTTTGACGATATAAAGGGCAACGTCAAAAACGTTAATTTGTTTTGTTTGGTTCATTTTATTTATTTTCCTTTTTGATTTTTTTACCACCAGTCTTTACCGAAAATACCAAATTTTTTATTAAAATTTTGTTTTAATTCATCTTGGTGGATTGTTTCTAAAAGTTTATGATTTGAAAAAAAGTTTTTTAAATCTTCATCTGAAATTGTGCTGTCGTTGTTTTTGTAACGATAATAATGGTATGTTTCGTCCTGTGGGGATTGTTGGTGAGAAATATTAGCTAATTCCTTCCCAGTTTTATCTTTGCATAACAACAAAACTTCATCAATGTTTTTCTTTCTTTTTTCGTCGGTTATTATTTTTTGACTTCTCCCATCACATAATGGTTTTACAATCGGTTTTTCAAAATAATCTTTTAAAACAACATATAATTCTCCAAAAATAGGTCCATATTTCCAGGCTTTTGGATGCTCTAAAATTAATCTTTTTTTGTATTCAATTAAATATTTTACATAAGAAAAATAAATTAATTTGTGTAGCTTCATGTGAGTTAAATTTTGGTTGTTGTTTTTAAATTTTATAATAATATAATTTGCAACATCAAAAACATTAATTTTTTTCGTTTGTTTCATTTGGAACATTTCCTTTCTTTTGGTATTTTATTTTGCCGAGCGTTGTTGTTGTTTTGATTGGAAGAAAAGGTCCTGAAGGGTTTGGTGTTTAATTAAAGTTTTGGTTATGTCTGATGGTATTGTCTTTGTTGTAAATAGTTCGTTTAGTTCGGCGACCTGTTTGTGAGTCATAAATGTAGACATATTTTGTACCATTTGGATAGAAATAAATTGCTTGAATTAAATTGCTTGTTGCAGGGTGGTATTCTTTGATGAATAGTTTTGAGCCGTCTCTTCTGTGTCGGATTAATTTGGTTTGGTTGCCTGTTATGGGGTCGTATTCGATAATGTCTTCGGTGTAACGGTTTCTTTGTTTTTTTATTTTTTGCATTTTTTTATGTTTCCTTTCGTTTGGTATTTTTTTTTATTTAAGAAAATTTGATATTTTTATAAAGATATTGTCGTCATCCTAAGAATCAATAAAATAAATTCATATGAAAAAATATAGTCAATTATTTTATCTACAAAATGAGAAACAAAGAACAACCAAAACAAATATGAAAAGAACGAAGAAGTATGAGAGTGAAAATAACAAGCGAGAATAGAAAACGATAAGGTTTTTAAACAAAAAGATAATATTTTTTTAATTTTCATGTTATCGGCTCCTTTCTGATTTATTATCTGAAATTGTTGGCATGTTTGTGATGCTGTGCACCAGGAAATGGGGTTTTACAAGAAAAGACCGCTAAAAATAGCGGTCTTATTCTTTTTCTTTTCCCATAATTCTTAAAAGAAGGTTTACAATTCTTAAAAAAATGCTAATTAAAGTAGCGGCAAAAGCTAATGATACTTGCCATTCATATTTTTCTGGTAATCCTTGTTGAATCATTTGTTCAGTATAATCAAAATGAATAGCTAAATACATTGATAAAAAACCTAACATAAATAAACTTAAAGGAATGACCAAAATACTGTAATATAAAATATTTTCAATTGTGCCCACTCCAAAAAGAACAAAAAACAGACGAATTAAATAAGTGAAAAATAAAGCGATTGAAATTCTTTGCATAATTGTTGTAAATCTTTGAGTAACTTTTAAAGTACCTTTATAATAAGCATGAGCCATTACACAAAAAATAATCAAAGTTGAGAAAAGTGCGATAAAAACTATTTCTAATAAATTAGAATATATGCAATTAATGAAATGGAAAAAAATTCCTATTGTCAATCCTTCTAGAACAGCAAAAAGACAAGAACACAGACGCGACATTTCTACACGTAGCATTGCAGCGATATAAAATATGCTAGTTGCAAAAGATGAAGTTAGAAAAATTACTTTTATCATCCATAAGTAAGGAAACTTTAATTGAGTCATTTTAAAAAGACTAAAAAAAGTTACTGCAGTAAAAGAGGTGATTAATAAAAGTAAAATTGTTTTAAAAGCGACACCTTTGCGTGAAGCTTTGCGTTTGTAATCGGTTGTATCAGAAGAAGAAAGGAAATTATCATTAATTTTTTTAAATAAATCGTTAACTTTAGTGTTGTTGTTTGATTTCATTTTAAGTTACCTCTATAATAAATTTAATTTTATACTTTTTAAAGTGTACTTATATATTATTTTTTTTGGTTTTTTTGTGTTTCGGTTGTTTGCCGAGTGTTGTTGTTTTGTGTGGTTTGTTTGTTAAAGAGAAAGGCCCGCTAGCGCGGACCTTGTGAAATTTTGATATTTTATTATTTTCTTTTTTTGCAGTTATTAAAAGACATAAGTTAAAAAAGGATTATTAATGATTTATTAGTTTTTAGGGTCTAAAAAGACGATATGTTTAATAACAACTCTTACGTATGTTTTGGTTTCTTTGTTGTTATTGGTGTACTTTTGGACGTCGATTGGTCCTTCGGCGTATATTCTGGAACCTTTGCGTGTATATTGAGATAGGTTGTCGGCTTGCGTGCGGAAAGCGACGCAGGGTACGTATTGCACTTTATCTTTTATATTTACAGCTAAGTCAAAATCAACTTTAGCAATTCGTTCTCCTTTGCTGTTTAAAAATTCTTTTTTTGGGTCTTTTGTTAGACGGCCGATTAATTGGGTTCTGTTTAACATTAGTTATTTTCTCCTTTTTTTGAATATTTTTTGTAATTTAATAATGCCATTTTCTCGGAGCTTAAATACCTGTCTCGGAGAAAAGTTTTCATTGTATTTCTTTTTTAATTCTTCCGCAATTTCTTCGGTGGAGCGAATAACTTTATTGTTATCTTCAACATCTTTTGCAGAAATTCCAAGACTTAATTTGATTACATCAAATTGCTTGGGAGTTAAATTTTTAGTTAATATTAGCACAAAGATGTCGTGATGTGCTTGTTTAAGCCATAGTTGATGAGGCGTAAGGATTTTGCTCCATTTGGGTTGTGTTGCTTCTTCCCATTCTTCAAAATCAACTTTATTTATTTTTTTATTGTTTTGCCGAGGCATTGCTGCTTGGTGGCATTTTTTAATGAGGTCTCTGATGTGAGATTTGATGTTTTTTGAAGCATAATAAATAAACTGGTCAATGTCTACTTGAAAATCATACCCTTCGAGGGCATTGATTAAACCTAAAACGCCTTCTTGAAATAAATCTTGTCTTTGAAGTATTGAGGGGAAGTATTTGAACTTACTAACTATTTTATTAACTAGTGGGTAATAAATTTCTACAAGTTGATTTCTGATTTGCAAATTTTTTTTATTTTTTAAAAATTCTTGAAATAATTCTTTTTTTCTATTTTCATCTGTCGGCATTGTTCTCCTTTCTAAAAAAACGTTTTTTTAGAAAAGATAGAAAAATTATTATTATTTAGTTTTGGGTACAAAAAAAGACCGACTAAAATAAGTCAGTCTTAAAGAATTTTTAAAAAATAAAAAGTGTCCGAATTTTTTCAGCAGCCCACTTTGTCCTGAAATTTTTGAGAAAATTGGTTTTGAAAATTTAAAAAAGTTTGAGTTATATCGCTGTAAGGACCTTTGTTAAGTGGATTTTTACCACTATTTGAAGGCTTGTTATGATACAACAAAATAAAAATTAAAAAACCACTAATTATTGCTATTGCAATAATAGCAATAATTATATATTTTTTTATTATTTTGTCTATTATTTATGATATACATGACGACTGTTCCAAACGCCTTTCTAAAGGGTGAAATATATGCGAATTATTTCTTATTAATTTCTTATTATAAAAACATTAAGGAGTTATTGCTGCCAAACCCCAAGAAGCCCCAACAGTTGTTGACGTCATTACTGTTGTGAGCTGTTCTAAAATACTATATAACTTTTTTCTTTTTCAAAATTATTTAAAACTAGACTGGCTTTTTTTCCTAATTTCATTATATATATTTATACAACTAGTTTTTAGTTAAATATTTTATATCAGCTAAACATAATTGTAATATCATTTGTTTTAATAAAAATATATATAATTGCGTATATTATAACACCAAGTCACAAAAATGTTAAATAAAAAATATAAATTTTTATTTCATCTCATCAAACATTTCAAATTGGTTTTAATTAGTGTTTATTCGATTGATAAAAATATGTAATGTTTGGGGCACGGTTAGACAATTGGTCTTTTTTTATTTATTATTTTGTTATTTGTCTTGTTATAAAATATTATAATAAATTGATAGTCTCAATTCCAATAACAACAAAGGCAATTTATTTAAAACATTTATAAATTTAACAATCATTTTATATTTTATTTTATATGTCAACGTTATTTATTACCAAAACCAAATCCCTTGGAAAACCACAGGCATTAATAATTTGATTGATATCATTAAATCAACCTTAGGAGGTAAATAATCATGAAAAAACAATCCACAAACCAAAAAAACAAAATTATAATTGTTCTGTCAATTTTAATTTGTTCTTTTTTTGCCATTAGTTCTATTGTGGCTATTAATAATTATTTCGCTCACCAAAGACAAGAAAAAATTAAATTAATGAGCAAAAATGATGCCCCTTTATTTGAAGTAAATAGAATCCGCGGTAACAATGAAGATAAAACCCTTATCCCTTTGCCGATGCCAAACTTAAATCCAAATAAATGTCACCATGTCGTTACTATTAATCATCAAGCAGTTATAAACGCAAATGGATTTGACGTTAGTGTTCCTTTATATCTAAAAATAACTCCAAAATATGACACTCATAATACTTTTTTTAATTCTGAAACACTCTTTAATTTAGAAATTAAAAATAATAACACACTCTATGATGACACCAAACGTCAACAAATGGTTATCAATGAAAATGGCAAAGGCGTTATCAATGTTCAAATTAAATTAGAACAAAACGACTTTGTTGAAGTAACAAATCCACTCTTAACCTTAGTTCTTGACTATGAATTAGTTGATAAAGATGGAAACGCACTTAGCGGTAGTGGCACCACTGTTGAAAACAAAATTAAGCAATTAGCTTAATTAAAAGAAATAAGACTAAGTTTTTTAACTTAGTCTTATTTGAGAAAGGAAATAAATTATGGAAATCAAAAACCAACCTTCCGCCAAACCACTTTTCTTAAAAGCAATGACGATTATCATTTTGTTTCTTTTATTTTGGTTAGCAACTTATGTCTGGATTCATCATCAAACTTTAAGCACTACTGAGGAAAAAATTGGTAAGCTCCACAAAAATGGCACCATTTGAGAACAACATTTTTTTCCAAAAAAAATATGATTTTTTGAAAAACCAAATTGTTTATTAATTACTTTTATTATAACATAATTAAAATTATTTGTCAAAATATGAAATTTATTTTTTTTTAAATTTGTTGTTCTCAACCAGTACTAGTTTTCTAATTGCTTTTTAAGAAAAAATTTTATATTTTATAAGTATAAAATAATATTATATTTGTCAATACTAAAAATATAAAAAAATAATTTTTTTACATAATAATCTAAAAATAATTGATTTAAAGAATTTTATTAATTTCAAAAAATAAACAATCAAAATATTACCTCTTAAATGATTTTATATTTATTTATCATTACCAATCACCCAAAAGTGTCATATAAGGGCAAAATTTTGAGTTCTAAGAGGTGTTATGGTTTTTTAAAAAGTTATTTTTTTAAAGAACTTAAAAAAACCTACACAAATTGCCCTCCGTTATGAAGGGCTTATAATTTTAATTATTAATTAATATTTTTTATTTTAAATTCTTTGGGTGATAAATAATTTAGGCCTTTCATTTTGTGATAAATATTATAATATTCAATGTAATCAGTAATAATTTCTATAATTTGATGTTCGCCTAGATTTTGCATTTTTTCATAATGGATGGTTTCACGTTTCATATTGGCCCAAAATGCCTCCATACATGCATTATCAGTTGCCATGGCTTTAGCTGAAAAACTAGTTATTAGATTATTAGCTTTTAATTCAGTTTGATATCTTTTAGAAGTATAAACACTTGCTCTATCGCAATGAAGAATGCAAGGGTTTATTAATGTAGGAATAACTTTTAAAGTATTAATTACAAAACCAACATCAGTAATTTTAGAAATGTTGTAACTAATAATTTCGCGGTTATACAAATCCATCATCGCGGAAACAAATAATTTTTTGGTTATTTTTTCCAAAAGGTATATAAGTTATATCAGTACATAATTTTTCAAACGGTCTTGTGGCATGATAATTGTTTTGAATTAGGTTTTTTAAATTATTTTCTTTTTGAATAACTAAATCATAATAATATTGAGGTTTGCGGTGTATTCTTTGTGATAATAACCCAAATTGATGCATCAATTTTAAAACAGTTTTAGCGTTTATCTTAAATTTAAGGTCAATTAATTTTTGATGAACCACGCGATAACCAAGCCTTCTTTTTCTCTTGCCATCAGTTGTGATATATGAACCTTGTTTGCATATTTGAAACAAGGCTTTTTCCAATTCACTTTGAGGTCTAGGATGAAGACTTTGTTTAATCCATCTAAAATAACTAGTTTTTGAAATAGATAACCATTTAATCAATTGTTCTAATGAAACTTCTTTTTGATATTTATTAATAATGTCTAAATATAATTTTCTATTTTTCTTGAAACTAGTTTTTAGTTGTTTTTTAATTGCCTTTTTAATTGGATTAATCCCTTTTTCAACAACCTTTCTTTTTCCTCTAATTGATTGTTCTAGCCTTTCTGCGCCTTTGAATTCATACCACTCTACCCATTGATAAATCTGACTCCGATTTTTAATCTTTAAGTTTTTTTGGATTTCTTTACATCTTTTGCCTTCCTGTTTCGCAAAAACAGCCTTTAATTTAACATCCAAAGAATATAATTTTAATTTTCTCTCCATTCCTAAGCTCATTTCTGTTTTATTAACATAACTTTATTTTTTTAAGCCTTTATTGTTAAAAAAACTGTTTAGTTGGTTTTAATTAAAAAAAACAACAATAAAATCTTTTTAAGAAATTTTATTGTTGTTTTAAAATATTTATTAATTTTTTGTATTAAATTTCTTAGTGTAAAGCGTGATATATCTTTGTTTTGGGTTGAAGTGAAGGTAGTAATTTTTCATTTTATCTTTGGGATATCTAGAATCTTTGGGGTTTATTATATGACATTGTACTTCATCCATGAAGAAGTCTTTATCTTCTTCAATTAACCATTTTGGGCCTTTGTAGTTGAGGTACATGTAGTGGTCTACATAGTTGTTGCCAAAATTTATTCTACCGAAATATGATCATCACCTTTATTTTTTGTATGGAAAGTATTAAAAAAATCAATCCTGCTATCTTTTACTTCCCATTTGTCAAAAGGGTTTTTCATAAACGGCATTATATCAGTTGGCTCGTATTCACGGTGCTTTCCACGACCAAGGCCGTTGAGGCCGTAGAAAGTGTATTTTACTTTAATCATTTGGTGGCCCAAAACAAGGTGATTAACATCATGACTATAACTTTGACAAGGACTACCTTTCCAATCTTTTGTGGCCCCAAATTCTGCATTGGGGTCATAACCATCTGCTTTATAATATTTCTTAATTTGGTAGTTATCATCTCTAGAACGGTATCCTTCAAACCATTCAGATTCAATTTCTACTTTCGGTTCAGAAATAGTATAAGTTTTGGGTTTTGAATTTGTTATATCGTATTTATTGTCTAAAAATATAAAACCACCAAAAATAGCAATTATACTTATTATAAAACAATAATATATAATTATAGCTTTTATTGGATTTCTTTTTGTATATTTTTTAGCTTTTAATTGTCCTATCAACATTTGATTATGTGATAATTCTGCTTGTTTTTGGTTTAATTCAGTTTGAATAGTATTTATTTCTTCTTGTAATTCAGTTTTTTCTTGAACTGATAAAGCTTTATTATTTACTAACTCAGCTATTTTTTGCTTTAATTTTTCTTGCTTAGTTATTGTCTCAACTTCAATTTTTAATTTAATATTTTCTACATTGTTTAATTTATTATTTACGTGTTTTTGAACAAACCAAATCAATAAAGGACCCAATCCAAAAAAAACTCCTAAAATACCTATAATAACTAATACTTTAAATAACTCCATCCTATAATTAACTTCCTTTTTTATTTTTATAACTTATCATCATTGTATCATAATCCAATCTGGTAATGCAAAAAAATTGCATTACCGACCAAACCATGTTTTAACTACATCCCATTTACTAGCAACAGCCGCAGCACCAGCAATTACACCACCAGCAACTCCACCAGCAATCGTACCTAAAGGCCCCGCAGCACTTCCCCAAGCAGCTCCCGTCATCACACCAGCTTTGGTGAAAACACCTATGTTAATCGCAGTACCTACGTTTTTTACAGCATCTTCCCAATGTTTTTCTTTTTCTTTTAATTCAGTTGATTTATTGGTTAAATTTAAGTTTTTACCATTTAATGTAACAATCTCTTCTTCCAATCTTTCTTTTGTTGCTTTATGCGCGTCTTGTTCTTCTTTTAATTGGGCTTTTAGTTTATTGATTTCGTGTAGTAATTCTTTGTTATTGCCACCCATCGCCCCATTTGCACCTTCAAGTCCTGCAATTGCCCCTTCCAGTTGTTGAATTTTCATTGCTTGTTGTTTGAAAATTTCTATATTGTTTTCAATTTCAGCAGTTAAAATTATAATTTGTTCTGCTTGTTCTTGAACTTTTTGTCGTAATTGTTTAATTTCTTCGTCTTTTTGTTTAATAATTGTTTGCAATTTAGTTTCATTGGCTTCTAAGGTGTTAATTTTACCCTTTAATTCTTTTATTTGAGTTTCTTTGTGATTTAATTGTTTAACTAATGTAGCATCAGCATTGCCGTTTTTAACCAATTCAGCTTGTATCTCTTGCATCTCTTTTTCTAGTTGTTCGTTTTCGGTTTTAGTTGCATCAAGTTCTTGTTGGATTTTTGTTAAATCATTAGTATATTTTTCTTTTAGGTTTTTGTTTTCTAATTTTAAAGTATCAATTTCACTTCTAAAACTTTGTTCTTTAATTTCTAATTGTTGCATTTCGTTTTTTAAAGATTTAATATGATTTGCTTTATTATTTAATTCTTGTTGCAAACTATCATCTGGTGTTTGATTTTCTAATAATTGATTATATTCTAGTTGAGCGTTTTTTAAATTAGTTTCATAATTTGATAATTCTTGAGATATATTTTTTAAGTTTTCTTTTGCTTCATCAAGTTTGAATAAATTTTGTGGTGGTTCGGTCTCTGAGGTTGGTTCGCTAAAAATTAAATTAGCTCCATGAGTGGAATATGGTATATTTCTCATATTAATAGAAGGTTCGCAATAATATTTTCCTGGGGATAGTTCTATACTTTCTCCTTGTATGGTATTTTTATCTATTTCTTCACGATATACTCGATAACCCCTTGCATTTTCGGTAAATCCAGTTTTATAAAAATCAATCTTTGGAACAATTTTATGTGTGAAAGGTTTATCATTCCAAAAACGAGGGAATTGTATTTCTTTACTACTACTTCTAACACCCCAATCTGTACGATTTTTTATCTTTTTATAATTTGTTACTGTTTGGTCGTTTTCTAAGTCTTTTATTGTTTTTTCTAAATTATCTTTATTTGCTGTTAAAGTTCCTATTTTTTTGTTAATTTCATCTAATTTCGCTTGTTTAGTTTTTAATTCTTTTTGTAATTGTTTAGCATTTTCATTGTTTTTTGCAATTTGGTCTTTTAGTTTTTGAGTTTCATTTTCTAGTTCAGCAACTGTTTTTTTGTAATTTGTAATTTGTCTTTGGATTTCTTCCAAAGTTTTTACATGTTGTTCTCTTAGGCTCATAGTTTCTGCTTGGGTTTTAGTTAGTTGCTGTTTTAAATCACTTTCGGTTTGTTGCAATTGCTTAATTTCTTCTTCTTTAAGTGATACTTGTGCTTGATAATTAACTTTTTCTTGGTTGATATCGTTTTTTAGATTATTGATTTCTGAAGTTAATTGTTGTTTTTCTGCATCTGATAAGTTTTTTTGTTCTTCTAGTTCTTTTTCTTTATCTTCCAATTTAGCTTCTTTATTAAATATTTCTTTTTGTAAATTTTGTAAATCTTGTTTATTTGAAGCTAATTGGTTTTCTAGTTGAATTTTTTGACTTTGCATTTGTTCTAATTCTTTGTTTTTGTCTTCGGTAACTTTTGCTTGCTTATCTAAAGTGGTTTGAATATCTTTAATTTTATTGTTTAATTCTTGTTGTTTTTCTTCACTAGAAATTTGGATTTGTTTTAACTTTTTTTCTTGGGTTTGGATAACATCATTTAATTCAGTTTGTTTTTTTGCTTCTTCTTCTAATTTTTGATTTAAGTTATTTAATTCTTCGTTTTTAGATGTTAAATTAGTATTTATGTCCTCAATTTGCTTAGTTAATTGTTGCTTTTCTGCATCTGATAAGTTTTTTTGTTCTTCTAATTGCTTGGTTTTTTGTTCTAAATTTTCCTTATCTTTGTTGATAACATCATATAATTCTTGTCTTAATTCTGCTTGGACTTCTTGCTCTTTTTCTAAATTGTTTAATTCTTCGTTTCTAGAAGCTAAATTAGTATTTATGTCCTCAATTTGCTTAGTTAATTGTTGCTTTTCTGCATCTGATAAGTTTTTTTGTTCTGCTAGTTCTTTTTCTAAATTATCTTTTTGATTTTTTATATTTAACATTTCTAATTGTTGTGCTTGCAAATTAGCTTCAAAATAATTTCTTTCTTGCAACAATTGTGCTTCTCGTTCTTTTTCAACGGTACCCAACTCCTCAAATTGTTTTTGCATGTCTGGATTCAATAAACTTTTATTATATTCTTCTTTATTAATTTCTTTTTGTTTATGAATTGGTTGTTTCAAAGTTGGCTGAGGAGTTAGGGTTTCATCATTTAATTCAGTTGATTTTGTTGTTTTTTTTTTTTTTTGAGTTTCTAAGGTTTCAGAATCTCTGTTATTTTCAGTTAATTTGTCTGGTTCAATTTGTTTGTTTGTATTATCTACTTTGTTTTCTACTTGTTGTGGTGGAGATGCGTTTTTTGGTGGTTCTTGATTGGTTTTTTCGGTAAGTGTAATAGTTGCTACATAAGCGATAGTACTTATTAAAACTGATACTCCTAAGAATGTGCCAATTCCTGGGATTAAACAACATGTAGTAGCAAGTAAACAACCACCACCAACCCATAAAACTTTTGATGCAATAGCAGAATATTCGGGGTCTATTCCTGCATTTTCTAAAGCTTTTTTGGTTTTGTCATCTAGATTATGACATATATGTTTAATAAATTGCCAACATTTATCAACAACTCCACCAAATTTTGCAGCTAATTCAGGAAAAAACTTAGAAATTACAAGCCATATTCCTCCACCAATTAGTATGAATGGTAATAAAATAAGGGTTATTTTGACAATTGATTTGATTAATTTTACAAACCAATTCTCTTTTTTGGTTTCAACAATTATTTTAGTAGGTTGGATTTGTTTTTTGATTATAGTTTTTGAAGGTTTTTTTATTTTTTTAATTTTGGAAACAGTCTTTTTGGGAGTTGGAATTATTTTTTTAGTTTTTTTAGTAGGAAGTTTGGTTTTTACTTGTTTAATAGTTTTTTTAATTGGTTGTTTTTGTTTTGTTTTTTTAATTGGAATTATTTTTTTCGCCATTTTATTTTCTCTCTTTCTGATTATTTATTTAAATTTTTTGCTGTTTTTCTAGTTGTTCTTTGGTTTGTTTAATCGGTCTTTTGTATTAAATTTCTTAGTGTAAAGCGTGATATATCTTTGTTTTGGGTTGAAGTGAAGGTAGTAATTTTTCATTTTATCTTTGGGATATCTAGAATCTTTGGGGTTTGTTATATGACATTGTACTTCATCCATGAAGAAGTCTTTATCTTCTTCAATTAACCATTTTGGGCCTTTGTAGTTGAGGTACATGTAGTGGTCTACATAGTTGTTGCCAAAATTTATTCTACCGAAATATGAATCATCACCTTTATTTTTTGTATGGAAAGTATTAAAAAAATCAATCCTGCTATCTTTTACTTCCCATTTCTCAAAATAGTTTTTCATAAACGGCATTATATCATTTGGCTCGTATTCACGGTGCTTTCCACGACCAAGGCCGTTGAGGTTGTAAAAGACATAATGTTTATCAATTTTTGTTGTATCTTTAGGAGGTTTGAGGTATTTTAAAAAACCTTGTTTCCATGATTCATATTGTTCTTCACATTCTTTTCTGCGTGCTTTAATTTCTGTAATTGATTTGTTGATTCTTTGTTTAGTGTCAATTACTTCATCCAAATCAGAAGGTAACATTACTTCATGTTTTGGATTTAGGGTTTTGAATTTGTTTGTTTTATTATAGGCATCATTAATGATAGTTGTTAAATCACGGTTAGAGTAGTTTTTGCCTTTACATCTGTTTGCAATTTCTTTTAAATGAAGGTAAGTGTGATAACTGATTTGATAAGGTTCTATCAAGAATTTTAAGAAACCTTCAATTTTTTCATCTTTAATTAAATCAATTTTAATTTCTTTGCTAAAACGACTTCTGAGTACTTTATCAATTTGGTCTAGGTGATTAGTAGCGCCCATTAAGACAATTTTTTTGTCAGAACGGTTAAAACCATCTAATTTAGTTAAAATATTATTAACAATATTAATACTTGTTTTATTAGAATTTTTGTCTTCACGGTTAGCCATGCCACTAATTTCGTCAATAAAGATAATAGTTTTATCATGTCTTTCAGCTTCCATCCAAATCTTTTCCCATTCTTCTACTCCTTCGCCGACATAAGTTTTATCTAGTTTAGAAGGTTCAAATTCAATAAAATAGGCGTTGCATTCATTACTCAATGCTTTCAGTAAAAAAGTTTTTCCCGTACCAGGCGGTTCATATAATAAATATCCTTTGGGTCTTATTTTGTCAAAATTTACTAAATTGTTATTGGATTCTTTAAAATAAAAAATTAAATCCTCTAATTCTTCTTTTTCACTTTCCATACCATAAACGTCTTTAAAAGTAATTTGTTTTTTGGCGATTTTTTCAATATTTGGGTTTTTGATTGCTTCAATTTCATTTTGAAGTTGTTTAATTTGTTTATCAAATTGGATTAATTGACCGTCTAAAAATAAATCATAACTTTTGAGATTTTGAACTTCTTGTGGGTTGTCTTGATGTTTAATTATTAGTTCTTTGATGTTTTCTTTGTTCGCGTTATTATAATTTATTGCTTGTTGTAAGTCAGATATTTTTTGATAAATAGTTTTGAATTGAGTAGTTTGTTTGGTTTCTGATTGGATGCTTTCAATTAGTTTCTTATTGTTTACTTGTGATTTTGTATTTTCCACTCTTTTTTTGGTTAATGGTTGGGTAGCTTCATTGATTTGTTCGCGTTGTTTTGATAAATCAGCTATTTGTTGGTTTAAGTTTTTTATTTCAGTTTCTAATTGGGATTTTGTTTCATCATTTAAATTAGTTTCTTTATTGTTTAATTCTTCGGTTTTTTGTTTTAATTCTTGGTTGAGGTTGTTAATTTGAAGACTTAAAGTTTTGATTGTTTCTAAATTAGAGTTGATTTGTTGTGATAATTGGTTGTCTTCTTCTATAAGTTTTTTGTTATTGTTTATGTTTTGTTGATTGATTATTTCTAAATCTTTTAAACGTTTTTGGAGTTTATTAAGTTCTTCTTTTGCTTCTGAATCAAGTTGGTTATTGGGTGGTTGTGTTATTGTTGGGGTTGTTGATGATTTGGATTTGGTTTCTGTTTTAGATATTCCAACAATAAATAAAATCAACAAAATTAAACTAAATAAAGATAAGAAACTAAGATATATTTTGGTTTTAAGCTTCATTTTTTCTCCTTTCTAGAAAAAATATTTTTTTTGATATTTAAGTTTTGAACTTGTGAATATAATAAGTCAACTTTTGTTTTTTTGAGTGAAAAAAGGGCAAAATTTTGAGTCTATTTTTGTAGGTTTTTGTAATTTTTTATTATCGGTTAAATTTGCTTAGTTTCTTTAAATAAGTTGTTTGGGATGATGGATTTAAATTATTAATTTTCATTTATTTCTTTGTCACTTTCTAAATTATTTTTATTTTTTGATTCGTTATTTGGATTTGGAATAATTGAAAATGATTTTTTAGGTTTGGTTTCTTTTTGTGTTTCATCTTTTTTATTGATTTCTGGTAATGGAAGAAAATTAAAAAAGATTTTTTTAATGATAAACATTAAAGCAGTTGTGAATAGGGCGCCAACGATAAATCCGATGGCGAAATTTAGATCATTCATTTTCTTCCTCCTTCTTAATAATTGGATTGATATTTTGAGATTTTAATTGTTTTTTTCTTGCTTTTTTCTCTTGCCAATGAGAAACTTTAACTCTTTGAACCATAATTTGGGATTGGAGTTTTTCTTGGTTTTCATTGATTTTATCTAGTTTTTTTAATAATTGTTTTTCTAAATATTCTTGTTTGGCATTTTGGATTTCTAATTTTTGTAGTTTTTTGTTGGGGAAAAAAATACCCAAAATTAAATCTTTGAAGAAATTTAAAGTGTTTGCAATTAATTTAAAAATTGGTTTGAACCCAGAAACAATAAGAATAGTGAAAAGTGTTGTTTGGATTCCATCCATTCTTCGTTCAAGAATTTCAGTAGTTGTAAATCCTTTGGTATAATTTAGAATAAAATTGCTAATTGTTGCAAATATTGAAAATAACCACATATTTTTTTACCTTTCTTAATAATCTTTAATAACTTTTCTTTGTTTTTTAAACGATTTCTTTTTGTTTTTAAAAGTTTTATTGGGGCGGTCTAAATTAAGCCATTTCCCTTTTGGTTGATTATATTTATTAGTTTTTTTCTTGGATTGGGAATTGCGGGATTTGAAATAAGTTCCGCGGAATGCTTCTGTCATGCCGTCGCTCATATTATTCATTCTCCTTATTATTTTCTTTATCAAGTTTTTCTATTAATTCATCCAGTTTTTTATGTGTTTTATTGAATCGTTCTTGGGTTTGGTTTCTTGTATCATTAACTTTATCGAGAACTTTATTTTGGGATAAACCAATTTGACGAGTTAATAAATAAGTAGTCATTTTGGTTTGTGGCTATTCCACAGAAATAATGCGGTTTTAAATGGTTAACGTTAAAAATTAAAATTTCTGAATGAAAAACAACGTTTTCAAAAACGTCTTTGGGAAGACTAATAATAGAAGAGATTTCGGGATATTCTTGATTTAAAAATTTCTGTAATCGCTTGCTATTTAGTGATTGATTAAGTCTGAATCCATAAGGAGTAAATAAAACAATTGGGATATCTTTACCAAAAAGTTCAATTATTTTACTTAACCACAACTCAGGCAACAAAGGACGACCACCATATTTTTCCTTAACGTAGTTTTTAGTTTTAAAATCCAAATTAAAAGGTGGGTTTGTAATTACCAAGGATATTTTTTGTGTATTTAAATCCTTTTGGGTTAATTCTAAAAAGTTGTTATGAATTAAATTAGGGAAGGTTGTTTTTTCTATATCAACCCCTAAAACATCAAATCCTTTTTGTTGCCAAGGTAGTAATAAAGAACCTTCACCAACACAAGGGTCAAGGATTAAAACGCGTTGGATTTGAGGTGATAAAATATTATATAAAAATTGCGATACCCAACTGGGAGTATAAATAGTAGCTTTTTTTTCATTTTTGAAAAAATTATTTCTATCAACTCGATACATTTTTTTATTTTTCCTTTTCTTTTTTTATTTTAATTTAAGGTTTTTAACTTCATCTTTGAGGGTTTTTGATAGTTTGAAATTTACCACAGTTTTTGCAGGGATTTTTAGTTTTTTACCTGTTTGAGGATTTCGTCCTTTATGGGCTTTTCTTGATTTTAAGATGAATTTACCAATTTTTGGCGAAATTATTACTTCTTCGTTTGATGTGATTGCTTCAATTAAAGCATTTTCAAACGAATTGTAAAAATCTTGAGTTTGAGTAACCGAAGTGTTATTCATTACTGCGATGTTTTTAATTAATTCTTTTTTAGTCATTGTTTTTGCTCCTTTCTTTTATGATTGTTCCATCGGAGTTGTAGTAAGTTCTTTTAAACAATTTACCATTAGGATGGTGTTTGTATATAAAAGCTATTCTTTTGCGATCGAAGGAAAAACCAGTTGTTTTAATTAATTTGTTTGTTTTGGGATGGTACTTAAATTCTGTAATATAGTCAATTGTTTCACCATCTTCTCGGTATTTAGTAAATTTAATTAATTTACTTATTTGGGGGTTGTATTCTTGGATGACATAAATTGTTTTGCCATCGCCATCATAAAAAATTTCTGTGGTTAATTTACCATCAGAATTATAATTTGTTTGTTTAATTACTTCTTCTGTTTCAGGGTGATATTCAGTGATGTAATATATTGTTTCCCCATCTGAGTAGTATTCAACAACAGATTTCTTTGTTTTGCCATCAAGGTAATAAAAAGTTTTTTGATAATTCATAATTATTTTTCTCCTTTAATTAAAATATTTTTTTATTGATTAAAGTTTTAATTATTTGTTCTAAATTTTTTTATGAATGATTAATATTTTTTTGTTGTTTTTATACTTCCATTAGGGTTGTAATAGATTTCATTAAAAACAGTTCCATCTGGGTTGTATTGGGTATTTTTGATTAATTTACCATCTGGGCTATATTCAGCAACAAATTTTATAGCTGTTTTAATTCCTTTGCGATAAAAAGTTTTTTGATAATTCATATTATTTATGCTCCTTTAATTAAAATATTTGTTTGTTAATTAAAATTTTCATTATTTGGTCTAAATTTTCTTTTTGCGAGTTGGTTGCGTTAATTAAGAAATGATGGCAATTTTGGTGTTTACAATTTGAATCATTACAGTATTTTTGTTGGTTTAAATAATGTGCGCGGACATTTTTAAAATAATTTAAAGGTTTTCGTTCAATGAGGTCTAATTTATGATTTGTTTGGTTTTGTTTACGTTGTATCCCAATTTTAGGGTCAATATCTAGGTAAAAAGTTAATTTAGGTTTAATTAAGAAATGATTGATGATTTTTGAAGTAATTTTATCATCATAATCTATGTAATTGCCTTTGCTTTGATAAGCAAAAGTAGAACCATACCAACGGTCAACAAGAACAAGATAACCACTCAATAAAGCAGGGAATATTAATTCATCTTGGGTTTGCAACATGTTGGCAAGGCTTAATAAATATTTAGTTTTAAGGCTTATTTTGGATTGATGTAAAAATAAATTTCTGATTTCTTTTCCAACGATGGAACTGCCTAAACCTTGAAAAACTTTGGTTTTATAGCCTTTATTTTCAAAAAAAGCTTTTAATTCGTTAATTAAAGTAGTTTTGCCACTTCCGTCAATACCTTCAAAACTAATTAATTTATTTGTCATTAGGGCGAACCATCTTTTTAATTAAATTAATAGGTGAAAAGGGAATGAATTGGTTGGTTAGTAAGTTTTGTAAGAAGAGATTAGCTGAATTGGAAAATAAATTGATTACTTTGTTAATTGATTGTACTTTACCATTTTTAATTTTATTATTTAATCTTTGAGTTTCGGATTCATCATTTGTTAACAAATAAAACTCAAAGCGAGTGTCTAGTTTTTTGATTTGTTCCCCTTCTACTATTGATTGTTTGTATCTATCTCTAAGGCAAGTTTTGAAATTGAAAGCAATAATTCGTTTTCTTTTAGTAAACAATACTAAATCAAATTTAATATCAGGGATGAAAAATAAATATGATTGAGGGTATAAATACTTAATTCCTTTGTGATTTAGATAAAGCAAAATTAAGTATTCGTTAATTTTACCACGAATTGATTTTTGGCTTTGAGAGTTGTGTTGGTTGTTGGTTAAATATTCATTGAGTATATTATGGCAATCAAACATATACTGATTAAAAGCTTTATTGAAAAAAATTGGTTGAACTATTTGTTTGGTTATGTTAACGCACAAAGATTTATGATTAAAAACGTTAATATTATTAAAATCTAAATTAGATATTTGTTTCATATTTTTATTTCCTTTTTTATTCTTATTCTTTTGCTTCAAATCTTTGGATTTGTTTATAAAAATTAAAACTACATTCACCTAATTGACCGCTACGGTTTTTGGCAATAATTAAATTCGTATGTGGGTCAATATCAGGTTTTTGATAATAACTTTCGCGGTGTAATAACATCACAACATCAGCGTCTTGTTCGATTGTTCCCGAATCTCTTAAATCTGTTAATTGTGGGCTTTTAACTTCTCTTACATAGGTTGCACGGTTCATTTAACTCAAAGCTACAATTGGAATATTAAGTTCACTTGCTAGTTTTTTTAATTTGCGTGAAATCACAGATATTGCTTGGTATGAATTAAAACTTTGGTCGTCTTTTAATAAATGGAGGTAATCAATGAAGACAATATCAAGTCCCTTAGTATATTTCATTTGACGGCATTTGGTTTTAATATCTTCAATTTTGTTATTTCTATCATCATCAATTAAAATGTTTAATTGCGTAATTTTGTCATCAGCGATAAGTAACTGTAATTTGTCATTTTTAGTTAAGTTTTTGTGTTGGAGTTGTTTTAAAGGGATTTGAGAAGCAGAAGAAAGTAGCCTAATTCCTAATTCTTCTGCTGCCATTTCTAAACTAAAAATAACTGCTTTTTGGTTTTCGGGGTTGGTAGTAAATTTTTTTGCAATATTACAAGCCAAATTTAACATAAAAGCAGTTTTCCCCATCCCAGTTCTTGCTCCTAAGATAATTAATTCCTTTGGTTTGAAACCAGAAATTAATTCATCTAGATTTTTGAAACCTGTTTTTATTCCTACAAATTGGTTGTCTTTTTCATCATTAACTATACTTTGGCGAATATAAGGAATTAATTTTTTTGTAGAAATGAAAGGAGATTTAGTTTTTTGCATAAAACTTTCTACTTGGGTTTTGACTGCTTGCAAATAATTATGGATATTTTTACTTTTTGATAATTCAGTAGGTAATTGCTTGATTAATCCCAACAAATCTCTTTTAAGGGCATTTTCTTTAATTAAATCAATGTAAGTTTCTAAATATTCACTTGCAGGGGACGTCTCCACTAATTCAATTAAATAATCAATTCCTCCTATTTTGTATAAATTGTTATCTAAAACGGAACCCACCGTAACATAATCAATTTCGCGATTTTGCAGTTTTAATTGCTTCATTGTCTCAAAGATACAACGATGCTTGGGGTTGGAAAAATTGTTTGTGTTGACTAAATTTATAACAACATCCATTTTTTCTGGATTTAATAATAGTGCTCCCAATAATGCACGTTCGGCTTCAATCATCTTTCAAACTCCTTTTTCTCAGTTTGGATACAAAAAAATCCAAACTGTTTATTTTTAATTAATAAACAATTTGGATAAATTTGTTGTTCTCAACCAGTACCACTTTTTTGGGGCAGTCTATTCCTTATATTCGCCAAAGTATAGTTAATGATGAAAAAGACAACCAACTTGTAGGAATAAAAACAGGCTTTAAAAATCTAGATGAATTAATTTATGGTTTCAAACCTAACCAATTAATTATCTTAGGTGCAAGAACTGGAATGGGAAAAACTGCTTTTATGTTAAATTTGGCTTGTAATATTGCAAAAAACTTTACTACCAACCCCGAAAACCAAAAAGCAGTTATTTTTAGTTTAGAAATGGCAGCGGAAGAATTAGGAATTAGGTTACTTTCTTCTGCTTCTCAAATCCCTTTAAAACAACTCCAACACAAAAACTTAACTAAAAATGACAAATTACAATTACTTATCGCTGATGACAAAATTACGCAATTAAACATTTTAATTGATGATGATAGAAATAACAAAATTGAAGATATTAAAACCAAATGCCGTCAAATGAAATATACTAAGGGACTTGATATTGTCTTTATTGATTACCTCCATTTATTAAAAGACGACCAAAGTTTTAATACATATCAAGCAATATCTGTGATTTCACGCGAATTAAAAAAACTAGCAAGTGAACTTAATATTCCAATTGTGGCTTTAAGTCAAATGAACCGTGCAACTTATGTAAGAGAAGTTAAAAGCCCACAATTAACAGATTTAAGAGATTCAGGAACAATCGAACAAGACGCTGATGTTGTGATGTTATTACATCGTGAAAGTTATTATCAAAAACCTGATATTGACCCACATACGAATTTAATTATTGCTAAAAAACGTAGCGGTCAATTAGGTGAATGTAGTTTTAATTTTTATAAACAAATCCAAAGATTTGAAGCAAAAGAATAAGAATAAAAAAGGAAATAAAAATATGAAACAAATATCTAATTTAGATTTTAATAATATTAACGTTTTTAATCATAAATCTTTGTGCGTTAACATAACCAAACAAATAGTTCAACCAATTTTTTTCAATAAAGCTTTTAATCAGTATATGTTTGATTGTCATAATATACTCAATGAATATTTAACCAACAACCAATACAACTCTCAAAGTCAAAAATCAATTCGAGGAAAAATTAACGAATACTTAATTTTGCTTTATCTAAATCACAAAGGAATTAAATATTTATATCCTCAATCATATTTATTTTTCATCCCTGATATTAAATTTGATTTAGTGTTGTTTACCAAAACTAAACGCATCATTGCTTTCAATTTCAAAACTTGCCTTAGAGAAAGATACAAACAATCAATAGTAGAAGGACAACAACTAAAAAAACTAGACACTCGTTTTGGGTTTTATTTGTTAACAAATGATGAATCCGAAACTCAAAGATTAAATAATAAAATTAAAAATGGTAAAGTACAATCAATTAACAAAGTAATCAATTTATTTTCCAATTCAGCTAATCTCTTCTTACAAAACTTACTAACCAACCAATTCATTCCCTTTTCACCTATTAATTTAATTAAAAAGATGGTTCACCCTAATGACAAATAAATTAATTAGTTTTGAAGGTGTTGACGGAAGTGGCAAAACTACTTTAATTAATGAATTAAAAAAATATTTTGAAAATAAAGGCTATCAAATCAAAGTTTTTTCAAGGTTTAGGCAGTTCCATCGTTGGAAAAGAAATCAGAAATTTATTTTTACATCAATCCAAAATAAGCCCTAAAACTAAATATTTATTAAGCCTTGCCAACATGTTGCAAACCCAAGATGAATTAATATTCCCTGCTTTATTGAGTGGTTATCTTGTTCTTGTTGACCGTTGGTATGGTTCTACTTTTGCTTATCAAAGCAAAGGCAATTACATAGATTATGATGATAAAATTACTTCAAAAATCATCAATCATTTCTTAATTAAACCTAAATTAACTTTTTACCTAGATATTGACCCTAAAATTGGGATACAACGTAAACAAAACCAAACAAATCATAAATTAGACCTCATTGAACGAAAACCTTTAAATTATTTTGAAAATGTCCGTAAACATTATTTAAACCAACATAAATACTGTAATGATGCAAATTGCAACCACAAAAATTGTAATCATTTTTTAATTAATGCAACCAAATCCCAAAAAGATAATTTAGAACAAACCACACAAATATTAATTAAAAAAATATATTATAAAAAAGGAGAAATCAAATGACAAAAAAAGAATTAATCAAAAACCTCGCAGTAATGAATAACACTTCGGTTACTCAAACTCAAGATTTTTACAATTCGTTTGAAAATGCTTTAATTGAAGCAATCAAATCAAACGAAGAAGTAATAATATCGCCAAAAATTGGTAAATTCATCTTAAAATCAAGAAAAGCCCATAAAGGACGAAATCCTCAAACAGGTAAAAAACTAAAAATCCCTGCAAAAACTGTGGTAAATTTCAAACTATCAAAAACCCTCAAAGATGAAGTTAAAAACCTTAAATTAAAATAAAAAAGAAAAGGAAAAATAAAAAAATGTATCGAGTTGATAGAAATAATTTTTTCAAAAATGAAAAAAAAGCTACTATTTATACTCCCAGTTGGGTATCGCAATTTTTATATAATATTTTATCACTTCAAATCCAACGCGGTTTAATCCTTGACCCTTGTGTTGGTGAAGGTTCTTTATTACTACCTTGGCAACAAAAAGGATTTGATGTTTTAGGGGTTGATATAGAAAAAACAACCTTTCCTAATTTAATTCATAACAACTTTTTAGAATTAACCCAAAAGGATTTAAATACACAAAAAATATCCTTGGTAATTACAAACCCACCCTTTAATTTGGATTTTAAAACTAAAAACTACGTTAAGGAAAAATATGGTGGTCGTCCTTTGTTGCCTGAGTTGTGGTTAAGTAAAATAATTGAACTTTTTGGTAAAGATATCCCAATTGTTTTATTTACTCCTTATGGATTCAGACTTAATCAATCACTAAATAGCAAGCGATTACAGAAATTTTTAAATCAAGAATATCCCGAAATCTCTTCTATTATTAGTCTTCCCAAAGACGTTTTTGAAAACGTTGTTTTTCATTCAGAAATTTTAATTTTTAACGTTAACCATTTAAAACCGCATTATTTCTGTGGAATAGCCACAAACCAAAATGACTACTTATTTATTAACTCGTCAAATTGGTTTATCCCAAAATAAAGTTCTCGATGAAGTTAATGATACAAGAAACCAAACCCAAGAACGATTCAATAAAACACATAAAAAACTGGATGAATCAATAGAAAAACTTGATGAATTAGATAAAAAGATTAATAAAAATAATAAGGAGAATGAATAATATGAGCGACGGCATGTCAGAAGCATTTAATGGGACTTATTTCAAATCCCGCAATTCCCAATCCAAGAAAAAAACTAATAAATATAATCAACCAAAAGGGAAATGGCTTAATTTAGACCGCCCCAATAAAACTTTTAAAAACAAAAAGAAATCGTTTAAAAAACGAAGAAAAGTTATTAAAGATTATTAAGAAAGGTAAAAAAATATGTGGTTATTTTCAATATTTGCAACAATTAGCAATTTTATTCTAAATTATACCAAAGGATTTACAACTACTGAAATTCTTGAACGAAGAATGGATGGAATCCAAACAACACTTTTCACTATTCTTATTGTTTCTGGGTTCAAACCAATTTTTAAATTAATTGCAAATACTTTAAATTTCTTCAAAGATTTAATTTTGGGTATTTTTTTCCCCAAAAAAAAACTACAAAAATTAGAAATCAAAAATGCCAAACAAGAATATTTAGAAAAACAATTATTAAAAAAACTAGATAAAATCAATGAAAACCAAGAAAAACTCCAATCCCAAATTATGGTTCAAAGAGTTAAAGTTTCTCATTGGCAAGAGAAAAAAGCAAGAAAAAAACAATTAAAATCGCAAAATATCAACCCAATTATTAAGAAGGAGGATGAAAATGAATGATCTAAATTTCGCCATCGGATTTATTGTTGGCGCCCTATTCACAACTGCTTTAATGTTTATCATTAAAAAAATCTTTTTTAATTTTCTTCCATTACCAGAAATCAATAAAAAAGATGAAACACAAAAAGAAAGCAAACCTAAAAAATCATTTTCAATTATTCCAAATCCAAATAACGAATCAAAAAATAAAAATAATTTAGAAAGTGACAACGAAATAAATGAAAATTAATAATTTAAATCCATCCTCCCAAACAACTTATTAAAAGAAATTAAGCAAATTCACCCAATAACAAAAAATTCCAAAAACCTAAAACTACCTCAAAAATAGACTCAAAATTTTGCCCTTTTTTCGCTCAAAAAAAACAAAAGTTGACTTATTATATTCACAAGTTCAAAACTTAAATATCAAAAAAAATTATTTTTTCTAGAAAGGAGAAAAAATGAAACTTAAAAACAAAATGTATCTCAGTTTCTTATCTTTATTTGGTTTAATTTTGTTGATTTTATTTATTGTTGGAATAACTAAAACAGAACCCAAATCCAATTCATCAACCACCCCAACAATAACACAACCACCCAATAACCAACTTGATTCAGAAGCAAAAGAAGAACTTAATAAACTCCAAAAACGTTTAAAAGATTTAGAAATAATCAATCAACAAAACATAAACAATAACAAAAAACTTATAGAAGAAGATAACCAATTATCACAACAAATCAACTCTAATTTAGAAACAATCAACACTTTAAATCTTCAAATAAACAACCTCAACCAAGAATTAGCCCAAAAAAGCAAAGAATTAAACAATAAAGAAACTAATTTAACTGATGCATCAATTTCCCAATTAGAAACTGAAATAAAAAACTTAAACCAACAAATAGCTGATTTATCAAAACAACGCGAACAAATCAATGAAGCTACCCAACCATTAACCAAAAAAAGAGTAGAAAATACAAAATCACAAGTAAATAACAAGAAACTAATTGAAAATGTCCAATCAGAAACCAATAAAACTACTCAATTCAAAACTATTTATCAAAAAATATCTGACTTACAACAAGCAATAAATTATAATAACGCCAACAAAGAAAACATCAAAGAACTAATAATTAAACATCAAGACAACCCCCAAGAAGTTCAAAATCTCAAAAGTTATGATTTATTTTTAGACGGTCAATTAATCCAATTTGATAAACAAATTAAACAACTTCAAAATGAAATTGAAGCAATCAAAAACCCAAATATTGAAAAAAACCCCAACAAAAAACAAATTACTTTTAAAGACGTTTATGGTATGGAAAGCAAAAAAAGAAGAATTAGAGGATTTAATTTTTTATTTTAAAGAATCCAATAATAATTTAGTAAATTTTGACAAATAATTTTAATTATGTTATAATAAAGGTAATTAATAAACAATTTGGTTTTTCAAAAAATCATATTTTTTTTTGGAAAAAAATGTTGTTCTCAAATGATGCCATTTTTGTGGAGCTTATTACCAAAATTAATTATTCCATTTTGAATTCAAACAAAATACAATTTTTTTAGATAAGTTTTATTCAAATCACAAATTCGAAAGAGGGAAATAATGAACGAAAGAATAACAGAAGCAATCACTAAAGAATTAGTTTACAAAACTTATAATAAAGAAGAAATTGTTTTTGATGAACAAATTAGCAGCATTAAAGGAATCAAAAAACTACTAGGAAATCAAAAACCTGATTTTATTATTTATTTTAAAGATAACCAAGACAACCTTAATATTATTGTTATTATCGAATGCAAGGCTGATACTAAAAAACAAGAAGAAGCCAATTCTCAAGCAAAAAAATATGCTAAATCTTTAAAATCAAAATATAACGTTTTTTATTATGGTATATCAGGACAAAATAACCAAAGGAATCTAATTGAAGGCCGTTTGTGGATCAAAAACAACCAACAACCATTTCCAGATAAATATAAAAAATTATTAAAATATCAAGATATAAAAAAAGAAATATACAAATTAACTAATTCTTCAAACCGCTTCAATTATGATAGTTTAAAAATTTTTAAGGAATTTAATAAAAAATTATACAAAATGGGAATCCCTTCATCTGAAAGACCTGTTTTAGTTGGTTGTTTTTTAATTTCACTTTTAGGAAACGTTAATATTTGTGATAATAATAATGAATATTTAAAAAACATCATCATTACTGCTGCTAAAAACAAGTTAAAAAAAATAGATCACGAAAAAAGAGAAGATATAGGAAGTCATTATAATAGATTACTTTCTAACGCCATGTGGACGTCTCAAGAAGAAGTAGATAGTTATGGTAATAAAATTCCAAATAACAATTTAGTCTATTTTCTAACTGAATTAAAAGAAAAAATTATGCCTTTTATTCACAGTGACCAATGGGATGTTATGGGAACTTTTTATCGTGAGTTTATTAAATACGTTACCGAAGATAAGCAAACAGGATTAGTTTTAACACCACCTCATATTACAGATTTCTTCTGTGAATTAGCTGATATTCAAAGTTCCGATATTGTTTTGGACCCATGTTGTGGCACAGGGGGATTTTTAATTGCAGCGATGAAATATATGTGCCAAAAAGCCAAAAATGAAAAACAAATAGAAGTGATCAAAACTAAACAATTGTTAGGAATTGAAAAAAGAAAAGATATGTGGCTACATGCAAGTGTTAATATGATGATGCACGGTGATGGACATACTAATATTTTTTATGGCGATTGTTTCAAATTTAAAATTGACAATTTCAAACATAACCAACCAACCGTAGTTTTTTTAAACCCCCCTTATAATGAACCCTCTGAACAATTAAGGTTTATCCAAAAAGCTTTAGAATTGACAACCCCCAAAGGACAAGTAATTGCCATCGTACAGGCTTCCGCTACTGGCCAATCTACAGCTGTCAATAATGCCAAAAAAGAAATCTTAAATAACCATACTTTATTGGCTAGCTTTTCATGTCCTAAAGAACTTTTTCACGGCATTGCTGGTGTAATCACTAATATTTTAATTTTTGCAGCCCATGTACCCCATGATTCTAAAAAAAATACTTTTTTAGGATGGTTTAAAGATGATGGCTTCATCAAACAAAAAAACAAAAGAATTGAAAAAAATTGGAAATTAATTAAGGATAAATGGATTGACATATATAGGAACAAAAAAGAGGTTAAAGAAACTAATATAGAAAGCAAAATGCAAACACTTACTCATGAGGACGAATGGTGCATAGAAGCATACTTAAAACCTGAATTACCTTCTCAAAAAGATTTTATGTTGATTATTAAAGAGTATATTTTACACGAATTTGAGGTTTTATTAGACAATGAAATTAACTGAGATTTTTAATGTATTACAAGGGAACAAACTGCACGCTAATAAAGTTATTGAAGATGCACAAGGAATTAATTTAATTAGCAGAAAAGGCTCTAATTATGGAATAATCAAAAAAATCAAACCTATCCAGAATGTAAAAATATTTGAACCAGGTTTATTGACTTTTTCACCTGATGGAACTGTTTGCTCTACTTTTTTACAAATATGCCCTTTTTATGCCACTGAGCATGTTAAAGTTTTAAAACCTAAACCTGAATTAAAATTATCTTTGAATGATTTATTATACTATGTTACTGTTTTGCGTTCTTATGCCCCTTTGTTTAATTTTAATCGATCAGCAATAACAAAATTTAGTGATTTTTTATTGCCATCTCCTCAAGAAATACCATCGTGGGTAGAAAAATTAGGTCATTTTTATATTAATAAATTTAAAAAACTACTTATTTAGGTAGTATATATATATATAAATTTACTATAATATATCATCTTTGATAATTTTAAATTAATATAGTATATAAACAATTAACATAAATAAAATTAAAAAAATCCTTGATGGTTTTTTAATTTTATTTAATTAGATAAATAATAAAAATCTTGTCATCGCCCCAGCACCTACCAAACCTCAAGAATTAGGAATTAAATGGTAAAGGGTTATAAGAAAAGAATTTTATGTTATAATAAAGAAGAATTCAAAAAAAGAAACAAAGACTTATATTATTTGAAATTATTATTAGTTTAACTTCAATTAACTAATTTTAAAATACCCCCCTAAATCAAACATGCCTCTTTAACGCATTATTTTGCCCCTCTCGCTGTGCTTTAATTACAATTAATGTTTTAACCTTAGGGATTGATTTATACCCTTTTAAATCCAATTTAGCCTCTAAGTGACCTTCGAAAACCTAGGAAAACACTTACTTTTATTTTTTACAATTTTGGCATAAATTAAAACGAATCATTTTTTTAACCTAATTTAGACCCCCTCATTTGAGGGGGATATTTTTTTTATTTTTTTTCATTTTTTATCTCTTCTATCATCATTTTCGCTAGTGTTTATGGTAAGCATTTTGCCATTTAACCCTGTTATTATATAGTAAACCAACCCAAAATTAAAAAATCCGCATTATTGTGTAAAAAAATTTAATCCATGTCGTTTTTATGGAGAGTTTTTCTTTTTTTCGGCCTATATATAATGTACATGTTTCTAATAATAAGGTTAAACCCCTTGGTTAAACAATTTGTCAAAGACCTAAATTTAACTACTATTTTAAAAACAATTTGTATCAATAGAAGTACTTATTACTATTGGCTAAAAATTGAAAAAAAGTTAAAATTAAAAGAAGAAAAACAATTGTTACAACAAAAGCGCCTCCAAAATTTATGTTTACACCACCAATATTTTTACGGCCATCGTAAAATTACTGATTTATACCAAAAAACTTTTAACGAACCCATTACTAAGAAAAAAGTTTATCTTATCATGAAAGAAAATAATATTTGTTGTAAGTTAAGGTCTAAAAAAATAAATATTATTATCATAAAAATTTAAAATCTAACCTCCAAGTTGCACCAAATTTAATCAATCAAGACTTTACCTCATCCCAACCTATGAAAAAATTATTCACCGACATTACTTATTTTTCCACTTCCCAAGGATTTATCTATTTTTCTGCCATCATCGATCCTTTTAACAACCAAATCATCGCATCCCATACTTCGCATCGCCAAGATAAAGAATTAATTTTAAATACAATCAAAAAACTACCTCCATTAAAAGAACCTTGTGTTATCCATTCCGACCAAGGATTAGTTTATCAATCCCCAAAAGTACAACAAACCTTAACTAAAAAAAGGTTTTTAATCAGCATGTCCCGCAAAGCAACCCCACGCGATAACGCCGTGATTGAGAACTTTTTTGGCCAGATGAAAAGTATTTTATTCAACCAACATCCCTTTTTATTTCAAAAATTTCCATGCAAAATCAAAAAAATAATCAATCGATTCACTTCTTTTTGGAATCATAAATGGCTTTTAACTAAATTAAATACTTTATCGCCTTTAAAATATTCTCAATCTTTTAGATAAATATTTTAATTAATTGACGAATTCAACTGCAACCTTTTTAAAAAAAGAGGTTATTTCACTGTACATTTTTTTAAGTAAAAAATTAAAAATCCCTTATTATTGTGTAAAAAAATTTAATCCATGTCGTTTTTATGGAGAGTTTTTCTTTTTTTTGACCTATATATATAAATTTATTATAATATATCATCTTTGATAATTTTAAATTAATATAGTATATAAACAATTAACATAAATAAAATAATTGTTAATCACAACCCCAAGACCCTATAAAGGGTCTTTTTTTTATCCCTTTTTACCATTTGTCAGGCAACAAAAAATTAAAAAAAGAATTAGGAGGTTATTAAATAATGTTTAAAGTAATTATAATCCCCTTTATCTAAAAAATTAATAATTATGTTATTAATTATCATCTTCAATTTTGTCCCTTCCATCAATACTCATTCTTCTTATTTTCATAGTCAAAACAAAACCAAAATTAAATTAGCAGATTACGAAACCCTCCAACAAGAATGGTTAGCGACCCAACCCAAAATGAAAAGATATGACATTCCTGTTTTATCCAAAGAAATTATCCCTGAAATCCTAAAATATTTCAATATTGAAACTTCTACTTATGGGTTGGATAAGTCGACTTACAATCCTTATGCCAAAAATATCTTCTACTGGAAACTCAAAAATCCTCCTGCAGGTTTATTAGGGGTTTATTTTAAAGCCAGAAAAAATCCTTTTAAAATTAAATATCCCAAAGATGACGATGAATACACCTTAGATGACCTTTTAAAATACGAAATCGCTATCGAAGAAGCTTTCGTATTTTGGGATATTCAACAAAAAACTCAGGAAGAAAAGGACAATATGGAATTAATCTTCATCAATCACTTTGTTGACCAAAGTAAAGAAGAAGCGATTAAGAATTACTTAATCCAACATAAAACCAACCAAGAACCCAAACTAATTAAATTAGGTTGTTATAATATTACCCCTACCACAGGTTTAATCGCTCCTTTACCTTTAGGTGGATTGGGTGGTATTGAAATTGAGGCTATTTATTTCGATGATGGAATTCGTCTGCTCCCTGAAAACCAAAAAACTAGATCTTTAAAAGGGATCATAAAATTTCGAGAAGAATTGATAAAAGACTACCAAACTGAATTAAATCAAACTGAAGATGAAAGAAGAAAAAAGTTATTGACAAAACAAATTGTATCTTTACAAGAAGAAATTAAAGAACTTTACCAAGAAATCATCAAACAACAAACTTACACCATTGAAGATTTATTGAAACTCTCCAATGGCGCCAAAAACATCTATCTTTTTTCTTTCAATACTCAAAAAAGAATTAAAAGTATTGAATTACCTGATGCTATTGATCCTTACCAAGCCATTCGTGATTGGAAACGAGACAATAATTTATTTGATTATGAAGGTGAATTTATACTAAAAACTTTTATCGTAAATGATCCTTTAATTTTACCACCACCTTTTAATAAAGAAATTAATCTATCGTGTAAAATTAATCAACTTGAAAATATTTTTAAAACCGAAAAGAAAAAATTTCTTATTTCTTGCCAAGATGTCGAACCAAAAAAGGATTTTTTTCAAATTTATAAATCTAAATATGTTGATTGGTTAAACCAATGTTACATTAAACCTGGCATTTCTTATTCAGCTAAAGAAATAAGAAATAAATTTGGCCGTTCATCAAGAGACATTTATAATGAAGAAGGGAAAAAATGTAGATATTATTATGTTACAAATACCTTCATAGATGATTGGTACGTTAATGGGATTGAATGTTCTGGCTCAAACAATACTTTTTCTAATTTTTATGACACCACTCCACCACCCAAAAAACCTCAAGAATTAAATATTAATTGATATTAAGACCTCCAAATGGAGGTCATTTTTTTTGGCTCATTTTTGTTAAAATCAAAAAAAAGAATTTGTGTTCTAATAAAGAAGAAGTCAAAAAAAAGAAATTAAAAATTATAATTGAAAATATTATTTTTTTAATTTCAAATAACTACTTTTAGAATAAAAAATACCACCCCCAAATCAAACATGCCTCTTTAACGCATTATTTTGCCCTTCTCGCTGTGATTAAATTACAATTAATGGTTTAACATTAGGGATTGATTTAAACACCTTTAAATCCAATTTAGCCTCTAAGTGACCTCTCAAAAATCTAGGAAAACACCCACTTTCAATTTTATCATTTTTACCTTAAAATTAAACGAATCATTTTTTAAACCTAATTTATACCCCCTTGTTTAGGGGGTATTTTTTTCACTTTTTTTCATTTTTAATGTCTTCCATCATCACTTTCGCTAGTTTTTGTGGTGAGGGATTTGCCAATTAACCGTGTTATTATATAACACAACCACCACAAAATTAAAAATTCCGCATTATTGTGTAAAAAAATTTAATCCATGTCGTTTTTATGGAGAGTTTTTCTTTTTTTTTTGACCTATATATGGTGTAGGGATAAAAAATTTAAAAAATATCTTTTGAAACTAGCAAATTATGAAAAAACATTAGACACTTTTTAAGTGTAATGAAATTACTTTGTTAGTTTGAAAAGATATGAAATTATCTACTTAATTTTAAAGTCTTAAAGAGTAATTTATAAATAAAAAGTTGTATTAAAAAACGGAACACCTCAAAGATTTAAGAATTAACCCAATTAAAACAGCAATTAAAAAACAACTTAAAACTAGTTTTAATAAAAATAGAAAATTATATTTAGACATTATTAATAAATATCAAAAAGAAGTTTCGTTAGAAAAATTGATTAAATGGTTATCTATTTCAAAAACTAGTTATTTTCGGTGGATTAAGCAAAGTCTTCATCCTAGACCTCAAAGTGAATTAGAAAAAGCGTTGTTTCAAATATGTCAACAAAGTTCATATATCACAACTGATGGCAAGAGAAAAAGAAGGCTTGGTTATCGCGTGGTTCATCAAAAATTAATTGACCTTAAATTTAAGATAAATTCTAAAACTGTTTTAAAGCTAATGCATCAATTTGGGTTATTATCGCAAAGAATACATCACAAACCTCAATATTATTATGATTTAGCAGTACAAAAAGAAAATAACTTAAAAAACTTAATTCAAAACAATTATCACGCCACAAGACCGTTTGAAAAATTATGTACAGATATTACTTATATACCTTTTGGAAAAAATAACCAAAAATTATTTGTTTCTGCGATAATGGATTTGTATAACCGTGAAATTATTGGTTACAATATTTCTAAAATTGCTGATGTTGATTTTGTAATTAGTACTTTAAAAGCTATTTCTACATTGACAAACCCCTGCATTCTTCATTGTGATAGAGCAAGTGTTTATACTTCTAAAAGATATCAAACTTAGTTAAAAGCTAATAATCTAATAAATAGTTTCTCAGTTAAAGCCATGCCAACTGATAATGCTTGTATGGAGGCATTTTGGGCCAATATGAAACGTGAAACCATCCATTATGAAAAAATGCAAAATCTAGGCGAACAGCAAATTATTGAAATTATTACTGATTACATTGAATATTATAATATGTATCGCAAAATGAAAGTATTAAATAATTTATCACCGAAAGAATTTAAAACTAAAAATATTAATTAATAATTAAAACCAATAAGCTCTTCATCATGGAGGGCAATTTGTGTAGGTTTTTTTATAGAACTTAAAAAAATAACTTTTTAAAAAAAGCATAATTACCCCTTAAAACTCAAAATTTTGCCCTTATATGACACTTTTAGTGGGTGGGGAATTATAAATATCAAATCATAAATATAAAATCATTTAAGAGGTAATATTTTGAATATTCATTTTTTATAATTAATAAAATTCTTTAAATCAATTCTTTTTAGATTATTATGTAAAAAAAATTATTTTTTTATATTTTGACAAATAATTTTAATTATGTTATAATAAAGGTAATTAATAAACAATTTGGTTTTTCAGAAAATCATATTTTTTTTGGAAAAAAATGTTGTTCTCAAATGGTGCCATTTTTGTGGAGCTTACCAAATAATTATAATAATTTATTTTTTTTGATGTATAATAAAATTAATAGTGGTTCTTGAAATATTTGCGATGTAAATCACTATACAAAATAATGATTCGAAACTGCAAGCCTATTTTTATTAAAATATTTTTATTTAATAATTTATATTCACCCTTATTAAATCGATTCCATTAAGAAAGGAGAATTTATTTTTTTTATTTACATTTTATTTTTAATTTATTAAGTCTATAAGTTTTTAATCATTTGTTTACCTAAAGAAAGGACTTTTTAATAAAGAAAGGTCAAAAAATTAATAATTAATGGAGCATAAAAATATTCAAAAGATTTTTAAATCTTTTATGTCTCAGAAATTAATTGCTTTCCTAATTCTTTTCTTTACAATAATTAATTTCTCTCTTTTTTTAAATCATGCAACAGGAGAATTGCAAGAAATTAGTGATGTTTTAAAACCAAACCAATCAATTAATTTAACCACAGAGGAACAAAATAATCCTCAAAAACAATCAGTTTTAAATAAAATCAAAAAAGATGACATTGAGTTAGACATCAATGATTTTATTATAGAAAAAGAAAACAACAATTCCTTAATCGAATCCGTTGATAATAGCCAAGAATCTCAAGACACATTATCTTTTCAGGAAGATTCAAATGAATCGACTTCAAATAACACAAAAAAGCATATTAGCACTTTTTTAAAACCTGCGGTAACAAAATTGAATCTTACTAGACAAGAAAGCAAATCTCCCCAACAACAATCTGTTTTAAATAAAATATTAGCAGATGGAAAACAATTAACATTAGATGATGTTTTTATGACTTTCACTACCGCTAAACATTTAGTTGCGTCTTCCCAATTTGGGTCTAAGAAAGTAAAAGGGAGTGTTATATTTACTTATATAACAGTAGAATTAGATCAAATTAGTAGTTATTTAAAAGACAAAGATACTAAAGTTATTTTAACTACTCAAGAAAGCCAAAACCCCCAAAAACAATCAGTTTTAGATAAAGTTAAAAAAGCCTCTGATACCCAAATCAAATTAGATGATATCACAATTACTTTAATTGATGGAAATAAAAAGTTAAAAGTTGCTGCCAAAACAAACTCTGAAATCTTAGAAGGTGAAGTTGAGTTTAGTAAAGTTTCCATCACAAAAGCGTTAAGTGGATTTTTAAAAGACAAAGATACTAAAATTATTTTAACTAGTCAAGAAAGTCAAGACCCCCAAAAACAATCAGTTTTAGACAAAGTTAAAAAAGCCTCTGATAACCAAATCAAATTAGATGATATCACAATTACTTTAATTGATGGAAATAAAAAGTTAAAAGTTGCTGCCAAAACAAGCTCTGAAACCTTAGGAGGTGAAGTTGAGTTTAGTAAAGTTTCCATCACAAAATCTTTAAGTAATTATTTAAAAGACAAAGATACCAAAGTTATTTTAACTAGTCAAGAAAGTCAAGACCCCCAAAAACAATCAGTTTTAGACAAAGTTAAAAAAGCCTCTGATACCCAAATTAAATTAGACGATATCACAATTACTTTAACTGATGGAAATAAAAAGTTAAAAGTTGCTGCAAAAACAAACTCTGAAATCTTAGAAGGTGAAGTTGAGTTTAGTAAAGTTTCCATCACAAAAGCGTTAAGTGGATTTTTAAAAGACAAAGATACTAAAATTATTTTAACTAGTCAAGAAAGTCAAGAACCCCAAAAACAATCAGTTTTAGACAAAGTTAAAAAAGCCTCTGATACCCAAATCAAATTAGATGATATCACAATTACTTTAATTGATGGAAATAAAAAGTTAAAAGTTGCTGCAAAAACAAACTCTGAAACCTTAGAAGGTGAAGTTGAGTTTAGTAAAGTTTCCATCACAAAATCTTTAAGTAATTATTTAAAAGACAAAGATACCAAAGTTATTTTAACTAGTCAAGAAAGTCAAGACCCCCAAAAACAATCAGTTTTAGACAAAGTTAAAAAAGCCTCTGATACCCAAATTAAATTAGACGATATCACAATTACTTTAACTGATGGAAATAAAAAGTTAAAAGTTGCTGCAAAAACAAACTCTGAAATCTTAGAAGGTGAAGTTGAGTTTAGTAAAGTTTCCATCACAAAAGCGTTAAGTGGATTTTTAAAAGACAAAGATACTAAAATTATTTTAACTAGTCAAGAAAGTCAAGGGCCTCAAAAACAATCAGTTTTAGACAAAATTAAAAAAGATGCTGACACCCAAATCAAATTAGATGATATCACAATTACTTTAACTGATGGAAACAAAAAATTAAAAGTTGTTGTCAAAACAAGTTCCGAAACCTTAGAAGGTGAAGTTGAATTTAGTAAAGTTTCCATCACAAAAGCGTTAAGTGGATTTTTAAAAGACAAAGATACTAAAATTATTTTAACTAGTCAAGAAAGTCAAGGGCCTCAAAAACAATCAGTTTTAGACAAAATTAAAAAAGATGCTGACACCCAAATCAAATTAGATGATATCACAATTACTTTAACTGATGGAAACAAAAAATTAAAAGTTGTTGTCAAAACAAGTTCCGAAACCTTAGAAGGTGAAGTTGAATTTAGTAATGTTAATATAATGTTTAACAATTGCTTAGAAGATATTTTTTCCTCCGACCAAAGAAACTTAGGAGAATTAAATGAAAGAAGCCCTAAAGCAATCAGAAAAGCTTTATTGAATAAAAATATCCCCGGATTAACCAAAGAACAAATAAAAAATTTAAAAATAGAGTTAATTGAAGGAGAAAACCAGGCAGACATTTCATCTTCTGATTTTAAAGGTTTTGTCAGATTGACTTTCACTTTTAAAACATATATAGGGTTAATATTGTTTATAATTGCAACAATATTATTCATTATAATTATGTTTTTAGTGTTTTTTAAAAAATATTAGAGAAGGGAAGGAGAAAAATAAAATAATGAAAAAAACCATCTTTTTAGATGGTTTTTATTATTTTAATGATTCATTTTTTATTAGTTTACCAGTTTTTGGTTGTCTAGTTTTTTTTAATTAAATAAATTTTTTAGCTCAGGGTTAAAACTTTTATTTTTAATCATTTTAATTTCTTCTAAATAAGGAGCTTTCCCGTTGATATAAGGAGTTTCTAAAATTTTTGGTATTTGTGCAAAAGCTGGATGATAAGCGATTTTCATTAAAGCGTTAAAGCCAATTTTACCAAAACCAATATTTTCATGACGATCTTTGCGGCTTTGAAGTTCATTTTTAGAATCATTAAGATGAATCACTGAAATATTTTTTATCTCTAAAATATTTTCTAAATCTTTGAAAACGGCTTCAAAATTATTTTTTAAGTCATAACCAGCATCAAAAAGATGACAAGTATCAATGCAAAAAGAAACTCTTTGGCGTTTTTTAACTAAATTATATATTTTTCTTAATTCTTCTAAAGTTTTTCCGATTTCTGTTCCTTTTCCGGCCATAGTTTCCAAAGCAATCCCAACTTTTAAATTGCGAGTGTTTTCTAAAATGGAATCTATTCCTTGAGCTATCCAACAAATAGCCTGATGAGGGTCATTTTTTAAAAAATTTCCTGGATGCAAAACCATTTTATTAATTTTCATTGCAGCAAAACGATTTAATTCTTGGGATAAAAAATTAATTGCAAAAGCTCTTTTTTCAGGGATCACCATTGGCAAGATTGACGATATAAGGAGCATGTCCCACGAAATTATCGCAGAATAAATTATTTTGAAAAGCAAGTTCTAATGCTTCTTTGATTTGGGATTTGTCTTGTTCTTTTCTAATAGTATTTTTCGGGGCCCCGCTATAAACCATGAAACTATTGGCCCTCATAGCCAAAGCGGTTTTGACAGAACCTTTAAAATTATCTGGCTTTTGCATGGGTACATGACTTCCTAAAATTAACATTTCAACTGCTCCTTAGTATTTTTTACTATAATTTATTTTTTTGTTTTTTGCCAAATTGTTTTTTTGTTTTGGGTTTTGAATTTTTGTTTGAAACAAAACGTGATTTTTTTGGGTGCTTTTTGGTTGTTTTTGTTTCGGAAAAACTTTTGGTTTTATTACTTTTTTTATGATTTAATTGTTGGGTTTGGCTTTTGGAAGTAATTTTAAGATTTGTTTTTTGCGTTTCTCTTTCGAAACCTTCTTTTGCTAAGAAAGCTTTTTGAAAATTAACGCCTGCTTGGATTAATTTATTAATTTTTTCTTTTTCTTTGTTATCTTTGGGATCAGATAAAACAATAACTTCTCCCTTTTTTCCCATTCTTGCAGTTCTGCCGCTGCGGTGATAAAAAAACTCCATTTGAGTAGGTAAATTATAATGAATAACACATGAAGCATCAAAATCAATTCCTCTTGATGCTATATCACTTACAATCACGTATTGATATTTTAATTTATGAATAAGTTTGAGTTGTTTTTTTCTTTGTTGCACACTTAAAGAAGAATTGTAATTCAACATATTTAATTTTTCGCTGTTTAAAGTTTGAAAAACTAATTCTTGTTCTTTTTTGTTGCTGACAAAAATTAAAGCTAAATAAGGATTTAAGACTTTTGTTAGTTTTATCAAAGTTTGAAGGCGACTTATTTTTGTTTCTAAAAGAAAAAAATTACATTTAGAGTCATTTTGGTTGAGAACATCAATAAAATTAGCTTTGCCAAAATAGCGATTAATAAAAGGTTTCATTTCTAGTTTGAGAGTAGCCGAAAATAATAAAATTTTAGCATTTAAATGATTAATTAAAGGTTCTAACATTGTTAAAAAAGCTTGATCAAACATCATATCAGCTTCGTCTAAAACTAAATAAGAAACGTATTTTAAATTAATTTTTTTGAGTTTAAAAGCGTATTCTAATATTTTATCAGGGGTAGCAATAATTAAAGAAGGTTGTTTTTTGGTGAATTGATCTAGTGTTTTTTGTTTATCCATTCCGCCATACAAAATCTTGATAAAGTGGTTTTTTTCGATTTGTTTAAACATTTCCCAAACTTGAAAAACTAAATCGTTGGTTGGAACTAAAATAATTGCTTGACAAAAGTTTTTTTGAAAATCAATTTGACTTAACAAAGGTAAAAGATAAGCAAACGTTTTGCCTGTTCCTGTGGGAGCAATCCCCACTAAATTTCCTGACTTTTCAAACTGTTGAAAAACTTCTTTTTGAATGGGCGTTAAAGTCCTAAATTTTAATTGAGCTATTTTTTTTTGAACATAATTTTGTAATTGTGACATTTTTTCCCTCAAATCATACATTATTATATCAAGACATGAATCTTTTTGGAAATAATTCCAAAGATCAATTGAAAAAAGGAATTTCTTCTCAAATATTATAATACTGTTGTGTTTTTAGATATTTTTTATTTTAGTTTTACAACTAAAAAAGATTGCGATATTGCGATAATTACAATTTTTTCCAAGTTAGAAAAATTCTGAAACTCTGAAAATTTATTAAAAAATAATCTTAGTTTTTTCATATTTTGTTGAATGCAATAAGATATGAATTTTTTTTCTATTTTTTCTATAAATAAATTTCAAGTCAACGATTTAAACAATTATATCGAATTCAATTATTTGTTTTTTTGTAATTATTTTTTTGTAATGGTTTTTATAAATTTTTTTAGACCAAATTGAAAAATTATTTTTTTAGTCTTTGGTATTTTTTAAAAGCTAAAGTACTTGATATTTAAAACAAACTTGCTACACTCAATATCTATAATTAAACACTTAAAAATGATTATTTTTATTAAAAAAAATAAAAAAATTCACCCCACCTTGTTAAAATTATTTACGATACTCAAAAAAAGTTATTTAAAGGTGTAAAAGTGTTATTGGTTGTTAATTTTTACAATTTAGGTTTTGATGTTGAGTGTAGCTTATTTGATTAATCTTGTAAAACTTTGCAAAAACTTTTTAATTTTATATTTTTTGCTTGTTTAATATTAAAATATTAAACAAAATTATTGAAAATATTTCATTGTCATTTTCTTAATTAAATTTGTACTTAAAACCAAAATGATATAAATAATGCTAATAGTTAGATAAGGCGTTATAGTGTCGCCATTTGTTGCAATATTCCTTTTAGCTTGCCAAATAACTCCTGCCAAACCAATGCTAGAAAATAAAGCTGTATCTTTAATATTAACGATAAATTGACTCCAAATAGAAGGATAAGTTCTTTTTATACTTTGTGAAAAAATGATATAGCGAAAAACTTGTTTTGGTTTCATCCCTAAAGCAACTGATCCTTCAATTTGTCCACTATCTAAAAATTTGATATGATTTAGCATAGTAGAGGCTAGAAAAACAGCGGTATTGAGAATAATAACAGTTAAAGAAATAACAAAAATACCTTCATTAGTAATAAAAAAATCGATATGGAAATGTTTTTTTGTAATTATTAAGATTAAAAAATAAAATAAAAGTCCTTGGATAAGTACAGGTACTGCCTGGAAAAAACCAAAAGCACAATCAATTAAAAAAGCAGCGGTTTTTTTAATATAAGATAAAAATTTGTTGGCAGTTTCTAATTGAGGATTGAAGTATTTCGCCTTTACTAACCCCAACCCTAACAAAAATCCTAAAAATAAACCATCAATACTAATAATAAGCGAAACTAAAAAAGGTTTTCCGTAAGAAGGTGCAAAAGCAATTATTTTCTTAAAAATATTTGCGTTTTGTTCGATTCTTTTAGAGGCCATATATCTATAATCTTTTTCAGACTTTTCAATAGCATTTGTGTATATTTCTTGTTTTTTTTCTTTCGATAAATTATCCAATTCATCTTTTAATTCCTTTTGAATAGTTTCTGGCTTTTCAGTAGTACCTTTTTTGAAAAAAAGCCCCATTTCGGGTAAATCCCAATCTGATAATTTAATCATTTCTAACTTTTGGTCTTTGTCTTCTGTTTTTGTATTATGAAGTTCCATCTCTAAAGATAATAAATTATCCTCAATAATATAACCATCAGCTAAATCTTCAATTATATTATAAAACCCTCGACTGTTGTTATCTAATGACAATAATGATTCGTCAGCTTCAAAAGGTGTATTGTTTCCTTTTATTTTCTTTATTTCATTTATTTCCTTTTCGATTTTTTTTGAATATTCAGAGTTTTTCCAAGTAGTTAATTTAATCTTTCGTTCTAATTTTGGATAAGGTTTATCAAATAATGACATTTGGCCATTCTCAACTTTAAATTTTTTAAATGTATCTTTATTTTTTGTTTTAATCAACATTGCAACGTCAACCTTATACATTTTTTCTACATCGTAATTATCTGCGCGTTCCTCCGTATAATTATGACCACTACTAATAACATCATATTTGTCAATATTTAAATTAGTCAACATCCCATCTTTATCAACGACAGTAATTTCTAATTTAGCGCCTATTTTTTTAGCCAAAGCCTCAAATAAAAAAACATCAGTGCCAGAAATTTTTCCTCCATTAATAGTTTGTTTGCCATTTGGGGCTTTATCATCTACATCAAAACCTGTTAAACCTAAAGTATTCACAATCCCTACTTTTAAAACTTTTTGATCGCTTTGAGTTTGTTTTTGCTCTTTGGAATTGGCTTTTGCAAACACATAATAATGTCCTAAAATAAGTAAGAAAACAAAAACAACAATAATTAAGATTTTAGTTAATTTTAAATAATTTTTTTTAATATAATGAAAAAATTTTAAGTAAAGTTTCATAGAAATTCTCCTTTTTTGTTTTTTTGTTATTAATCCTTTTTTTGGGAAAAACCGAAAAATATTTTTGAAACAAAAATTATCTTGTAAAAAATTCTTTTAAAAGATAAAATAAAATTTAGATGATTTTAATAAAATTTTAATAAAAAAATAAAGGAATTACATTTTTGTTTTTAACAAAGTTTTTGCATCCAAAACATCTTTTTTAATTTGGAAGATTAACTGAGAAACGTTTTCAAATTTTTTTTCGTTTCTTAAAAAAGCTATAAATTCAACCTCAATCGTTTGGTGATATAAATTTTGATCAAAATTCAAAAGATGAATTTCTAAAAGCTTTTGAGGCTTTTGTTCAAAAGTAGGGCGCACTCCTAAATTAGCAATTCCTGCATATTTTTCTTTTTTATAAGTAACAAAAACTGCATAAACTCCTAAACGAGGCAAGAAAAAATTTATCAATTCTAAATTAGCAGTTCGAAAACCCAAAAGACGCCCTCTTTGTTTTCCTTGGATAACTTTTCCTTGAATTTTGTAAGGTCTTGATAAATACAAATTAGCATCATCGATTTTTCCTTGAGTTAAAAGTTTTTTGATGTAAGTAGTAGAAATTTTTTGTTGACAGCCGTTAGGTTTAACATAATCATCAATCAAATCAACTAAAAAACCCGCCTGTTTTAAAGTTTGATAATTCCCTTCTTTTTGATAACCAAAACGGGATTCTTGTGTGATAATAACTCTTTTGACATTAATTTTTTGCAGTAAACGAATAAAATCAGTTTTTTTTAAGCAAGCTAATTTTTGATTCCAATGCCACAAAAACAAATAATCAAGTTTTAAAAAACGATAAAAAGTTATTTTTTGTTCCAGAGAAGTCAAAAAAAAGTCTTCTTTTTGTTGTAAAAAAGCTTTTGAATTAGGTACAAAATTAATCAAAGCGCTTTTAGTATCTTGAAAAGAAAGTAATTTTTGCAAAATTTTTTGGTGTCCCAAATGAAGCCCATCAAAATCTCCAAAAGCCAAAGTTAAAGGAGGCAATTTAAAACAAACGGGAATTAATAAAGAATTAAATATTTGCATATAATTGTGTTTCCTTTGAGATGTAATTTACCTACCTTAATATTTTACACCGAAAATGCTTTTAAAAAACAATCTTAATTTTGATATAATAAAAATGATAGTGTTTTACAAAAAAATAATTTTTTTAAATTATTAATTAATGAAAAAAATTGCTAATTTATAAAAAAATAAGGATCGCATTCAATAATGTCATCACTTTTAGAAAAAATAAAAAATTTACCACTAAATCCAGGTTGTTATCTTTTTAAAAACAAAAATAATACTATTATTTATGTTGGCAAAGCTAAAAAATTGCGAAAAAGAGTACAAAGTTATTTTATTAAAGGGCACAACCGAAAAACAACTTGTATGGTTCAAGAAATTAGTGATGTTTTTTATGTTATCACTAACAACGAACAAGAAGCCTTAATTTTAGAAGCTAATTTGATTAAAGAACATACCCCCAAATATAACTTCAAGCTTTTAGATGACAAAACTTATCCTTATCTTGAAATCACTCAAGAAAAAGATCCTCAATTAAAAATCTCACGTTTTAAAAAAATCCCCCCAGGAAAAGTTCTTTTCGGACCTTATCCCAATCTCAACAGTACCAAAGAAACTTTAAAATTACTTCATTTTTTATATCCTTTAAGAAGATGCCCTCTTTCTGCCAAAAAACCTTGTCTTCATTTTCATATTAATCAATGTTTAGGACCTTGTGCACTTAAAAATGTTGATTATCGTCCCAACATAGAAGCAATTACTAATTTTTTAAAAGGCGATACTAAAATTATTTTAAAAAAAATAAAACTTTTAATGCAAGAAGCAAGTCAACAAAGATTTTATGAAAAAGCTCAAGAATATCGCGATATGCTTATTCACATTCAAAACACCACCAAAAAACAAATTATTAGTCACCAAAAAATAAAAAATTGCGATATTTTGGCCTATGTTTATAATGACGACCAAATAGCGATTCAAATTTTAAAAATGCAACAAGGAAATATTGTTGATTCACATCGTAGTGTTTTTTCTTATGTCGGTTATCCTCAGGAAAATATCAACAATTATCTTGCTTTGTATTATCAATCAAAACTCAAACCAGAATTAATTATTACTGGCAAAAACACACATAACCTTACTTCTCCAGAAAGCAATACACAACAACAAGAAGCCATTTTATTTAGTGCAGAATTATTATCCCAAACCTTAAAAACTAAAGTTGTTGTTGCCAAAATTGGAGATAAAAAAAAGCTATATTCGTTAGCTTTAAAAAATGCTCAAAATGATTTGATGCAAAATAATTTACTTTACCAAAGCAAAGACCAAGCGATTCAAGAAGCTTTAGATCAATTAGCAATTATTTTTAATAAAGACATTAAAAGGATTGATGTTTTTGATAATTCACAGTTATTTGGTCAAGCTTTTGTTTCAGCACGAATTGTTTTTGATCAGTTTGATTTTAAAAAACCACTTTATCGTGTTTTTCATATTAAAGATAATGATCCTAATGAATTTACAAGCTTTGAAGAAGTTTTAACTCGTTCTTATCAAAAAAAAGATAAAGAGGAATTAGTAAAACCAAATTTAATTTTAGTTGATGGCGGTTTGTGGCAATTAAAAGCAGGATTCCAAGCTTTAAACCAACTAAATCTTGATATTGCTTTAGGAGCTTTACAAAAAAATGACAAACATCAGTTAGAATGCCTTCTTACTTCGCATAATAAAATTGCTTTAACTCCAAAACCCCGATTATTCGCCTTTTTAAAAAGATTAAGCGAAGAGGTGCATCGTTTTGTGGTTAAATTTCATCATAAAACTAAAAATAAATTAGATTATCAAACCGTTTTATCTCAAATTAAAGGAATTGGTGCCAAACGTCACAAAATTATTTTAAATCACTTTAACAGTTGGGAGGATTTAAAAAAGGCTTCTTGGGAAACTTTTGAAAAAATAGGTATTTCCAAAGAAATTTTTGAAGCAATTAAAAGCAAACTTTAAAAATTAGTTAACAGCAATTGCTTCTTAATTTTTTTGTTTGTTTTAAAAATTATTTTATGGGTAGTTAAAAAGTTTTGAAGGTTTGTTTTCGTTTTTCATTTTTTGAAATATTTTAAAGCGTTTGTTAGATTAAATGAGTGTGCCTATATTAATTAACAACTCCTTTTAACTGTTTCGTTTTTTAAAGACTTTTGGGTTTTTTAAAAATTAAAAAGATTTTGATAATTACAATTTTCTTCAGATTAATTTTTTTTAATAAACCCTTTTAATTTTTTGATGACTTTTTTAATTTTATTTATTAATTATCTTTGCTTAAAGTTTTGTTACAAACTAAGTAAATTAACCTAACAAGCTTACAAAAATAATTAATTAAAGCCCAAATTATTTAAAAGAAATGGTTTTTAATTTTTCCAACAATAAATCGCAAAGAAACATATTTTTTTGAAACAATTATAAAATATTTTGATTTCTTGCGGTTTTTTTGTTAGTGTTTTTTTCGCCAAAATAGCAAAAAGTTTATTTTTAATTTTTTTGTTTTATTGTATTAATGTGTTTTTGTTATGTGTTTTGTTTGGCGTCTTTGTTATTCAGATAATAATTTTTTTTAAAAACTTTTTTTGACCAAATTAAAAATTATTTTTTTGTTTTTTTAAAGTTTATTAAAAAAACTAACACTAAAAAATATGCGACAATCCCTTTCCCCGCCTTTGAAAAGTTGCAAATATAGATATTGTATTTTAATCAAAAAACCTTATTTTTTTGAAAAAAACTTAATAATTTTTTAAATTCCCTAATTAACATCTATAAAAAAGTTTTTAGATTGTTTTTAATTTTTAAAACTTTTAAAAAATTATAAGCAGTAATTAAATTTTTAATTATTCTTTTGCTTTTCTCTGAGAAAAAATAAAAAAATCTTTTCAATCCCCTCTCCTAAATGAAACACTTTGTATTTAAATTTTTAAAAAATTACTTATTTTTAAAAAGCTTAACTTTATTTTTTTAGTTGTTTTCAAATCCTTAAAACAATTTTTGACATCCAAATCCAATCATCTACAAATAAATAAAAGAATCTCTAAAATTATTTTTTTGAAACAATTAAAAATAAGCTTTCAAAATTGAAAAATTCAACTTTATAACTTTCAGCTAAATAAAAATAATAAAAAAAGAGGATAAAAAAATGAACATGTTTAAGTTAAAAACTGATTTAAAGCCGAACGGCGATCAACCGCAGGCGATTAAAAAATTAGTTCAAGGCTTTGAAAAGGGTTTTAAAGAACAAATTCTTTTAGGAGCAACAGGAACTGGAAAAACTTTTACTATTGCAAACATTATCCAACATTTACAACAACAAACTTTAGTGATTGCGCACAACAAAACTTTAGCAGGGCAACTTTATAATGAATTAAAAATGATGTTCCCTGAAAATAAAGTTGAATATTTTATCTCTTATTATGATTATTATCAACCAGAAGCATATGTAACTTCCAGTGATACTTACATTGAAAAAGACTCTAAGATTAATGATGAAATTGATCAATTGCGTCACAATGCTATTGTTTCTTTATTAAACAGAAAAGATGTAATTGTTGTTGCTTCGGTTTCATGTATTTATGGGGTGGGAGATTTAGAAGATTACCAATCATCAACTTTATTTTTACAAATAGGTGATCGCTTTGAAAGAAATCTTTTTTTAAAAAAATTAGTAGAGTTGAAGTTTCAAAGAAATGAAGTTAATTTTGGCAGAGGAACTTTTAGAGTTAGAGGAGATATTGTAGAAATTATCCCTTCATCTCACAAAGAAATAGGTATTCGGATTATTTTTTTTGGTGATGAAATAGAAAGAATACAACTTTTTGAATTATTAAACGCAAAAGTAATTGAAAATCTTAAAGTAACCAAAATTTTTCCTGCGAGCCTTTATGCTGTTAATGCTGAAAAAATTAAAGAAAGTATCAAAAGGATTCGACAAGAATTAAAAGAACAAATAAAACATTTTGAAAAAGAAAAGAATCTTGTAGCCGCCCAAAAAATTAAAATGCGTACTTCGCATGATTTGGAAATGTTGGCAGAAATGGGTCATTGTAGCGGAATCGAAAATTATTCCAGACATTTATCTTTAAAAGAACAAGGGCAACCGCCATCAACTTTAATTGATTTTTTTGACAAGGAATTTTTAACGATTATTGATGAATCGCATGTCACAGTCCCTCAAATTAAAGGGATGTATTTTGGTGATTTTTCGCGAAAGTCAAATCTAGTTAATTATGGTTTTCGTCTTCCTAGTGCTTTGGACAACAGACCTTTAAAATTTCATGAGTTTGAAGAAAAAATAGACAAAATCATTTATTTATCGGCAACTCCAGGAGATCACGAGATTGAACGTAAATTGCCTATTATCGAGCAAATAATTCGTCCTACTTTTGTGCTTGATCCCGAAATCGAAGTAAAAAGAACCCAAAATCAAATGGATGATCTGTACTTTGAAATCAAAAAAAGAATCCAAAAAAACCAAAGAGTTTTAATTACCACTTTAACTATTAATATGAGCGAAGATTTAACTGCTTATCTGAAAAATTTAGGTATTAAAGTAACTTATTTGCATAGCGAAATCAAATCTTTACAAAGACTAGAAATTTTGAGAGATTTAAGATTAGGCAAATATGATTGTTTAGTGGGAGTTAACCTTTTGAGAGAGGGCCTGGATTTACCTGAAGTTTCTTTAGTGGCTATTTTAGACGCTGATAAACAAGGTTTTTTAAGAAACCAAAGAAGCTTAATTCAAACTATCGGAAGAGCAGCACGTAATGTTGATGGCAAGGTTATTATGTATGCTGATAATACAAGTGATGCCATGAAATTAGCAATTACAGAAACTAATCGAAGAAGACAAATTCAAAAAGATTATAACCAAAAAAATCAGTTAACGCCATTATCTCTTAAGAAAAATATTTCAGAAAGTGTTTCGATTCAAACCAAAGACAAAGCAACTTCCAAAAAAGAACCAATGTTTGATTTGAAAAATATTAACCAACAAATTAAAAAACTAACTAATGATATGAAAAAAGCAGCGGAAAAATTGGATTTCGAAAAAGCAGCATCATTAAGAGATTTAATTTTGGAGTTAGAAAAGAAAGATAAAAAAGCAATGAAAAAATTTTCTAAGCGTTAGTTGACACCAACTTCAAAACAAATTAGTAAATTAAAAAGTCATCTTCATTAAGTTTAAAAAAAGAAATTAGTAATTGTTTTTCATTTAAAATTTTTTTAAATTAAGCCTTATTATGTTTTGCAATAACAATTACATAAATTTTATAATCTTTCTATTTTCTCTAAATAACTTTATGTGTTATGGAAATAAAATAAGTATCTGTTTTAGTCTTTTTTAGTTTGATCCAAAACAATTGCATTTAATTCGTGGAGCTATTTTTAAGTTATTTCTTTTAGTTATTTTTTGCAATTATTTTTTTCATTAACTTTGCCTCTTCAATTTTTGTAATATAACGAAATTATCCTTCCCCAATGAAAAAAACTGGTTTTATTTTATTTTATGATTATCTTATTTTTTCATGTTTTTTATATTTATTATTTGTTTATAATAATAAAGTGATTAAGTTTTATAATTAAAAATTAAGGAATAAAAAAATGAATTCAGTTAAAAATATTAAAATTGCAAGCCCAATGCAATCCGTTCTTAACACTTTAAACAAAGCTAAAGTTTTTTTTCAAAAAGACAATATAAATATTGAAGTTGTGAAAGTCAATTATCAAACCACAGAACCTTATGAAATGGTTTTAAATGAAAAAGTAGATGGTCTTATTTACACTAATATTCATGTTCTAAATTTTGTGAATAGTGTTTTAAAAGCCAATAATAAAGAACTTTTGGAGTTTGTTCAATCATTTTATCATTCCAAATATGGCCTATACATTAACAAAAAAAGAAACCCTGTTTTAAATAATTTGGAAGAAGTTAAAAAACACTCTCATTTAAAAGTTTTGTTGGCAACAGGTTTTTCTTACATTGTCCCTTGCGACACTCCCCGCTCTTTGATTTTATTAAATAATTTAGGTTTAATTAAAATACCGCAAGAAGTATTAGAAAAAAAGAAATTTGATCTTTCTTTGACAGATATTCAAAACACTTATCAATTGGAATTTATCAAAAGCTCGCAATTACCTGAAAAATTTTTAAACAACCCCCAAAAATATGATTTAATGGCGAATTGGCCTGCTTTTATGAATCATTATTCTGATTTTAAAAGAATTGGTTCCAACATTGAAGGAATCGAGGAGCCAACAGATGATTTTGTAGTTTCTTATGCCATTGGTCTTGCTTGTAAAAAAACCCTCAAAGATAGCCCTAAAACAAAACTCATACAAACTATTTTAAACCACCCCCAAACAAAAGAATTTCATTTTCAAGAAGGCGGCAAAAACCATGATTATATTATGATTCAAGACCCTGAAAAAACAGGTCAAAGAATTAAAGAATTATGGCTTAAAGCTTATTAATAAAAATAAATTTAAAAAGGATTAAATAACGATGAAACAAATAATCAAGCTAGCAACTCCTTTTGAACGAGTATTCAATGCTTTAGAAGAAATTAAAAATAATTTTTTAAAATATAATGTTCAATTGGAAATTTTAAGCGAAAAACAAGTGATGGAAAAATACCAAATATCTAGCAATGATGCCTTAAAAAAAGGGTTGATTGATGCAAATATTAGTAATAATTTTCATACAATGCAGGCTTATAATAAATTATACTCAAATGACTACAATGAATTTCCTTTGGTGATGGTAAGTCCTTTATTTCATCCTAAATATGGTCTATACATTCATAAAAACAACCCTTTAGGTTTAAAAAACTTAGACGATGTTAAAAAACATTCTAAACTCCGTCTTTTATTCGCTCCCTTTAATGAGTTGCACATTGCCCCTTGTGATTTATCGCGTTCACTTTTCCTATTGAAAAAACTTGGCCTTGTAGAAATTGATGAAAGCAAAATAACAGAAAAAGGTTTTAACTTAAATTTACAAGATGTTAAAAACACTTATGATTTAGAATTCATTAAAACTTTGCATTTATTAGAAATATCAAAAAAATTTCAAAATTACCAAAAATATGATTTAGCCATTAATTGTCCTGGTTTGATGAGGGATCCAAATTTTATTCGTATCGGATCCATTGGAGAAGGCAAAGAAGAAAACATAGAACCTCGAGAAAAAGTTTTTTTATCTTATGCTGTTATCTTGGCTGCTAAAAAAGGAACAGAAAAGAATGAAAAAATCAATCTTTTAAAAGAAGTTTTAAATAATTCGAATTACAAAAAGATTCAATTTAAATATGGTGGCGCTACTAATGATTATATTATGGTTCCAAATCAGGAAAGCCTCAAAGAAGAAATAGAGACAAACTACAAACACTTATAATAATTTTGAATTCATCTTTGGATTGTTATTTATTAAATAAATCAATCCTGTTAAAACAAAATATGGACTGAGCTGTTTGAAAACACTATACAACTTTTTTCTTTTTAAAAAATAAATTATTTCATTAATAAGGCATTGTAAAAGCAAATTATAATATCTTTTATAATTACTTTTTTAGCAATAAAAGTAACTAATTATTTTATCATATATTTTGCAATGTTTTCTTTTTTCTTCAAATCCATAATTTACATAATAAAGTTATAGGAATAAAAAAATATTTAATCAAAAAAAGCATCAATTAATTCAAAAACATTACCAAAATCCACAAAATACAACAGAGTCCGATTTAAAAGGTTATCAAACATTTAAAAAAAATATTTCTTGTTGTGGGGATCAAGTGATTATCCAAGTCAAATTAAGCCCTTCCCAAACCATTTTAGATCTCAAATATGAAGCAAATGCTTGCTCTATTTGTGTTGCTTCTGCTAGTTTGATGTCTGTATTTGTGAAAAATTTAGATAAAACAACATCTTTAAATAAAATTAATCATTTTTGCGCAATGATTAACAAAAAAGCTTATGATAAAGAACAATTAGATGAAAATATTCAATCTTTAGATATAGTACATCAATTACCAAATAAAACTAATTGTGTTTTATTACCTTGGCAAACTTTGCAAGCTTTTTGGCTAAATTAGTTAAGTGTTTTTTTGTTAACTTTTGGCTTTTGAAAGTTTAAAAAAAAGTTCATTATTCAAAATATAATGTTGGTATTTTGCAAGTTAAAAAAAGACTAACTCAAAAGCTAGTCTTAAATATAAAAATTTTCATTTTTTTAATTTGCAAGCGAGTGTATGAAAATAAGTTAGGTTTTTTCTGCTTTCTAAAAATAAGACTTATTTTTCTTTATTGTCTGTTATTTTTTATTTTTTTGTTAGTTTTTTTAAAATATTTCAAATGCATTCAACTTCATATCGTGATGTTTCGGCATTTAGGGCACTTTTTATTTTTTTAAAAAAAATTAAGACTGACTTATTTTTAGTCGGTCTTTTTTTGTTTTAAAAATATTTATTAAAACTAACAAAACAAATTAATTAAACTAAAAAACTGTCAATATTTTTTTATAATTTGCTATGAAGAAACTATGAAAACTACAATAAGTAATCATTAAATTGAAGTTTTTTCTCCGAAAAGAATCTTTGAATGATTTTTAAATAAAAAAATATGAAAACGAAATAATTTAGTAATCCCCACTTTAAATTATTTTTTTAATTATAAAAAAACTAACAAATTACAAATAAAAAAACAAGTTTAAAACTTAGTAAATTAATTTTACTTTACAAAAAACTTGTTTTTTTTTTTTTTTGATGTAAAATATATATATATATATTAATAGTAGTTTTGTTTTTTTGACTACTATCAAAAAACCAACAAGGAAGGAAAAAATAATTTAATGAAAACAAAAGGATGGTTTTATAAAAATAAAAAAGCAGTTTATGTTTTGATTACAGTTATATTATTATTAGTTTTATCGCTTACAGCATATGGGACTTGGAAATTCATGAATAGAGGAAAAGAGTCCGAAAATCAAACTGATAATCAAAATAATAATGGAAAATTAGAAATAGATCCTTTTTTTGGATCAACATTTTGTTTTATATATGCAATTATTGCCTTCTCAAAATGATTATAATACTGACCTTTCGCAAAGAAAGCCATGGCATCCACCTCAAAGAGCGGTATTATCGCAAAATTTTCACCGTTTAATTAAAAATAACCATTTTCAACAAGGATTTTTCTACGCTTATGATAAAAAAGATGTACAAAAAGCCAAACAATTATTCCAAACAGCTTTCGCAGAGACTAAAGCAGATATTGATAAATTGCCTACAGAAAGTAAAAATTTAACTATTTATTTTGATGAAGAAGTTATAGAAAAGATAAATAATTTGCAACGTAAACTAGGTCAATCATCTCCAAATCAAGGTCAAAATTTTATATCGATAGATAATAATAATTATTTAAATGTAATTGATCAAATTGTGCTTAATGTAAATGATTGTTTTTGGCTTGTAGTTCTTCTTTGATTTTGTTGATAAAAGTGGTTTTTCCGCTTCCGTCTAAGCATTCAAAAATTATTATTTTCATATTTTTTTCTCCTTAATTTAAATTTTAAATGAAAAAAAGACCTTCGTTGGAAGGTCTTTGGTGTTAATCTGTTATTAGTTCAGCGGGTTTTGGTGGTGGGGATTGTGTTGTGTAGAAATGTGAAAAGATATTATACCACCAATTGCATGGTTGTTCGTCTACGTACCATACTGCTCGCCATCCACTGCCGCTATAAGTGAAGTTGGATTTTGTTCCGTCTTCGTTATAGATGTCTGTTGGACGATAACCGAAATGATGTTTTATTTCGCCAAGTGTATAACGAACACCTGGTTTGATGTAGCATTGTTGTAACCAAGCGGAATATTTATCGTGATATTCATTTAGAATTTTTTCCATTTGTTTCGTGTTGCTGCAAGTTATGTGATATATTTTGTTGTTGGTTTCAAAAGTGTGGTGCATGGTTGTGAGATTTATACCGTGCTTGATTACTTTATTCATTGGTGGGCCTATCGTTATAAAAGTATATTTGGGAGTTTTGGAAGTTTGTGTGATGCCTTGGTGATGGTTGTGCGAGTGGTCTTGTTTCCAGGTTTTGATGGCTTCTTGAGGGTCTAGGGCATCAGGGAGTGCGATGTTTATTTCTTCTTTTTGAGTACTTAAAACAAATTTTAATTCTTTGTGAGAAAGTAATTTGATGTCTTCTTTGGCTGTTTCTTGAGTTTGGAATGCATAGATAGAAGGAATAAAAAGTAAGTTGAGGATTGGTAAGATGATGATGAAATATTTAGATAAGGATTTTTTTTGACTGCTAGGCATTTTTTTAATAAACCTCCTTTCGTGGGTTTTGTTATTTTGTTGTTTCCGAGCGTGTTTGTTTTGTTGGTTATTTGCCTTAGTGATTTGCGTTTTGGGTAACCCCCCTGTTAAGGGGGTTGGGGTTAATTTGAAGTTGATAATTGGTTATTTAGTTTCTGGTTTGTTGGTTGGCGTTGCTTCTCCTTGTGGGGGCTTTGTATCATCATCGGGTGGATTTATAGGGATATTCATTATTGCAACTATCATTATAATTTGGAATGTTATGATTAAATATCCTGGTGAAAAAATACCAGGCAATGTTAGAGCAATTTTCGGCCTTCGTTTTTTCGTTTTTGGTTTTCTGCCGAGGCGTTGTAGTGTTTTTTGGTTTTTAATTGATTTCACGCGTCCTCCTTTGTTTGGTTTTATGTTTTGTTTTCGCTTTTCTGCCGAGTGTGTTGTTGTTGTTGTTTTTGGTAAAGAAAAAAGACCCTTTTTTAAAAGGGTCTGAGGGGGTTGAGTGTTATGTTACTTCTTTAGGTTTGGTTGGTGGTTTTTGCCAATGGTAATAATGATAAAACGTAGTTGGAAGCCAATTAAGCTCTTTGCCATCAATAATCCAATCTTTAAAACCCCAATTACTTACAACATTATCAAAACAACTTCTGCCTGTTTCGTCTTAAATTGTTTCAGAAGAAGAACAGAATGGATTTGTTATAATATTACAACTGCCATTTGGTTTAATATAACAAGTGTCTTGCCAACGTTGGAGTGCTCTCACGTAATCCTCTATAATTTTTGCTTTTTGTTTGGAGTTTTCACAGGTGATGTGATAAATTTTGTCTTCTGTTTCAAAATCGTTTTCAATATGATTGTATTTTGTTATGTATTCGGTTAGGCCCAGTTCGCCCTCGTAGGAACGTGTTGCCCCACCATAATTAGATAAATTATGTTCTTTTTTCCAGGTTTTAATGGCTTCGAGAGGGTCTAGGGCATCAGGGAGTGTAATGTTTATTTTTTCATTTGGGATTTTGAAGGAGAAAAGATAAACATGTTTAGCACCGTTTGATAGCTTGATTAAATCTTCGATGGTGTAGCTTTCATATTCTAGAGGAAGAAGGCGTATGCCATCAACAAAATAAATAGCTTCTATTTTGGTATTTGGTGGAATTTTAGGGGTTATTGTAGTTTTCAAAAAGCCGACAGAAGTAGAAGATTTCATAATTAAATGTTTTCCATCGCTTGTTTCAAAGACATATTCGTCCACAGCTATTGAGTCGCTTTTGAATTCTCCTATAGGGAAAGGTGCTTGAAATCCATTGGTGATAAATAATTTAGGACTTTCATTTTGCGATAAATATTATAATATTCAATGTAATCAGTAATAATTTCTATAATTTGAAGTTCATCTAAATTTTGCATTTTTTCATAATGGATAGTTTCACGTTTCATGTTGGCCCAAAATGCCTCCATGCATGCATTATCAGTTGGCATAGCTTTGGCCGAGAAACTAGTTATTAGATTATAGGGATAGATTATTTGCGTTTCGATTGTAGGATTTGTTTTTCTACTTTCTATTACAAACAGCCCCCCCTCCAAACCGTACGAGCAAGTTTCCAAGCATACGGCTTTCCATCATTTACCCTTTTTATGGGATTAACCTTGTGGTTAACTGTGTATCTTAATCATTCTCTTCTTTTTGTTTTGGCTTATATCGTTTATTTGTTGGTTTGTTCTCTTGCGATGACAATTCCTACATAAAGCGATTGTTTGTTTATTAAGGATGCTTTGCCAGTTGGAGTTTCTCACCGTTTTTGTGTGGTGGATTTCTAGTGGGATGTTTTCTGTTTGGCAAACTTCACATCTCTCCTCCTTTAAGCGTGATGTTAGTGTTGTTCGTCCTTGGTAGAGATAACGGTTGATAATTACATCGGGATTCCCCTTTGTTTTTCTCATCCTTTTTATCTTTTCCCAGTTCAGTTTGTCCCAGCTATCAACTTTGGTTTTATTCTTGAGGTTGTATTGAATCCCCCAAGTTTTGCCGAACTTTTGCGATAGATGTTTTCCATTTTCTCGCTAGTGTTTTTAAACAACTGTATTCCGCCAAATAGTATAAATGTGTTAATTGTGCTAGGTTGTTTCCTAGACAAAAGTATCGGATAATGCCGAGCGTTATTGATTTTTAGGTTCGTATTATTTCTAGTGCTTCCCTACTTGCTAGTGTTTCGTCGTGTTTTACTTTCCCGTTTTTGGTCCAACCGTATTCTTTCCCGTAGTCTCTTGTTGTGTCTTTTGGGATTTGGATTTGTACTTGCCCGTTCAGTGAGTTTTTTTGTTGTTTTCTTTTTGCGGGTTTTGTTGGTTGGGTTTACCTTTACCATATAAGATAGGAACCTTGTGCCTTTAGTGGCTTTTACAATTTTTGATTTGTCGCGGTTTACAACGAGTTTCAAGTCTTGTTCTAGCCATTTGAGTACTTGGGTTTTAATCCTTTCTGCTTCGTGGTGTTCTCCTTTTATTCCAATAATAAAATCATCTGCGTAGCGGATGTATTCTATTCTCGGGTTTGGGTTCAGGTTTATTTCACTATCTATTGATAGATTGTGATGTTGTTTTTTTGTGTATGCCTTCCAATATTCGGGATTTGCTTTCATTATCGGTTTACCGTTTCTTATCAGTTCTTCCATTTTCTTATCGATGTAATGTAAATATATATTTGATAATAAAGGGGATATTATCCCACCTTGCGGTGTTCCTGATAATGATTCGTATTTGATTCCATTTTCCATTATTCCTGCTTTGAGCCATTGGTTGATTGTTTTTAACGTTTTGGCCTTTCTGATGTATTTGTTTAACATCTTATTGAGGATATCGTGGTTGATGGTTTCAAAGTAACCTTTAATGTCGATTTTTATTATATAATCTATCCCTTTGAATCTTTGTTTGACGCGTTTTACGGCATCATGGCATGATTTCTTGCTTCTGAATACGAAGCTCCATTCTGAGAAGATGTTTTCAAAATATTGGGATGCCTAACGGTCTCGTTTTATTTTTATCCTTTGGTATTAATACTTTTTTGACAGGTTGCGGATTGTATTGGTTGTTGACGTATTCTTTGTGGTATTTCTTTATCATTTCTAGCTTTATGCCGTCAATGGTTTTGTTGTCAACGCCCTCTGTACCGCTGCCTTTATTGGTTGCAATGCTATTGAATGCTTTGTATGTGTTTTCTATGTTATTCATTCCGCGTTTCAATACCTTTTAGGCTATAGTTGTTTTTTGAATGATTTAAAATCATATCTAAAGTTCTCGAAAGCTTAAATTCATTTGAATTATGTGTAAGCATATTATCACTTACTCCTTTCTTGATTTGTTTAGATATACCATAAATGACTGACTTGTTTTCGCCTTGTTCTTAGTTTTCCTAAGAGCCCTGGGAGGGCAATTATCATTGTTATTCCAAACAATGTTTTAATTCCTCCGACTACTAGAAGTCTCTTTCTCCTTGGGGATGTGGGCTTTTGTTCCCACACTTGAACCTTTAGGATTCTGCAAGTTCCTCACTTTATCTACCTTCATTCCTTAGGAGAAGTAACCATTTATGTTTTCATGTCTTTCCTGACTGTTGGTGAGATTCCAGGTTTCCGTTCGTGATTGATAAACTATCCAACACGATAACAATATGTTGATAGCGTCTGGACTGCTCGCTTGTAGTAGTTTGCGATGCAGGTTACAAAATTACATCTTCTTTTCTTCTTAGGCTATTTTACAGGCTTTTCCATAGAATGATTTTCTAGCGGTGTCATCTTGACTAACTACTTCGTCTCAACCCGCCTTTATGAACTGCTGTAATCCATCATCTTTTCATTTGATGAACCGTTCATCTGCTTTCAGTGTTTATCGTCACTGGAAATTGGTTAGATTTCACGATAAAGTGGGCTTCTTTGTCGCCCATTAGCTTTTAATTCAGTTTGATATCTTTTAGAAGTATAAACACTTGCTCTATCACAATGAAGAATGCAAGGGTTTATTAATGTAGGAATAGCTTTTAAAGTGTTAATTACAAAACCAACATCAGCAATTTTAGAAATGTTGTAACCAATAATTTCTCGGTTATACAAATCCATCATCACGGAAACAAATAATTTTTGGTTGTTTTTTCCAAAAGTTATATAAGTTATATCAGTACATAATTTTTCAAATGGTCTTGTGGCGTGATAATTGTTTTGAATTAGATTTTTTAAGTTATTTTCTTTTTGGATTGCTAAATCATAATAATATTGAGGTTTTCGCTGTATTCTTTGTGATAATAACCCAAATTGATGCATCAGTTTTAAAACAGTTTTAGAATTTATTTTAAATTTAAGGTCAATTAATTTTTGATGAACCACGCGATAACCAAGCCTTCTTTTTCTCTTGCCATCAGTTGTGATATACGAACCTTGTTGACATATTTGAAACAACGCTTTTTCTAATTCACTTTGAGGTCTAGGATGAAGACTTTGCTTAATCCACCGAAAATAACTAGTTTTTGAAATAGATAACCATTTAATCAATTGTTCTAACGAAACTTCTTTTTGATATTTATTAATAATTTTTAAATATAATTTTCTATTTTTCTTGAAACTAGTTTTTAGTTGGTTTTTAATTGCTGTTTTAATTGGACTAATTCCTTTTTTAAAAACCTTTCTTTTTCCTCTAATTGATTGTTCTAGCCTTTCCGCCCCTTTTAATTCATACCACTCCACCCATTGATAAATCTGACTCCGATTTTTAATCTTTAAGTTTTGTTGTATTTCTTTACATCTTTTGCCTTCCTGTTACGCAAAAACAGCCTTTAATTTAACATCCAAAGAATATAATTTTAATTTTTTCTCCATTTCTAAGCTCATTTCTGTTTTATTAACATAACTTTATTTTTTTAAGCCTTGATTGTTAAAAAAACTATTTTGTCAGGTATTTATTAATTATTCTTCTTCTGGGATAGAATTCAAATTTAATTAATCAAGATTTTATTTTAACAAGAACCATTCAAAAATTATTTACCGACATTACTTATTTTTCATCTGAGAAGATTTCGTATAGGGAGTTGAGGGATTTTAAGATTTTATTTTTGTTTTTAAATATTTATTAATTGTTTTATTATCTATTTTAGCGTTTTTGTTTGTTGTTTGGTTAATTTTGGTTGCTGTTGATATTTCTACGAATATTTTCAGCTTGAAGAGCTATTCCGTTTGCTTGATTATTTAAAATTGTTATTTTTTCTTCTGAATCATTATTTCTAATAGCATTATAAATTTGATTTATTAATCTTGCTTCTTCTAATAATAAATCATGTAAATTTCTAAATTCTTCCATAATTGCATTAATATTTCTATTATTTTGATTTATATTACCATTATTCATACCCATAACCTGTTTGTTATTAACAATAAATAATAAACCTAAACAACTAAATAAAATTATATTCAAAACCAAAAAACTTTTTTTTAATTTAAACATTATCAAAACTTCTTTTTTTATTTATTTTCATTATTTTTAGTATTAAATTTCTTAGTTTAAAGCGTGATATATCTTTGTTTTGGGTTGATGAAATGGAGATAGTAGTTTTTATCTTTGAAACCATTTTTTTCATCTTTTTCGTTAATAGGGGCTTCAACTTCATCCATGAAAAAGTCTTTATCTTCTTCAATTAACCATTTCGGACCTTCGTATTCGAGTTCTGTGTAGTGATCAGAAGGATCATTGATAAACATATTATTAAATTGTGAAAAATCATCTTTATTATTTGCAAAGAAAGTATCAAAATAATCGTTAGTTGAAGGGTTTGTGATTTAAATAATAATTTAATTAATGTTATTTTTATAATTTTTTTTAATCAATTATTTCAATTTTTTTAAAATTGAAAAATTTTTTTATATAAGAAATCAAAAATTCCTAAATAATCATTGTGTTTTTTTTCTAAATTTTCCTTTATTTGTTGATATTTTGTTTTTTCATTTTGAAATTTTATGTTTAATAGATTTAATTGAGTATTTAGTTCTTCGATTTTTTTGTTTTTTATTAGATTTTCTTTAATTTCGTTATCTAAATTTATTTTAATATTTTTAATTTCTTTTTTTAAATTAGTCTTTTCAATTTCGGTTAATTTTTGATTATCTAACAATTCTTGTTGTTTTAATTTAAGACTATTTTCTAAATTATCCTTTTGTATTTGAATCTTTAAAATTTCTAATTTTTTAGTTTCTAATTGGGATTTGAAATAATTTTTTTCACTTTTTATTTGATTAATTAAATCATTTTTTTCTTTTTGTAATAAATTTAATTTATGCTTTATTTTTTCTATTTTGTTTTTTTGAAATTCGATTTCTAATCGATAAAATATCCTTTGATTTATATCTTTTATGTGTTTTTGTTTTTCGATTATCGAATTTAAAGTGAATGTTTGTTGTTTTAACCAAAAAATATACATATTTGAAGCTCCATTACTCATTTTCTCCAAATTTTCTAAAGAATAAAAATCATCTTTTTTATCTCTAATCCCTTTATCGAATATAACACACATTAAACTGTAGTTATTATAACCTAATTGCACCACAGGTGGGTTTTTAATTCTACAATTAAGATCATATTTAACATTTTCTCCATTATAACATGGATATTCCAATGTTAAAAAACTAAAACATTCATAACAATTTTTATTTATTAAATAATTTAATATATCTTCTTCTTTTTCTAAATAAAAACCATGAATTTGCATATTGTTGTTTTTACTAATGGTTTCTTCATTTTTTACAATTGCCATTGCCATAACTTGATTATTATTTATTAATAACATTCCTAAAAAAGCTAATAAACAAATACTTATTATTTTTAATTGATTTTGTAATTTAAACATTAATTACCAAACTCCTTATTTTTATTTATTTTATTTATTTTTTGTATTAAATTTCTTAGTATAAAGTGTGATATATTTTTGTTTTGGGTTGAAGTGAAGATAGTAGTTTTTCTTTTTGAAAGTATAAATTTCATTTCCTTCGATAATATGACATTTTACTTCATCCATGAAAAAATCTTTATCTTCTTCAATTAACCATTTCGGGCCTTTGTAGTTGAGGTATGTATAGTGGTTTACAGGGCTGTTGATGAAATTTATTCTACGGAAATATGAATCATCACCTTTATGAGTCATATGGAAAGTATCAAAATAATCAATAATGTTGTTTTCTATTTTCCATTTGTCAAAAGGGTTTTTAACAAAAGGCGCTAGGTCAGTTGGGGTGTATTCACGGTGCTGTCCGCGACCAAGGCCGTTCGTCCTTGGTAGAGATAACAGTTGATAATTACATCGGGATTCCCCTTTGTTTTTCTCATCCTTTTTATCTTTTCCCAGTCCAGTTTGTCCCAGCTATCAACTTTGGTTTTATTCTTGAGGTTGTATTGAATCCCCCAAGTTTTGCCGTTCCTTAATTTTCGCCGAACTTTTGCGATAGATGTTTTCCATTTTCTCACTAGTGTTTTTAAACAACTGTATTCCGCCAAATAGTATAAATGTGTTAATTGTGCTAGGTTGTTTCCTAGACAAAAGTATCGGATAATGCCGAGCGTTATTGATTTGTAGGTTCGTATTATTTCTAGTGCTTCCCTACTTGCTAGTGTTTCGTCGTGTTTTACTTTCCCGTTTTTGGTCCAACCGTATTCTTTCCCGTAGTCTCTTGTTGTGTCTTTTGGGATTTGGATTTGTACTTGCCCGTTCAGTGAGTTTTTTGTTGTTTTCTTTTTGCGAGTTTTGTTGGTTGGGTTTACCTTTACCATATAAGATAGGAACCTTGTGCCCTTAGTGGTTTTTACAATTTTTGATTTGTCGCGGTTTACCACGAGTTTCAAGTCTTGTTCTAGCCATTTGAGTACATGGGTTTTAATCCTTTCTGCTTCGTGGTGTTCTCCTTTTATTCCAATAATAAAATCATCTGCGTAGCGGATGTATTCTATTCTCGGGTTTGGGTTCAGGTTTATTTCACTATCTATTGATAGATTGTGATGTTGTTTTTTTGTGTATGCCTTCCAATATTCGGGATTTGCTTTCATTATCGGTTTGCCGTTTCTTATCAGTTCTTCCATTTTCTTATCGATGTAATGTAAATATATATTTGATAATAAAGGGGATATTATCCCACCTTGCGGTGTTCCTGATAATGATTCGTATTTGATTCCATTTTCCATTATTCCTGCTTTGAGCCATTGGTTGATTGTTTTTAACGTTTTGGCCTTTCTGATGTATTTGTTTAACATCTTATTGAGGATATCGTGGTTGATGGTTTCAAAGTAACCTTTAATGTCGATTTTTATTATATAATCTATCCCTTTGAATCTTTGTTTGACGCGTTTTACGGCATCATGGCATGATTTCTTGCTTCTGAATCCGAAGCTCCATTCTAAGAAGATGTTTTCAAAATAGAGGGTTAAAAGTTGTTCCATTGCTTTCTGGATTATTCTATCTTTTATGGTTGGGATGCCTAGCGGTCTCGTTTTATTTTTACCTTTTGGTATTAATACTTTTTTGACAGGTTGCGGATTGTATTGGTTGTTGACGTATTCTTTGTGGTATTTTTTTATCATTTCTAGCTTTATGCCGTCAATGGTTTTGTTGCCAACGCCCTCTGTACCGCTGCCTTTATTGGTTGCAATGCTATTGAATGCTTTGTATGTGTTTTCTATGTTATTCATTTCGCGTTTCAATACCTTTTTTAGGCTATAGTTGTTTTTTGAATGATTTAAAATCATATCTAAAGTTCTCGAAAGCTTAAATTCATTTGAATTATGTGTAAGCATATTATCACTTACTCCTTTCTTGATTTGTTTAGATATACCATAAATGACTGACTTGTTTTCGCCTTGTTCTTAGTTTTCCTAAGAGCCCTGGGAGGGCAATTATCATTGTTATTCCAAACAATGTTTTAATTCCTCCGACTACTAGAAGTCTCTTTCTCCTTGGGGATGTGGGCTTTTGTTCCCACACTTGAACCTTTAGGATTCTGCAAGTTCCTCACTTTATCTACCTTCATTCCTTAGGAGAAGTAACCATTTATGTTTTCATGTCTTTCCTGACTGTTGGTGAGATTCCAGGTTTCCGTTCGTGATTGATAAACTATCCAACACGCTAACAATATGTTGATAGCGTCTGGACTGCTCGCTTGTAGTAGTTTGCGATGCAGGTTACAAAATTACATCTTCTTTTCTTCTTAGGCTATTTTACAGGCTTTTCCATAGAATGATTTGCTAGCGGTGTCATCTTGACTAACTACTTCGCCACACCCCACCTTTATGAACTGCTGTAATCCATCATCTTTTCATTTGATGAACCGTTCATCTGCTTTCAGTGTTTATCGGCACTGGAAATTGGTTAGATTTCACGATAAAGTGGGCTTCTTTGCCGCCCTTTAGCTTTTAATTGTCCTGTCAACATTTGATTATGTGATAATTCTGCTTGTTGCTGCCTTAATTCAGTTTGGATAGTATTTATTTCTTCTTGTAATTCAGTTTTTTCTTGAACTGATAAAGATTTATTATTTACTAACTCAGATATTTTTTGGTTTAATTTCTTTTGCTTAGTTATTATCTCAACTTCAATTTTTAATTTAATATTTTCTACATTATTTAATTTATTATTTATGTGTTTTTGAACAAACCAAATCAATAAAGGACCCAATCCAAAAAAAACTCCTAAAAAACCTATAATAACTAATATCTTAAATAACTCCATCCTATAATTAACTTCCTTTTTCATTTTTATAACTTATCATCATTGTATCATAATCCAATCTAGTAATGCAAAAAAAATTGCATTACCAATTAAACCATTTTTTAACTGTGTCCCATTTACTAGCAACAGCAGTAGCGCCTCCAATACCCCCCCCGCCTGCAACTCCACCAATAACCGTACCCCAAGGCCAATAAATAGCTCCAAACCCAGCGCCCGCAATCATACCACCCTTAAGAGCACCTGCGATTTCTTCTCCTGCTTACCAATATGATAAGTTTTTTTCTAATTCTCCTATTCTATTTCTAAATTCTAAATTATCATTATTTAACTCAACAATCTCTTCTTCCAATCTTTCTCTTGTTTCAATATGCGCGTCTTTTTCGGCTTCTAATTGGTCCTTTAGTTTATTGATTTCATGCAATAACTCTTTATTATCACTACCCAAAGCACCACTTGAACCTTCAAGTCCTGCAATTGCGCCTTCTAGTTGTTGAATTTTCATTGCTTGTTGCTTGAAAATTTCTATATTGTTTTCAATTTCAGCAGTTAATTTTATAATTTGTTCTGCTTGTTCTTGAACTTTTTGTTGCAATTGTTTAATTTCTTCGTCTTTTTGTTTAATTGTCTCTTGCAACTTAGTTTCGTTGGCTTCTAAAGTGTTAATTTTACCCTTTAATTCTTTTATTTGAGCTTCTTTGTGATTTAATTATTTAACTAATGCATCATCAGCGTTACCATTTTTAATCAATTCAGCTTATATCTCTTTTTTTTCTTTTTCTAGTTGTTCGTTTTCAGTTTTAGTTGCATCAAGTTCTTTTTGGATTTTGTCTAAATCTGGACTGATGAAATAATTAGGACGATTTTTATTTTTTAAAAATTCTTGAAACAATTCTTGTTTTCGAATTTCATTTGTTTCCATTTTTCCTCCTTTTCTAAAAACGTTTTTTTAGAAAAGATAGAAAAAATTATTATTTTTTAGTTTTGGATACAAAAAAAGACCGACTTAAATAAGTCAGTCTTAAAGAATTTTTAAAAAATAAAAATCGTCCTAATTATTTCATCAGTCCAAGCCCTTTAGGGATTTTACAAGATACTGAATTTGCTGATAAAAAAGTTATTAATGATGAAATGAAGAAAATTGTTGATAGTTGTATGCAACAAGCTCTTACTATTATTAATGAAAATAAAACTTTATTAGATGAAATAGTATTACAATTGATGGAAAAAGAAACTTTGAATGAAAAAGATATGCAAACTTTATTGATTTAATATGAAAACAACAGCAATAAAGAACTAGTAATAAAAAAATCAAATAAAAATTTAAATATTTTACATTTTTTATAATTAATTTAAGAAGAATATGAGGTGTTCCAAAACTTATGGACACCTTTTTATTTATCAAGAAAAAAGTCAAAGAATGTTTTAAAATCATAAAATATCTAAATGTGATTATTGTTTCAAAAATTGCATTTTCCTTTTTTTCCAAAATATACCTTTTTTCAAATTTTTACTTATATATAAGAGGACGAAAACCAGTTTCAAATAGAGAAACAACGATAAATCTAACGGTGATTTTAACAATTGTTTGAACTAATTGCAAAACAAATATCACTTTTTTTTATAAATTCAAACTAATCCTGCGAGGGATTACATCTAAACCAACAAAAAACACCTTAATCAATCCCACAATTCCTCAATTTTTTTTGCAAAAAAATCCCTTCTCTAATTTTTTCTTTTTAGAGATAAAAAAAATCAACCCCTGTTATATGTGGTTGATTTTGTTTTTTTCTTCGTCGTCGGTTTGTCTAAAAGTTACTACATCTAAAAAAAATTGGCTTGAAGATTCTTTTTTTTCTTCTCTCATTTCACCTTCTAAAACTTTAACTACTTGTCCTGGTTGCAAAAAAAATTCTGGATTATCTTGGTCAATATGAGCAAAACTAACAATTACGTTATTATATTTTGTGTTTTGATTATTAAAATGACCAAACCATTCTTTTTTAAACCCATCTGCTGTTTTTAAATATCTTGCTTGCACTTCTAAATAGATATTTTCTAATTTAACTACTTTTTTATCGTGATTCATTTTTTTAAATTAAACCTTCCTTGTTTTTCTGATTATTTTCTCAACATTTACAACAAAAAACCACATAATAATGTGATTCAATATTATTGAATTATTATTGAAAACAATTTTAATTAATACTTCACTTAAACATTATAGCAAATTATGAGAATTTTAGTTGGAAAAAATAATGTTTTCAAGTTATTATGGTTAATTTTAAAAAATCAGCAAAAAAAGTTTTGTCAAAAATGCCAAAAAACAGACGTTATGGGACGGATATGGTCCTTAAAAATGGGGTTGTTAAATAACAAAATAGTATTTTTAAGGACCATATCCTTCGATCCTGAAACAGGTGAAGAAATCAAAAAAATTAAGCACTTTTACCAAAAAAAAGATAATCAAAAAATTGATTGCGTTCAAGAAAACGATCATCGAACAAACGAATGCAAATTCATTATTTACAAATCCGACTGTAAAACAGTTTCCGTGAACAGGTTAAAAAAATAAAAGATAACTATTAAACAATTTTTTTAACCCTTAAACCACGACCCATCCCCTAATGTTTTTTTTATTATTCATCACCCCCCCTCAAATAATTTTTCTTCCTCACTAATCATCCGCACCTCAACCAAAAGCAACGCTTATTCAACAACAATCTATCTCGCGTTTCAATACATTTTTTCATCTCCCAAAAACCCACTTATTTTTCTTTCTATCGTATTTTCCGTAACCGCCACTTTTTTTCAACTTTTTTGTCATATTAATCCTCTTTTGGGTTTATAATAAATACATATAACAAAAAAGTAAAGGAAATAAAATGAATTCAAAACAAAAAAAGCCGCAATATATCTTTATTACAGAAAGAGCTATCGCGTTTTCCTGTCGTTAATAAAAAAATAGTTTTTAAAATGGTGCAAAAATTCAAACAAACTTTAAACTTAACCACCATTTTAAAAACTATTAAAATTAATCGTAGTACTTATTACTATTGGGTAAAAATTCAACTCAAAAACAATCATAAAATGGAAATTCGCAATATTCAACAAAAACGAATCAAAGAAATATGTAAAAGCCACCGCTATCACTATGGCCACCGAAAAATTGCTGTTTTATATCGACAAATCTACAAAGAGGACATTACAACTTCAAAAATTTATCAAATTATGAAAGAAAATGGAATTTGTTGTCGTTTAAAAACCAAAAAATAACTTTTTTTATAATAAAATCTAATTTACACGTTGCCCTAAATTTAATTTATCAAGACTTTATCGCAATCAAATCCATGCAAAAAAATTCCGCTATTGCTTTTTTTGATATTTTTTTTAATACTAAAAAATTAAATAGATAAATTCTATATTTTTCAAACTAACAAAAGAAATTAATTAAACTAATTTTTTTATAAATTTTTGGAAAATCAAAGACAAACTGAAAAAAATTATCATTCTTTTTTCTAGTTGTTTTAAAAAGAGTGTTGCAAAATAATATTTTTTTCTTTTTGTTATTTGCCATTCGAAATTATTTAAGAATTATTTAAGGTTTTTTTGAATAACAGGTGTACAAAAATTATGAAAATAAAATTTTTAATTTTAAATTAAAATTTTTGCAATTATAAAAAAATTAATAAATTTCAGGAGAAAACAAGTTCTAAACTTAGTAAATTAATTTGACTATGTACAAAAACTTGTTTTTTGATGTATTATGTATAATAATGAAAAAAAATTATGAAATATTGGAATAGTAATAAAAAAAAAGACCCTTAAAAGGGTCTTTGGTTTGTGATTAAAAAAATTAATTAAATTGATTTAATTTATATTGCAAATTAATATATTTTTGTCTTAAGTTTTTAATTTTTATCACTAATTTTTTATGATTTGAGATAAGTTCTTGCATTTCAGGGTCTTGATAAGGACGACTTAAAATTTTGTTTGCTATTTGATTTCGTTCATACGAATAACGCGACATTTGTTCATTTATATAATTTAAAAATTTTATATCATAAAGTCTTTGATAAAGATTTTTAATTATTTGATTTAAATTATTTAATTGTTCTTGTAATTGTACATCATCGTCTAAATGATGAATGCGAAAATATGAAATTTTAGCAGTTAATGTTTGTTGTTCTAAAAAAAGTTCATTAATTTCGTTATTTATAGAATTTTCATCACTTAAATTATTCATTGCCATCACGTTATTATTTATGAATAATAATCCTAAAAAAGTAAATAAACAAACACTTATTATTTTAAATTTATTTTTTAATTTCAACATTATTAAAACTCCTTTCATTTTAATATATTGCAAGTTTATATAGTTTTTTCACCAGTCAGAGCTGGTTTTTTTATTATTTTCAGCTTCTTTTGCTTTATTATCGTTATATTTGTTTTTCAAGATAGATAAAGTTTTTCTGACAGGGTTGAAGTAAAGGACAAATTTGGTTAATTTGAATTTGATGTCATGAACAAAAGTTATACCCAAATAGTGGTCTTTAATTTTAGTTGAAAAGTGTTTTGGATTTTTGTATTTAAGGGTTAAATAATTATCCTCTTGACCTTCTCTTTGTTGTTTTTTGATTTTGATATACGAATATAATTGAACGTAATTTTTTCCTTCAAAAGAAGTGTTTTTGAATCCGTTTAAAGTAGTACATTTATATTTTTTTTCATCTTTTTTCCAACGGTCAAAGAGGCAGATTTTTTTGATGTTGCAGGCGAGGTTAGGTGGTTTGGTTTGTAATTGAGGATTCCCCAATATTATTTTTTGATTAATTTTGATTAATTTATAGCTTTTTTTCATAATTTATTGTGATAAATTTTCTAATTAAGGATTATTAGGTGCCGGACTATTAATTATTTTATTGTTTCAATAACTTTGGAGTTTCACGTTTCATCTTCTTTTTTAATAAATCTTACTAGTTAAATAATTGGTATTTTCCAACATTTAAAACACTTTTTAATTTTTAAAAAAATTATGATTGACTTATTTTTAGTTGGCCTTTTTTTAAAACTAAAAAACAAAACTTTCCAAATTGCTTTTGCTTTTAATTTTTCTTACTCATAATAAACGACATCATTTAATCCCTCAAAAGTGTAGCAACCTTTAATCATTTGACATTTGTTATGGTAATTAGGCTACTTTTCTATGTTTGCTAAATTGATTCCTGTTAAAATAGAAATTAGTTCTTTGGGTAATGTAATAATTTAATTTCAGTTGAAAAACTCAACCAATAAAACACTAGTATCCCCAAAATGATAAAAAACGATTTAAATTTTTTAATTTTAATTATAGGTTCTTTCTTCTTTTGATATATTCTTTGAATGTAATATTATTATAACACATTTAATTTTTTGATTTTCATTAAAACCATTATTTAATTAAAGAAGTTTCTTTTTTGATCACTTGGTTTTTTGAGTTTGTTTGGATTAAGTAGCTTTTCGTGTCTTGTTAATTTTATTTTTATTGCTTCATAATTTTGGGGTTGGTTTTGTTTCTTTCTTTTAATATATTGATTTCATGGAATAGTTATTTGTTGTCTTCAAGATATTTACTAGTTTTCTAAAGCTTCAGGGAGGTGATTTTTTTAAGGACTATATTTGAATAATTAATAAAAAAATAAACCCATTTTAAAGTTTATGAACATATTTTTTTATTTTGAAAAGATATGGAAATATCTAATTAATTTTAGATTTTAAAGAATTTTTAAAATTTTGAAAGTTTGTTTAAAAACATCAAACAGTTCAAGTATAATACGGAGGGCAAGAAAACCTTCGAACAAAAAACCAAACACTTCAATTGTGTTTTAGCCTGCAATTACCTACTAAATCACACCGAAGAGTGGATTTGCTGATTTTCAGCTTAAGTATAATACGGAGGGCAAGAAAACCTTCCAACAAAAAAACAAATTTTTTTCAAACACACCAACCTGTCCTGGATAATAATTTATTTTTGCAATTATTTCCGTTTAGTTTTTTTAAAAAAACTAATAAAATCACATTTTTATCCACCTTGGCCTAAATAAGTCGTTAAACTGTTAAATTAACATGGGAATTGATGTTGTTTTTCTACAATTTTATATCATCTCCTCCTTTCGATAATCTATGTTTTAATACAAAAAACCACACAGAATGGCATGTGTGTGGGCATTTCACAATTTTTTTCCATATTACACAACATTCATAAACCATGTTAATTTTTTTATAATATTTTTTTAATTTAGACTCCAAATTTACTTTTGGAGAGTTTTAATATCTATTTTTTTACATATTTATTTTTTTTAACGTTTTTTTGGTTTTTCATTTTGTTTAAAAATTAACAAAATATTAAAAATTGTTAAACAATTTTTTCACTTTATTAAACTATTTTTTATTTTGAAAAGATATGGAAATATCTAATTAATTTTAGATTTTAAAGAATTTTTAAAATTTTGAAGTTTGTTGAAAAAAACCAAACAGTTCAGTTTTTGTTATTGGATTCCATTTTTTAATTTTTTATTGTTAATTACAATTTCTTTTTTTACTTTTTTAATTTTTATGTTATAATTAAATATTAAGTGATTTTTAAAGAATAAAGATTATTTAATGATTAATTTTTTCCAAAAAAATAATAATAAAAATTTTTAAGAAAGCTCATCCTTAGAAAGAGTTCAAAATGATTCCTGAAAAAGAAAAAAAACAAAAATTCATTGTTATTTTTTTAATTTTGATAATAACTTTTTTTATTTTGGTGATTCCTGTTAGTGCTTTTTATTCAAAACCAACAAAACAAGATGAAAACACAAAAAAGATAGTAGTAACAACAACTATGTTACAAGATTTAGTTAAGCATTTAATCGGTGATGTTGATAAAGAGGAAACTCAAAAATCAGAAACTTATCAAAAAATCGAAGGAATTACTTGTGAAACTTTAATGGGAGTAGGAATTGATCCTCATAATTATAAAATTAAATTATCAGATCGTTTAAAACTTAAAAATGCTGATTTAGTAGTTGTTAGTGGCCTCCATTTAGAAGCCAAAATGCCTGAAGCTTTTCAACGTTTTACCAAACAGGATCGCTTTTGGGATGCAGGAAATGCCTTAATTAAAGACTCTGAACTGAAAAATTTATTAAAACAAACAGATTCTTATGAATACGACCCTCATATTTGGTTTGAAATTGATTTATGGATCGAAACTTTCAAAAACTTAAAACAAACTCTTTTAGACAAAAAAATTGTGAAAGAAAAAGATAAAAAGAAATTAGAGGCTAATTTTGGTATTTACAATAAGGCTTTGGAGCAATTAAAAGAGAAAATAATTAATGAAATGATTGAATTAAAAATAAACCTAAACAACAAACTAATTATAGTTACTGCTCACGATGCTTTTGCTTATTGGGAATCTTTTTGTCAAAAACAAAAAAAAAATTGTGATTTTGATTTAGAATCAATTCAAGGAATTTCTACTCAAACCGAAGCTAGTAATAATAAAATTGTCGCTTTAGCTGAAAAATTAGTCAAAAACGATGTAAAAGCCATTTTTACTGAATCTTCGATGCCTAAAAATTCTTTACAAAGTTTAAAAGAACAGGTAGATAGCGAAAGAAGACGCAAAGGCCTTCAAGGTGAGATTCAAATTCCTGAAAACATGGAATTATATTCCGATTCCTTAGGAACAGATAAACAACAAGAAGAATTAGAAAATAACAAATATAAACATTCCACCTATATTGGTGCTTTTTTAAACAATATTAAAGTCATCAAAACCTATTTATCGCCAAAAACCATAACATAATAAAAAGACAAAAAATCAATAAAATATAAATATACTTTTTTTACCGTTTGCATTTAACAATTAGAAGTTATTAAAAAATATCATAACATAATAAAAAGAAAAATACCCCCTATCTTTTTAAAAAGTAACAAAATAAAAAATAACATAATAAAATAACATAAATATTAACAAATAAAAAAACTATTCTCTTTTTCATTGGTATTTTTTTAACCAATATCAAAGTTATCAAAATCCATTTATCGCAACAATCATCCCAAAATAAAAAAAACACACCAAAAATACACAAACACCAAGTAAATAAAAAACAAAATAAAAAATTACAAAAGAAAGTGAAAAAATGCATAATAATAAAAAAGAAATAGCTATTAGTGTCAAAAATTTAACCGTTAGTTATCATTTAAAACCAGTTTTGTGGGCTGTTGATGTTGATTTTATTAAAAATTCTTTAACTTGCGTTTTAGGACCTAATGGAGCTGGCAAATCCACTTTAATCAAAACTTTAATTGGTTTAATTCCTAAAGTTTCAGGTAATTTATTGTTCCAAGGGCAATCATATAACAAAATGAGAAAAAAAATCGCCTATGTTCCTCAACGCAATTCAGTTGATTGGGATTTTCCAATAACTGTTTTTGATGTTGTTTTAATGGGTAGATACGGTCATTTAGGTTGGTTTAAACGTCCTACCAAACACGATCGCCAAATAGCCATGCAAGCTTTAGAAAAAGTAGCAATGCAAGATTTAAAAGACCGTCAAATTTCAGAATTATCAGGAGGGCAACAACAAAGAATTTTTTTGGCTCGAACTTTGGCCCAACAGGCAGATATTTATTTAATGGACGAGCCTTTTCAAGGAATTGATATTCAAACAGAAAAAAGAATTATTGCTGTTTTAAAAGAATTGCAAAGCCAAAACAAGACCATTATTGTTGTTCATCATGATTTAGAAACTGTTTCAAGTTATTTTGATCATGTTGTTTTCTTAAACATTAAAAAAATCGCAAGCGGACCTTTAAAAACAACTTTCACTCCTGAAAATATTGCAAAAACTTATCAATCTTATCAATTAGAAGATTTTTCTTCCTCCCCTCTGAAAAGCAAATGAGAAAGGTAAATTTTTATGGCACTTCGAGAAATTATAGAAATATTAACCAAATATAACACCCTTAAGATCTTTTTAGGGGTTGTTTTATTGGGTTTTGCTGCAGGTATTTTAGGTAATTTTGTTATTTTAAAACAAAAAGCCTTATTAGGTGATTTTATTTCGCATACTGTTTTGCCAGGAATTGCTTTGGCTTATCTTTTTTTTCGCAAAACTGATATTTGGGTTATTTGGATAGGTTCTTTTGGTGCTTCCATTATTTCTTTGTTTTTGATGGAAATTATCAAAAGATATTCTAAAATCAAATTAGATACAGTTTTATCTTTGGTTTTGTCATCTTTTTTTGGATTAGGTAATGTTTTATTGGCTTATGCTCAAAAAGGAAACGAAGATAGCTCAATTGCTGTTTTAGAAAAATTTGTTTTAGGACAGGCAGCTTTAATGGAACAAAAAGATGTTATTTTTATTGCTCTTGGTTCTTTAATTGTTTTAATCGTTGTTTTTTTATTATGGAAAGAATTAAAACTTTTTGTTTTTGATGAAATTTTTGCCCAAAGTATAGGTTTTAATAATGTTTTAATTACTTGTATTTTTAACGCTTTATTAATTGGTGTTATCGTAATTAGTTTAAAAATTACAGGAATTATTTTAACTAGTGCTTTTTTTATTATGCCAAGTATTATTTCTCGTCAAATAAGTGATAAATTATCAGTTAACGTAATACTTTCTTCTGTCATTATGGTTTTTTCTGGTTTTGTTGGTATAGTTGTAAGCACTTTGAACGATAATGTTCCTACTGGACCAACTATTATTATTGTAACTGGGATTGTTCTTTTTTTAGTTCTTTTGTTGGCGCCTAAATATGGTTTTATTTCTAGAAAAATATTTAATTCAAAAAAAGAAAAAGTTTTTAAATTTAATTAATGGTTAGGTACAAAAATGTTAAATATAACTAATCAGTTTGATTGGGAAGTTTATGTAGTTTTAATTTTTTGCTCTTTGGCTTTATCGGTTTTAGGTGTTTTTTTGGTTTTAAAAAAAGTATCTATGATTATTGATGCTATTAGTCATAGTGTTTTGTTAGGAATTGTTTTGGCTTTTTTATTTATCAAACAACTTAATTCTCCTTTTTTAATTATTGGTGGCACTTTGATTGGCATTTTAAATTTTTATTTAGTTGAAATTGTGGGTAAAAATCCTCGGATTAAAAAAGATGCCGCCATTGGGATTGTCTTTAGTTTTTTCTTCGCTTTAGCGATTTTAATTATTAGTGTTTTTATTCGAGATGTACATATGGACACAGATGCTGTTTTTTTAGGCAACGTTGAGTTAACTGATGTTAGTGTTTTGAAAAAAATTATTCCTATTTTATTATTAAATCTTGGTTTTATTTTTTTCTTTTATAAAGAATTAAAAATTTATATTTTTGATCCTGTTTTAGCTTCTATTTTAGGTTTTTCAACTTTTTTAATTAATTATTGTTTAATCACCTTAATTTCTGTTACAGCGGTCATTTCTTTTGATATAGTGGGTTCCGTTATGACAATTGCTTCTATTATTGGTCCTGCTGCTATTTCTCTTTTGTTAAGTAAAAAACTATTAAATTGTATTTTATTGTCTTTATGGTTTGCCTTTGTCAGCTCTAGTTTAGGTTATTACTTAAGTATGATTACTGATTTGCCAGTGGCAGGCTTGATTTCGATGACTATTTTGACTATCTTTTTGTTGGTTCTTTTCTTGGAACCCAAAAACGGAATTGTTGCAAAAATGTTTTATAATCGTTTACAAAAAAAATCTTTTATGGTAATATCTTTTTTGATGCATTTAAGCAAGAACGAAAAACATCAAAAAGAAAATCAAATTTTAAAATTAAAAGAAGAACTTCAATGGTCTTTGACTTCTTATAACAAATGTGTTGATCAAGCTTTAAAATTAGGTTATATCGTTATCAAAAAAAACCAAGTTTTTTTAAAAGATTTAGGTAAACAAATTTTATCCCAAAAGATATCTTTATGGAAATTAGAATAAAAACTCGATTTCTGTAAATACTTTTTTTTTATTATACTTAAGATGAAAATATATTTTATGGCCTTTTTCTTCTTTTAATGAAATCAATAAGTAAAATCAAATCATTTAACGTGTTTTAGCCAAACAAATTTTATCCCAAAGGTATCTAAAATTGAAAGATTAAAAGTGAATGCTTCAAAATATTAGGATTTTGAATAAGCAAAAGTGTTTTTCCAATGATTAAAAATTTTATTTTTAAATATTTGCAATCATTTGCTAAAAATTACTTTTTACTAACTTGCCAATATTATAGCTTGAAAGAAGCAATATTGCCACTTTATCTCTTAAAAAAAAGATTTGTAAATTTTTTAAATATTTACACTAAAAACATGAAAAACTTGCTTTTATGATATTGTCTTTTGACACTCCTTATGAACTACAATCCCCTTTTTCATTATCATTTTTTATAATTTGGTTGAAACTCCAACAAAAATCATTAGATTTCTGTAAAGATTTTTTTTTATTCTACTTAAAATGAAAATTATTTTATAATTTTTACTTTTATAATAGTCATTTTGGTATAATAATAAGTAGTTTTGGTTTTTCAATCGATTAAAATTATTAAAATTGAGAAATTTTTTTCTGATTCGCAAATATAGATAAAGGGATAAAAGAAATGTTTTATAAGATCAAAGGCACTCATGATTTATTACCAACCCAAACAACTTCTTGGCAAAAAGTGGAAAATTCTTTTCATTCTTTTTTTAAAAAACATCAATTTCAAGAAATAAGAACACCCATTATGGAATATGCAGAAGTTTTTCATCGCGCTGCCCAACATTCCGAAATGGTTTCTAAAGAAACTTATGCTTTTCCAGATAAAAAAAACCGTTTAATTACTTTAAGACCTGAAGGGACGGCAGGCATAGTTCGTAGTTATATTGAAAATAAATTAGATCAAACAAATAAGTTGCAAAAATTTTATTATTATGGTCCTTATTTTCGTTATGAAAGACCTCAATTCGGTCGTTATCGTCAATTTCATCAATTAGGAGTTGAAGTTTTAGGAAAAACAACCCCTTTTTTAGACATTGAAGTAATTACATTAATTTATCAGTTTTTAAAATCTTTAGGACTTGATGATATTACTATTCAAATCAATTCTTTAGGAAGTAAAGAAGACCATCTGGATTATGTGGATATTTTTAAACAATATTTAAAAATCTATAGCAATTATTTGTGTGGTTTGTGTCACGAAAGATTAAATAAAAACCCTTTACGGATTTGGGATTGTAAAACGTGTCATTTACAAGACTTTTTAAAGCAAGCTCCTAAAATTTTTGATTCCCTTTCTCCTAAATCCAAAAAAAGATTTCAAACGGTTTTGAATGGTTTAGAAGCAATGAAAGTTAATTTTAAAACTTGTCATGATTTAGTGCGTGGACTTGATTATTATACGCATACAGTTTTTGAAATCACCTTTAACAAAATGGTTTTGGGCGGAGGAGGTTGTTACGATCATTTAGTGGCTGCTTTGGGAGGAAATCAACTTTCTGGGATTGGTTTTGCTTTAGGAATGGAAAGGTTAATGTTAACTTTACAAGAAAATAATAATTTTTTTGTTTCTCCTCAACCTTCTTTAAAACTCTTTTTATTTATTTTAGACCCAGTTTTTTTTCATCATGGACTTACTTTAGTACACATACTCCGTAATGAAGGTTTTTGCGTAGAATTTAATTATTCTTTTACGACTTTCACCAAAGGATTAAAAGAGGCTTTGAAATGTCTTCCAAACTATCTTTTAATTTTAGGACATCAAGAATTTGCCAAAAAACAAATTACTATCAAAAATATCAAAACCCATACCCAAACAACAATCGATCAAAAAGATCTTATTTTTTATTTCCAACAGCAAAGAGTTTAAAGAGGTTTTTATGAAAAACAAATATAGCCATTACAATAACGAATTAACACTTCAAAACAAAGGAGAATCAGTTTTTTTAAAAGGTTTTCTTTTTCGCAAGAGAAATTTAGGCAAAAATATTTTTTTAGATTTGCGTGATGTTTCAGGAGTCATTCAATTATTAGTTAAAGAAAACAACCCTCAATATCAGCAAATTACTACTTTAAAACCAGAAACAGTGATGGAAGTTAAAGGTGTTGTTGTTGAAAGAATTAATAAAAACAGCAAATTAAAAACAGGAGAAATTGAAATTTTAGTTTCTTTTGTAAATGTTTTGAGCGAACCCCAAACGCTTCCTTTAAACGTTTTTCAAAGTCAAGACAGTCTTGAAGAAACGAGGCTTAAATATCGTTATTTAGATTTGCGCAATCCTGACGTCAAACATTTTTTAATTCAACGACACCATATTACTCAAAGTATTCGTCAAACTCTTTTAAAAAATCATTTTTTAGAACTTGAAACCCCTATTTTATCTAAATCAACCCCAGAAGGAGCGAGGGATTATTTGGTTCCTTCAAGAATTTATCCAGGTAATTTCTATGCTTTACCTCAATCGCCTCAAATTTATAAGCAATTATATATGATTGCTGGTTTTGAAAAATATTTTCAAGTAGCTCGTTGTTTCCGTGATGAGGATTTAAGAGCTGATCGCCAACCTGAATTTACTCAAATAGATATTGAAACCTCTTTTTGCACCCAAGCAGAAATTATGACCTTAACTGAAGAAATTATTATTGATTTATTTAAAAATATTTGGCAACAAAACCTTTCCAAACCGTTTGCAACTTTAACTTACAACCAAGCTTTAGAATTGTATGGAACTGACAAACCCGATTTAAGAAACCCTTTAAAAATTTTTGATTTTACTCCTTTTTTTACTTCTGATTTTGGAAAAGATAACCTTAAAGGCTTTAAAGTTTCCAAGACTCCTTTTTTAACGCGACGTCAAGTAGAAAAATACCAATTGTTTTTTGAAAATAATTTTTCTTTAAAACTTTTAACTTTTGAGAAAAAAAATGATAAAATTACTGGTGGAATATCAAAATTTATTAAAGATAATTCTTTTTTGCAAAATGATGAAATTTGCTTTGTGGTTTCAGGCGTAAAAGAAAAAGTCCATAAATATTTGGGTATCTTCAGAAATAAATTAGCCGCTGATTTATCTTTAATCAATGAAAATCAAGAATCTTTGTTATGGATAGTTGATTTCCCTTTGTTGGAATTTGATGCTTCTAATAATAGGTTTTACTCTTTGCATCATCCCTTTACGGCCCCTTGTAATCTTGATTCTTTAAAAAAAGACCCTCAAAAAGCTTTGGCTTTGGCATATGATTTAGTGTGGAATGGTTATGAAGTTGGTGGCGGTTCTTTTAGGATTAACAACCCCGAAACCCAAGGAATTATTTTTAAGCTTTTAGGTTTTAGTCAACAAGAAATTCAAAAAAAATTTGGTTTTTTAATTGAAGCCCTTCAATACGGCACCCCTCCTCATGGTGGTTTGGCTTTGGGTCTTGATCGTTTAGTGATGCTTTTTACCAAAACTCAAAATATCAAAGATGTTATTGCTTTTCCTAAAACGCAAAGTGCTAAAGATTTGATGCTAGATTCTCCAGGAGAAGTTGATCAAGAACAATTAAAAATTTTAAAACTTAAATGAGAAAAAACATGGTTCAATGAAACTAGCTTTAAAATTAGATTTTCAAAAAACTTATATTATAGCTGTTAGCGGCGGCGTTGATTCGATGGTTTTATTAGATTTTTTGTGGTCACAAAAATACAAGTTAAAAGTAGTTCATTTCAATCATTTAAAACGTTTGAATGCAATCAAAGATAAAAATTTAATTCAATCTTATTGCGATCAAAGAAAAATCCCTTTTTATTATTTTGAATTACAACTTAATCCTCAAAATTTTCAAACTGAAGCTCGTTTGTTAAGGCAAGAAAAACTGAAACAAATTGCTAAAAAATACCAAACTCCTTATGTAATAACAGCTCATCATTTAGATGATTTAGCAGAAACTATTTTACAAAAAATTTCTCGCGGTAGTACTTTATTAGGCTATAGTGGGATGCAGCCCAAGCTTTTTTTTGAAGAATTTATTTTTTTAAAACCTTTTTTGTATTTAGCTAAAGCAGAAATTATTGCTTATGCTCAAAAAAATAAAATTGCTTATTTATCAGATTATACTAATCAATTAGATATTTATCAAAGAAATCAAATTAGAAATCATGTGATTCCTTATTTGAAAGAAAAAACTAATTTTTTGCAAAATATAAAGAAGTTTTCTTGTCTTTTATCAGAAACCCAAGACTTTATTAGAAAACAAACCCTTTTTTTTATTCAACACAACAAAGCCCCCAAAGAAAGTTTTTTTTCTTTTCAAAAAGATACCAACTTTTTTTTAATTAAATCTTTTTTATTTCTGGATAAGGTGATTCAAAAAGATATTATTATTTATTTATTAGAGCAAAAAAGGATTGATAAAAATTGGTTAGTAGTTGAAAGTATTATCAAAGGATTGGCTTTTGCTAAAAACCCTAATTTATCTTGGAAGTTGAATTCCAATTACGATTTGATTAAAAGTTATAATTATTTTGGAATTATTGCTTTGGATGGGTTTTTAAAATTCAAAAAAAAATTCTTCAAAAAACCTTTGCTTTACGCCTCAACTTGCAAAGTTTGTCTAGCTTCATTGCAACAAGTAATAACTCTTAATTGCGATTTGGTAAACATTGCGTTTCCTCTGAAATTACGCCAAAGAAAACCAGGCGATTATTTAAAATTTAGTTTTGGAAAACAAAAACTCAAAAACTTTTTAATCAATAAAAAAGTCCCTTTGTTCGAAAGAGATAATTTATGGCTCATAGTTGATAGTAAGGATAACGTTTTATGGATTCCTCATTTATATATTAATCATACCTTAGGAAACAAAGATTTGTTTTCTTTAGGTTTAAAAAAAGAAACTTTTAATTATTTATAAAAGCAAAGGAAGGTGATTTTATGACGTTTTTAGATAAAATTTTTAAAAAATTTAATGTTCGTGTTTTGTATGTGGCTTTATTCATTATTATTGTTGCTTTTGGATGGTGTTATTATAACAACCGCAACGTAAATGAAGATAATAATGCAACGCAATTAGAAAAAGATATCAAAGCTAACAAAATAAAAACAATAACTTATGAACCCGTTTATTTTACAGATTTTCTTAACTTAATTGTTACTCAAGAAAAAGATGGTGAAAAAATTCTTTATTTTAATATCCCTAAAAACTTTTTATTCGATGACAAAGGGAAACCTATATATCCATCAGAACAAGTTAAGGTAACAGCTAAAGACCCGCGTCTTCATGGTGGTTATGAAATTGCTATTAATGTTACTTCCTTTGTTTTCAAAATTCTTATGTTTTATTGCTTTTATCTCCTTTTTTCAGATGCACTGGAACAATTCGGAAAAGAAGTTTTTGCTAAAAAAGGCGTTAAATCTAGAAAATTAGTAGTTCCTAACAAAAGATTTACCTTTAAAGATGTTGCAGGTGCTGAAGAAGAAAAAGAAGAAATGTCTGAATTGATTGATTTTTTAAAAAACCCAAGCAAATACGCCAAAATGGGAGCTCGTATTCCTAAAGGTGTTTTATTATACGGACCTCCAGGAACAGGTAAAACTTTACTTGCAAAAGCTGTAGCTGGAGAGGCTGGTGTTCCTTTTTTCGCCGCCGCTGGTTCGGATTTTGATGAAGTTTATGTAGGGCTTGGAGCAAGCCGCATTAGAGACCTTTTTAAAGAAGCACAATTATCAGCTCCATGTATTGTTTTTATCGATGAAATTGAAGCAGTTGCTAAAAAAAGAGGTTCAGTGATGACAAGCGGTGGTTCAGATCAAACCCTAAACCAACTTTTAGTAGAGATGGATGGCTTTAATCAAAAAAAAGGAGTGATTGTGATTGCAGCGACTAACCGTCCTGAAACACTAGACACAGCTATTTTGCGACCTGGAAGATTTGACCGTCATTTTAATATATCCTTGCCTAACGTAGTTGACCGCGAAGCCATTTTAAAACTTCATGCTTCTAACAAAACTTTTTCTGATGAAGTTCATTTAGGAGAATTAGCTAAACAAACTCCAGGATTTAGTGGTGCTCAATTAGAAGGAATTTTGAATGAAGCCGCTTTATTAGCTGCTCGCAAAAATGCTGCAGGAATTAGTAAAAAAGATATTAGTGAAGCTTTAGACCGTGTTTTAATGGGACCTGCCAAAAAATCTAAAAAATACAACGAAAAAGAAAAACGTATGGTTGCTTATCATGAAGCAGGACATGCTGTGATTGGTTTAAAATTACCAAACTCCCAAATTGTTCAAAAAATAACCATTATTCCTCGCGGTAATGCAGGCGGATATAATTTAATGATGCCAGAAAAGGAAACTTTCTTTTCTTCTAAAAAAACCCTTTTAGCTCAAATTACTTCTTTTTTAGGCGGTAGAGTCGCTGAAGAAATGATGTTTGATGATGTTTCTAGTGGTTCTTACAGTGATTTCAAAGAAGCAACCAAAATAGCTAAATTAATGGTTACAAAATACGGAATGAGTGATTTAGGACTTGTTCAATATTCAGGCAATGATTTCCAAAATGATTTTTCTGACACCAAAGGGTTAGAAATTGATCAACAAATTCACAAAATTATTTCTAATTGTTACGAAGAAGCCAAAAAAATTATCCAAGAAAACAAAAATTTATTAGATGTGATCGCTTCATATTTATTAGAAATGGAAACTCTTACTAAAAAAGATATTGACGAAATTGTTGCTACTAATAAAATTAGTTGGTGGGAAGAAGAAAAAAATTCTAAAAAACCTCAAGAAACACAAGAAGAACAAGAATCTGACCAAAATTCCGAAAATAATAACGAAACAGTTTCAGATAATATTGATGCTTCCTCTCTTGTTTAACACTTAAACATTATCAAACAAATTTATAAACTTACTTAATTTTGTGTTTTTTTTAACTTTTGAATTTATTTTTTTTGAGAAAAGGTTTTTTATGAAAGCAACTAAAAATTTTTTAATTTCTGAGAAAAATAAAATGCAAAGATTAGATCATTTTTTAGTTTCACAAACTACTTGGAATAAAAGTCAATGTCAAAAATTAATTGCCGCTAAAAAAGTGTTAGTGAATCAAAAACCAACTAAAAAAAACTATCTCCTTAAAAACCAAGATTTAATAACTATCCCAACTACTGTTTTTAAAACTCCTTTAAACATTCAAAAACCTTATAATCTTAATTTAGAAGTTGTTTATGAAGATTCTGATTTAGCTGTCATTAACAAACCTTCTAATTTGATTGTTCACCCTTCTTTGAGTTTTGAAGGAATTACTTTAGTTAACGCTTTACTTCATCAATTTTCATCTTTAAGCAATATTGACACACCAAGACCAGGAATTGTTCATAGGTTAGATAAAAACACTACAGGTTTGATGTTGATAGCTAAAAATGACAATACGAGTCAAAAACTACAAACAGCCTTTAGTCAAAGAACTATTAAAAAAGTTTATTGGGGTTTAATAGAAGGTTTTTTAGAAAACGAAGGAACCATTAATTTACCTATTGCAAGAAACCCCAATGACCGTTTAAAAATGACAGTTCTTCCAAACGGTAAAGAAGCAGTTACTCATTTTAAAACTTTAAAACGTTTGAATAATTTTTCTTTAATGCAATTCGTCTTAGAAACGGGCCGCACTCACCAAATTAGAGCTCATTTATCTTATTTAAAAAAACCGCTTTTAGGTGATAAACTTTATGGATCTAAACATTATAATACAGATGAAGGTCAATTTTTGCACGCTAAAGAATTAATTTTTAAACATCCTATTAGTTTTCAAGAAATTAACCTTCAAGCTCCTTTGCCTTTAAATTTTCAAAAATTACTCGATAAACTAACTAATCTTTAATCTTTTTTTTACAACAATAATATTTTTTTATAGAAAAATTAGTAAATCGTTATGATAAAAATAAAAAACCTTTGCAAAACTTTTATAATCAACAAAGTCCCCGTTCCGATTCTTAAAAACATTACTTTAACAATCAATAAGGGAGAATTTTTCGGCCTTGTTGGATCATCTGGATCTGGAAAAACCACTTTATTAAAAATAATGAATGATTTTTTACAACCAGATCATGCATCAGTACAAGTTTTCCAAAAAGATTTTAATCGTTTGGAAAGTGCTATGATTTTTCAAAATTTCAATCTTTTAAATAATTTAAATGTTTTCGAAAACGTTGCTTTGCCTTTAAAAATTAGAAAATACAACCAAGAAACCATCCAAAAAGAAGTCAAGCGATTTTTATTATTTGTAGGATTGCAAGATTTTGCAACCGCTTATCCCAAAACTTTGTCAGGCGGTCAAAAACAACGCGTTGCAATTGCAAGGGCTTTGATTTACAAACCTCAAATTATTTTTTGCGATGAGCCTACTTATGCTTTAGATGAAGTCACAAGCAAAGAAATTTTGATCTTGTTACAAAAAACTAATCAACAACTTAAAACAACAATTGTTTTAGTTTCTCACAACGTTTCAGTTATTAAAAGTTTATGTCAAAGAGTTGCCATTTTAGATCAAGGAAAGTTAATTAAAACAGTTACTTTGAGTCAAAATTATAAAATTGAGTCAGTTCCTTATCAAAACGTTTTTTAAATCATTTTAATTTCATTAGAAAAATTATTTTATTATATGTTTTCATTTAAATCTTTTTTGTTAAAAATCCAAAAAAATCTTTTATTAATTTTACTTATTGGATCTTTTTTGGTAAATTGTGTTTTAGGTTATTTTTATTTTAAGAAGCAAGAAAACCAAGTTTCGAGTTTTCCCAAGATAAAAGTTGCTACTGCTTTGCCAACAGTTCAAAACTTATTAGAAGGTTATGTTAAAGCACATTTAAAACAATATAATATTGATTTAGAAGTCGTTTATTTGCCTAACAAATATCTCCAAACTGATGAATTATTAGCTAATGGAGAAGTAGATGCAAAATTAGATGCTCACGTTCACCATTTAAATACATTCAATAACAGTCATAAACCTCAAGAAGATAATAAATTAACTTTTATTCAACCAGTTTATTTAGCTAAATTCAGTCTTTTTGCCAAACAAAAGGGAAACATTAAGACTGTCGAAGATTTAAAAAATCTAAAAAACGATCGCAAAAAATTAAAAATTTTAATGATTAAGGACAATTTTCAACAAACTTTATCTTTATTATTGTTGGAACAATTAGGCATAATCAAAAAGAAAACTCAAATACCGAGCGATGACATTTTTGCACTTAAACGAGGTGATTTTAAAAGTTGCGATGGCTTTCCTGAAATCGAATACGAAACAGCTGAATTATTGCAATTAAAAAATAAATTTCAAAATGATAACTATGATTTATGCTTGCAATATCCTACTATTATGGGAGCTTCCAATGATTTTCTCTCCATTGGTTCAATCACTCCCCCGAAAGAACTAAATAATACTATTTATTCTTATACTATTTCTTTAGTAGCTAGAAAAAATAACGAAGATTCACTCAAAATTAAAATTTTGCAAGAGTTTTTGAAACAAGAAGAGATTATTAAACAAGCACAAAAAAAACCAAATGGACCTTTTACAAATTTAGAAAACTACTATATGATTCCAAAAAAAGATATAGACCCTCTTAGTGTAATAATTAAAAATAACTATTTGGGAAAAACATTTTCTCAAGAGACTTTGTAAGATGATGTTTTTAAAAACTTTGTGGAATGTCATTGTTTATAATGAATTTGGTAAATATTTGTTTATAAATGCTTTTTTAGAAACCATTAAAATGGCTTTTCTTTCTTCTTTGATTGCTTTTTTCTTTGGACTTTTTTTGGGCGTTTATTTATATTTATTAAAAATAAAAAACCATCATAAAAGATATTGGATTTGCAATACTTTAATGAATTTTTTAATTGCAACCCCTTTTTTATTGTTGATTTTTTTATTTATTAAATTTATTTTGTACCCTTTTTTTCATTTGTCTTATGGTTTTTGGGTTGGTTTTATTTCTTTGTTGTTAATTTTGACACCTCTTTTTGCTCGCCATTGTGAACAAGTTTTTCTTACTGTTAACCCTGAAATTTATCAGACATCTTATAGCCTTGGAGCCAATGATTGGCAATTTGTTAAATGTTTTTTATTAAAAGAGGCTCGTTCTGATCTTATTTTAAGAGCTGTTTCACTTTTTTCTACTTCTTTGGCTTATTCTTCTGTTTTAGGAATTGTAGGACATGAAGGAATTGGTGAAATTGCTATTTCTCGTGGTTATAATGGTGATTCTTATTTGTTAGAATCGCACGGATTCAATTCTTTAAATTTAATTATTGTTTGTGCTCTTGTGATGTTTCTTTTAACTCAAATAGTTCAGTTAATCGGCAGTTTTGTAGCTAATAAATTAAATAAAAGGTAATCATTAAATTTTTAAATTTAGTATTTTTTTCTTTCAAAATTAAAAAAATAAGGTATAATATTTTTGTGGATCATATGAAATTAATTATAGCTATTGTTTCTAGTAAAGATGCAAATAAAGTAGAAACTTCTTTAATTGAAAATAGCTTTTTTACAACTAAATTGGCTACTCAAGGTGGCTTTTTAAAAGAAAGCAACGATACTTTTATTTTAGGAGTCAAAGAAGAAAAAGTTCAAAAGGCTTTAGAAATTATTAGTAAACATTCTAAAAAACAAACCCAGATTATTCCTAGAAATATTTTAAATCAGTTTTCGGCTTATATCTCTTTGCCAACAGAAGTTTCTATCGGAGGGGCCACTGTTTTTATTTTAGATGTGGAACAATTTTTAAAAGTTTAAATTAATAAAAAAGGGGTTAAATTAGTGGCATTAACTAAAAAAGAAAAAGCAGACATCATTAAAGCAACTGCTAGTTTTGAAAAGAACACTGGTTCTTCTGAAGTTCAAATTGCTATTTTAACAGAAGAAATCAAAAGATTAAGTGAACATCTGAAAAAATATCCTCATGATTTTCATTCTAAAAGAGGGCTTTTCATGAAAAACAGCAAAAAACGTAGCTTATTAAAGTATTTAGGAAAATAAAATTACTATTCAAAATATCGCAAAGCTATTTTTGTGGTATTTTTTTATTTTTTAAAATTTTTTCACCAAGATAAACAAAATCAAAAAAAAGGAGTCTTATGAAAGGACTATTAGTTTTATATGATGGTTTTGAAGATTGCGAAGCCTTAGTTACTAGAGCTTTGTTGAAACGCATCAATCTACCTTTAAATACTGCCACTCCCAATTCTTCATTAGAAGTTGTTTCTTCTAGTGGCCTTCAAGTCAAAGCAGATTATCATTTTTCTAAAATGGATCCATCTAATTATGATTTTTTAGTTATTCCAGGTGGACCTTATGTTGCTCAAATTATTGAAAAGGAAACTTTTTTGTTGGAATTGATCCAGAAATTTGTTTTTTCTAATAAAATTATTGGAGCAATTTGTGCCGCTCCCATGTTTTTAGGAAAATTAGATTTATTAAAGGAACATTCTTTTACTTGTTTTCCTAATTGCCAACATTTTATTTTGGGATCTTATTTACCTGATAAAAAAGCTGTTATTAGTGGTAATTTTGTTACTTCTCGCTCTCCTATTACTGTTTTTGATTTTGTTTTTACTTTGGTGGAGAAATTAAAAGGGGAATCAACTGCTTTAGCTTTTCAAAGATCTCTCAATGTTTAAAGTTCTTTATCAAGCAACAAATGCTTTTATTTTATAAAGAATTAATTTTTTAATTGTTCAAAAAAAACTTTTTTATTTATTTTGTTTGACTTAATCAATTTTTACATTAAAATATCAAATAAAATTATAAAAAGTTCTTTTTAAAGCAAAAAATAATATCTTATTTTTGTCATAATAAGGAGAAAATATCATGAATCAATCTCTTCCTCAAAACAATCAAAAGACTTTAATGGCTAATAATGCTGTTATAGTTCGCAAATGGTATTTAGTCGATGCCAAAGACAAAACTTTAGGTAGATTAGCTACTCAAGTAGCCACTATTTTAAAAGGGAAACACAAAACCAATTATACTCCACACGTTGATAATGGTGATTATGTAATTGTTATTAATGCATCTCATATCAAGTTAACTGGTAAAAAATGGTCCCAAAAAGTTTATTATAAACATTCAGGTTACCCAGGTGGATTAACTGGAGTTGTTGCATCTGATTTAATGCGTAAATTTCCTACTAGAATAGTTGAAAAAGCTATTTTAGGAATGATTCCTCATACTAAATTAGGATCTCAAATTGGAAAAAAACTTTTTGTTTATTCTCAAGAAAATCATTCTCATCAAGCTCAAAAACCAGAAATTTTAGAGGTTTAATTATATGAAACAAGTAAATTTTTGTGGCACTGGACGTCGTAAAACTGCCGTTGCTCGCGTTATTTTAACTAACGGAACAGGAAAAATAACTATTAATACTAAAAATTTTGAAACTTATTTACCACAACCAACTACTCGCCTAGACATGTTACAACCTTTAATAATTAGTGAAAAAAAAGACGTTTATGATGTTCGTGTTAATGTTAATGGTGGTGGACTTTGTGCTCAAGCGGGCGCTATTCGTTTGGGAATCGCTCGTGCTTTATTAGAAAGCATTCCTGAATTAAGACCAGTTTTAAAAAAAGCAGGATTATTGACTCGCGACGCTCGTTGTGTTGAACGTAAAAAATATGGTTTAAAAAAAGCTCGCCGAGCTCCGCAATTCTCTAAACGTTAATAAAAAGAACTTTTTAATAAAGTTCTTTTTTTATCAAATAAACACTATAAAATAAAAAAAGAGAAAGAACATATGAATAAAATAAGAGTTCGTTATGCTCCAAGTCCAACTGGTTTTTTACATATAGGCAATGCCCGAACTGCTTTATTCAATTATTTATTCGCTAAACATCATCAAGGAGATTTTATTTTAAGGATTGAAGATACTGATCTTTTGCGAAATGTTGCAGATGGAGAGGCTTCGCAGTTAAAAAATTTGCGTTGGCTTGGGATTGATTGGAAGGAAGGACCCGATATAAATGGTCCTTTCGGTCCTTATCGTCAATCTGAAAGATTAACAATTTATCAAAAATATGCTTTCGAGTTGCTTGAAAAAAACCTTGCTTATCGCGATTTTGAAAAAGATAAAAAAAACTTTGCTATTAGATTCAAAGTTCCTCCAAACCAAACTTTTACCTTTTGTGATTTAATTAGGGGTAAATTGACTTTTTTGAGCAAGGAAATTGAAGATTGGGTCATTATTAAATCAAACGGCTATCCTTCTTATAATTTTGCTGCTTCCATTGATGACCATTTAATGCAAATTTCTCATATTTTTCGTGGCGAGGAACACATCACAAACACTCCTAAACAAATAATGATTTATCAATCTTTTAATTGGTCAATTCCTAAATTCGCTCATATGACTTTAATTTTAAACCAAGAAAGAAAGAAACTGAGCAAAAGAGATGTTAATGTTTGCCAGTTTATCCAAGATTATGCTGATTTGGGTTATCTTCCTCAATCGTTATTTAATTTTTTATCTCTTTTAGGTTTTTCTCCTTCAAGTTGTAAAGAAATATTGACCCCTCAAGAAATTATTTCTTTATTTGATGTTAATCGTTTAAACAAATCTCCAGCTATTTTTGATAAAACAAAATTAGATTTTTTTAATAATCATTACCTTCGCAAAACACCTATTGATGATATTGTTTCATTTATAAAAACAAAGTTAGATTTTTTTGAAGTTTTGCCTATAAACAATCAAAAATGGTTAACTAAATTTATTCTTTTATTTCAAGAAAGAATAAATTATATAAAACAATTAAAAGATTTATATCATCATTTTTTTGACAAAAATACTTCTTTATCCGAGGAAGTGGAGCAATTTTTAAAAAAACATGATTGCGCCTTATCTGTTTTAACTCTTTTTTATCATAAATTAAATTTAGTTGTTTTTGAAAAAGAAGCAATTAACCCTATTATTGCTGAAATAGCTCAAAATATGAAAATTAATAAAAAAAATCTTTTCGTAATCTTGAGAATTGGGGCAACTCACAAAATGCAAGGTCCTAGTTTGGCGCTATTTTTAGAACTGTTAGGAAAAAAACAAGTACTTAATAATTTATCTAAAATTGTAGAATTATTAAAAAACCAATAATCTTGGTTATTTTGAATTTTTTTTACTTTTAAATAATGACAATTTTTTGAATAAAGCCAAAAACCACAAAAAATAATTATTTTTTTAAATATATAATTTTATTTTTATACTTTTCTCAAGCTTTGTTTAAAAATTAAAAAGGATTGTTGGAATGTTAAAAATTTATAATTCCTTAACTAATCAAAAAGAAGATTTTATCCCTTTGTCTCCTCCTGATGTTAATATGTATGTTTGTGGACCTACTGTTTACAATCATTTGCATTTGGGAAACGCAAGACCTTTAATTTTTTTTAATACAGTTAAAAAATATTTAGAAACTATTGGTTTTAAAGTTTTTTATGTTGTTAATATTACCGATATTGATGATAAGATTATTAAATCTTCTTTGCAAAAGCAAACAAAAGAAGAAGTTTTAGCGAAAGAATATATTTCATCTTTTTTACAATTATTAAAAGATTTAAATATTGAAACAATTAATTCTCATCCTAAAGCAACTAATTATATTCCTTCAATGATTGAATATATTAAAGTCCTTTTGGATAAAGGATTTGCTTATTTTACTGATCAAGGAATTTATTTTGAAATATCTAAAATATCCGATTACGGCCAATTAAAAAACCAAGATTTAACTCAATTAAAAAAAAATGCAAGAAAAACATTAGATCCTAATAAAAAAAAACCAGGTGATTTTGTTTTGTGGAAAAAAACTTCCCAAGGTGTTCAATATCAAAGTCCATGGTTTTGTGGTAGGCCTGGATGGCATACCGAATGTGTTACCATGATTGAACAAATTTTTAAAACTTCATTAGATATTCACGGCGGTGGAGCTGATCTTAAGTTTCCTCATCATCAAAACGAAATTGCACAAGCAAAAGCTTATAAGAATAATAATTTAGCAAATTTTTTTATGCATGTTGCCAGATTAGATTTTGAAAATCAAAAAATGTCTAAATCTTTAGGAAACATTGTATGGTGCAAAGATTTATTAAAAAGATTTAGTTCTTCTGTGATTAAGTTTTTTATTTTAAGTACTCATTATCGCAAACCCATTAATTTTTCTGAGAATCTAATAAAACAATCTCAAAAAAAATATGATAAAATTATGCTTTTTTTGATTAAAAATGATTTTTATTTGCAAATCAAAAAAAAACCAATAGTGGATTTGGAACCAAAAATTATTGATTCTTTTCATCGACTGATGAAAGATGATTTTTCCACCAACAAAGTAATAGATTTAATTGAAATCAATATCAAAGAAGCTTATCAAAAACAGCAAGACCTAGATTTTTTAGCCAAAATACACAAATCTTTGTTATGGATTTTAGATGTTTTAGGAATTGAACCTCAGTTTTTTCGTGCTGAAAAAAAAGATTTTGAAACTTATGTTAAATGGCAAGAAGCGAGACAAAATAAAGATTTTAAACAAGCAGATTTTTTAAGAAAAGAATTAATTGATAAAAATTTATTATAGAAAGAGCTTTTTATGAATAATATCTTAACATCGAGAAAAGCTGTTAAAGTTTTTAAAAAAAATCATATTATTCCCCAAAATATTTTGGATCAAATTTTGACAGATACAATGAAAGCCCCTTCAACTTTTAATTTGCAACCTTGGCATTTTTTTGTGATAAATAGTGTATCAAGCAAAGACAAATTAAAGTCATGTTTATATGGCAATAAGAGCCAATTAGAAACAAGTTCAGCCATCATTTTAGTTTCTGGTAATATACAGAAAAACGATACAAAAGAAGAAATTTTAAGAGAGTCTTTTGCTTTTCATAAAACACCTAAATTAATTCAACAACAATTATTATCTAAAATTGATCTTTTATATCAAAAAAAACCTTACGAAGAAATCAAAAATGAAATTTTTTTAGAATGTGGTCTTGTTTCTTTGCAATTAATGTTAGTTGCAAAAACTTATGGCTATGATACTTGCCCTATAGGTGGTTTTAATGATAAAATTATTAACCAAATTTTTAACATCGATAAAAAATTTATCCCCATTTTGTTGATAGCTTTGGGGAAGTCATCAGAAGAAACACTTTTGCAATCGCCTTCTTTTAGATTATCTTTTGATAAAGTAACAACTTATTTATAATAAAAAAACCAAGCAAAAAAGCTTGGTTTTTTTATTATTCAAAAGATAAATATTTTTTTCTTAAAATATTATTTTTAGTAATAATTTTTCTTACTAAAGGATTTAATATATAACTGTTGTATTTTTGATTATCAAGAATTTCTTTTATAAAAATAATATTTAAACTTAATAATTTTTTAGTAATATCGGCATCTTTTGTTAAGAAAAAAGGTTTTTCTTTTTCTTTGAAAAAACTTTTTAAGATTTCTTGTTCCAACTCGCCACAAAATATTAAGTAATTTTTAATTTTCTTTTTAATGTTTTTTTGATAAAAACAGTTCATTATTGTAAAAATAACAATAATGATAATTAAAACAAAAATAATATTTTTTGTATCCATTTTTTTATCTAATCTGCTTCATACTATTGATAATTTGACGAATTTGTTTTTCGGAAGGAGTTCTTCCCATTTGGCGAAACATTTCTTTGATTTGTCTTTCATTAATAGGAGGATTTTTTTGCAAATATTTCTTAAACCAATAAAACATTAAAAAAGCTCCCAAAACCATTCCTATTAAAATTCCTAAAATCCAAATTACTAATTGTGGCATTTTTTTACTCCTTTTTTAATTTTCATCATTTTTTTGATAAAATTGTAGCTTTTTGCTACCATATTTTTTTTCTTTCGTTAAAATAAAATCTTTTATTTGTAAAGGTAAATGAACCTTATTATGTAATTCACAAATAATTATGCTTTTCGGATGTGTTAATTCTTTTAAGTTTTCAAAAGCAGGCAAATATAAGTTTTTAAAATAAGGAGGATCTAAAATAACAAAATCAAAAACAAAATCAAGTTTTTTTAATTTTTTTAAAGCCACTAAATAATGTAAACTCCAAATCACGCTTTCGATTGAATTAATTTTTAATTTTTGTTGATTTTCTTTCAATGTTCGAAAAGCTTTAATTGAATAATCAACAAAAACAACTTGCCTTGCTTGTCTACTTAAAGCCTCAAAACCATAAGCTCCGTTGCCAGCAAATAAATCCAAAACTTTTGTATTTTTTATTGATTCTCCTAAAGTATTAAAAAGAGCTTCTTTAACTAAGGAATTAGTCGCTTTTGTTTTGGGAGATGACACTAATTTGATTTTATGACCTTTATATTTTCCGCTAATGATTTTAGTAGTTTTTGTCATAATATCTTTCTTTTTTTAATGTCTTTTTTTAAAGATTCAAGAATTAATTGATAATTAGATGGAAGCGGATAACCTTTTTTTTGAAAAAATTCGAAATTATTTTTTAAAATTTCGTATGCAGCACGATGGATATCTAAATAGGCTAATTTTTCAAAATATAATTTTTGAGGAAAATTTCTTTTAGGCTCAATTTTGTCACTTATAAAAACAATTTTATCACAATAATTCATTTTGACATCACCCCAAACATGTTTTTTAATGGCATTTAAAATAATTTTATTATTAATATTGAAATTTTGCTTTAAGCAATTAGCTGCTGATAAGGCATGAAAAATGGCTGGTGTATCTTGATATTTGGTGATGCTTGCTTTATTTAAGTAAATTCTTTGCTCTTCTAAAGAATCATTTTTATTATAATCATGAAACAAAGCAGCAATTTGAATAGGTAACAAGGGTTTTTTATAGTGCCTTGCCATTTTGGTAGCAGTTCGATAAACTCTTAAAGAATGGGATAAACGTAATGGATGATTTTTTAATTTATTTTCAACAGCTTGGCGAATTTTGATTAATAACATCTTATTTTCTTTCAAAATGTTCAAATTTATTTTTCCATAGTGAATAATTTTCTTTTTTTATCTTTTTTAAAAATTTTTTTTCTCTGTAAAAGCGATTAAATTTAGTCCATAAATTTTCTTTTTGATAATTTAATGGTCTAACTAATAAAGAAGTAATTCCTGCATGATTAGAACCATTAATATCTGTATGAAGTTGATCACCTATCATCATTACTTGAGAAGGTTCTAAATTAACTACTTTTAAAGCTTTTTGAAATGATATGATGGAAGGTTTTTTAATAAATAAATTTAAGTAAATGAAATGAAAGTTTTTTTTCAAAATTTTTTGTAACCGTTTATGGGAAGCGTTTGAAAGGATGATTATTTTAAAAGAAGATGAAATTAGATTTAAAAGTTTTTTAATGTCTTCATCTAATTCATCTTTTTTACAATCAACTAAAGTGTTATCTAAATCAAAAAACAAAGCTTTAATCCCTTTTTTTTGAAAAAAATCAAAAGGAATTTGGAAAACTGAAGGGAAATAATATTGAGGTATATATTTTTTTTTATTTAACATCTAAAATTTTTACCTTAAATTTCGTACCCGTTTCGCTAGTTATAAAGACAACATCTCCTATCTCATGTCCCTTAATTTTTTTTCCTAAAGGGGATTCAATAGAGATTTTATTACTGAATGGATCTGATTCCAAAGTACTTACTAATTCAAATTCTTCTTCAGTTCCTGAATTAAGCATTTTTAAAGATACTTTTTTTCCAATATTTATTTCTTTATCTTTAGAAACTTTTACAACACGAACATTTTTTAAAATATTTTGAATTTCTGTAATGCGATATTCAATTAAAGCCTGTTCGTTACGCGCAGCGTCGTAATCGGCATTTTCTGATAAATCTCCTTGTTCGCGCGCTTCTTTTAAAGCTTCTAAATTTTCTTTTCTTTTAACTTCTTTTAAAAAAGTCAATTCTTTTTTTAATTTTAAAATTCCTGGTTGGGTTAGTTCATAAATTTTATTTTTCATAAAAAACCTTTTCTTTTAATTTATTTTTATTTTATCTGTTATTTTATAAGAAATACTTAAACCATCATCAATATTTTTAAAAACAGTTTGAAAATCTGGATGGTTTTGCAAAAATATTTCGAAATCCTGCATTTTTTTGAAAATACCTTTTTGTTTTGCAGTGTTTTTTTCATTTCGAAAACAACTTAAATGCAAATTATCACAAATAATTATCCCTTGAGGATTAAGTAAAGAACAAAATTTAACAAATATTTTTTTATATTGAGCTTTTGCAGCATCAATAAAAATCAAATCATATTTTTTTAATTTATTGATTGGATAAATTAAGGCTTCTGTCCAAATGACATTGATTTTAAAAGGAGTTTTTTGAAGAAAGTTTTTAGCTAAATGATAATTCAGATAATCTCTTTCCAAAGTATCTATTTGAGTGTTTTCAAAACTCATCGACAAAGTGCTATAACCAATAGCGGTTCCTATTTCTAAAATATTTTGTATTTTAAATTGGTTAATTATTTGGAGTAAAAAATCTAGGCTTTTATTTTTGATTATAGGGATATTGTTTTCTTGGGCGTATTTTTTTAATTTTTGCAAATATTTTTCTTTATGAAACATCATTGATCTCTTTAAAATCTAGATAATTTTGTAAAATAATAGTAGCTGCAATGACATCTTTAAGTGTTTTTATTTTCTTTTTCTTTTTGTTATTTTGTCTTAAAATTTTGATGGATTGAACAGTTGATAAACGTTCATCCCATAAAATAACTTTGACTAGGGGAAAATTTGTTTCAAGTATTTCTTTAAATTTAATGCTTATTTGGGCTTTGATTCCTATATCATTATTCATATGTTTGGGATATCCTAAAATAATTGTTTTAATTTTATAATAATCAATAATTTCTTTTAAAGGTTTGATTAATTGTTTATATTGATTGACAGGAAAAAAAAGAGTTTTTAATTTTTGAGCGATAATTCCTGTTTCGGATAGTGCGATTCCCAGGGTTTTTTCGCCTAAATCCAGACCCAAATAAGAATTACAATGATTTACATTAATAATAAAAAACTCCTTCTCTAAGCAACTTTAAATTTATATTTTAAGGTTTTAATTGTTTGCTTGATGGTTTGAGTTGTTTTGGAACCTCCTTGCGCTAAAAAAGCATTTCCGCCGCCAGAACCTAAAGCTAATGAAGAAATTTCTTTCACTAATTTTCCTGCATGCCAAGTTTTGCTTTTGCACAAGAAAACAACTTTAGAAAGATTTAATTGGCAAATAAATAAAATGTCAATTTTTAAAGTATCAAAAATATTATCCATAAAACATTTTAAAACTTCCATGTTTATATCTTCTTCAATGATAATTAACGTTTCTTTGGAAATTTTTTCAGGCAAAAACTTATCTTTTTCTTGAATCATTTTTTTGCAACGATACTCTAAGTCTTTTTTTTCACAAATAAATATTTGTTTTTGTAATTCTTTGAGATAGTTTTGATAATCAAGAATATCTTGATAACTTTGATTAATTTGTGGAACAGGAAGAGCTTCAAAAAAGAGCTTTTTTGTTTGTGCTTTTTGTATCAATTGTTTTACTGTCAATTGATAAGGTTTTAATTTATCAACTAAAGCAGTTTTGATGTTATTGCCGCAAACTGCTTCGATTCGATAAATTCCTGAGCTGATGGTTTCATAAGATAAGATAACGAATTTTTCTAAATTTTTAGTTTCTGAAGCATGAGTTCCGCCACATAAATCAATTGAAAAATCATTCCCTATTCTTACTATTCTCACTTCGTCTTTGTATTTTGCTTTAGGATTTTTGCTCAAAATATCGCTATAATTTTCTTTCGCTTCTTGTGTTGGAATCTTTTGGATTTCAACAGATAAATTTTTTTTAATTAAACCGTTGATTTCTTTTTCGATTTTAATTAATTTTTCGGGGGTTAATTTTTCAAAGTGATTGAAATCATAACGCAAAGAATTATATCCAACCGATGAACCTTGTTTTTCTAAGTGACTTCCTAGTTCATTTTGTAAAACAGTTTCTAAAAGATGTGTTGCTGTATGATGATAAGAAATTTGATCCCTTACTTTTTTATCTATTTGAGCAAAAACCTCTTGTCCTTCATAAAAAGATCCTTCTATTTGGTGCAAATGTTGCCCGTTTGGTAATTTAGTAATATTTTTTACTTTTTTTCCATCAATAAAACCTTCATCAGCTATTTGTCCTCCCATAGGTGCATAAAATGGGGTTTGCGCCAAAACTATTCCTTTATCAAAAACCTTAATTACTTTAGTTTTAAGAGCAAAATTATTATAACCTAAAAATTCACTTTTTTCACGAAAATTTAAAAATTTTTCTTCTTGCTGATTCATTTTGGAAATAAAAATATGATTTTTTTGTGAAATTTGTCGGTGTTTTTCCAATAAGAATTTAAATCCCTTGTAATCAACAGAAACATTGTTGATTTTAGCATAATCTATAATTACATCTTCAGGAATACCGTAAGTATCATATAATTTAAAAAAATTTATTCCTGATAAACTTTTTTTCTTAGCATAATAAAGAAATTTAGCTTCTGCAGTTTTTAAAGTTTCTAAAAAAACATGTTCTTGCTTAAGCAAAATATCTTTAATATAATTTTTATTTTTAGTTAATTCAGGATAAAAATCTTGCATCATATTAATTGTTGGATCCACTAAATTATGTAAAAAAGGTTGATTAAAATTAAGTTTTTTTCCTTGAATGAATGATCTTCTTAAAAGTTTTTTTAAAACATAACCTCTTTTTTCGTTGGTCAAAGTCGCTCCATCATTAATGGCAAAAACAAGTGTTTTTAAGTGATCTGCAATTATTTTAAAAGCTTTAGGGCTTTGGTGGTAAGGGATTTGAGATAGTTTTGCTATTGATTTAATTAAAGGAAAAAAAAGATCAGTTTCAAAATTATTATCAGCTTCTTGCAGAATTGCTGCCAAACGTTCAAGGCCTGCCCCTGTATCAATATTTTTATTTGGAAGTTCTTGGTATTGTTCGATAGAAAGTTTCGGATCGCAATTATATTGAGAAAAAACAATATTCCAAATTTCAATAAAACGATTATTTTCTAAATCTTCAATAATTAATTCTTTATTGCGTTTGTCATATTTTTCGCCTCTATCGAAAAAAATTTCTGTACAAGGACCAGAAGGGCCTGGACCAATTTGCCAAAAATTACTTTTTAAAGGAATAAGTCTATCTTTTCGTATCCCTAATTCTAACCAATATTTATATGTATCTTTGTCTGTGGGATAATAGGTGATATATAATTTATCCAAAGGAAAGGAAAACCATTTGGAAGAGGTTAATAATTCATAGGCGTAATGGATGGCTTCTTTTTTAAAATAATCACCGATTGAAAAATTGCCTAACATTTCAAAAAAAGTATGATGGCGTGCAGTTTCTCCAACATTTTCGATATCATTAGTGCGAATGCATTTTTGAACATTGACAATTTTTTTGCAAAGTGGGGTTTGGCTACCATCGAAGTATTTTTTTAAAGGTGTAACACCTGCGTTAACCCATAATAAAGTAGGATCTTGATGAGGAATTAAAGAAAATGATTTTTCTATATGATGACCTTTGCTAGAAAAAAAATCAAGCCACATTTTTCTAATTGCAAAAGATTTCATGAATTTATTAACTCCTTTTTAATTTTGAATGATTGTATTTTAGACATTTATTATAAAAAAACAAACCATAATTACTTTAACTTTTTTTATATAACTTTTCATAATTACTTTAAAAATCTTGATATTGTTTTCTTTTTTTTTAATGCTTTTTATTTCTTTAATGATTCTTTGTTTTTTAAATGATATTTTTTTAAATAAAACAAGAAGTTATTCTTTATTATTATTTTTTTTTAATAAATGCTAAATTTTAAAATAAAAAGACCATTTTATAAATGGTCCTTTAAAATAAACTAATTTAAACTTGCTATTTTATGCAGTAATCTCACTAACTGATTAACATAACTCATTTCATTGTCGTACCAAGACATTAATTTAATAAATCTTGGGTTTTCTTTTAATATTTGCAAAGTATTTGAATCATATAAAGAACCATAGGTAGTCCCTATAACATCTGATGATACAATTGGATCTGTCACATAAGCTAATGTTTCGTTAGCGCCTTTTTGAAAAGCTTCATTAATTTCTGTTTCTGATACTTCTTGATTTAATTCAGCTGTTAAATCAACCAAAGAACCGGTAATAGTAGGAACTCTTACTGCTGTTCCATCTAATTTCCCTTTTAATTCAGGAAGAACTAAACCAATAGCTCTGGCAGCTCCGGTTGAGCTTGGAACCATATTAAAGGCTGCTGCTCTTCCGCGACGAGTCCAAATACCTTTAGGGTGATTTTGGTCTATTAAACTTTGATCACTTGTATAACTATGAACAGTGGTCATAAAAGCTTGTTTAATACCGAAATTATCATTTAAAATTTTGACAATTGGCGCTAAACAGTTAGTAGTACATGATGCTCCACTAACAATAATATCATTTTCATTTAAAGTATGATCGTTAACGTTATAAACAATAGTTTTAACATCTCCTGTCGCAGGAGCACTAATTAAAACTTTGCGAGCGCCTGCTTTTAAATGTAAGGATGCCTTTTCTTTATCGGTGAAAAAACCTGTACATTCCAAAACAATATCAACCCCTAATTCTTTCCAAGGCAAATCTTGGGGGTTTTTTTCTTGAAAAACAGGAATTTGTTCACCTTTAACTATTAAATTTTTTCCTTCAAAACTAACAGCATCAACTTCATAAGGTCTTTGTATACTATCATATTTAAGCAAATAAGAAATAGTTTCTAAAGATGATAAATCATTAATTGCTACTACTTGAAATTTAGGATTTCCAAAAATAAGACGGAATGCTAATTTTCCGATGCGGCCAAAACCATTAATTGCTACTCTAACTTTCATAATTATTAAAACCTCTTTTTTTTATTTTTTTATTTAATTATTTTTTTTGATAAAAAATTATGATTCTTTGATGTCTTGAATGCATGCAAGTCCTGGCATGGGTTTTCCTTCTAAAAATTCTAAAAAAGCTCCCCCACCAGTTGAAATATGACTGAAATGTTTTTCCAGACCAAATTTAAACACCGCTGCAGCACTATCACCACCGCCAATAATTGTCGTTGTTGAAGAAAGTAATGAGCTAATTATTTGAGCTATGCTTTTAGTTCCATGGCTAAATTTTTCAAATTCGAAAACACCTACAGGGCCATTCCAAACAATTGTTTTAGCCTTTGTTAAATAATGTTTAAAAAGTTGGATAGTTTCTGGTCCAATGTCCATTCCCATAAAATTATTAGGAATATTAAAACATTTATAAATTGCCGATTCAGTATTTGGAGAAAATTCTTTTCCACAAACAAAATCTTTTGGTAAAATGATTTTTTTAGCTTCAGGAGAAGATAACAAATCTTTTACTAATGGTATTTTATCTGCCTCTAATAGACTTGTACCAACTTCAAATCCTTGAGTTTTTAAAAAAGTGTAACTCATTCCTCCGCCAATCAAAAGAAAATCCACTTTTTTTAACATATTTTTAATTAACTCTATTTTATCAGATACTTTGGAACCACCCAAAATTGCTATTAATGGTCTTTGTGGATTGGAAATGATTTTTTGAATGAAATTGATTTCTTTTTCAACCAAAAAACCAAAACATTTTTCTTTGATATTATTTGCAATCCCTACATTAGAGGCGTGAGTTCGATGACAAGTACCAAAAGCATCATTAACAAAAACATCACCCAAAGAAGCCCAATATTGACCTAACTGAGGATTATTTTTGCTTTCAGCTTTATTATCTAGATCTTCAAAACGAGTGTTTTCAAGCATCATAACTTCGCCAGGGATTAATTTATTGATAGCATCTTCCACAAGCCTACCTTTTGTTGCTGGTACGAAAACAACTTTTTGTTTTAAATAAAAAGATAATTTATCAGCTACAGATTTTAAACTAAAATGGGCTTTTTGGGATTCTTCTTTGATTCTTCCCAAGTGAGATAAAACAATTATTTTGGCTTTTTTTTCGATTAAATATTGCAAAGTTGGCAAAATAGCCTTAATTCGGTTATCGTCTGTAATGACATTGTTTTCTAAAGGCACATTCAAATCAGCCCGCAATAAAACTTTTTTATTTTCGATCTTTAAATTAGTTAATTGATTCTTCATAACAATTATACCTTTTATTTTAATTTTTTTTATTTTAAGCTTTGTTGACGGAACCAAAAAGAGTTAATTTGCGTTTAATTTCTTCTTTAATCGCTAAAAAACCTGGATTTAATAATTTACGAGGATCAAAACCTTTACTCGTTAAATCTTTTCCTTCTTCAATATATTTTCTAGTTGCTTTAGCGAAAACTAATTGGAACTCTGTGTTAACGTTAACTTTGGCCACTCCTAAAGCGATAGTTTGTTTAACAACTTCTTCAGAAATTCCGCTTCCTCCGTGTAAAACTAAAGGAGTTTTATTGTTCGTTAATTCCCTAATTTTCTTTAAAACTTCGAAATCAAGACCAGGCCAATTGGGAGGGTATTTTCCGTGAATGTTTCCGATTCCTGCAGCAAGTAAATCAACCCCTAAATCAGCAATTTTTTTACATTCTTCTGGATCAGCGATTTCTCCTTTGCCAACGATACCATCCTCTTCTCCGCCGATACTTCCAACTTCTGCTTCAATTAAAAGACCTTTGTCATGACATATCTTTGTCATCGCTTTTGTTTTACTTAAGTTTGTTTCGAAATCAAAATGACTTCCATCAAACATAATAGAAGTAAAACCCGCCTCAATTGCCTCTAAAGCTGCTTCATAAGAACTATGGTCTGCATGAAGAATAACAGGAACAGAAATTTTATAATAATCATCAAGGGATTTTACTAAAGCAAAAGCTGTTTTAAAACCTCCGAAATATTTGGCAGCACCCTCAGAAACCCCTAAAATAATTGGTGATTGTAATTCTTGAGCTGTTTGCAAAGCAGCCTTAGTCCATTCTAAATTGTTGATGTTTACTTGAGCGATTGCATATTTTTGTTGATGAGCTTTTAAAATAATTTTTTTATCTGAAGTTAACATTTCATTTTACGCTTTCTTTGATTTCAAATCATTATTAATAAATTATTTCCTAATTAGAAAAAGATAAAAATAAAACCACATTTTTTAAATTAAATTATTTTCTTTTAAAAAATCATAAAATTTATTATTATCCACACTAGGAGCTAAAAGATCTGCGTTATCTTTGACTTCTTGGCAACTAGTGTTACTCATTCCTATACCAATGTCGGCGTACTTTAACATATCAACATCGTTATGGCCGTCGCCTACACAAATCAATTGATAATCTTTATATAAATCTTTAATTAATTTGATTCCGGTAACTTTATTGACATTTGCAGGAACTAAATCAGCCCCCCCATCACTTCTCCAATAATATTTTTGTAAATAAGGAAAATCTTTTAAAAAATTATCTAATTTTTGGCGATTAGGTTCAAATAACCAAACCTGATAAACATTATTGTGAAGATGAAATTCAGGATCAACTAAAGAATTTTTATTAGTAAAATAAAGTTTTTGCAAAGAAGTAGGGATTAAGTCTTTTTCACTCGGAATAATTTCTTGATCAAAACCTGTAAGACCAATATAAATTTTTGCTTCATGTGCTTTTGTTATTAATTCTTGTACTACTTCTTTTTTAAAAGGTCTATCATCGATGATTTTATCAAAAACTTTCGTCAAACCTCCGTTAAATAAAATTAAATGTTTAAAATAAGGCAACAAATCTCCTAAAACATCAATTCTTTTTATATTTCTTCCGGTAGCTATTCCTAAAATAACTTCAGGCTGTTTTGCTAATTTTTTGATTGCTTCAGTAGTTTGAGAAAAAATTTGTTTATATTTAGAACTCAAAAGGGTACCGTCAATATCAAAGAAAAACATCTTTTTGGCTGGTTTCATTTTCAAAAAAAACTCCTTATTGTTATCTTTAAAAATAAAAATCAAAAAATTATTTGTTATTTTAACGATTTTAATTCTGTTTTCGAATTGTAATTAAGAATAAAACTAACATTTTTTATCGAAATGTTGACAACAATTGCTTGATAATTTAACAGCTGCTTGAGTAAAATTTAAAAAATCTTTAGTTTCTAAAGAAGCTTTGCCAACTAAAACGCCATCAATCTCATTTTGTTCTAAAATAGCCTCAACGTTATTAGAAGAAACAGAGCCACCATAAAGAATTTTTAAACTTTGCACCACTTGAGCTGAATATAAATTTGTGACTTTTTCCCTAATTTGTTTGATAGTTTGATTAGCTTCTTGAGGGGAAGCGGTTTTTCCTGTTCCGATTGCCCAAACAGGTTCATAAGCAATAAGAATCTTTTCTAAATCTTCTTGTGGAACATCTTTTAAAGCTTGTGTTAATTGTTTTTCTAAAAATTCTTTTGTTTTGTTATTTTCTTTTGTTTCAAGAGTTTCACCCAAACATAAAACTGGAGATAAATTATTTTGAAGCGCTTTTAATAATTTTAAATTAACTAATTGATCGGTTTCTCCAAAAAGAACTCTTCTTTCGCTATGCCCTAACAAAACATATTTAACTCCTAAAGAAACTAAATTAAGAGGCGAAATTTCTCCAGTAAAAGCTCCCTCGCTTTCATGAAAAGCGTTTTGAGCACCAATTTTAAGGTTAGGTCCTTGGTTTTGAACCAAAACATCTAATAAAGTACTTTGAGCAAAAATAATTGTTTCAACTTCTTTTGAGTTTGGAATGGAAAAATTAACTTTTTGAATAAATTCTAAAGCTTCATTTTTATCTTTATACATTTTCCAATTTCCCGCGATAACTTTAATTCTTTTAAGATTATTCACAAAATAACTCCTTTTGTATTTTTCTTTCTAAAAAAATTCTTTTTAAAAAAGAAAAATTATATTTGTGTTTTGTTGTTGAAAAATAAAAAAATATTCCCAATTATCAAAAATAAGTAACCGATTTTTTTCAATTTTCTTAAAAAATTTTCAAAATTTTGGAGAGATAAAGACAAAATACAAGATGAAAAACTATTAAAATTATATCACACATAATTGTACCATAAAACAACTGGAAAATAAGAGCTTTTAATTTAAGTTTTTAAAAACTGAAAAGCTGAAAAAAAGAAGAGTGAAAAAAATGAAGTCAAAATCCAAGAATCAAAACGATCCAAAAAACCCCCGTGACCAGGAAAAATATTGCCAAAATCCTTAATGACAAATTCTCTTTTAAATTTGGAAGCCAATAAATCGCTGATTTGAGAAATAAGGGAAATAAGAAAAGCAAAAAAAATAAATAAAAAATATCTTTCAATTTTTCTACAAATCAAAAAAAAGATAAAAGTAGCAATTACAGAACCAAAAGTTCCTAAAATCGCGCCTTTTTTAGTTTTTTTAGGACTTAAATGAGGAGCTAAAGGACCTAAATTTAAAAAAGGGAAAAAACGAGGGAAACGAGCTAAAAATGCAAAAGAGTCAGTCAAAGTAACTATTAAAACAAAGAATAAGAGTTGATTTATAGGTTTTAAAACTAAAGCAAAAAAAGAACTCATGCCAACACCAATATAAAGCATAATTAAAAAAGCTTTAGCTAAATCCGAAGTATTCCAAGAAGTAAAAAAAACAAAGACAAATAAAAGCAAAAAAAAGGGAGCAAACAAAAGAAAAAAACTTTTTTCTTTAGGCAATAAAAATTCTTCCAAAGAACCTAAAAAAACAAAAAAACTCTTTTCTTTAGGAAATAAAAAAATAGAAAAAATGATAAAAGAAAATAAAGTTAACAAAATGATTGCAATTTTCTTGTTAAAATCAATCCCCGATTTTATTTTGGTTTTGTCTTTGTTAAAAATGATTAACATTTCTTGAGTTGCTACGATAGTTAACCCACAAAAAAACAAAAAGGCAATTTTTGGTTCTTCATCAAGCAAAAAATAAAAGAAAAAAGAAAATAATACCAAACTCATTCCCGTTATTATTCTCTTTTTTATTGAATTCATTATAAAAACTCCTCGCTTTCAATCAAAAACTAAAACTAAAATTTTAAAAGTTCTTTGTTTTTGTTGTTGGCCTCTTTTTCAATCATTTTCATGTTTTTGTCAGTCAAAATTTGAATTTTTTCTAAGTATAAAGCTTCTAAATCTTTAGTAAGTGCCAGTTTTTTTATTTTATCGTTTGCATCACGGCGAATATTTCTAACAGCTACTTTTGTCTGTTCAGATAATTTATCCACTTCCTTCACCAAAACTTTTCTTCTTTCTTCGGTTGGTTTCGGAAAATTAAGCCTTAACAAAACTCCATCAGTTTCAGGGGTGATCCCTAAATCTGAAGCCAAAATTGCTTTTTTAATCGAAGGAATTAAAGTTTTTTCATAAGGTTTAATTTGTAATTGAGTTCCTTCGGAAACACTAATAGAGGACAATGTTTTCAAAGGGGTTTGGGAACCATAATAATTAATATTGACTTTATTTAAAATATTAGGATTAGCATAACCCGTTCGAATTTCTAAAAAATTCTTGAGCATGACCTCTTGTGCTTGAGACATTTTTTTTTCAATTAATAAAATTGTTTCTTGCGCTTTTTGCTCCACCTTTATTCTCCTTTTGAGCTAATAATAGTACCAATTTCTTTTTGTAAAACAGCTTTTTTTATGTTTCCTGGTTTTAGCATATTAAAAACTAAAATATCGATATTGTTTTCTAAACAAAGGGAAGCCGCTGTGATATCCATAACAGAAAGTCTTTCTGATAAGATCTGTTCGTGTTTCATTTTTTTGATTAAAACAGCGTTGTCATATTTTTTAGGATCTTTATCATAAACCCCTTCAATGTTATTTTTAGCCATCAAAATGACATCGATGTTTAATTCAGCTGCTCTTTGAGCGGCAGCGGTATCAGTTGAAAAATATGGCGAACCAGAACCAGCACCCAAAATAACTACTCTACCTTTTTCTAGATGATGCATAGCTTTTCTGCGAATATAAGGTTCTGCTACTGTAGCAACAGGAAAAGCTGTCATAACGCGAGTGACGGTGTTTGTTTGTTCTAAAGCATCTTGAAGCGCTAAAGAATTCATGATAGTTCCTAACATCCCCATGTAATCAGCTTGAGACCGGTCCATACCAAGTTCTTCACCAATTAGGCCACGCCAAAGATTTCCTGCTCCCACAATGATTGCAATTTCAATTCCTAAATCTTTAATTTCTTTAATTTCTAAAGCGATTTTTTTAATGGTGATAGGATCTATTCCGTAAGGAATATTTCCTTTAAGAGACTCACCGCTTAATTTTAAAAGAATTTTTTTATACATTTGACGACCTTTTTTCATGAATAATTTTTATTCAAAAAACTGAAAATTATTGATTAGCGATTGACCAACGAAAATAAGAAACAACATTTGTATTATTGTTTTGGAGATAGTCTTTTACTTTTTGTTCGTTGTTTTTGACGAAAGGTTGTTCTGATAAACAAATTTCTTTTAAAAGTTTATTTAAACGATTTTGAACTATTTTATCTAAAATATGCAAAGGTTTTTTTTCTTCTAAAAGCTGTTTTTCGGTTTGTTTTTGTAAAATATTTTTTTCAGTAGTTAAAAATTGAAGATTAACTTTATCAGGGTTTAAAAATTTAGGATTAAAAGCGGCTATATGCATTGCTATATCTTCAGCAATTGAAGGATGATTATTTTCTAACACTACCAAAACAGAAATACGACCGCCTTGATGTTTATAAGTGCCAAAAATTTCTTCTTCTTTTTTAGTAACTTTTAATATTCTTTTAAGAGTTATTTTTTCACCCAAAATTGATGTTTTTTCTAAAAGCAAATCTTGGATAGTTTTATTTTGATAGTTAAAAGTCAATACTTCATCAACACTTTGTAGTTTGTTTTGAAGAATTACTTCTCCTATCGTTTTCATTAATTGCTGAAAATGTTCATTTTTAGCAACAAAATCAGTTTCTGAATTTAATTCGTATAAAAAAGCATCATTTTGAGAAAAAACAATGTTAATTAAACCTTCTGAAGTAGTTCTATCTTGCTTTTGGCTTGCTTTAACAATTCCTTTTTCTCTTAAAAAAACGATTGCTTTTTGTAAATTTCCTTCTGTTTTTTCTAACGCTTGTTTGCATGCAATCATTCCAGCGTGAGTTTGTTGTCTTAATTCTTTAATCATTTCTGCTGTAATTTTCATTTTGGTGCCTGCTTCTTTCATTTATTCATTTTGAAAATAAATTAATTTAAAGGTATTTAAAAAAGTTATTTATTTGTATTTTTTAAAGAAAACAATTTAATTAAAAACTTACTTTTTAACTGTTTCTTGATAAGGTCTTCTGTTTGGTTGATAAGGTAATTTTGGTTTTAAAACGTTTTTAGCATCAAATTGTTCAGGTTTTTCAGCAACCCCACCGCTTCCTTCAATGCAAGCATTAGCGATTATCCAAGTAATTAATTTAACACTTCTAATAGCGTCGTCATTTGCAGGAATGATATAATCAACTAAATCAGGATCACAATTAGTGTCTACCATACTAAAAACTTTAATATTTAATTTGCGAGCTTCTGCAACTGCATTTTTTTCTTTTTCAAGGTCTACAACAAAAAGAGCTTGAGGCAACTCTTTCATGTCTTTGATTCCGCCTAAAAATTTCTCTAATTTATCTCTTTTTCTTTTTAATTGAACTACTTCTTTTTTAGGTAATTTTTTCCAAACACCGTCTTCTTCTTGTTTATGTAAATCATGAAGTAATTGAATTCGTTTTAAAATAGTATGAAAATTAGTTAAAATACCACCCAACCAACGATGATTAACGTAATATTGGCCACAACGTTTTGATTCTTCCATGATAGATGTCTGAATTTGTTTTTTAGTTCCTAAAAATAAAACTTTTCCGCCTTGATTAACGATTTTAGATAATTCTTGATAAGCTTCTTCAATTTTTTCTGAAGTTTTTTTGATATCAATGATGTGAATACCGTTTCTTGATGTAAAAATATATTTCTTCATTTTAGGGTTCCACTTTCTAGTACTATGACCGAAATTGGTACCTGATTCTAATAGTTGTTTCATTGTAACTACTGCCATTTTTATTAATAACTCCCTTTTTTAAAGATTATATCAAATCTTTTAATTATTTTTTTGTTGACTTCACGCTTTTTTTAATTTTTAAAAAGCTTTTTTTGATGATTATTTGGAATTTGTTATAATTACATCTTTAAATTATTGTTAAATTTTCTTCAATTCCAATACTTTTTTAAACAATTAAGAAAAGAAAAACAAATAAAAGAGATTTTTTTGCCTAAATTATTTTAGCATATTTCAAACTATTTAGCAAATAATTTGTTATATTAATAACTTTTTTAGTTGTTTTTAGTGGTGCTACCAAAGCCGCCTTTTCTTAAAAAAGAAGGTTTTTCTTCATTTGTGCTTAATAAAAAAGGTTGAAAAATCCCTTGGGCTATTCTTTCTCCCTTTTCAATTTTAACAGTTTGAGAAGAAAAATTATATAAGGGGATAAAAATATGACCTTCATTTTGCAAATTATTATAATAATCGCTATCAACCACTCCAACACCGTTTGCCATCATTAATTGTTTTTTCAAAGCCAAAGATGACCTTGCATAAATCAAGAGTGTTTCGTTTTCAGAAAAAAAAGCCTTAATTCCTGTAGGAACTAATTGAACTGTTTGTGGTTTTATTTCTATATTTTGGGCTGCTTCAAAATCATATCCTCCACTTTTTTCGGTTTGTCTTTGAGGAAGATTAATATTTTCGGTTTGATAAAGGGTTATTTTTTCAAAAAACCTTTTTTTTTGAGACATAAAATTAAAAAACTCCTTTCTTATTTTTTAAAATCAAAATTGATGCGTTTTTCATCATCCAGATATTTACTTTTGCTGCAAAAAATTAATTCCATTATTATTGCCATTATTATCAAAAGTTTTTACTAACAAAATTTAATTGATGAAATGTGCCCATTTATTTTTCATTTAAATGCTTCAATTCATTATTTTTTGTTATAAATAAATCTTTAAAAAATTAGTGAAGCTGCCAATTAATTTCTTGGATATTGTGTGATTTAAGGTAAAGGTTAGTTTTGGAAAAATGTTTAGAGCCAAAAAAACCGTTAGCAGCAGAAAAGGGGGAAGGATGAGGGCTTTTGATAATGTAATTATTTTGAGAAATAATGTATTTTTCATAAGTTTGAGCAAATTTACCCCACAAAAGATAAACTACATTTTTTTTCGTTTGCAAGCTTTCTAAAATAATTTGAGTAAAAGTTTGCCAACCAATGTTTTGATGACTCAAAGGTTTATTTTTTTGAACAGTTAAAATAGAATTCAACATTAAAACTCCTTCTAAAGCCCAAGGGGTTAAATTATTTTGATGGCTTTCAATGTTTAAATCATTTTTTAATTCTTTAAAAATATTATTAAGGGTTGGGGGACGTTTTTGCCCTTTCACGCTAAAAGATAAACCATGTGCTTGGTTTTCGCCATGATAAGGGTCTTGTCCTAAAATTACTGCTTTTACTTTATGAAAAGCGGTTAGATGAAAGGCTGTAAAAATGTCTTTTGTCTCAGGGTAAATAACTTTATTTTTCATTTTTTCTGCTTTTAAAAATTGAGCTATATTTTGAAAATAATCTTTTTTTCTTTGTAAATCAATAATTTTTTTCCACATGAAACTTTTTACCTTTTAATTATTCATCCGCTTGATTCCAATTTTTTTTAATAATTCCTAAAAGTACAAACATAACAATTAAATAAATAATGGCAAAAACTGCATATAAAGGTTTATTTCCAAAATATTCAATTAATTTGTTAATCGTTGGAATAAAATAACGATCTTTAAACATTAATTTGCCAACAACGTTTTCATAAGGAATTTTTTTTTCGTCCGAAAGTTGATGATCATTATTATCTCCCCAAGTATAAAGACATTTGTTCTCTGTATCGTTATAAATAAGTCTATGAATAATAATTTTATCCTTTTTTGTTGTACTTTTAAAAACAACGATGTCACCATCATTTGGATTATATTCAGTATTTTTAGGATCATTATTAAAAGGTTTTTGTGCTGGTTCTTTTCCGCAAGCATTATTTTTAAATGCCTTCAAGTTTTTACAATCCCAAACACCTCTCACAAAAACAGTATCACCTATTTCTGAATTTGAACCCATTGGAGGTCCTTTAATGTATGGTTCCATACTTCCTGAAGCAACATTAAAAAATGAAAAACCTAAATATTTAGGACATTTTTCTTTTAAAAAAACTCTACCTAAAGAAACGATAAACAAATATAAAAGAAAAATATCTAAAAAAATAAAAACAATTATCTTTTTGATTTTCATAAATTTTAATGGGTTTTTTGTATTTTTCTTAATTGGTGTCATGATAACTTTGCAATTTAATCCCTTTTTTAATTTTTCTTTTTTTATTACTAACATAATTATAGCATATAAAAGAGGTTTTTAATAAAGGCAATTTAATTTAAAAGAATAAAAAAGCAATTTAGTTTAATCCTTTTCTAATTTGTGTGCAGCAATTTGTGTCATTATTTTTTCAAAAGAAAAAATATCTAAAAATAATTATATAATATCAATGTTTTTTAATAAAGGACAAAAATATGTTATAATTGAATAGCGATTTATCATTATTCATTAAAATCATTAAATCGCATATTAAAATTTTTACTTCAAAATAAAAATATGTATAAAAAATTATTATATTTTAACAACCTTTTAACTCAAAAATTTTAAAATTAAAAAAAATTATAAAAGCATTATTTTTTTCATTAGAAAGGTTTTTTTAAAATATAGTCAACAATAATGAAAACCAAAAATAAAATCTTTACTTATATCACTATTTTATTACTTTTTTTATTTATTATAAACATTAACGCTCAAGTAGTATCTAATTATAATAAAGTAAATTCAATTCAAAATATAGATAATTTTGACATTGTTAAAAAATTAAAAAGAACTTTTCCCGAATTAAGAAATAATAATGAATTATTAAAAAAAATAATTCAAATAATTTCTCAAGAATTACAAAAAAATATTTACAACGAAGACGAAAAAAAAACCAATAATTTAACCAACGATTTGTATTTAATAGAAAAATATAATCTTTTATCAGATTTTAGTAGTTCTATTGAACAAACAACAATTGACTTGGATCAAGCTTTAGTGGTTTTTGTAGGAAATAAAAACGATTATTATAATTATAATTATTATTTAAACGCGAAAAAAAATAACTTTCAAGCTTCTGGGGATTTATTTTGGCATTCTTGGACGCCCAAAAATTTTTCTATTGTTTCGAAAACATATTTGCAATTTTTTATTGATAATTACTTTCATTTTTTTCTTCAAGAAACACAAATTAACCATCAAAGGGAACAAATTGAAGAACAAATTTCAATTAACAATCAATTAGAAAGCAAAATTGCTGCTAAAGAAAAAGAGTTGCTGGAAAATCAAGCCTTAACGGAACAACAAAAAAGAGAATTGCAAAATGAAATTAGTTATTTTCAAAATCAATTAAATGAACAAGAAATAAAAATGAATTCTTTAAAAGCAAATATTTCTGATTTAGAAACGAAATTAATAACTCAAGAAAGAGAAATCCAAAAAATAACAGATATTAATTTAGTTGAAAAAAATAATTTAAAAACGGAAATCCAACGTCAAAAAAATTTAATTTCGCATAATCAAAATAATTTCTCCAATTTAGAATCCAGATATTTAATTCTTCAAGCAGATTTGCAAAAGAAAGAAAATGTAATTAAAGCGCAAACCGCACAACTTCAAAATCAAGAAACACAAATTAACCATCAAAAAGAACAAATTGAAGCACAAATTTCAATTAACAATCAATTAGAAAGCAAAATTGCTGCTAAAGAAAAAGAGTTGCTGGAAAATAAAACCCTTACGGAACAACAAAAAAGAGAATTGCAAAATGAAATTAGTTATTTTCAAAATCAATTAAACGAACAAGAAGTAAAAATGAATTCTTTAAAAGCAAATATTTCTGATTTAGAAAAGAAATTATCAACTCAAGAAATAGAAATCCAAAAAATAACAGATATTAATTTAGTTGAAAAAAATAAGTTAAAAACGGAAATTCAACGTCAAAAAAATTTAATTTCGCATAATCAAAATAATTTCTCCAATTTAGAATCCAGATATTTAATTCTTCAAGCAGATTTGCAAAAGAAAGAAAATGTAATTAAAGCACAAACCGCACAACTTCAAAATCAAGCAACACAAATTAACCATCAAAAAGAACAAATTGAAGCACAAATTTTAATTAACAATCAATTAGAAAGCAAAATTGCTGCTAAAGAAAAAGAGTTGCTGGAAAATAAAACCCTTACGGAACAACAAAAAAGAGAATTGCAAAATGAAATTAGTTATTTTCAAAATCAATTAAACGAACAAGAAGTAAAAATGAATTCTTTAAAAGCAAATATTTCTGATTTAGAAAAGAAATTATCAACTCAAGAAAGAGAAATCCAAAAAATAACAGATATTAATTTAGTTGAAAAAAATAAGTTAAAAACGGAAATCCAACGTCAAAAAAATTTAATTTCGCATAATCAAAATAATTTCTCCAATTTAGAATCCAGATATTTAATTCTTCAAGCAGATTTGCAAAAGAAAGAAAATGTAATTAAAGCACAAACCGCACAACTTCAAAATCAAGCAACACAAATTAACCATCAAAAAGAACAAATTGAAGCACAAATTTTAATTAACAATCAATTAGAAAGCCAAATTGCTGCTAAAGAAAAAGAGTTACTGGAAAATCAAGCCTTAACTGAACAACAAAAAAGAGAATTGCAAAATGAAATTAGTTATTTTCAAAATCAATTAAACGAACAAGAAGTAAAAATGAATTCTTTAAAAGCAAATATTTCTGATTTAGAAAAGAAATTATCAACTCAAGAAAGAGAAATCCAAAAAATAACAGATATTAATTTAGTTGAAAAAAATAAGTTAAAAACGGAAATCCAACGTCAAAAAAATTTAATTTCGCATAATCAAAATAATTTCTCCAATTTAGAATCCAGATATTTAATTCTTCAAGCAGATTTGCAAAAGAAAGAAAATGTAATTAAAGCACAAACCGCACAACTTCAAAATCAAGCAACACAAATTAACCATCAAAAAGAACAAATTGAAGCACAAATTTTAATTAACAATCAATTAGAAAGCCAAATTGCTGCTAAAGAAAAAGAGTTACTGGAAAATCAAGCCTTAACTGAACAACAAAAAAGAGAATTGCAAAATGAAATCAATTATTTTCAAAATCAATTAAACGAACAAGAAGTAAAAATGAATTCTTTAAAAGCAAATATTTCTGATTTAGAAACGAAATTATCAACTCAAGAAAGAGAAATCCAAAAAATAACAGATATTAATTTAGTTGAAAAAAATAAGTTAAAAACGGAAATCCAACGTCAAAAAAGTTTAATTTCGCATAATCAAAATAATTTCTCCAATTTAGAATCAAGATATTTAAGTCTTAAAGTAGAATTACAAAAGAAAGAAAATGTAATTAAAGCCCAAACCGCACAACTTCAAAATCAAACAACACAAATTAACCATCAAAAAGAACAAATTGAAGCACAAATTTCAATTAACAATCAATTAGAAAGCAAAATTGCTGCTAAAGAAAAAGAGTTGCTGGAAAATCAAACCTTAACGGAACAACAAAAAAGAGAATTGCAAAATGAAATTAGTTATTTTCAAAATCAATTAAACGAACAAGAAGTAAAAATGAATTCTTTAAAAGCAAATATTTCTGATTTAGAAAAGAAATTATCAACTCAAGAAAGAGAAATCCAAAAAATAACAGATATTAATTTAGTTGAAAAAAATAAGTTAAAAACGGAAATCCAACGTCAAAAAAATTTAATTTCACATAATCAAAATAATTTCTCCAATTTAGAATCCAGATATTTAATTCTTCAAGCAGATTTGCAAAAGAAAGAAAATGTAATTAAAGCACAAACCGCACAACTTCAAAATCAAGCAACACAAATTAACCATCAAAAGGAACAAATTGAAGCACAAATTTTAATTAACAATCAATTAGAAAGCCAAATTGCTGCTAAAGAAAAAGAGTTACTGGAAAATCAAGCCTTAACTGAACAACAAAAAAGAGAATTGCAAAATGAAATCAATTATTTTCAAAATCAATTAAACGAACAAGAAGTAAAAATGAATTCTTTAAAAGCAAATATTTCTGATTTAGAAACGAAATTATCAACTCAAGAAAGAGAAATCCAAAAAATAACAGATATTAATTTAGTTGAAAAAAATAAGTTAAAAACGGAAATCCAACGTCAAAAAAGTTTAATTTCGCATAATCAAAATAATTTCTCCAATTTAGAATCCAGATATTTAATTCTTCAAGCAGATTTGCAAAAGAAAGAAAATGTAATTCAGGCGCAAAAAGAAAATATGAAAGATTTTGCCCAAAATGCTATTTCGAAAATGAATGAATCCCAGAGCAACATAAATAATTCAATTAAAGATTTAACTCAACAAATTATTGCTGCAAATAAACTCAAAGAAGAAGAAAAGAAAATCATTAATAACTCAAAAAGCCCTAAAAAATTTCAAGTTGAAGTTTCTAAACTACCAACTTTAGGTGAAGTGATTGGTTTTCGTGAAGAAATAGAGCAACTCAAAGATTTTCTAAGTTATTTAAAAAACCCTAACAAATATAATAAAATAGGAGTTAGAAAACCTCCAAAAGGAGTCTTGTTGTATGGCCCTCCAGGAACTGGTAAAACTTTTTTAGCCAAAGCAATCGCCAAAGAAGCCAATTTACCTTTTTTTGCTCTTAATTCAAGTGACTTTTCTAAGTCTTATCTCGGAGAAGGCCCTAAATTAATTAACGATGTCTTTGAAGAAGCGAGAAAGAAATCGCCTAGCATCATTTTTATTGATGAATGTGAAAGTGTTTTTCGCAGTCGTATTAGCAATAAAAGTTCGCATTCAGATCATGATAATATGATTGCAGCTTTCTTAACTCAAACAGAAGGGTTTAAAACGGACCCGAAACATCCTGTTTTTTTAATGGGGGCTACCAATTATAAAGATGAAATTGATTCTGCTATTTTAAGTCGTTTCAATAGACATATTAAAGTAGATTTATTAAATGTTTCAGATAGAATTAAATTTATTAAAACTTTAGCGAATTCTTATAAAATAGACATTAGAGCCTACCAATATTTAAATAAAGTGATTGAAATAACGGAAAAATTTGGTGACGATACATTGAAAACACAAAGAAAATTAATAGATATTTTAGATCAAGCCGCTATTAAAGCAATCCAAAAGCATGACCATTTAAATATTTTGCCAGTTGATTTTCAATTTTCTTTATCCACCCAAATGAATCAAAATTTCAATTGGGAAAATCATGAACATAACCAATATTTATTAACAGATTTGGAAAATTTAAAAGAATATAAAAATATTCCAATTCAACATATATACCGAGATACAAACGCTTTTCATAATAACAAAGGGGATAAATATTTCCAATTTATTAATAATGAACCTCTTTCCTTTCATCAAAAAATATACAACTCTCGTAATCAAAAAATAAAAATTATTAATTTTTCTAAAAACCGTGAGCAAATTAAAAAATTTTATGGAACTCTTAACTTCCTTCCTGATGAATTATTAGGTTTTTATTTTGAAGATGAAACCCCAAATCAGGAAGACACTGATATTTATGAAGCTACTACTTTGGAAGAATTTTTAGACATTAGGAAAAAAAATACCAAAAAAATTTATTTTATTTGGAAGATTGATAAAATATCGCAAAACATGGATTTTGCTCAAAAATTAATAGAGAATATAAACATCAAACAACCTTTTTTAAAAAACCAAAAATTTTTAGAAGAAATTTATTTATCAGCTCTAAGACAAGATATAACTTTTGAAGAAATTCAACAAATAGTTGAAAACAAGATTAAAGAATTCAAAAATATACTAAATAAAAAAATTAATAATCCAAATATATTTTCAAATTCTTGGTTAAATCAAGAAGAATTAACAACGATAATTACAGAAGAAATAGATCAAAATTTTGAAAAACCTTATTATTCTATCAATGAAATTGAAAAAATTGTTTTAGACAACGTCTATCAAAAAATTTTAGAAGACAAAAAAACAAAAACCAAAAATAAAATTAACGAATTATTAAATAATTTGCAAATTAATCATCCTTGGTTTTCTCAAGATACAATTACATCTTTTAAAAGATTATTATATAATAAAAACAACCAATTATATTTATCGCCATTAAATTTCCAAAATATAAATATGGAAACTATTTGCAATAATTTTGAAAACATCAAAAACCATCATCTCATAAAAATAATTGATGATGAATGGGTTAAAAAATTAAATTCTTTTAATTTCTGCCATCCTTCTTTGACCCAAAAAAAAATTAAAAAAATTATCACAAACAAAATAAAATCAGAATTATTTAGTCCTGAAACTTCTTTAGAAAAAATTAATGAAGAAATCCAAAAAACAATAGATGAACGCGAAATTATAATCCTTGATGAATTTCAAAAAGAAATGTCTGAAAATATCGAGCAACTATTAATAGAAAGAGATTTTTATAAAAACGCATCATCAAACCAAATAACGGCCATTCAAAAAGAATCTTTATCACTGATTAAACAAGAATTAAAAAAAGCTAATTCCAATGAAAACAAAATAAAACAAAAAATAAAAAAATTTATTACAAATTACCAAATAACTTCTTCAAACAGTTTATTATCGTATTTTAAAGACAAAATAATACTTGTTGTAGTTGTAGTTGTAGTTGTTGTTTCGATTCTTTTGTTGGGTTTTGTCATCAGAAAAAGAAAAAAATAATCTTGGAAAAAGAGGAAACAATCAAAAAAATAGTATGATAAATTTTCTTGATTTTCGTTTTTTAAACGAGCTTTAAAGGTCAAAAAAATAATTGTTTTTGGTGGTTAAATTTTATAAGTAAAAAAATATTATAATGTTTCGGTTATTTTTAAAAGAGTCTTTCAATAAGTTAAAATAGTTGATGGCAGTCATTTTTTAAATATTTTAAATCTTTCAAAATAAACTTTTTAAGTATATCTTATTTTTTTCAGTTGTTTTTAAAGCAGTTGCGATAAATGAAAAAATGAGTCATCAAAAATTAAAACGGATGCTTGAGAAAAAATAGGAAATGGGTATTTTTTTAACTATCTCCTTAACAATTCTTTCCCAAAAAATTAAATATTTCAAATTTAAATATTTATAGACTAACTTTTTAGTTAGTTTTTTTTATATTTAAATAATATAAAGATTTTAACAAATTTTATTATAATAAATGATTTATTTTTATTATCTTAATTTTGATAGATTGTGAAGCGTATGTATTTATGGGGTGTTGATTTTTTTGACATTTTTTTGTTTTAAAAATATTCTTTAAAACTGAAATAAATAGATAATTCCATATTTTTTAAAACTAACAAAAAAATAATTAAACTAAAAAAACATTTAATTTTTTCATAATTTAGTAAATGCATGAAATATTTTTAATTTTTATCCCTCTGTTATACATAAGTAAAAAGACATTAAAAAAAATTGCCTATAAATCTCTGCTGATTTTTTAATTTTAAAACAAATGATAAAAAAATTAAATCCCACTTCTTTGAAAATTAAGTCTAAGATTTTCAAATGAGATGCTGAAAAAATTAGGACACTTTTTAAAAATACAAGTTAAAAACGAAAATAAAAACTTAATTCAAAATGATTTTCACACTGAAAACCTAAAAGAAAAAATGTCAACTGATTTCACTTTTATTCTTTATGGTCCCAAAGTTAGATTTCTTTATTTATCAGCAATAATGGATTTTAAAAACCGTGAAATTTAGTGATAAAGCCGACCATAATTTTGTCTTAGAAACCTTAACAGGATTGAAAGTAAGACCAAATATTATCCTTCACGCCGACCTAGGTAGTGTTTATATTTGTAAATGGTACCGCCAAGCCTTTTTGGATATGGGTATAAAACAAAGTTTTTCTGAAAAAGCAAGTACCGCCCAAAATGCCCTTATTGAGCCTTTTTGTATCCGTCTTAAATGTGAGACTTTTTATTTAATTAAAAACCGCTTAAAATATTTAACTAGTGAGAAAGTAATAAAAATTGTTGCTGATTATAACCATAATTATAATCATTCTAGAATGATTAAATACAATAATAATTTATCGCCTTTACAAGCAAGACAACAAGCATAATATAGTTAAATTTAATAAAAATTGGCTCTAAATCATTTAACGATTAAGAGCCTTTTAGTGTTGATAATTAATAATGTTTTTATCTTTTAACTTTTGTGCTTGTTCTTGTAATTTTTTTTGTTTTTCGTAATAAAAAACACTAATGGGGAAATATTTATGAAAATTAATAGTTTTATTAAAATATTTTTCAAAATATTCAAAACCAAACCATTTTAAAAGATAAACATAAAAAACCCAAAAATCACCTAGTCTATACCATAAAGAGCCTGGATATACAAATACACCAAAAGTAAAAAAATAAAGCAACTAGAACCAAAATAATTTGCTTCACCTTCTTTTCTTGTTTCAAGAAAATAGATGCTAACAACAACATCAACGATAACAAAAAAATAAAAAACATTATTTTAGAAGTTCTTTTTTTAAATATTGATGATATATATAATATTTGTCATTATAATGGATAGATTCGCCTAAATCAATATTTTTCAATGTTTTCCTTGATGTGGATCTTTATAAATTAATTCTTTACCTTGAGATATTTTAAAACCGAGGTAAAAAGGGGCACTTAATAAAATTATACATGAAACAAGATAAAACGGGAAAGCAATAATTTGATTTTGGGATAAAAATCTATATACATTTTTTGTATATAAAATACAAAAAACGAAACTTGAAATTAAAATTAAAAAAAGATGGTTTTTTTGATAATATTTTTTATCATAATTATTTCTCCTTAATTTTTTGGATCAATAATTTAACTACCATGAAAATAATTTACTAAAAATATCTTTAAAACCGTAACAAATATCTTTGCTAGTATTTATAGTAGCTTCTGCGACACCTACAACAGCTCCTTCTGTTAATCTGCCAGTGTTTTTTAAAAGATCCAAAGGTATTTCAATAGGTTTATAATTTTGGTCGTTTACTCCATTTATAACACCTTCAAAAAAGTTAGTTGGATAATTAACTGCTTTACCAAAAGTTTTAAAAACTTCTAAACCACTTCTAGCTACATTTCTAACTATTGGAACATCATCTACAATATCAATAGCACCCATGAACAAATATTCGATTTCTCTTATGTTTTGGGAATTTTCTAAAACAACTAGGTTATTTGATACCAAATCAGCTGTTAATTGAGAAAGTCTATTATTTACAACCACATTTAAACCTGAAGCTACGAAATTACCTGCAGACAAGGTTTTAACAGCTTTATTAATTATTTTTTTCTATAAGTTTCTTTGTAATATCTTTCACAAAATTTGTTTTAAAATGTTTTTCAATATCAAAATCGAAATATTTACCCAATTTCATAGTTGGATTATTATCAACATAATGTTTTAATTTACGCCATTGTAACATTTTTAAAGTTGAATCATCCAAATCAGATTTCCAAAAACAATACATATGAGGAGAACCATTGCCCAGCCATCTTAAATCAATAAAATCATAATTTTCGTTTCTTTCATCTCTAGTGCCGCCATCAAAATAAACTGCTAATAAACCATCATCTGAAGTTTTTTTATAACCAATAAATAGAATCATTTCTAGAAGAATTATAAGAAGGTTTGCTTTTAACATAACCATCAAAAGAAGAATTAATATTTTCCTTAATATATTGTTTTACTGTGTTTGCATTAGCATTTTTACTTAAAGCCACATGAACAATTTAAGTCCCCCTTTATTTTTCTTTCAAAAAAATAATTTATAAAAATTATGTGATTTCAGTTTAAAAGTAATCAAAAAACTCCTTAAAATATTTATAATCAAAAAGAAATCTCATCTTATTTATTTTTGTTTTATTTCATCCCCAAAATAAGTCAGTTACAATTCCTTCATTGCTTGTTTTTATTTTAACATATTTTAAAAAGAAAATTAATTTAAAAATTAAAATAATGATAACTTATTTTGTGAATGCAAAAATATTTTTATTGGATTTTAATGTTAACACAAATTTTTTTACTATTATAATTTTGATAAATTGAGATATTACATCATTTAGGACAATTTTAAAAAAATTTTTTAAGACTGACTTATTTTTTAGTCGATCTTTTTTTGTACCCAATTTATTATAATTGTTTTTATGACTGATTACTGTTTTATATATAAAATAATGCATAAACTAAAAAAATAATTTCCATATCTTTTCTAAAAAAATATTTTCAAAAAGGAAAAAAGATAATGATTGCAGAAACTGATTTCAATAACACTCAACACCAATATTTTTTAAGGCCATTGGGGTGTTACAAAATTTTTTTACACTTTTTTAAAAAACTTTTAAGCCTGTTTTTTTGAAACTTAAAAAGAATTTTTAACTTTGTCTAAAAATGTTTTTTTCCTATAGAAAGGTGAATCGCCAACAAATGCATAATATAATAAAACTAAAAAAATCACAAAAAAATCCTTATAATTTATTTTCTTAGATTATCATAATTCTGATTTGTTATTTTAAGATATTTTGTGATTTTTCATTAATAATTCGCTATAAACATTATAATAATAAATATAAAAAGAGAAAAAAGACTCAATTACTATGAGTCTTTTTTGAAAAAAAGTCTTTATTTATTTAATAAAACATCAATTGGTTTTTTACGAGAAAGTTTAAAAATTGGCAATAAAATAGCAACAAATGTTAAAGCAAAAACATAAAAAATTTGTAAACTTAATAATATCCAACTGTCAGATTTGCTGAAAAAATCAATTATTATTTGAAAATAACTTTTATTATGATTTTTTTCTATTTTTGATTCAAACCAACACACACCAAAAATAGTGAATAACACAATAAAAATACTAGTGATGGAAGAATAAATATATCCTTCACAAAAAAAGATTTTGCTAACAGTAGAACCTTTAGCTCCTAAAGCCCTTAAAGTCCCTATCTCTTTTTTCTTTAATTTAATGCTGGCATTAAAATACATATAAATAAGAAAAAAAGCGATTAAAGTTAGAGCAGGGCACACAATTAAAATAGGTTTGACGATCTTTTCATTTAAATTTTTAATTTCTTTTTGTATTATTTCTTCTTTTTGGCTTGCAGTTAAGTAATAATCTTTTTGTACACTTTCCGCTATATCTTTTTTTATTTCGTTTATCTTAACAAAAAACATTAAACCCACAGCAAAAACAAAAGAAACTAAAGCTAATGTTATGATTGAAAAAAATAATAAAACTTTTTTATTTTTTAAAGCATTAGCTCCAATTTTAAAAGATTTGTTTAAAGATAATTGACTGTTAATTTGTTTAAAAGGGGCCGGTTTAGGATCTAAAAAAACTTCTTTTGTGGGTTCAAAGTCTTCTTTGAAAGGGTTTTTTTGTTGACTTTGAAATAATTTAATCATTTCTTCAGTTAAAACCGCTCCTTTTGTCAATTGAGGTTTTTGTTTTTTAGTTGGATTATTTGTTTTGGATAAATCAGAAATTATTCCCCCATCTTTAAATTCAATTACTCGGTCGCCAAATTTATAAGCATTTTCCGGGTCATGAGAAACTATCAAAACCAAATGTTTTTGGGATAATTCTTTTAAAATTTGTAATACTTGAAGAGCTGTTTCTGAATCGAGATTTCCAGTTGGTTCGTCGGCTAAAATAATTTCAGGGTTTTTAATTAAAGCACGAACAATTGCAACGCGTTGTTTTTGACCTCCTGACAACTCATTAATTTTGCGATTTTGAAAATTTGTCATTTCTACTTTTGTTAATAAATTATTAATTAAGTGATTTTGAGGAACTTTTCCTTGCAATTCTAATGATAAAGCGATATTTTCATAGACGCTCATATTTTCTATTAAATTAAAATCTTGAAAAATAAAACCAACTGTTCCATTGCGATAAGAATCTAGGTCTTTTTGTTGAAAATTATTAGTGGAATGGCCTTTAATGTTGATATTACCAACATCATAAGAATCAAGGCCACCTAAAAGATTTAATAAAGTCGATTTCCCAGAACCTGATTTTCCTAAAATGAAAACTAATCCTTTTTGAGGTAATTTCAAGGAAACGTTATTTAAAGCAAGTGTTCTAAAACCTGTTTTGTTAATAAAAGATTTGCTAACTTTTTGAATATCAATCATTTAATAAACTTCCTTTTTTTATTTTTTATTAATTAATAATTAAAATAAAATGTCAATTTAATAATAGGGATAAAAGACAATTTCATTATATCATATTTATTGTTAACTTTATCTATTTTGGTTTCATAATAAAAAAATACTTTATTTTTTTAATTTATTTGAGATTTAGTGATTATATAGGGTAAATAATTTTTTAATTAAAGTTTAGATTTTGATAGATCAAGAAGCGGAAAAAACCAAAAAAAACTACCTTATTTTAATTTGATAATTTTGAATTAAATTGTCAACGATAATATTCATTCTTTGGTCAATTATTTCTTTTTCTAAATTATTAAAAGGGCTGGAAAAAGATAAGCGAAAAGCTAAAGATAGCTCTTTTTTGTCATTATCAATTTGATAAACATCAAAAAGTTGACAATCAATTAAATCAAGGAAGGAATGTTTTTGAATAGTTTTTTGAACATCTAAAAAAGCATATTGAGAAGCAATTAAAAAAGACAAATCGCGGGTAACAACAGGGAATTTGCTAATAGGATGATATACAATTTTATAGTTTTTGTTTAATAATTGGTCTGATAACAAAATTTCACAAACAAAACTGTCTTTTAAATGATGTTTTTCGTTTAAATTAGGATGTATTTTTCCTATTTTTCCAATTATTTCATTTTGATATAAAATTCCTGCTTGAATCCCTGGATGAAGATTAAGATTAGAAGAACTTTTTTGATAGGTTAGATCAACGCCTAAAAAAGAACTTATTTTTTCCACAACACCTTTTAAAACAAAAAAAGAACTTGTGATATCTTGTTTTTGCCAACCGCCAGTCAATATTTTACCACTTAAAATCAAACCTAGGCTTAATTTTTCTTTTTCTGGGTGATACACTTTACTGATTTCAAAAAAAGCATTATCAAAATTTTTTCTTTTGTGTTGGTAGCTCATTACTTCAATTAAGCCACTTAATAAACTTTGTCTTAAAATAACTTTATCTTGCGATAAAGGGTTTAATATTTGGATTATTTCTTTTTGATAATTAAAACATTCAAACATTTCTTGACTAATTAAACTATAAGTTACTGTTTCGTAAAAACCTAAATTAACCAAGATTTTTTTTAATTCCCTGAGGTTTTTTTGTTTTAAAGTCATTTTAATTTGTTTATTTTGGTTTTTTTTGTTAACAAGTAAATTTTTGCAGCCGTAAAGACGGACTAAATCAGCAATAACATTTTCTTTAATTTTAATATCATATCTACGAAAAGGAGGGATTACTTTTAAATTGTTGCCGTCTACATTCAAAATTTGATAACCTAGATTTAATAGCCAGTTTTTAGTTTGAGATAATAAAAACGTAATGCCCGTTTTTTTCTTGACATCATCTAAATTTAAATCAATTACTTTTGGCTTAATGACTTCGCTTTTTTTATTTATCGGTTGATAAGTTATTGTTGCATCAGCTAGTTTGATTAAAAGTTCGCATGCTTTTTTTAAAGCCAAAGGGATTAATTCGGGGTTTACTCCTCTTTCGAAACGCAAAGAACTCATAGTTTTAATTTTTAATTTTTGGCTAGTTTGGGAAATGCTTTCTGGTTTAAAATAAGCACATTCTAAAATGATGTTTTTAGGGTCATTTTTGATACCACTTTCCAAAAGACCTATGATACCTGCCAAAGCAATGGGAGTTGTTCCGTCTGTAATAACCAAATCACGAGAGTCTAATTCAAAGGCGTTTTCATTTAAAGTTGTAATTTTTTCTTGTGGTAGGGCTTGTCTTACTTTAATTTCTTTAATATTTGAAGAATCAAAAGCATGCAAAGGAATTCCGTATTCAAGCATGATTAAGTTTGTAACGTCAACAACATTATTGATTGGTTTTATGTCTGAATGTAAAAGTGTATTTCTTAACCACAAAGGAGAGGGTTTGATTGTTATATTTTCTAATATACAAGCATGATATTCTAAACAAGCATTGCTTTCAAGGTTTACTTTTAAAGGAGAAGTTTTTTTAGTAGCAAAAAAGTTTTCTACATTTTCTAAACTTTGATTGTCTTTGGAAAAATCACCACAATCATCAGTAAAAGTATTATCAGAAAAAGATATACTTTTTAAAACAGCAGCTAAATCCTTTGCAAAACCAAAATAAGATAAAAGATCGGCACGATTAGGAGTGACTCCTAATTCTAAAAAAAAACCCGCCAAACCTAAAGGAATTAAAGCGTTACTACCTAATTTTATTTCATCTTGCGTGTCTTGAAAAAAATAAATGCCGGTTTTTTCTTCTGAAGTTAAAATGGAAGAATCAATTCCTAATTCTTCTAAAGCACAAAGCATACCTTCAGAAAAAACACCATAAATTTTTTTATTTTTAAGAGTTGTTTGAAAACCTTCTAAAAAAGAACCTTCTAAAGCAACAATTACTTTACCGTTATTATCTAAATTAGTGGCGCCACAAACAATTTTTAAAATTCTTGTTCCTATGTCAACTGTAACTAAGTTGAGTTTTTGTGAGCCAGTAATTTTTTGATATTCAAGAATTTTTCCAACAACTAAATTAGTATTTTGAGAAATAGGCCGCAAAGTTTCGACTTCATTAATATAATTATTAATCAAATCAAAAAGTTTATTAGTTTTGGGTAAATTCGAAAAATGTTTTTTTAAAATGGGTTCAAGAATTTTCATGTTTAACCTTCTTTGAAAATTGTTTTAAAAAGCGGATATCGTTTTGATAAAAATGACGAATATTTTCAATTTGATATTTGATCATAGCAATTCTTTCGATGCCAATTCCGAAGGCAAAACCTTGATATTTTTCGGGATTATAATTAGCATTCAACAAAACTTGGGGATGAACCAAACCCGCTCCCAAAATTTCTAAATATTCTTTACTGTTATCTTTTTTGCGAATTACTAAATCAACTTCAATGCTTGGTTCTGTAAAGGGGAAATAAGAAGGTCTTATATTTATTTCTTGAGAATCGCCAAAAAGTTCTTTAATGATTGTTAAAATGGTTTCTTTTAAATTCAAAAAATTAATCTTTTGATCGATAACCAACCCTTCTAATTGCATAAATTGATGACTGTGAGTGGCATCATCGTTATCTTTGCGAAAAACTTTACCAGAAGAAATAATTTTCAATGGTTTCCCTTCATTAGCCAACATTTCTTTAACTTGAATATTGGAAGTGTGGGTTCTTAAAAGTTTTTGGGGGTTAATATAAAAAGAATCTTGCATTGCTCGGGCGGGATGGTTTTTGCCAATATTTAACATTTCAAAATTATAAAAATCACTTTCAATTTCATTGCCATCTTTAATTTCGTATCCTAAAGACAAAAATAAATCTTCTAATTGTTCGATAATTTGGTAAAGAGGGTGAATGCTTCCTGTCGAAAAATTAAAACCCGGTAAATTCACATCAACACTTTCTTGCATTAACTCTAAGTTCATTTTTTGCGTTTTTAAATATTGTTTTTCTTTTTGCAAAGATAAAATAATTGTTTTTTTAAATTCATTGATTAATTTTCCGATTGCAGGTTTTTTTTCTGAAGGAATATTTTTTAAAGTTTGGTTTAATTCTTGCAAAAAGCTTTTTTTTCCTAAAAATTTTTGTTCTAAATAAATTAAATTTTCTAAACTATTTTTGTTTTTTGCTAAATCATGTTCAAATTTTTCTTTTAAAAGATTGATTTTATTATGCATAATATTTCCTTTCTTTTAAGAATTTAGCCGATATATCCAAGAAATAATATTCCCTTCAGTTAAAAAAGAAAGCCACATTGCCAAAGTAGCTCCTAAAAAGACTCCTAAAGAAACGCCAATAGTTCCTTTTTTAATTCCTAAAATAAATCCTCCTAAAAACATCCCAGAAAAAATCGCTGTTAAATGGCATTTTGTTTCTAAATCGGCTGGATCGTCGGTGAAATATGTGTTTTTCAATAAATAGATAATGACTAAATTCAAAAGCAAAGCAATAAAAAAAATTGCTATATGAAAATATTTATTTTTTAATAAATTTGTATAAGGACGGCTGTCACTAGGTTGCAATTTATTTTTTTTAATGACGGCTTTTTTTGGGATTGTATTCATTTTTTTAATTTCCTTTTTAATATATTAAGTCATGTTTTTGAAAAAAATCGAATAAACGATCGTTTTGAATATCAGGGGCTATTAATTTAGCTATTTTTTTTAAATAGTCGTATTTAGTGTTTTCCATAAGAATAGATAAATTAGCTGCTCGAAACATTTCTTCATCGTTGCAACCATCTCCCACACAAATTAACTGATGATCGGGATATAATTTTTGAATGGGTGCAATTCCATAAGCTTTACTAACTACTTTGGCACTTAAACTGACAGCGCCACTTTTCCAAAAATAAGCATTAAATTGACTAAATTCCTTTAAAAAATTAACTACTCTTTGTACATCATGATGAAATAAATTAATTTTATAAATGGGTTCATTTAAGGATGGTTGCTGGCCGCATTCTTCATTAATCATAAATTCTTTACTATCAGCATCTATTTGAAAAAGATTGTTTTTTTTTTCCAAAGAAAAATTAAAAATTTGGTTTCCAGCTTCTAAAGCTTTTTGATTAATTTTTAAAACATCTTGTAGAGGTATTACTTGTTTTTGGATGATTTTTTCTTTTTCAAAAGTAATGGCTCCATTAAAAACAATAAAATAACGAAACAATTTTTTAAGTTCTTGTAAAACTCTAAGTCCTGATTGACTTCTGCCGGTAGCTATTCCTAAAACATTATTGCGATTTTGCGATAATTGATGTAATAATTTTTGGGTTTGCGGAGGAATAATTTTTTTTTCATTGTTATATAAAGTATGATCGATATCAAAAAAAAATAATCTCTTTTTCGTCATAAATTAAAAAACCTTCTTTCCTAGAATAATTATATAAATAATTATTAATTAATTTCTCAGTTTTGCAAATTAATGCAATAACTTTTGGGTTTGAGGAGGAATAATTTTTCTCATTGTTGCATAAAGTATTATCAATATCAAAAAAATAATCTCTTTTCCGTCATAAATTAAAAAAACTAATCTTTCCTAGAATAATTATATAATAATTATTAATTAATTTTCTTGGTTTTTCCAAAAGATAATCTTTTTTTATTATTATAGAAGATATAAACGATATCCAAAAAAACACTTTTTTATTATCATTCGTAATTATTGATGCATTATTTTATGTAATCATCAAGGTTAAAACCAAAAACCTTTTTTTGTCTTTCTTTTAATTCATGTGATAAAAATTCTTCATATTCAACAATGCGATAATTTGGTAAAAAACGATAATATTTAACTTCATTTAAAGCTTGATTGTGAAATAAAGTTTTTCGATTCAAACCCATTTGATCAAGTGCACCACCTAAAATTAAATTAGTGAGAATAGTTTCGTTTAAACAAAAAAATAACCTTTGTTTAAATTCTTTAAAAGATAAAGTGAAATTTTTTTTATGACGCTCTTGGATTAATTCTTTACAAAAATTACTATTCACTCCTTTAATTAAGCTTAAAGGTAAAAATAATTGATTATTTTTGAAATAATATTGATCAGAGCTAACAAAAATATTTGGTTTGACTAAGGTAATTCCTGCTTGAAAGGCTTCCTTCAATAAAGCCTTAGTTTGCAAAGGATCATTAAGAGAATCATTTAATAAAATTGTCATAAATTCAATAAAATAGTGAGTTTTTAAATAAGCCATACGATAACTAATCAAAGAATAAGCAACACTATGACTTTTATTAAAACCATAATTAGCAAATTTTAAAATATAATCATAAATTTGATTAGATAAAGAAAGACTGTGACCTTCTTTTTGAGTTTTTTCAAGAAAATATTTTTTTTCTTTTAATAAGACAGTTTTATCTTTTTTGCTGATTGCTCTTCGAAAAAGGTCTGCTTCAGCTAGGCTATATTTGGCAAAAAGGGAAGCTATTTGCATAATTTGTTCTTGATAAAGGATGACTCCATGAGTTGGTTTTAAAATATGATCAATCAACGAATCAAAATAAATTTTTTGGGAATTGAATTGGTTGCGATTTTTTAAAAACAAATCAAAAGAATCGATGGGACCTGGGCGATTCAAAGCTAATAAGGCAACTAAATCTTCAAAATTGTTAGGAGCCATGCGGGTTAAAATCTTTTTGGCGTTGCCAGATTCCAATTGAAAAACTCCCAATGTTTTTGCGTTTGACAAAAGTTGATAAGTTTTGGGGTCATTTAAAGGAATAGAAAATAAATTAAAATCTTTTTGACTTTCTTTAATTGCTGCAATTATTTGTTCTATGATAGTAAGACTATGAAGGCCTAATAAATCTATTTTTAACAAACCCATTGTTTCTAATTCTTTTGCTTCCCATTGAGTTTGCAATAAATTTAGGTGATTTGATTTTTGTAAAGGAATATTTTGTAATAAGTTATCTTTGCTTAAAATAATCCCTGCAGGATGGGTTCCTGTAAAACGAGGTAGGCCTTCTAAAAATGATGCTATTTGTAACAAATTCTTGATTTGGTCATCTAAATCATCAGTTATTTGGTTTGGTTTTTGGTTTTCTAAAAAATGAAAAAGTTGTTTTTCTTGAAAAGGCATTAATTTTTTAAATTTCAATAATTCTTTAATGATGGCATTTTTTTTGGCAAAACTTCCAAAAGTAATAATATTTGCCACGTGATGTAAACCGTATTTTTGACGAATATACTGAATTACTATTTCTCTTTTATTATCAGGGAAATCAAGGTCAATATCTGGCATTGTTTTTCTTTGAGGATTCAAAAACCTTTCAAAAATAAGATTATATTTTAAAGGGTCAATTTCTGTAATTTCTAAACAAAAACAAACCAAAGAACCAGAAGAAGAACCTCTTCCAGGACCTACTAAAATATTGTTTTTTTTAGCGTACTTGACTAAATCACTTACAATTAAAAAATAATTTTCGTAATTCAAATCATTAATGATTTTTAATTCTTCGTTAATTCTTTGGGAGTATTTTTCATATTTTGATTTTGAAGGATTTAAAAATTTTTCTAATCCTTGATAAACTATTTTTTTTAAATATTTTTTTGCATCCAAGTTTTGAAAAAGTTTTTTTTCCGGTTTTTCGAAAACAACTTCTTTAGGTAAATCTTTTTCTTTTTTTTCAATAAAATCTAGGTAAGAAGGTAAAGAAAAATTTTTTTTCAAAGGAGTTTGATAATTAATTTTAGGAATTAATTGTTTTAAAGAATCCATGATTTGTGGATATTTTTGATATCTAATATCAAACTCACTTTTAGTTAAAAAAGATAAATCTATTTCAGAATAAATTGTTTTGTTTTTCATTTTAGCCAAAATTTGATAAGTTTCTTGGGCTTTTGCATCATCATAATTCGTTTTGTTGACAGGCAAACAAGGTATTTCAAAATGAGTGCTAAAATCTATAAGATTGTCGGATAATTTTTCTAAAAAAAAACTTTGAAAAGAAATTCCTAAAAAAATTTCAGAAAAGATTGTTTTTAATTTTTCTAATACTTCTTGAAATTCATTTTTTTGGTCGTTGACAAAAATTTTTTCCCAAAAAGGACAAAGTCCGCAAATGATAATAAATAAATCTTTTCCTAAAGCTTCTATTTGTTCTAGATGGAGATGGCTTTGAGCTTCTTTTTTGCTTGCAGTTGCTAATTGAATTAAATTTTTTATTCCTTGATCGTTTTTGGCATAAACCAAAAGTTCACCTGTTTGGTTTTTCCATAAAAAATTAATTTTAAGGCCTAAAATAGGTTTTATATCGTGTTTTTGACACAATTGCAAAAAAGTTGGCATTCCGTATAAATTGTAATCATCACTTAAAGCAACGAATTCATAATCATTTTCTTTAGCTTTTAAAACTAATTTTTCTAAAGGTAATAAACTGTCCAACAAAGAATAATAGCTTTGTAAATAAAAAACACCTCTCATAATTAAAACCTTTACTTAAATTTATTTTTTCTTAATAATGTTTTTATTTTTGAAATGAGGAAATAAAATAACATCACGGATATTGGGAGTATCGGTTAAAAGCATCACTATTCGATCAATTCCCATTCCGAGCCCACCAGTGGGAGGCATACCGTAACTTAAGGCATCTAAAAAATCATAATCCATTTCACAAGCCTCATCGTCACCTAATTCTTTTTGTTTTAATTGATTTAAAAAACGTTTTTCTTGTTCGATGGGGTCGTTTAATTCGCTAAAAGCATTCACAAATTCTTTTCCAGCGATAAAAAGTTCAAAACGATCAGTAAAACGAGGGTTATTAAGATTTTTTTTGGCTAAAGGACTAATTTCTAAAGGATGGCCGTAAATAAAAGTAGGCTGGATTAATTTATGTTCAACGTATTTTTCAAAAAAAACTTCAATAATATGACCTTGGCTAAAATGAGACATGACGTTGATATCATGTTGTTTTGCTAATTGCAAACAAGTTTCTTGAGATAATTTTTTTTGGAAATCAATGCCTGTTTCTTTTTTGATAGCATCTGTCATGCTAATTTTTTGAAAAGTTTGAAAACTAATTTTTTTATTTTGGTAATTGATTTCTAAACTTTTTAAAACAGTTTGACAAATATACTGAAGACATTTTTGAGTTAATTCCATCATTCCTTGTATATCAGAATAAGCCTGATAAGCCTCTATAGTGCTAAATTCCGGGTTATGGGTTGCATCCATTCCTTCATTACGGAAAATTCGACCAATTTCATAAACTTTTGGCATACCACCAACAATTAACTTTTTTAAAGGCAGTTCGGTAGCTATCCTTAAATAAAAATCAGAATTTAAAGCGTTATGGCTAGTAATAAATGGCTTGGCAGAAGCTCCGCCCAAAGAAGGTTGCAAAATGGGGGTTTCTACCTCCAAAAAGCCCTCATTATCAAAAAAATTACGAATTGATTTGATAATTAAACTACGAGTTAAAAAAACTTGTCGGCTTTTTTCATTAACCATAAGATCTAAATAACGTTTTTTTCTCATCTCTTCGCGGTTTTGCAAACCATGAAATTTATCTGGTAATGGTTTTAAAGATTTAGTTAAATGGATAAAATCTAGAGCTTTAATTGTGAGCTCTTTTGTTTTAGTTTTAAACAAAAAACCTTTAATCCCTACGATATCACCTAAATCACAATTTTGATAAAGAAGGAAAGCATCCCCTAATAAATCAGATCTAAGATAAACTTGAATTTTAAAATTAAAATCTTGTAGATGTAAAAATCCGGCTTTTCCTTGTCCTCTTTTTAAAATAATTCTTCCTGCAATTTTTACATTAACTTTGTTTTCTTCGAACCATTCTTGATCAATGTTTTGATAATTTAAAATAATGTTTTCAATTGTGTGCGAACAAGTGAAATTTTTACCAAAAGGTTCAGTTTTTAATTTTTTCAATTCTTCTATTTTTTGGTGTCTAATTCCTTCTTGTTCTGTCATTTTTTTATTCATTTAATTGTCTCCTAACGTAATTAATTCATTTTTTATTTCAAAACATTATAATTATAATTATACCAAAAAATAATGTTTTTTTGCCATATATTATGCTTAAAAATATGGACTATTCCATTATTTAGGACCATTTTTATTTTTTAAAATTATTGAAGACTGACTTATTTTTTAGTCGGGCTTTTTTTGTACTCAAAACCAAAAAATACTTTTCATATCTTTTCAAAAAAATATTTTCAAAAAAAGAGAAAAGATAATGATTGAAGATGAACGAGCTTTACTAGGGGTTTTACTTTTAGACTCTAAAAAAAATAGATTCAGTTAGTGATATAATTGCAGAAACCGATTTTAATAATACTCAACACCAATATATTTTTAAGGCAATGCAGGGAGATGATTTTTTTAGAAAAATATTTATAGAAAAATTTGAAAAATTATTTTTAGTCTTAAAAATTTTTTTAAAACTTAAAAATATCGTGATAATTTTATATTCTTTAAAATCAACAAAACAAATTAATTAAATTAAAAAGCGTCTATAAATTTTTGGAACATGCCAACAATTTTATTCATCAACGTCCTTTTTTTAAAGACTATATTTAAACTATTTTTTTGAACTTAACTCCGACTACTTTTTAAAAGAAAAAAATAAATGTTATAATATAATTGAAAGAGGTATTTTATGATTTTAATCGAAACTAATCGCCCTTGCGATTTAAAACCTTATTTTTACTATGCTTTAGAAGCTTATGTTCTGAATCATTTATTAAAACAAAACCCAACAGAAAGTTATTTTTTTCTTTGGAAAATTAAAGGAGTTGTTGTTGGCAAAAACCAAATTATTGAAAATGAAGTTAACTTAGATTACCTTCAAAAAAATAAAATTGCTTTATTTAGAAGGCCTACCGGCGGGGGTTGTGTTTATAACGACCCAAAAACCCCACTTTATAGTATTATTACCAAAAAAGAGAAAAATTTTAGTTTTAAACCTTATTTATCTAAAATAGTTCTTGCGTTACAAAACTTAGGATTAAAAGTGGTTTTTAGTGGAAGAAACGATATTTTATTGGAAGGTAAAAAAATTTCTGGTAACGCTTTTTTGCAAAATCAAAATGGAATGGTCACTCACGGCACTTTGCTTTATGATTGCGATTTTAATACCATGATTAATGCAATTACTCCAAACGATCAAAAACTTATTTCTAAAGGAATTGCAAGCGTTCGTTCGAGAGTTGTCAATCTAAAAAAATACCTTCCCCAAGAAATGTCTCAAGAAGCTTTTATGAAATACCTTTCTCAATCTTTAACTGTTAAGACTTATTCATTAAATCCGGAAGAAATCAAAACAATCGAAAAAGATGCCGTAAAATATAGTTTACCTGATTTTTTATTTTTAGAACAACCCGAACACACCAAAATCCTTAAAAGACGATTTTCATGGGGTATGTTAGAAATTTTTTTAAAGATTAGATTTGGCAGAATTCAAAATTTAGCTTTAATCGGAGATTTCTTTCACAAAGAAGATACCCTCAAAGAGTTTTGTCAGGCTTTTGAAGGAGTTAGCTACCAAGTCAAACATTTAAAAAAAGTTTTGTTACAAAACGACATTAATCTTTATATTCTTGATGCTACTAATGATGATTTTTTAAACTTATTAAAGGAAGGGTTTTTAGCAGAAAAACTTAGTTATTAGTTTTTTGCTAAAAATAAAGGAATATTTTTATGTTAAATGATCAAAAAAAAACTTTACAAAAAATTATTATAACTTCGTTTTTATTATTTTTAACTTTTTCTTTGGAATTAATTTTTCGATATACTATTAATTTCGGAACTGCTTGCAACTATTCTTTTTTTAAAATTGAATTACTTTTTATTATTTTAATTGGCTTTCTTTTTGGATTTAAATACAGTTTTTTTGCCAATTTAACATATCTTTTAATTCATTATTCCTTTGAGCGTTTTTTGATGGATTTTTTCTTACCAGAACATTCTCACAATCATGATCATCATGGATTGGAATTAAAAATTTTTCTTTATCGGTTTTTTTTGCCTTATCTTGCTTGTTGTTTATCTGGATTGTTTTATCAAAAAAAAAGAAATCAACTTTTTAAAAAATGGCCTTTAGTCATCACTTTAACAATCATTAGTATAGTTCAAATTTTTTCAAGTATTTTATTTATTGATTTACTAAAAAACGAGTTTTTTCAAGATCAAAACAGCAGTCTTTTGACGCGGTTTGTTTCTGATTGGAAATATTCTACAGGTCTTAATGTTGCTTATAGTTTTTTATCAGTTGTTATTAATAATCTTATAATTGGAGTTTTGCTTTATTTAATTAATTTACGTTTAAAAGACAAGTTAGAGGTTTTAGATAATTTGCAAACAAATTAATTTTAAAATTTGTGAAGGTTTTTTTAATTGTTTTTTAAAACCTAATACTTATTTTGGAGATATTAAATAATTATTAAAAATAAAATAATTTAAATTTAGCGAGATTTTTTTGAATTGATTTGTTACAAAAATATCAAAATAATTATTACAAAATGTTTTTTTAAAGATTAAATAATGTCTTTTTAATAGATAAATGTTTTAACATTTCCATTAAAACTGTTAAAATGGTTGTAAATAATTCATAAGTTTAATCTTTGGATAAAACAACAACAAAACAAACCAGATCAAGAAATTAAAAAAAGCATTAATTTTTTTGGTAACCCAAAAATAAAAGAGTTTGAATGTTTTTATTGGAGTCTGATAGAACCCCCCCTAAAACATTACTCTTTTTTTAAGATTAAATATCGTCCTTTAATGTCTTTTATTTCTGTTTTCTTAATTTTCTTATAGTTTTTTTATCTTTTTATCAATAATCTTGTGATTGAGGTTTTTTTAAGTTCATGTAATATAAAAAAATAAATTAGTTTTTTTAGATAATTTTCAAACAAATCGGAGTTTATATTTAGTGTTTTTCAAACGTTTTTTATTAAAAAACAAAATTATTTTTTTCATCATGATTTTGATTATTTCATTTATTTTATTCATCTCTTTTTTAGAAATCTTTTATTTTATCCAAGAAAAAAGTCAATTAAAGGGTTCATTTTTGATTAATTTTTATACATTAATCGACAAAATTAAAGAAAAACAAATTGAAAAAATCCATTATACTTATAAAAAAAATAGTAATTTCTTATTTAAAGAATATTATCTTATTCAAGCTCAAGGATATTCAAACAACAAATATTATTGTTATGTTTCTAATTATTTGTATGAAATTTTTTTAAAAAACATTAACTCTTATAAAGATTTTTTGCCAAAAGTCACAAGCGATACCAAAACTAATTATTTAGAATCTTTTTTTCGCTTTATTTTTTTTAGTTCTTCGTTTATTTTTATGTTTTATATTATGATTCAAATAAAAAACCAATTTTTACAAACCCAAAATGATTTGAAAAAGAAAATTTATCAAAATAATTCAAAAATAACTTTTCAAGATATTGCCGGATTAGACAAAGAAAAAAAAGAAATATATGAATTAGTTGATTTTTTAAAAAACCCCACAAAATACAAAAATCTAGGCATTAACATTCCCAAAGGGGTTTTATTATACGGTCCTCCAGGAACTGGTAAAACGTTACTTGCAAAAGCATTAGCTAACGAATTAGAATTCCCTTTTTATTTCTTTTCTGGTTCTGAATTTGTTGAAATGTATGTAGGCCTTGGTGCTGCACGCATTAGAAATATGTTTCAAGAAGTCAAAAAAAATACCCCTTGTGTCCTTTTTATTGACGAAATTGATGCTTTGGGGATGAAAAGAGGAACAGGATTTGTTACAAGCGGCAGTCATGAAAAAGACCAGACATTAAACCAGCTTTTAGTCGAAATGGATGGTTTTGAAACATTAAATAAAGTTATTGTTTTTGCTGCCACTAATCGTGCAGATATTTTGGATCCTGCTTTATTGCGACCTGGAAGATTTGACCGCAAATTTAAAATTAATTTACCAGATATCAAAGCCCGCGAAGCCATTTTAAAATTGCATGCAAAAAATAAAAAAATAAACAATAACGATTTAGAAGAAATTGCAAAAATCACTGAAGGGGCGACAGGAGCTCAATTAGCAGCTATTCTGAATGAAGCTTCCATTTTGGCAATTAGAGACAAAAAAGAATTGATTGATTTTGAAACTTTAAAAAAAGCAATTAATCGTATTGCATTAGGAATAACTGAATTTTCCCAAAAATAAAAGGGAATGGAAACTGTTTTTCCTTCCAAAAAAAAGAATGGTTTTTGAAAAAATCATTTAGATTAATAAGGAAAGTAAAAAAATGACTTTAGAAAATATCAAAATAAAAATAGAAAAAACTTTAAAAAAACTTTTAAATGAAGATGTTTTTTTGCAAGAACAAGTTAATAATTATGATTTTGATTTTTCATTGCCTTTATTCGCTTATGCTAAAAAACAAAAATTGAATCCAGCTTTAATTTTTAAGAATATCGAAAAAGAATTAATTAAAACTGAAGAAATAGAAGAAATAATGTTTTTAAATGGCTTTTTGAATATTAAATTAAAAAGAAAACTTGTAGCCAAAAATATTTTATTAGAAATAAATCGTCTTCAAAGTAATTACGGGGACCAACCAAACAAAAATAAAACTGTAGTTATTGATTATTCTTCGCCTAATATTGCCAAAAATTTTTCTGTTGGTCATCTTCGTTCAACTGTTTTAGGAAATGCCTTAAAAAACATTTATCAAAAATTAGGTTTTAAAGTGATTGGGATTAACCATTTAGGAGATTGGGGCACTCAATTTGGAAAAATGATTGTTGCTTATCAAAAATGGGGTCAAAAAGAAAAAATTTTAAAAGATCCTATCAACGAACTCCAAAAACTCTATCTTTTGTTTCATCAAAAAGCCGAGGAAAACCAAACATTAAACGATGAGGCCAACGAAGCCTTTTTACAATTAGAAAAAAAGAATAAAGAATATCTTGAGTTATGGAAGTATTTTCGCGATGTTTCTTTAAATGAATTTTGTAAAATTTATAAAATTCTCGGAGTTTCTTTTGATTATTTTTTAGGAGAGTCTTTTTATAACGATCAAATAAAAGAACTTTTAGAAGAATTACACCAAAAAAAACTTTTAAAACAAGAAGAAAAAATGTTGTTAATAGAATTAGATCAATTACCGCCTGGTTTAATTCAAAAAACGAACGGCAGCACTTTATATTTAACTCGCGATTTGGCCACTCTTAAATATCGTTACAAAACTTACAATTGTCAAACTATTTTGTATGTAGTAGGAAACGAACAAAAACTTTATTTTAAACAATTGGATCAAATTATTAAAAAAATGGGATATCACGATGTTACAATTGAAAATATTAATTTTGGTTTGGTTTTGATGGATGGTAAAAAAATTTCAACAAGACATCATAAATTTACTACATTGATGGATGTTATTAATCAAGCAACAAACTTAGCCGAAAAAATTATTCAAGAAAAAAATCCGTCTTTAACTAACATCAAAGAAACTGCTCAAAAAATCGCTGTTGGAGCTATTATTTTTAACGATCTTAAAAATGACAGGCATTTAGATATTGATTTTAACCTTGAAAATATTTTACAATTCAAAGGACAAACAGCCCCTTATTTGCAATATACAGCCGCACGCCTTAATTCACTTTTAAAAAAAGAAAAAATAGATTTTCAATTAATTGATGAAAACATATATCAACAAAATCATTATTTTGCTTTAATCAAATTATTAAGTCAATTTCCTTGGATTTTAGAAAAAAGCCAAAAAGAAAAAATGCCAAGTATTTTGTCTAGACATCTTATCAAAATAACTCAAAATGTTAATGGTTTATACGCTCAAGAAAGAATTTTATCTCACGATAAAATAATTAAAAACACTAATCTTTTATTAATTAAAGCAGTTTTAATTGTTATTAAAGAAAGTTTAAGAATTTTAGGAATTCCTTTTTTAGAAAGCATGTAAATTTGAGAATAAAAGTTTAAAACACAATACTTGCTTCTTTTTTTCCGTTATCACCAATTAATTTTGAATAAAGTTTAGAAAATACACTTAATTTTTATTTTTTATAATCAGAGACTTTATTGTTTTACACTATCCAAAATATAAAACCAAAGAGGACTCAGCAATTATAATTTTAACCAAAAATAAATAAAAAAAGATGGAATGGTTAAAAAAATTAATAATTGTTGTAGTCCTCAAAGGGATAAATTATCATCATTGCCATGAATAATGAAATATTTAATTTTGTAGTTGAGAGTAGAGTTTATTTTTCAAAAAAAGAAAAATTAGGAAAAAATTGCCACTAAATTTTTTCAATGTTTTTTTATTAAAAAATATTCAACGTTTAAAAAAATTCTTGATATAATATATAAGTATCGTGTTTATTTTTTAATTGAAATATATTTGAAGCTGATGTGGCGGAATGGTAGACGCACTTGACTCAAAATCAAGCGAGTAACTCTCATGTCGGTTCGAGTCCGATCATCAGTACCATAAATTAAATGTTTTTTTAAAAATAATAAAATAAAAAAAAGCCACATGCAATATGCAAGTCACGTGGTTTTTTTATTTTATTATGCACTTGTTTTAAATTAATATTGTTTTATTTTAATAAAATTAGGCGGCAAGTTGATGTATAACAACGCATTTCAACAATTTATAAAAGAAAATGGTTTTGATAAAAATTATTTTCAAAATCCTCAATTAGAAAAAGTTTTGGTTTTAGAATCCAAAAATAAATTGATTTTACATATCAGCTTTCAAAAATTACTTTTAGTTCATGATTTAGAAACTTTTTTAGGTCAATTCAAAATTTTTCTCAAAGAAAAAGAAAAAGAATATCTGATAAAAACAATTCTCAAAGAAAAACAAAAAGATGAACTAACAGACAAAGAAAAAAAAGAACTGTTGGATAATTATGTAAAAAACGAAATTGAGATGGAATATCGCATAAATTTCAAAAATTTTGATTATTTAACATCCCTTTTTCCTAGTTATTATCGTTATATTATTCCCAAAGCAAAAATCCAAAAAAAATATTCTGATTTGGATACATTTGAAAACGATGATTTTCAAATTAAATGCCAAAATAAAAAATTTATAATTTCTGTCAATCCTGAATCTTTTTTAACTTTAAATAAAAAAACAAAACTTTTAAAAGAGTTTTTTTACTCTTTTTATCGCTTTGAAAATGATTTTATCTTAGAAAAAGATGACAAAATTAAAATAAAAGTTGGCAAAGATATGACAAATACAACAAATGACAAAAAAAACCAAAATGAAGAAATTTTAAAAATACGAGATATTCCTAAATCTCCAAAAGAACTCGAAGAATTTGGAAAAAACAATTCTCAAAAAACTTTTATCGTTGAAGGTCTTTTGGCTCATACCATCACAGAAAGTAATTTTCGTAAATACAATTGGAAAGAATTTTATTTTAGTTGTGTTATAGAAGAAAACAATGGCTTTTCAATTGAAGATAGAGACGCTATTTTAATCAAAGCCAAAGTTTCCAAAGAAAAAAAAGCAGAAATTTTAAATCAAAATATCCAAATACACCAAAAAATTCAAATAGAAGCAGAAATTAAATACAGCGTTTGGGATGATGTCCATTTGCTTTTCGACCAAAACAAAATCAATATTTTAGGCCAATCTACTTTGTTTCCGGTTAGAAAAGATGAATTTGAAGGCAAAAAAAGAATAGAATTTCACACACACACAAAAATGTCTAATTTAGATGCTATTAATAGTGCTAAAGAGTATTTGAAAATAGCAGAATCATGGGGTCATGAAGCAATTGCTTTTACCGATCATGATGGCATTTATTCTTATCCTGAAATATATGAATATTCCAAAGGAAAAAAAATCAAACCAATTTATGGATTAGAAATTGATTTTATTCAAGAAAGACCTATTTATATTACTAATCAAATAGAAGATAATTTAACTCAAGATTTTAATTTAAAAGAAGCCACTTATGTTGTTTTCGACTTAGAAACAACTGGTTTTTCAAGCACAAAAGATAAAATTATTGAAATCGCTGGGGTCAAAATTAAACATGGTAAAAAAATACAAGAATTCCAAGCCTTAATTAATCCCCAAGAAAAACTAAGCCAAACTATTATTAACATCACAAACATTACAGATGATATGTTGGAAGGAAAAAATACAATTGACCAAGTTTTGCCTGATTTTTTAAATTTTATTGAAAATTGCATTTTAGTTGCTCATAATGCAACTTTTGATATAACTTTTTTAAAAGAAAAAATAAAAGAATTAGGGATAGCATACAAACCACAACCAGTAATTGATACGATGACATTATCACAACGTTTTTTCAGTGAATTTTTAAAATATTTTTCTTTAAAAAGATTAGCTACAGTTTTTAAAGTAAAAATGGAAGAACATCACCGTGCTTTAAGTGATGCAAACACAACCGCTCAAGTTTTTATTAAGATGATTGATCAATTATCAGATGCTAGTAAAAATGACAAAAACGTATTAATTACAAATTTTTTTGATTTAAAAGATCCCATTGATCCTAAATACGAAAGATCTTATCATATCAATATTTTAGTAGCCAATCAAAAGGGTTATCGAAATCTTTTTGAACTTTTAAGCGCTGCATTAACAGATGGTTTTTATAAAAAACCTAGAGTTTTAAAATCTAGTTTATCCAAACATAGAGAAGGTCTTTTGGTTGGTAGTGGTTGTTATGATAGTAATATTTTTGAAATAGCCTTGAATTCCAACATTGAAAAATTAAGAAAAGCAATTTCTTTTTATGATTATATTGAAATTCAGCCCCCTCAAGCTTACAAACACTTAATTTCTCAGTTAGGTGATAAGGGAGAAAAAATCATTCACTCTACTTTAATAAAAATTATCGAAGAAACAAAGAAACAAAATAAAATCATCATTGCTACCGGAGATGTCCATTATATACATCCTTGGGAAAAAGATTATCGTCAAATTTACATTAAAGCAAAACAAGTAGGAGGCGGGTTGCATAAATTATCTAAATATGGTGATTGCAATTTACCAAACAACCATCTTTTAACCACTCAAGAAATGCTTGAGGCGTTTAACTTTTTGCAAAATGACTATTTATCGCGTGAAATTATAATTGATAACACTCATTTGCTTAATTCAAAAATCGAAAAAATTCAACCTTTCACTAAAGAACTTTTTTCTTTAAAAGATGATGCTTTTAAAGATATTTTAAATATACCAAGCATCAAAAAAGAAATCCAAAGTTTAGTGCAAAAAAAAGTTCAAAAATTATATGGGCCAAACCCTCATCCTTTGATTGATAAAAGATTAAAACAAGAATTAAACAGTATCATTGGTGATGTTAATGATGCTACAAGTAATCAAGATATCGCTCCTATTTATTATTTATCTCATTTATTGGTTAAAAAATCTTTAGAAGATGGTTATTTGGTAGGTTCTCGTGGCTCCATCGGTTCATCTTTGGTGGCTACCATGTTAGATATTACCGAAGTTAATCCTTTAAGACCGCATTATCGTTGCCCTAATTGTTGTTATACTATTATAAAAACAAAACCAGAAGAAAAAGAAAAATATTATTCTTTAGAAGAACAAAGTTATTATGATGCTTTAGGAAAAGTTTTTTCAGGCTATGATTTAGAAAATAAAAAATGCCCCAAATGTCAATCTCCCCTTGAAAAAGACGGTCATGATATTCCGTTTGAAACGTTTTTAGGGTTTGAAGGAAATAAAACTCCTGATATTGATCTTAATTTTGCAGGCGATTACCAGATTAAAGCTCATAATTACATTAAAAATTTAATCGGCGAAAAACATGCTTTTAGAGCTGGAACAATTCAAACAATTGCGAAAAGAAATGCTTATGGTTATGTAAAGGGTTTTGTTGAAAGTGCTAACAAAAATTGGCGTAAACAAAAAATATCCCAAATAACAACCAAAATTGAAGGAGTCAAACGTTCAACTGGACAACATCCAGGAGGAATCGTTATTGTTCCGCCGAATCGAAGCATTTATGAAATAACACCAATTCAATTTCCGGCCAATGATACCAATTCTGAATGGAAAACAACTCATTTTGATTATCATTCCTTTGAAAATAATTTATTTAAATTAGATATTTTAGGCCATGATGATCCTATGATGATTAAATTTTTAATGGATTGTGTTAAAAAAAATCCAAATAAATTCGCTTTTAAAAAAGCTCAAGAAATTCCTTTAGATGATCCTGAAGTTTATAAATTATTTTCTGAAGATATGAAAATAACTTCTGCTCAAAATGAAACAATTACAATCGATTCTTTAGGGATTCCGGAATTTGGAACAACCTTCGTTAAACAAATGTTAAAAGATATTAAAAAAAATCATAAAAAAAATATCAATTTTGCTGATTTAGTTAAAATTTCTGGGCTTTCTCATGGAACCGATGTTTGGCTTAAAAACGCTAAAGATGTCATTGGTCAAACGGGTGATTTTGAAAAATATAAAAACCAAAATATTTCTTTTGATGACATTATTGGTTGTCGCGATGATATTATGTTGCAATTGCAAGATAAAGGTGTTGATGCTTTAAAAGCTTTTGAAATCATGGAATTCATCCGCAAAGGTCAACCACAAAATGATCCAAAAACTTGGCAAGATTATAAAAATTTGATGGAAGGAAAAGTTGAAAACTGGTATATTGATTCAGCTGAAAAAATCAAGTATTTGTTCCCAAAGGCCCATGCAACTGCTTATGTTATTATGGCTTTAAGAATTGCTTGGTTTAAAGTTTATGCTCCTTTGATTTTTTATAGTGGTTATTTTTCCAAAAGAGCAGAACAATTTGATCATCAAATTATGATTAGCAATGATCCAGAAATTATTCAAAACAAAATCAATAATCTTAAAAAAAATGAAATCAAAGCAAAAGAAGCGGTTTTGATTAACACTCTCCAAATAGCCAAAGAAATGTTACAACGTGGTTTTAAATTTTTAAGCGTTGATTTCAATAAATCAGATATTGATGTTTTTAAAATAGAAAACGATAATTATTTGAGAATGCCTTTGCTTTGCATTGATGGTTTAGGAATGATTGCTGCTAAAAAAATTATAAAAACTCGCGAAGACAAACCTTTTACTCAAGAAGATTTTCGCACTCGTTCTAGGGTTAACAAAAAAATATTTGAACAAATTATAAAAGAAAATCTTTTAGAATCCTTACCCAAAGAATAAAAAAATTAATAATTTTCTATTTGGAAAAACTAACATTCTTTTAAAAATAGATAAAATAGATAAAAAGGGGATTAAAAATTGATCCAAAAAAGATTAGTATCAGGTATTAAACCAACGGGGGATTTAACTTTAGGTAATTATATTGGCGTTTTGCAACCTTTGCTTTTTTTGCAAAAAAATTTAAAAAATTTTGATTTTTACCTTTTTATAGCTGATTTGCATGCCCTTACTTTTTATCAAGAACCCTCGCAACTAAAAAAACAAATCAAAAAAGTAGCAGCTCTTTATTTGGCTTCAGGATTAGATCCAAAAAAAATAAACTTATTTATCCAATCAGAAATTATTGAACACTCTTATTTAGGTTATCTCTTGGAATGTAATTCTTATTTTAATGAACTCCAAAGAATGATTCAATATAAAGAAAAAAGCAAACAAAATAGTAATGGTATGCGAACTTCTTTATTCACTTATCCTACATTAATGGCAGCGGATATTTTAATTTACGATGCCAACATTGTTCCAATCGGCCAAGACCAAAAACAACATTTAGAACTAACTAAAACTCTTGCCACTAGGTTTAATCATTTATACGGTAATACTTTCACAATCCCCGAAGCTTTTTTTAATCCTTTAGGAACAAAAATTAAAGGTTTACAAAAACCTTTAAAAAAAATGAGCAAAAGCGAAACTGAAAATGATAAAAATTATATTTTACTTTTAGATGAACCTGAAATAATTAAGAAAAAAATTATGGCTGCTGTGACAGATTCTGATACGTTCATCAAATACGACCCCGAAAATAAGCCGAGTATTTCTAACCTTTTAACCATTTATTCTGCCTTAAAAAAAATTAGCATAAGAGAAAGTGAAAAAATATTTCAATCATCTTCTTATAAATATTTAAAAGATAAAATTTATGAAGCTGTTATAGAATTTATTATTCCTTTACAAAAAAAATTTTATCACTTAATTGATAACCCTAAATTAGATGAAATTTTAAATGAGGGGGCCAAAAAAGCTCGTCTGATTGCAGATGCTAAAATCAAAGAGGTACAAAATAAAATAGGAATTATGAGATTTTAAATTATATTGAAAGTTGGATAAAATTTTAAATGTGTGGACTGTTACATTATTTAGGACAATTTTTTATTTTTTAAAATTCTTTAAGACTGACTTATTTAAGTCGGTCTTTTTTTGTACCCAATTTTATTATTAGAAATTTTAATTATTGGCTTTTGGTTTTTTTATAAATAAAATAATGTATAAACTAAAAAAATAATTTTCATATCTTTTCAAAAAAAAAAAAAAATCAAAAAGGAGAAAAAGATAATGAATGAAGGCAAGCGATCTTTACTAGGGGGTTTTACTTTTAGACTCCAAAAAAATAGAATCAGTTAGCGATATGATTGCAGAAACTGATTTTAATATTCTAAAACACCAATATATTTTTAAAGCGATGAAGCAACTGCACCAAGATGTCATGCAATTGATTATGTTTCTGTTAGTTGCACTGAACTGTTTTCAAAACTTAAACAACTTTTGTTTTAGTTTTTTTTAAAACTCAAAAAAATATTGTGATAATTACAAATTTTCAAATTAAAAAATACTTGAATTAAATTAAAAATTGTCTCATTTTTTCATATTTTATTAAATGCATGATGCATATTTTTCCACCAATAAACCACAAACAAATACAATTTAAACAAATATGTCATATTTTTTGTTTGTTATTTTAGAAATCCATACCCATGATGTTTTTTTGGAAAAACATTTTTAGAAAAAATTTGAAAATTATTTTTTTAAGTTTCAAAGAAACCAAAAAAAGACCGACCTGAATAAATCAGTCTTTGCAAAATTTTTAAAAAATAAAAAGTGTCATATAAGAGTAAAATAATGAGTTTTAAAATGCAATTATAGATTTTATAAAATATTTTTAAGTTCTAAAAAATTAAAATTTACACAAAATGCCCTCCATTATAAAGGGTTTGTGATTTTACAAATTTCAAACAAATTATAAAACACATTAAAGAATTCAAAAAAACAATTAAAATCATCAAAAAATTTGTTAGAATATACATATAAAAAGAATAGGAAGGGAAATAAATATGAAAACACCTATCATCTCCAATATTAAAAAAACTTATAGATTTTTTTAATTTAATTAATTTGTTTTGTTGCTTTTAAAGAATATGAAATTATCTATTATTTTTTTTAGTTTTAAAGAATATTTTTTTAAAACAAAAATGTCTAAAAAAATATTTCCCCAAGGAAAATATAGATATAAATAATGTTGATCCTCAAAAAGATGCAGACATTTCATCACAACGCTTTTTCAAACAAAAATTAAAATAATTTTGAAAAAAAATAAATCAAAAAGTTGGTCATAAAATCGCTAAAAATGCTTTAAAAAAAGCTGCGAAAAAAACAGTAGGTAGGTTTTTGGGTAAAATTTTTGTTCCAAGTGTTATTACAACTTACGATAAAAAAGAACAAATAGAAGAAACAGTTAAAAATTTAAAAAAGAATTACTTTTGATATTACCAACAATAGCTATGAAAAAACTATTGGATTTTTAATTCATTTTGTTCCTGAAGAACAAATAAATGTTTATTAATGTAAACAGAAAGATGATAACACTAAAATATTATAAATTAGTTGCGGAAACAAATATTAGTGATTCCGACCATTTATTAATTAATATATTAAAAACCAAAAATATATTTGCAGATAATCATTCCTTAAATATTTATGGCGGAAAATTAAAAGAAGAAGGTAAACAATAATGAAATTTTTTGAATATTTTCTAAATCCTTCTAAGAAGGTTCGACACTTATTAACTCAAAAACAACATGATGAACCACACTATATTTTAAAAAAAGGTTACAACAACTTAAAAATAAAAATCAATTAACAAAGACTTCTAGCAATCCTACTACTCGATTTAGTATTTTATTAAAATTTATTATTTTATCTTTCATTACTTTATTTGTGGGTTTAATAACTTATAACTACTTAAAAACATATGAAAATGCGAAATATTTGAAGTATAATATCCCTATTTTAAATAAGTTGACTCGCCCTACACATCAAATTGCGCCAGAAGTAGAAGCAAACAATGTTCAAAGTTTTGTATTTCTTTCATCTTTTTGTATAATGTTCTTAGCAGGTTTGTTATGGGCAATAGGTTTTTATTGGTATTTGTCTTTGTTAAAATTCACTACTATCATTTTAAGTGTAGGTTGGGGATATTTTTTCGGTGCTCAATATGCTCTCTTTCAAATGGCTTTTAATATAAAAAGTAATTATATAGCATTATTTTTTTATATTCCTTTTTTGGGAACTCTTTTGGTTGTTGGGTTGATGTCTTATTTATATTATTCCAAAAAACTTGTGATTACTCCTCAAAAACGTTACTTGATTGCTATTTGTTTTATTATTTTTTATTTTGTTTCTATATCACTTAATTTGTATCGACGTCCTTTTTCTTTTTGGTGGATTCATATAATTATATTGCTATGGTCTATTTTGGGACTGGTAATTAGTGCTTTTATTTGGGTTTTAATGTTAGAACAAGTGGATATTTTTGTAGAAAAATAAATACCTAAAAAATATGAATGGTTGTTAATTGGATTAATGTTGGTGAGTTTGATCAATATTTTTATGCTTATTTTAACTATTATGATACGAATTATTAAGTTAATCAAAAAAATTGTTTCCAATTAAAATAGATGACAATACATAATTAATGGAAACTAAATACATTATTATATGAAATTAAAAAGTGTAGTGATAAAAAAATAACTTTAATTTTTCATAAACGGCCCTCTTTATTAAGGGCTTTTTTTATTGATCTTTCTTTTGAAAAATCAAGTAATTAAAAAATATTTACTAACTTTATATATAAATAATTAATTGTTTTATTTTCAATGATACTTTGGGTAATTATTATAAAAAAATAACATCTAAAAACTAGTTGTTTTATTTTGTTTATTTCAGAAGAGTTTTTTTATGGTTTATAAAATATTTAACAATTATTTTGTTGGTGTTATTATCAAATTTATTTAATAAAATTTTTGGAATATGAATTTTTTTATGCAAGTTTCTTTTTATTAGTTTACTTGTGTCATTACTTCTTTTTGTTAAAAACCATCTTAATAAAAAAAATCAGTTTAAATATCCAAAGAAAGATTCAATACAATTATTATATTGGTGTTATTTTACAACCATTGTGCAACTTGTTATAACAAAGTCCAAATAATTATATAAATTATTTTAAAAATGATTGTTATTTTTTAATTTTTTTTACATCATAAATTAAAAATCAGTTGTTATTTTAATTCAAATATTAAATATTACTAATCAATAAAATTTAGATCATTTTAAAAAAAGTAAATGTCCAAAAAATTGATGAAATATAAAAAAATAATCACATTTTTTTAAAAAATAAAAAAATAAAACTACCTTTCGAGGTAGTTTTATTCTATCTATTATCTATTTTTTTGAATTATTTTTTCTAAAGCTTGCCAAGGAAGAGCAACACAAACTCTTCTTCCTTGAAATTGACAAAAATGTTTAAATAATAATAATTCTTTTTCTATTTTTGTTTCATCTAAATCTTGATTATTAATCATAGCTAAAAAAGTATTTATTTTGTTTAAACATTGATTAATTTCTAAATTTTTTAAATAAAGTGACATTAAGCTAGCTGATGCGCGACAAATAGCACAAGATTGAGTTTTATATTTAATATCTTCTATCTTTTGATTGGCTTTTTGGCCGCCAAACTTAATTTGTAAAACAATAGAGTCTCCGCAAGAAATATTTTTATGAGTCAAAGAAATAAAGCTTTTGTCTTGTGATAAACCCCAATTTTGAGGTTCTTGATAATGTTTCATAATTATATCGCGATATAATTTATTTATTTCTAACATTTTAAAACCTTTTACTTTTTAGCACATTTTATAAAAAAATCTCGTGCTTTTTTTAAATTTTTAATTAAAATATCAATATCTTCTTGATTATTATAAACACCTACAGAAATACGCACTAAACTTGTCTGGTTAATTTTTTTTGCTGCCAAAAAAGCACAACACCTACCTGTTTTTACATAAATATTTTCTTGGGCTAAAAAATTTTCTACATCATGAGCATGAATATGGTTGAAATTAAAAGAAATAATGTCCAAAGATTGAGGATTATAAATAGTTATTTCAGGAATTTTTTCTAATTCTTTGATGATTCCTTGATAAATATTTTTTTCAATGCTTTGAATCTTTTCAAAACCAATTTCTTGAATAAATTCTAAAGCTTTTTTAAAAGCAATAATTCCTGCAATATTAAGGGTGCCTGCTTCAAACTTATGAGGAGGTTCGTTTAACACAAAATCATTTAATGAAAATTCTTGAATGGAGTTACCTCCAAAAAAAGTTGGTTTTAATTTTTTCAAAAGCGAAATTTTCCCAAATAAAACACCTACTCCAAAAGGGCCATATAATTTATGGGCCGAAAAAGCCAAAAAATCGGAATTCAAAGCTTTAACATCTATAGGAAAATGAGCCGCTGATTGAGCAGCATCGATGACCACTAAAGTGTTTTGTTGATGAGATAAATCAATTATTTCTTTTATAGGTGTCATGTACCCTAATAAATTAGAAATGTGTGTTAAAGCTACTATTTTAGTTTTTTTAGTTAAAACTTTTGAAAAATTTTCAACCGTTATTTTATTGTTGGAATCTAAAGGAACAAAAACTATTTTGGCTTTTTTTCTTTTGGCTTGTTTTAACCAAGGAAGCACAGAAGAATTGTGATCTAATTCTGATACAATAATTTCATCTCCTTCTTCTAAAAGTTCGCCTAAGCTTTGAGCCAATAAATTAAGAGAATCAGTAGTTCCTTTAGTAAAAATAATTTCTTCAGGTAAACAATTCAAAAAAAAAGCAGTTTTTTTTCTAGTTTCGTTAATCAATAAATTAGTTTGAGATGATAAAAAAGCAAAAGATTTATTAGCCATTCCATTATTATAATAAAAAGAAGTCAATTCATCTATTACTTTTTTAGGTTTTAAAGAAGTTGCAGCAGAATCAAAATAAACAAGTTTGGGGTTGGCTTTAAAAATGGGAAAAAGCGATCGCAAAGGGTTTTTTAACACTATTTGTGCCTCCATTTTATTATAAAATTAGTTCAAAATAATTAAAGAGTTGTTTTTTTTTCCTTTTTTTAAAAGAACGTATTTATTAAATAAAGTGTTTTTTTTGTCAATTAAATAATCAGGATTTTTGATTTTTTCATTAAAAATTTGAATGCTTCCTCTTTGGATAAATTCGCGCGCTTCCCTTTTGGAAGTAGTTAATTGGGTTTTTACTAAAGCCTCAGATAAAGGAATAGAAACTAATGATGTTTCATATGAAAATAAAGTTTTATTTAATAAGGTAAAATCTGCTTCTTGAAAACTTTCTTTCTTTTTATTTAAAAATAAAACTTCATTAGTTTTGTGACATTCTTGCAAAACTTTTTGAGAATAAATTAAATTAACAATGTTGTTCGCTAAAGCTTTTTGAGCTAAACGTTTTTGAGGAGTTTGAAGGGTGGCTTTTTCTAATTCTAAAATCTCTTCTTTGGGGATTAAGGTAAGTTGTTTTAAGCAATTAACAACTTCTTCATCAGCAAGATTCAAAAAATATTGATAAATTTTATAAGGAGATGTTTTTTGAGGATCTAACCATAAAACATCTTGTTCGCTCTTGCCAAATTTAGTTCCATTAGCATTCAATAAAAGTGGGGTACTAAGACCAAAAGCATGACTTGTTGTTTCTAATTTTCTAATTAATTCTAACCCACTTGTGATGTTTCCCCATTGATCAGAACCGCCTAATTGCAATTGAACACCATAATTTTTATACAAATGATGAAAATCTAAAGATTGTAAAATCATGTAAGTAAACTCGGTAAAAGAAATCCCTGAAGACAATCTTTTGGCCACTGTTTGTTTGTTCAACATATAATTAATATTAAAAAGTTTGCCGTATTTTCTTAAAAAAGTAATTATATCTAATTGAGAAAACCATTCATAATTGTTTAAAAAAGTTATTTTTTTTTGAAATAAAATCTTTTTCAATTGTGTTTCAAGACTCTTGGCGTTTTGCAAAGATGTTTCTAAAGATAATAATTTTCTTTCTTCTGTCTCTTTAGGATCACCAATTAAACCAGTGGCTCCACCAACTAAAATAAAAGGAGAATGTCCTTGTTTTTCTAATAATGACATCATTGTTAACTGAACTAAATGTCCCACAGTTAAAGAATCGGAAGTAGGATCAAAACCGCAATAAAATTTAATTTTTTTACAATCTAAAAGATTTTTTAATTCTTTTTCATCACTAGAATCTTTAATTAAATTACGCCATTTTAATTCTTCATAAAAAGACATTTTCAAACTCCTATTTTTATTTAAAAAAGAATTTTTCTAAAATATTATTTTTTTAAAGAAAAAATAATTTATCTTTTTTCCTTAATTCTCGCAGCTTTAGAAGAAAGATTGCGAACATAATTTAATTTAGCACGACGAACAATACCACGGCGAACAACTTCTATTTTTTCGTTAGAAGGTGAATGCAAAGGAAAAGTAAATTCAATTCCTATACCTGCAAAGATTTTTCTAACAGTGAAGGTTTCTGATATAAGTCTTCCTTGTCGTTTGATAACTAAACCTTCAAATATTTGAATTCTTTTGCGATTTCCTTCTTCAATTTTAATAAAAACTTTAACAGTATCTCCAGGTTTAAAAAAAGGTACTTCTTTAAGTTGATTTTGAGTAACTGATTCGATTAAACCTTGCCCTTTTAATTGAGACATACACTTTCTCCTTTTGGTTTTTTAAAAATATTTTAAGAATTGTTTTTCAATTCTTGTTTGATTTCTTCTAAAATCACTTTTTCTTTTGAGGATAATTTTTTATTAATTAAAAGATCAGGTCTTTTTTGCAAAGTGATTTTTAAACTTTCTTTTTGACGCCAATTTTCAATTTGAGCGTGATTTCCAGACAACAAAACTGAAGGAACTTCTTGGTTTTGATAAATTTGGGGTCTTGTGTATTGAGGAAACTTCAATAAACCTTGTTGGTGCGAATCAGAAAAGGCAGATTCGTGTTTAATGACCCCAGGAATAAGGCGTACAATAGCATCAACAACAACAGTGGCAGCGATTTCTCCTCCAGTTAAAACATAATCACCTATTGAAATTTCTTGATCAACATATTTTAAAATTCTTGCGTCAACCCCTTCATAATTACCACATAAAATAATTAAATGAGGGGTATTTGAAGCGTAATTATTTGCTTGCACTTGATCAAAAATTTTTCCTTGAGGAGATAACAAAATAACTTTACTTTGAGGAGTTTTTATTTCTTGAAGACAATCAAAAAAAGGAGGGAAAGAAAGTAACATTCCTACACCTCCTCCGTAAACACAATCGTCTACTTGTTGATGTTTATTAACGCTATATTTTCTTAAATCATGAATTTTTATTTGAACTTTTTGTTGATTTAAAGCTCTTTTTATGATTGAATTATCGCAAAAACTTTTAAAAAATAGTGGGAAAATAGTTACAATTTCAATAATCATCACCAAAATTACTTTCCTTGTATTCTGTTAAAAAATTATTTTGCAGTTTGAGGTTTTTTAATTTGATTGTCTTTTTGAAAAACAAAATTTTTTTTCAAGATTTTTTTAACTGTTTGAGTTGGTTGAGCACCGCAAGAAAGCCATTTTTGGACTTTTTCATTATCTAATTTAATAATGTTTAAAATAGTGTCATAAGTTCCTACAATGTCTAAAAACTTACCATCTCTAGTAACTCTGGAATCACTTGCAACTACTCTATAAAAAGGTCTTTTGTGGACTCCAAAACGTTGTAAACGCATTTTAATTGCCATATTTATAAAACTCTACTTTCTTAGTAATTTATTATTACTTTTTATTTATTTTAATATATCAAAAAAATGAAAACATTAAAGATTGTTTTTCACAAATGGTATTTTAGTTAAATATCCATTAATAAAAACATCAATATTTCCATCCATCACTTGTTCTAATTGAAAAATTTCTTGATTAGTGCGATGGTCTTTAACCATTTTGTAAGGATGAAAAACATAACTTCTAATTTGAGAACCCCAACCAATTTCTTTTTGTTCGCCTTGGAAATTTTTGGCATGTTCCTCTTTTTGTTTTTTGTCGGCTAATTGAAATAATTTGATTTTTAGCATTTGTAATGCTTTTTCGCGGTTTTGGTTTTGACTACGTTCGTTTTGGCAACTAACTACTAATCCAGTTGGCAAATGAGTGATTCTCACTGCTGAATCAGTAGTATTTACGTGTTGTCCGCCTGCTCCACTACTTCTAAAAAAATCAAATTTTAAATCTTCTTGCCTTAAGTCAATTTTAATTTTTTCTTTGATTTCTGGCAAAACATCACAAGAAACAAAAGAAGTATGCCTTTTGGCGTTAGTATCAAAAGGAGAAACTCTCACCAAACGATGAACGCCTTTTTCCGCTTTTAAATAACCATAAGCATAAGCTCCTTTGACTAATAAAGTAGCTGATTTGATGCCTGCTTCCTCACCTGATTGATAATCAAGGATTTCGGTTTTAAAATTCTTTTTTTGAGCATATTTTTGATACATTCTAAAAAGCATTTCACACCAATCTTGTGATTCCGTTCCGCCTGCTCCTGGATGAAAAATTAAAATAGCATTATTATTATCATAAGGTTGATTTAAAAAAACTTTGATTTTAAAATTTAAAACAGCGTCTATTAATTTTTTTATTTCTTCTTCCAAAAAAGCAGTTTCGTTATTTTGGTTGGATTCTAAATCCAAAAAAGTTACTAAGTCTTGATGGTTGGTTTCTAAATGTTTTAAAGTATTTATTTTTTCTTGTAAATCATTGAATTTCTGACTTGTTGCAACTGCTTTTTTAGGATCATCCCAAAAATCTTTTTTTTGCATTAATTCGTTAATTTGATTTAAAGTTTGGTAGCTTTGGGAAAGATTAATAGCTTCTTTTAAATCTCTTAAATTTTGAGCTATGTTTTCTAAATGTTGGTTGATTTCATACTTTTCCATAAACTAATTCCAAGGTTTTTTAGAAATGCGAACTTTTCTTCTTCTTTTGGTAATATTGTTATCAGAATTGTTATCATTCAAAATCATTTTTTCTTGTTGAGGAGGGGTTTGAAAACTTTGCGGCAAAGGAAATCTTAAAATAGCGGTTGTGATATCCATAACTATTTGATCAACCATTTTATTGAATAAAATTTGTCCTTCTTTTTGATATTCAATAAAAGAATCTTGCTGACCGTAACCAACAAAACCAACGCCTTGTCTTAAAACACTCATATCATTAATATGGCGTTTATAATAATTATCAATTATTTTTAACATAAACCATCTTATAACTTGATCAAAAAAATTAATATCATTGTTTTCTTTTTCAAAAGAATCTTTTTGTTGTTCCAAAATAACTGTCATTTTGTTTGATAAATATTTTCTAAATTCAGTTAGAGCTGTATTAGGTGATTGTTCAAAAATGGCTTGAACTTCTTTTAAATCAAAAGTCCCTTTAGGAAAAAAAGATTTTTCTAAAAAAAGAATTAATTCTTCTGGTTGATTGGTTTTTTTTGTGTTAGTGAAAAAAGGAACAACAGCTTGATTAATGGTTTTTTCCATCAGATTTAAAGCTATTTTTTCTGGATGAGGACTATTTAAAATCCCTTTTCTTTGATCATAAATGATTTCTCTTTGAATTCTTAAAATATCATCATATTTCAAAAGATATTTACGATAATCAAAATTAGAAGATTCTACTTTTTTCTGGATTTTAGTGAAAAAATTAGTAACCATTTTAGAAGAAGTTTCTTTTCCGCTGGTGTTGATTTGTTGTAACAAAGAAATAATTTTTTCAATTCTTTTGCCGCCAAATCTTTGTGCTAGTTCATCTTCACTAGAAATAAAAAAACGAGAATAACCAGGGTCGCCTTGACGTCCAGCACGGCCTCTTAATTGGTTATCAATTCTTCTTGATTCATGTCTTTCGGTTCCTAAAACAGCCAAGCCACCTAAATCTGCAACTCCTTCGCCTAAACGAATATCAGTTCCTCTTCCTGCCATATTAGTTGCAATTGTAACTGAATTTTTTAAGCCTGCTTTGGCGATGATTTCTGCTTCTTTAAAGTGGTTTTTCGCATTTAATATTTCATGCTTAATAAAATTTTTAGCTAGTTTTTTGGAAATAATCTCAGATACTTCAACCGTAGTTGTTCCTATTAAAATAGGTTGTCCTAATTTGTGTCTTTCCAACGTTGTTTTAATTAAGGCGTCATATTTTTCTTGGATCGTTACAAAAATAAAATCAGGTTCATCAACCCTAATCATAGGAAGATTGGTAGGAATTTCAATTACTTCCATATTGTAAATATCCCTAAATTCATCTTCTTCTGTTTTAGCGGTCCCTGTCATGCCTGATAATTTATGATAAAGTCGGAAGAAATTTTGATAAGTAATTGTTGCTCCGATAGAAGTTTCTTCTTTGATTAAAACCCCTTCTTTCGCTTCTAAAGCTTGATGTAGGCCATCACTAAATTGACGACCTTTTAAAACTCTTCCGGTAAATTGATCAATAATTAAAACTTGGTTTTGGTTCACTAAATAATCTTTGTTTTTATGCATTGTAAAAAAAGCTTTTAAAGCGTTTTTGATATGGTGGAGCAATGAAGAATGTTGAACATCATATAAATTTTTGATTTGAAAAAAACTTTCAGCTTTGTTAATTCCTTCTTCGGTTAATTCAATTGTTTTGCTTTCTAATTCAATAAGATAATGTTTGCTTTTAAGGGTTTTAACAAAACGATTAGCTTCTTTATATAAATTTTTGGTTTCTTTGGCGCTTTGAGAAATAATTAAGGGAGTGCGAGCTTCATCGATTAAAATAGAATCTACTTCATCGATAATAGCATAGCTATAAGGACGTTTCATCACTAAATTATTAGCATCAATTTCCATATTATCCCTTAAATAATCAAACCCAAGTTCCGAATTAGTAGTATAAAGGACGTCACACAAATAAGCTTTTTGCTTCTCTTCGGTGTTGTTGTCTTTAATATTAATGCCAACTGAAAGGCCTAAAAAAAGAAAAACTTCTCCGATTTTTCCTTCGAATTCCCTTTTAGCTAAATATTCATTAACTGTCACAATATGAACCGGATCGCCACTCAAAGCATTTAAATAAGCAGGCATAATAGCTGTTAAAGTTTTTCCTTCTCCAGTTTTCATTTCGGCAATATTTCCTTGATGCAAAATAATAGCGCCTAAAATTTGAACATAATAAGGAGTGAGTCCCGTTACTCTTTTAGTTGCCTCCCTCACTAAAGCGTAGGCTTCAGGCAATAACTGATTAAGGGTTTCTCCTTTTTGATACCTTTGCTTTAATTCGTTAGTTTTGACAACAAAATCTTGATCTTTTAACAAAGACATAGTTTCTGTAAGGTTTTGGACTTTATTAGCGATAACTCTTGCTTTTCTTAAAGCTTTTTTAGAAGAATTAAATATTTTTTTTAAAAACTTAAACATAACGATTTTAATCCTTTTTTTTCTTTTAATTAATTCTACAAAAATTAAATCTTTTAAAGATGACTAAAAATTTATTTATTTTTTTAATTTATGATAAAAAAACCATAAATTTGAATATTATCATATCATCAAAAACAGAAGATTAAAAAAATAAACATCAATAACATTATACCTTTTTTTAAGAAAAAAAGGAAACTTATTTTAAAATATAGTTAAGTTTAATTCTTTTTTTAATTTTTTTGCGGTAGGTTTATAAGTTTTACAAAGTCTACCTAAAGAATCATAAAGGTTAATTAAACAAGTTTCTAAAGAATGATCAAAAAAATTGGTTCTCATTTTTTTACCAGTTTGAAGATTAATTTGAGTAATACTTTTGATCAAACCATTGGGAAAAAAATTTACTAAAAAACCTAATCTTTTTAATTCTTCCTTGGAATAGCCAAATTCTTTAATTAACCTAGAGGAACAATTAAGCTCTAAACATTGTTTAAGAGTGATTTTAAGATCTCTTAATTCTAAACCAACATTAGGCAATTGGATTAATTCTTCAAGAGTATAGCCGCCTTTTTGGAGTTCTTTGATGTTGCTGCCTGCATTTCTCAATTCTTCCAGAGTATAAATGGTTTTTAAATTTTGCAGTTTGATTCCTGCGAATAAAAATTGTTCCAAAGAAAAACCTTTTTCTTTTAATTCTTCAAGAGTATAGCCCACATCTTTTAGTTCTTGAACGCTAAATTTAAAACCTTTAAGTTCCTCTATTAAATAACCAGCTTCTTTTAATTGTGAAATCGGGACGCCATTTTGATTTAAAACTTGAGCAGGAATTCCTAATTCTTTGAATTCTTCTAAACTAAAATGGGCTTCTTGTAACAACTGTTTTAAAGAATATAAGGGAGGAATTAGCTCTTGCAAAGGGTATCCCATTTCTTTTAAATCTTTAGCACTAAAACCGGCTTTTTTTAGTTCTTCGGGAGTATAACCAATTGACTTAAAGCCATAAAGAGATAGTCCTGTATATCTCAATTGTACTGCAGAAAAAGAAGCATCTTTTAATTCTTGAGGAGTTGCTCCAAGATAAAGAATTAATTCTTTAGCACTAAAACCGGCTTTTTTTAATTGCAAAAGATTATAACATGCTTCTAGTTTGATTTTGTTAATTGTGTATCTAAATGATAATTCTAAAGGACTATAACCAACTTGAATTAAATTAAAAATGGTATATCCTTTTTTTTCTAATTGTTCTAAACTAATAAAATCTCTTTTGAAATCTTTTGCTTTGTATCCTATTTGTTGAAAAATATCGTTATTAAGATTTATCAGTTCATGCGGCAAATAACCGGCTTTTTTTAAATCTTGAGGCAAAAACCCTGCTTGAAGCAATTCTTCTGGTAAAAAACCAGCAGTTTTCAAAGCTTTAATTTTGAATTGTGCCGTTTTTAAATCTCTGGCTTTGTATCCTAATTGTTTTAATTTTTGTGCGGAAAAATGTGCTTTTTTTAAAATGTTTGCAGTATAGCCTTTTTGTTTAAGTTCTAAAGCACTCAAGCCTTTTTTTATTAATTCTTTTGCTTCTCTTGTTATTTCTTGTAAAGCGTCTAAATCTGGAGTTTTTTCAGAAAAGTGTTGTAAAGAAGAGGCTTCAATTGGATTGTCTAACTTTTGGCCAATAGGAATATTTTTTTCTTCTTGCATCAATTTACGGTTTTTACTAATTAGTTCTTTGTTTTGGATTTCCCAAGGGCAAAGATGAAAAATTAAGAGAAACAATAAAGTTATTAAAACCATCAAAAGATAGGCAATAAAAGATTTTAGATTCATTTTAAAAATTTCTAATTACTTTATAATTCATATAATATGAATTTTTTTGTTCTTTTGGTTTTTAATTAGTTTTTCAAAAAAACTAATCATTAAATAACAAACGAAAAAAGAAGATAAACAAACACCACATTATTATTATAACTGATAATAAGTTTTTATCGTTATAATTTAATTAGTTTCTTTTTGGGTGGACAGTTTAAAAATACTATACAACTTTTTTCTTTTTAAAAATTCTATAAGATCGACTTTTTAGTCGGTCTTTTTTTTGTGATCAAAATCATGGATATTTTCATTCCTTTCTAAAAAAAATGTTTTTAGAAAGGAATATAATGGAAAAAACCACCAATCCACAAATTAAAAAAGTATTATTTGAAGAAATATTTACTGAAAAAAATTCGGCGAAAAAACACGAATTTAAAAAATACGCGAAGAACGCCTTAAATTTCTTATTGATTATTAGAATGATCCAAGTGATATCAAAGTTCGTGATAAATTAGTTGAAATATTGGTAAGCTCCACAAAAATGGCACCATTTGAGAACAACATTTTTTTCCAAAAAAAAGGAGAAAAACAAAATGGAAAATAAAAAAAACAATTATCTGCCGAGATGGAACAAAATATATCTACGTATACCACCCAACTACAGGGAACAAAATTCAATTAATCAGACATTACTACGATAGTGAAAAAGTTTGGTAAATCATCGACTACGACCTAACAACATCCAACAAAATCAAATTAACCCAATAACCAAGAAGATGGAAAAACAATTGATTATACTATTGATTACAACCCATACACAGGCAACAAAATCAAACTCACCCAATACAAATCAAATGGAACAACAGTTGATTACACTCAAAATTACGAATAACCCCTAACGGGTCAAATAATCAAAAATTAAAAAAAGAAAAGGAAAAATAAAAAATGTATCGAGTTGATAGAAATAATTTTTTCAAAAATGAAAAAAAATCTACTATTTATACTCCCAGTTGGGTATCGCAATTTTTATATAATATTTTATCACCTCAAATCCAACGCGGTTTAATTGGGCTGATGAAATAATTAGGGTACTTTTTTAAGTATCCAAAAAAATATTTATTTAATTGAAAAAAATATTAAAATATTAAATTATTAAATTATTTTAAATCTTGAAGAAAAACTACAAAACTTAAAGTTTTATTCAAAAACATTACCAAAATCCACTAAAGTCAATAATAATTATATAAATATGAAATTGATTATGATTAAAAAGCAATCTTTCAAGCAAAGAATATTATAAAGGAAATTAACAAAAAGGGTGATTGGGGGATTTTTTTGACTAAAAAACCTTGAATTAATGTTACAAAATTACAAACTTTGAAGGGCAAGTTATTAATTCTAAAATCCCAAAAAAAGACTTTATTTAATTAAATAATTAGTTTTGAGTTGCCAAAGATATAAAAGTTCCATCTTTTAACTAGTTAAAGCAAGTTATTAGTTAATTGTTATGGGGTTGTTGCAATTTTTGAAAAGCTTTTAATTGACCGCAAAAGTTATTCCAAATTAAATATCGAAGGTTGTGGGGTATTCCAAAAAAAATATAGGTATTTTTTTCTTTTTACAAAACTCTTTTCTTAATAGTGACTGAAATATTAAAATATTTAGGATAATTTTTTTAAAAAACTTTTAAGATTAACTTTTTAGTTAGTCTTTTTTTAATATCTTTAAAAAAAACAAACAAAAGAATCATGAATTTGATAATTTATTAATAATAATCACAAAAAATTGATGAATACAAAAAAATAGTTGTTAACGGTTGTTTTGTATTTTTAATCATTCTTAAATGTTTTCATTAAATTATTTCTGTGTATTGGATTTGTAAAAATTCATTAAGATAAATAAAAAAAATCCCAGCTGTTAGAAAACAATTGGGATTAATCAAAATCTGGAAATTTTTTTAGTTACTTAATTGTAGTAATTTGAGATAAAGTCTTTTTTCTTCTAAAGTAGGTGAACTTGGTATTTTTACATGAACAACTACATATTGATCACCTTTACGATAGGAAGAATTGAGATAAGCTATTCCTTGGTTTTTCATGCGCAGTTTATTTCCTGATTGAATTCCTGATGGTATTTTTAAATTAACTTCGCCGTAAATAGTAGGAATAAGCTTATTAGTTCCCAAAACGGCTTCAGGGACATTAATAAAGATTTCTAAAACAATATCTTGGTTTTTTCTCACAAATGATTCATGAGGACGAATTTTAAAGTTAATGTATAAATCGCCTGCTTGGTTGCTTAAAGGAGGGAAATTGCCTTTTCCATGAATTTGAAAAGACATTCCTTCCTCAATCCCTGCAGGAATTTGAAAACTAACTGATTGTTTCTTTTTCTGACGTTTTGAGCCATGACAAGAATAACATTTGTTTTTAATTTGTTCGCCTTCTCCGCGACAATAAGGACAAGTTTGTTGAGAACGGATATTGCCTAAAAAAGTTCTTTGTTCGGTAATTACTTGTCCTAAACCATTACAATGTCTACATTTAACAATATCGCTTGAGGATAAAGCTCCTTTTCCTTGACAAACTTGGCAATCAGCATCAACCATAATATCGATGTTTTTCAAAGCTCCTAAAACTGCATCCATAAAGCTAATTGTCATTTCTACTTTTTTATCATAGTTAACTTTTCGACTGCGTTTGTTGGTGCCAAAAAAATCACTGAAAGAATTAAAAATATTTTCTTCAAAACCTTCAAAACCAGAAAATCCTTGTTGTTGCGTTTGGGAATCGTGGCCAAAACGATCATAATTAGCTTTTTTATTAGCATCGCTTAAAACACTATAAGCTTCTTGAATTTCTTTAAAATTGGCTTCAGCATTAGCTTCTTGAGAAACATCGGGGTGATATTTTTTAGCAAGTCTAAGATAAGCTTTTTTAATTTCTTTAGGGGTTGCTTCTTTATTCAATCCTAAAACTTGATAATAATCTTTTTTTGTCATATTATTGTCGCTCCGCCCAACAATTCAATAAAGGTTTGTTTTATCCTTCGTTTGATTGTTTTGATAGTTTATTTTTTTTCTTCAAAATCTGCATCTACTACTTCGTCAACTCCGTCTTTTTTATCTTTGTCGGAAGAATTCGGTTGTTCTGGATTAGCTTCATTTTGGTTTTGCTGTTGTTGTTGAGCTTTTTGATAAGCCTTCATGGCAATCCCTTGGGATTCTTTTGATAAACTAGCTGTTTTTTCTTTAATCAAGGAAATATCTTCACCTTTTAAAGCTGTTTCTAATTCTTGGATTTGTTTTTCCACTTTTTCTTTTTCTTCAGGAGTAACTTCTGCTTTAAGGTCGTCTAAAGATTTTTTAGTTAAGAAAATCATATTATCAGCTTCATTTCGTGCATCAATTCCCTCTTTTTTAACACGATCTGCTTCAGCGTTTTCTTCGGCTTCACGTATCATTCTTTTAATTTCTTCTTCTTTTAAAGCCCCACTGCCTGAAATAGTAATTTTTTGTTCTTTTTGAGTCCCTAAATCTTTAGCTTTCACAGAAACAATACCATTTGCGTCAATGTCAAAAGTAACTTCGATTTGAGGAATGCCGCGAGGAGCTGGTGGAATATCTGTTAAACGGAATTGTCCTAAAGTTTTGTTGTCAGCTGCTAAAGGTCTTTCTCCTTGTAAAACATGAATATCTACTGCTGATTGATTGTCTGATGCAGTTGAAAAAACTTGTTTTTGAGAAGTTGGAATGGTTGTATTTCTTTCAATTAATTTAGTAAAAACGTTTCCTAAAGTTTCTATTCCTAAAGAAAGCGGTGTAACATCTAATAATAAAATGTCTTTCACATCTCCTGCTAAAATACCTCCTTGAATAGCAGCACCAATTGCAACTACTTCATCTGGATTAATACTTTTATTAGGAGTTTTTTGTAATTCTTTTTTAACTAATTCTTGAACAGCAGGAATACGAGTAGAACCACCCACTAAAAGAACTTGATCGATTTTTTCAATAGTTAATTTAGCATCACTCAAAGCACGTTTAACAGGACCTAAACAACGATCAATTAAATCTTTAGTTAATTCATTAAACTTCGCACGTGTCATATTGTATTCTAAATGCAAAGGACCTGACGCGCTCATAGTTAAGAAAGGTAAAGAAATTTGGCTAGAAGTGACACCACTTAATTCTTTTTTAGCTTTTTCAGCAACATCTTTTAAACGTTGCATTGCCATTTTATCTTTTGATAAATCAACTCCGTTATCTTTCTTGAATTCTTTAACTAAAAAATCAACAATTCTTAAGTCAAAGTCGTCCCCTCCTAAAGCGTTATCGCCTGAAGTTGAAAGAACTTCAAAAGTTCCATCAGCCAAATCAAGAATGGAAACGTCAAAAGTTCCGCCGCCTAAGTCAAAAACTAAAATAGTTTGTTCTTTGTTGCTTTTATCAGCTCCATAAGCTAGAGCTGCTGCAGTTGGTTCGTTAATGATACGTTTAACATTTAGACCAGCAATTTTACCAGCGTCTTTAGTAGCTTGTCTTTGAGCGTCGTTAAAATAAGCAGGAACAGTAATAACAGCATCAGTTACTTCAGCACCAAGATAATCTTCGGCAGTTTTTTTAAGGTTAGTCAAAATCATCGCACTAATTTCTTGGGGAGTGTATTTTTTACCGTTAACATCAACAGTATAATTAGCTTCTCCCATATGTCTTTTAATAGAACTAATGGTATTAGGATTGGTAATTACTTGACGTTTAGCAATTTCTCCCACCATAATATCATTACCTTTAAAAGATACTACTGAAGGAGTTGTTCTTCCGCCTTCAGCGTTGGGAATAACTTTGGCCTCTCCGCCTTCCATAAGAGCAACACAAGAATTAGTTGTTCCTAAGTCAATTCCTATAATTTTATTACTTTTTGCCATCTTCATTACTCCATTCATTTACTTGAACCATTGCTGGTCGTAAAATTTTTTCTTTATATAAATAACCTTTTTGTAAAACTTTTAAATTAGTTTTGTTTGGTTTTTCTGGTTCCGAAATTTTTTCTAAAGCATTGTGCAATGCTGGATTAAAAACAGCATTTAAGGCTTGAATTTCTTCAACTCCTTCTTCTTTCAAAATGTTTTTAATTTGTTGTTGAATCATTTGAAAACCTAACAAATATTTTTTTAATAATTCATTATCTGTTGAAATTTCTAATGCTTTTTCTAATTGTTCCAAAGGAACTAACAAATCAGAAATCAAGTTGCTAGAAGCATATTTTAATTCTTGTATTTTTTGCTTTTGCAATCTTTTTTTAAAATTAATTAATTCTGCTTGATTTTTCAAAGAAGCATCAGCAAATGCTTTTTTTTGTTCTTCCAATTGAAGGGTTAATTTATTGATTTGTTCTTTTAATTTAACAATTGTTTTTGATGATGGTTTTTTTTCAGTTTGTGTGTTGTCTTGATGAGTGCAATCGCAATCCGAATTAAGTTTTTTCTTTGTTTCTTCGGTTGGGGTTGCATTTTTTTCATTGTCATCGCAAACATCGCAAGCTTGACAATTATTTTTTTCTTCTTTTTCTTCAAATAACATTTTTAGCCCCTTTCGTAAATATTTTTAATTTATTCCTGGTTTAATTTTGATAAATGAATTGATAAATATTCTAAAAGGGGAATAATTTTAGGATATTTCATCCAAGAAGGTCCCAAAATAGCAATTGTCCCCTTTTCGTTGGCATCAATAGCAAAAGGTATAGACAAAATCATATAATCTTTAACGGGAGTTAGTTGCAATTCATCTGATAATTTAAAGGATAAACCTTCTTGATTCAACAAAATTTTTAACAACTCTTTGCGTTCTAACAAATTCATAATTTTTTTAATTAATTCTAAGTCGCTAAATTCTTTTTTTTTAGTCATCTCAGAAATTCCTGCAAAATAGGTGTTTTCTGAAGCAAAACTACTAAAGGCTTCAATAAACAAGGCAATCAATTGCTCTTGAAAACGAATATATTTTGCAATCGTTTGTTTAACAAAATCACTTTGAATAATTTTAACAGCTTCTGATAAATATTTTCCCACTAACAAATCACTGATAATTTTGACTATATCTTTTAAATCATAAATACTAATTTCTTTTGTTTGATCTAAAGAAATATTTTGATGTTGAACATCACCTTTGTTAGTGATAATTAAAATCAAAGCCTGCTTGTGATTTAAAGGAATAAAATCAATTTTGCTGATCTTACTATTGTTAAAAACATCGGGTCCAATCGCCATAGCTGTATAACTAGTTAAACTATTAAGTAATTTTATTGCCTCTTTAATTACTTTGTTTTTATGAAAAGTTTTGTTTTGAATAACCTTATCAATCAAAGGAAACGAATTGGCTGCATCATAGTCTCTAGTTAATAAATGAGTTAAATAATAAGTGTAGCCTTTAAATGAAGGAATTCTTCCGCTTGAAGTATGATTTTTTTTTAAAAAACCTTCTTCTTCTAATTTTAACATATCATAACGAATAGTAGCACTAGAAAATTGAAGCTCAGGCAAATGAATTAATGATTTGGAACCTACTGGTTGTCTTTTTTGGGAGTAGCTTTCTACTACCGCCTTTAAAATTATTTTTTTTCTATCTGAAAGCATAATTAACACCTTTAGCACTCATAGTAATGATTGCCAATAATATTATATGCTTTTTTGATTACAATGTCAACCATTTTTTTGATTGATGGTTAAAAAATAAAAAAAGTTATAATTTAGAGAAAAATATAAATAAAAAAGGACCAACTAAAATAAGTCAGTCTTTAAGAATATGTATAATTAAAAAAAGTGGCAATAATAATTATTTAATTAAAATTGAAAAATAACCTCACAAAATAGAAATGCTATTAAATTTTTGGAGAAAAAACATATTAATTATTATTCTAGTTTTCAAAAATTACTTTTTTTCAAAAAAAATTAAAAAAGAGATAAGCAAAAAAAAATTTAAGTTAATCTTCTTGTCTCAAATACTCTTACCTCAAACTAAAAAACGATCTCAAAATGAAAAAAATTAAAAAAATAAGGGTTAATATTTGCAATTGGAAATATTTATTTTTTATAAAAAGAGCTTGCGATGACAGTTAACAAAAAAATTCAATAAATTAAAACCTATTTTTAATTGGCCATTAACTTTCTTTTTTAAAAAAGAAAAATAATTAATTAAAAGCATTTAATAACCAATAAGAACCAAAAGCAATCCAATAGTCTTTTTGATGACTGAATAAATTTTAAAAATATGATGCAGTTGATAGTTTTTTTGACTTATATTAATAATGTTTTTAAATATCTGCGCAGGTCCCCTCCACTAATTCAATTAAATAATTAATTTTGTTTTTACTTCATAATTTTTCATTTTCTAAGATAAAATTAACATTAAAAAAAATTAATTTCATGTCATTTTGATGCAGTTGTTTCATACCTTAAAAATATATCATTAACGAAGGATATTAAAATCAATTCTTGAATCAAGCACAAATATAGTCCTTACAAATGAGTTTCTAAATAAAAAAAATAGTATTTTTTTTAAACCACTTATCAAACTGAAATCTTTTTTTAAAGTATAGTAATAAAACTCCTGAGAAATTTTTTTCGCTTCATTAATTATCTTTTCTCCTTTAAAAACAGTTTTAGAAAAAATCTTAAAAATTATTTTTTTAGTTTTGAGTACAAAAAAAAGACCGACTACAAAATAAGTCAGTCCTATTTTTTTAACAATTAAAAAAAGCATCCTAAGTATTTTAAAATATTTTTTTAATTTTTTTATTAAAATAATTGCCTTCAAAAATAAAATTTTTGTATTTACTTCATCTTAAAAAGAGAAATTTTTGTATTTTTAAGCAAAAGCAATAATAGCCATTGGGGCTGCATCTCCACGGCGAGGAACAGTTTTAATTACTCTAGTGTATCCACCTTGGCAATTCAAATACTGAGAAGCTAATTTTTGAAATAATTTTTGTAAAACTGTTGTTTCTTCATTAATTTTTTCATCAAAAAGATGTCTTGCAGCTTGGCGTCTGGTGTGCAAAGTTCCTTTTTTAGCTAAAGTAATCATTTTATCAGCTAATCTTTGTAATTCTTTGGCTTTTGATTCTGTTGTTATAATTTGTTCGTTCACAATTAAATCAGTCATTAAAGTTCTTAATAAAGCTCTTCTTTGGGATTTATTGCGACCTAATTTACTAAAAGGCATAATAAGTCAACTCCTTTCTAATTGGTTTCTTTTTCTTCTTCATCGCTATTATGTAAAGCTTCTTTTAAACAATCATTAAATTCTAAACCGTATTCCACAAACTTATCCTTAAGTTCTTGAAATGATTTACGACCTAAACTTTTTAATTTCACAACTTCTCTTTCGCTAAGTTTAACTAAATCAGCAACAGTATTAATTCCTGCTCTTTTGAGGCTATTAAAAAGTCTAACGGATAAATCTAGTTGTTCAATTTCTAAATCAAGAAAATAATTATGAGCTTCTGGTTTCCGTTCGGAAACAAATTCCACATTAGGAGTTTGTTGGCTTAATTCTGATACCACGTTAAAATGTTCTACTAAAATTTTTGCCGCCGTTGCAAGTGCTTCTTTGGCTAAAAGAGCTCCATTAGTAGTAATTTCCATAGTTAATTCTTCTTTGTTTCCTATTTTTTTCTCTACTTGATAAGCAACATTAACAACTGGAGTAAATAAAGAATCGATAGGAATTACTCCTAATTGATTTTCACTATGAACTTTATTATCTTTGGCACTGACATAACCAATGCCTTTTTTAATGGTGGCTGTCATATTAAAATTAATATCCGAAGAAATAGTTGCAATTGGCGCTTCTGGATTAATAATTTTTACACCTTCAGGTAGTCCAAATGAAGCTGCAGTAATTTTTTGAGGGCCAGAAAGAGATATTTTTAATTTTTCTTCAAAATCATTAGATTCATCATCAACTTTAAAAATAATTTTTTTTAAGTTTAAAATAATTGTCATAACATCTTCATAAACGCCTGAAATAGTAGTGAATTCATGTTCCACGCCTTCAATTGAAACATTCACAATTGCAGTTCCAGGTAAAGAAGATAATAAAGTTCTTCTTAAAGAATTACCAATGCTAGTAGCGTGTCCTTTAACTAAGGGATAAAAAATAAATTTGCCGGAGGTAAGTTTTTCATCCAGTTCCTCAACAAAAAAAGGTTTAATAAATTTAAGATTTTTCATAATTACTCCTTCATATTTCAAACATTTTTTATCCTCTAGGGGATTTTGGAGGACGACAACCATTATGAGGAACTGCAGTCACATCTTTAATAGCAGTAATTTCTAATCCTGCTGCTTGCAAAGAACGAACAGCTGCTTCTCTGCCTGGACCTGGTCCCGCAATGAAAACTTCGATTTTTGCCATCCCATGTTCCATAGCAGCTTTAGCAACTGCCTCAGCTGCTAATTGAGCAGCAAAAGGAGTAGATTTACGGCTACCTTTGAAACCTAAAGCTCCAGCGCTACTCCAAGTAATAGCATTACCATTGGCATCCGTAATAGTTACAATGGTATTATTAAAAGTAGTATGAATATGCGCTATCCCAAAAGGAACGTTTTTTTTAACTTTTCGTTTGGTTGTTTTTCTTCTTGCCATCACCTTTCTCCTTTATTATTTTTTCTTACCAGCGATTGATTTAGGTTTTCCTTTAACAGTGTGAGCGTTGTTTCTAGTTTTTTGACCTCTCACAGGTAAACCTTTACGATGACGTAGTCCTCTATAAACACCAATTTCCATTAATCGTTTAATATTAAGTGTAACTTCGCGTCTAAGATCGCCTTCAACACTATATTTAGTGATTTCGCTACGCAAAGAAGATAATTGCTGTTCTGTTAAATTTTTAACTCTAATATCATGACTGATATTTAATTCATTTAAAATTTTTTGAGATAATTTTTTGCCTAATCCATAAATATAAGTCAAAGCAATAACTACTCTTTTATCACTAGGAATGTCTATTCCTGCAATTCGCGCCATAAAATCCTCCTTTTATCCTTGTCTTTGATTGTGTCTACGATTTTTTTTATTAATAACATAAACACGACCTTTACGACGAACAATGATATCGTCTTCACTACGTTTTTTGACCGACGCTTTAACTTTCATCATCTTTCTCCTTATTTGAAACGATATGTAATACGTGCGCTCGTTGGATCATATGGTGATAATTCAATTTTTACTTTATCACCAGGTAAAATACGTATATTGTTAATGCGTATTTTACCAGAAACATAAGCATTGATTTTTTTTTTATTTGGAAGCTCAACTTTAAATTTAGCATTGGGTAATACTTCAACAATAATTGCTTCCAATTCAATAATATTTGTTTTTGACATTTAAAAATCCTTTAATTTCTTAATTTTTTTAACATTAGGTTAAAATTTCATAACTTGTATCAGTAACTACAACTGTATGTTCAAAATGAGCACTTAAACTTTTGTCAATTGTTACAACAGTCCAATTATCAGTTAAAACTTCAACTTCTGAACTTCCTAATGTTAACATAGGTTCAACACAAAAAGTCATTCCTTTTTGCAAAAGTTCGCCTCGATGTGGTGGACCAAAATTAGGAATATAAGGTTCTTCATGCAAAGATGCACCAATTCCATGACCAGTAAAATCTTGAACAATTCCTAATTGATGTTTCTTAGCAAATGTTTCGATAGCATGAGAAATATCAGAAAAATGGTTTCCTGGTTTAATTTGGGCAAGTCCTTGCATTAAAGCCTCTTTTGTTAAGGCAACAATTTTAGGAGGAGTTAAAAATTCATTACCTACAAAATAAGTATAAGCACAATCGGTATAATAACCTTGGTAATTAATACCTATATCTAAAGTAACAATATCTCCCAATTTCAAAATTGCTTTTTTGGAAGGAATGCCATGAACAACTACTTCATTAATAGAAGTGCAAATGTGTTTTGGAAAACCACGATAGCCTTTAAAAGCAGAAACAACGTTGTTTTTTCTAAAAAATTCTTGAGCTAATAAATCCATTTTTTCAGTTGAAGTTCCTGGAATAATAAAGGGAGCGAGCATTTTGTGAGTTTGTTGCAAAATAATCCCGGATTGCCTCATCAAAGAGATTTCATAAGGAGTTTTGATAGAAATCATTTTTGCTCCGTTTCTAAAACTTTTAAAATTTTTTGAGTAACTTGTTGAATGTTTTGCATCCCATCAACTTCAAAAAGTTGTTTTTTGGAGCGGTAATACTCGACTAAATGCAAAGTTTCTTGATTAAAAACTTTCAAACGTTTTAAAAAAGTGTTAGGTTTATCATCTTCTCTTTGGATTAATTTTTTTTGATCTTTGTCACAAATACCTTCGATTTTCGGCGGTAGGTTATCTAGATGATAAACTTTACCGCAATGAGAACAAATTCTTCGTCCCTCAATTCGTTTCATTAAATCTTGCTTGAAAGCGTTAAAATAAATAACTTTATTCAAATGTAAATTAGATTTAGTAAAAAAAGTTTCTAAAAATTGAGCTTGAAAGACGTTTCTAGGAAAACCATCTAATAAAAAATTTGAATGAGGAACTATTTGAGATAAATAATCAGCAATCATTTGATTAGTAATTTCATCAGGAACTAAAAGACCTTTATTAATAAATTTTTTGCTTTCCTTACCTAATGGAGTGTTTTCTTGAAAATTTTTACGAAAAATATCACCTGTTGCAACGTGTTGAAGTTTTAAAAGATCAGATAAAACCGCTGCTTGAGTGCCTTTGCCAATTCCAGGAGGCCCTAATAATATTAATATCATAATATAATTTAGTCTAACTAATTAAAAAATTTTTGCATATTCTTTTTTTTGAGCGGTGGCCATAATTCGTTGAATAGTCTCGATTGCGACGCTGACAATAATTAGTAAACTTGTTCCTCCTAATTTCATATGTGTTAATTTAAAAAATCTTTGCATAAGTAAAGGGGTAGTAACAAGAGTAATCATAAAAAGAACACCTATAACAGTAACTTTAAACAAAACTGAAGATAAATAATTTGTGGTTTGTTCTCCTGGTCTTAAACCAGCAATATAGGCATCTTGTTTGGATAAATGTTCAGAAATTTCTTCAGGATTAACATTCATAAAAGTTGAGAAAAAAGAAAAAATAATAATTAATAAAATATACAAACCAAAGGCAAAATTAAAAATGCGAGCATTAGTTAAATAATCAACAACGGACTTAAATGTTTGGTTTCCAATTAAATCAGCCAAAGTTGTAAAAGGCATCATCAAGTATTGAGCCAAAATAACAGGCATAACTCCAGCAGTGTTAATTTTTAAAGGGATGTAGCTACCACTTTCGGAAGAAACTCGGTTTCGAGCATAATTAACTTTAACTTTCAAAGCAGTTATTTGAACAATCACGGTTAAAACTAAAAACAAAATTAAGATCAAAACAAGAAGAAGAAATTGTGAAAATAATTCTGAATCAAAACCATCTCTCAATTTTGATAAATAATTTATATTTAATTCTTGAAAAGAGGCAATCAAACTACCACCCATAGAAGCAATAATTAAAAGAGAAGTTCCGTTTCCAACCCCACGAGAAGTAATTAAATCAGAAAACCAAATTAAAATAGCACATCCAGCAGCAGCGATTAAAGGAATTAAAAAGTAATTAAAGCTTGAAATTTTTAAATTGGATTCTAATTGAGAATTGGATTTTTGAATAAAAGCCATGGTTTGTGCAAAAGCTAACAATAAAGCCAAAGCGCGAGTTAAAAAATTAATTTTATGTTTACCAATTTGTCCTTGTTCTTTCCACTCACGACAAAAAGGAAAAAATTTTTGTAAAAATTGAACTACAATCGAGGCTGTAATATAAGGGTAAATACCTAAACCAAAAAGTTTTTGAGGGGCAATAAAAAATATTTCTTTTCCTGACAACTTCCAACCTGAAAAACCAGAAGGAATAAAAGGCAAACTTATTCTAGTGCCCAATTGAAAAAGAAAAATAATAAAAAAGGTAAATAAGATTTGAAAAATCAATTTAGGGTTACCTAAAATTAATTTTAATTTATGTTTCATCTTAAATAACCTCTATTTTCCCACCAACTGCTAAAATAGATGCTTCTGCTTGGCGTGAAAACTTAGAAGCTTTAACAACTAGTTTTTTAGTTAAAGTACCTTGACCTAAGACTTTAATGCCAGATAATGGATCTTTAATAATTTTTTTTTCTAATAATAATTGAGGGGTAATAACACTGTCTTCTGGAAAGTTTTGCAAAGTTGTTAAATTAAGAACAGCATATTTTTTTTGTGCAAAATTATGGAATCCTCTTTTAGGAATTCTTTGAAAAAAAGGGATTTGTCCGCCTTCAAATCCAGGACGCAAAGTTTTTCCTGAACGTGCTAATTGTCCTTTGTGGCCTTTTCCGGAAGTTTTTCCAGTGCCACTACCAGGACCACGACCTAAACGTTTGGTCGTTTTACGAGCATTGGCAACGGGTTTGATAGTGTGTAGCATTATGCTTCCTCCTTTGTGTCACAAACTTTTTGAACCACAACAAGATGACTAATCGTTTTGATCATTCCATGGATGGCTGGAACATCATCTTTGATAACTTGATTGTTTATTTTTTTTAAACCTAAAGAATAAGCGGTTCTTATTTGGTTTTGGCGACAAGAAATTAAGCTTTTGATTAAAGTAATTTTAAGTTTCATTGTTCATTTTTGGCTAAAGTAAGACCTCTTAATTTAGCTACTTCTTCTTTTGTTCTTAAATTTTTTAATCCATCCATCACAGCTCTAATAACATTAATAGAAGTACGAGAGCCAAAAGTTTTAGTTAAAACATCACTAATGCCTACTAATTCTAAAACAGTTCTTGCAGCGGCTCCTCCAGCAACAATCCCAGTCCCTTTTGAAGCGGGTCTTAAAAGAAATTTAGAAGCTCCAAAATGACCGATAGTGTCATGAGGAATCGTAGTTCCTACAATAGGAATGCGAATTAATTGTTTTTTTGCTTTTTCTACAGCTTTTTTAATAGCATCCACAATTTCTTGGGCTTTCGCGGTTGCAAAACCGATTTGGTCTTTTTTGTTACCAACAACAACCAAAGCAGAAAAACGAAAACGGCGGCCGCCTTTAACTACTTTAGTAATACGTTTAATTTTGACAACTTTTTCCTCGTAAGGAGATGTTTTTTTGACAAATTCTTTTTTTATTGTTTTCATTGTTTTCATCTTGCTTTTCTCCTTTAAAATTGTAATCCTGATTGGCGACAAGCTTCAGCTAAGGCTTTTATTTTTCCATGATATAAATACCCAGAGCGATCAAAGACAATGTTTTTGATTCCTAAAGCCAATGCTTTTTGAGCAATTAGTGTTCCCACTGCTTGAGCGGCTTTAATGTTGGAACCGATAACATTAGTTTCTTTACTGTGAACGCTGCATAAAGTATTTTGAGCATTATCGTCAATTAATTGGACATAAATAAATTTATTGGACCTAAAAATATTCAAACGGGGACGTGTTATTGTTCCTATAATAATTTTTCTGAGACGTAAATGACGTTTTTTACGCAAAACATTAGAAGATTGCTTGATTATCATAACTTATTTTTAGTCCTTTCTAGTTTTTTTAGCGCTTTTGCCTGCTTTTTGTCTGATATATTGACCTTCGCTACGGATTCCTTTTCCTTTATAAGGATCAGGTTTATGCAACTTAATTATTTTTGCAGCAAATTCGCCCACCCGTTGTTTATCAATTCCTTTAATAATAATTTCTGATTGTTTCACTTCCACTTCAAGATATTCAGGAATGTTAACATTGACAGGGTGTGAAAAACCTAAAAATAAAATTAATTGTTTGTCCTTGATTTGAGCGCGGTAAATTAAACCAACGATTTTTAAAACTTTTTGAAAACCTTTATGAACTCCTTGAATCATATTATCAAGCAAAGCTCTTGTGGTACCGTGGATTTTTTTCATAAAAATTTCATCATTGGGGCGAGCGACTGTAATAATTTTGTTTTCATTAGTGATTTTTAGTCGGTGATTAAATTGATATGATAATTTACCTTTAGAACCTTGAACTAGGATAAAATTTTTATCTTGAATATCAACTGTAACTGTATCAGGAATTTCAATTACTTTATTTCCGATGCGTGACATAACATTTTCTCCTTTGATTTCTTTGATAATTTACCAAACATAAGCCAAAATTTCGCCACCAACTTGGGAAATTCGCGCTTGAGAATCAGTTAAAATACCTTTAGAAGTAGAAACTAAAGCAACTCCTAAACCATTTAAAACTTTAGGTATTTGTTGGGCTGTTGCATAAACTCTTAGCCCCGGTTTAGAAACTCTTTTTAATCCTTTAATCACTTTTTCTTTGTTAGGAGCATATTTTAAACTAACAATGATATCTCGAGATGACTGAGGTAGATAAAAATTTTTAATAAATCCTTCAGTTTTTAAAACGGATAAAATTTCTAATTTTAACTTTGAAGCAGGGATTAACACTTTCGCATGCGACATTTGATTAGCATTACGAATACGCGTTAACATATCTGCAATAGGGTCAGTCATAACCATATTTTAGTCTCCTTTTTTACCAACTGGTTTTTTTAACGCCAGGCAATTTTCCTTCGTGCGCTAACTGTCTAAATTTAATCCTGGAAATTCCAAATTTGCGAATATATCCTCGAGGTCTACCATCGATAGAATCTCTATTTTTTAAACGCACAGGAGACGCTTTTGCAGGAATTTGAGATAAGCCAACGTAATCAGCTTTTTTTTTAAGTTCTGAACGTAAGGAAGCATATTTTAAAACTAACACTCTTTGCTTACGATCTTTTGCTATTTTTGATTTTTTAGCCATAAACAACTTTTCCTTTAATTTTTAAACGGCATGCCATAAAGTTCTAACAGCTTTTTGGCTTGAGCGTTATTTTTAGCAGTAGTAACAATAATGATATCCATACCACGCATTTTTTTGACTTTATCAATATTAATTTCTGGAAAAACAATTTGTTCTTTCAGACCAAAAGCGTAATTACCTCTACCATCAAAAGATTTGCCAGAAATTCCTCTAAAATCTCTTACACGAGGGAAAACAAGGCGAGTTAATTTATATAAAAAAGCTTCTTTACGAGCTCCCCTTAAAGTAACTTTGGCGCCAATCGGCATCCCTTGGCGTAATTTAAAATTAGAAATAGATTTTTTGGCTTTAGTAATAACGGGACTTTGGCCTGTTAATAATTTTAATTTTTCTACAACATCATCTAAAACTTTAACGTTAAAGATAGCATCGCCGACTCCCATATTAACAACAACTTTTTCGATTTTAGGAACTTGCATTACTGATTTATAGTTGAAGGTTTGCATCAAAGTAGTAGTTATTTTGTCATATTCGAATTGATATAAATTATTTTCTTTTTTCATTTAAAAAATTCTCCTTAAACTATATCATCTAGTTGATTGTTGGATTTTTTAGCATAGCGGATTTTTTTTCCTTTTTTGAAACGAATGCCTATTTTGGTAGGAGTTTGAGTTTTGGGATCAATCAAGGCAACATTAGAAATATGGATCGATCCTTCTTGTTTTGTGATGCTACCTTTTTCTTGGTCTTTGGAAGGGGGATGATGCTTTGTTTTCATGTTGACGCCTTCAACAATTATTCTTTGTTTTTCGTTAAAAATTTTAAGGACTTTGCCTGTTTTAACTTTTCTTTGACCATTTTCATCAATGAAATAACGGTCTTTACCTGCTAAAATAGCAACAGTTTCTCCTACTTTAATACGCATATTGACTCCCTTTATAAAACTAATTGAGCTAAAGAAACTATTTTTGAAAATTTCTTGCCTAATTCACGTACTACCGGACCAAAAATACGAGTTCCAATAATACTTAAATCTTCTTTTAAAAGAACTAAAGCGTTATCATAAAATTTAATATAAGAGCCATTTTCATGTCTTATACCTGATTTGGAACGAACAATAACTCCTTTTAAAACGTCATGTTTTTTAACTGTTCCTCCAGAGCCTGATTTAACAGCAACAACAACAACATCGCCAATATTTGCATAACGACGACGAGTGCCACCTAAAATACCTATGACAAGTACTTCTTTAGCGCCGCTATTATCAGCAACGACTAATCTACTATTTTTTTGAATCATTTGGTTTCTCCTGAGTGTCTTACTTCAGACTCTTTTCCATGAGAAAGGACTTTTAATAATCGAAATTTTTTAGTTTTAGATAAAGGTCTTGTTTCCATAAAATTAACTAAATTGCCAATTTTTGCCACTTGTTCTTCATCGTGAACATGAAATTTTTTTGATTGTCTCACTCTTTTTCCATATAAAGGGTCTTTTTTGTAAATATCAACAACAACAGTGATAGTTTTTTGCATTTTATCAGAAACTACTTTTCCAACAAAAGTTTTTCTAGAATTACGCTTCACTTTCTGCCTCCTTAACAATAATTTTATATTTAACTATTGATTTTGGTTTTTTAATTTTTTTTTAAGTTCCTCAGTTGTTTCTTCGGGTGTATTACTTGATGAATCATTTTCTTTTGGAATTGAAGTGGATTTTAAATTAGTGTTTTTTTGGGTTAAGACAGTTTTTATATGAGCAATACTTTTTTTAAGTTTGCGGAGTTGAGCGGTGTTGGTTAGTTTTCCTAAAGCTAATTCAAAACGTAAATAAAATAGTTCTTTTTTTAATGATTGTACTTTATTTTCTAATTCCTCAAGGCTCATTTTTAAAATTTCTTGCATTTTCATACTTGAACACCTTTTTTAACAATTTTTGTTTTAATTGGTAATTTGTGAGAAGCTAATCGTAAGGCTTCCATTTCAACTTTTTCTGAATTAGAAGTGTCTTTAACTTCAAATAAAACTTTGCCTGTTTTAACAACAGCAACCCATTCTTCTGGAGAACCTTTACCAGAACCCATTCTTACTTCCAAAGGTTTTTTAGTTAAAGATAAATGAGGGAAAATATTGATCCAAACTTTTCCAGTTCTTTTCATGTAACGGTTCATAGCAATACGACAAGCTTCTATTTGTTTATTAGTAATAAAAGCTCCTTCTTTTGCAACTAAAGCGTAATTGCCATTAACAATGACGTTTTTTCCTTTAGCTTTTCCTTCAAAACTAACGCGATGAGGACGGCGGTATTTAGTTCTCTTTGGCATCAACATGATTATTTTTACCTCCTTTAAAATAACGAGGACGTTTAATAAATTTATTTTGAGAAACAAAAGGTTTTCTAGTGTCTAAAATAGTTTGACCTGGTAAAACTTCTCCATGAAAAATCCAAACTTTAATTCCTAAAACTCCGTAAGTGGTGTGAGCTTCTAAAGCGGCGTAATCAATATCTGCTCTCAAAGTATGTAACGGAACACGTCCTTCATCATGTCTTTCGCTTCGTGCTATTTCATCGCCATTAAGACGACCAGAAATCAACACTTTAATTCCTTTAGCGCCTGCTTTAAAAGCTTTTTGGATGGCCATTTTTTGAACGCGACGGAATTTCATACGATTTTCTAATTGTTCGGCCATGTTTTGAGCCACTAATACAGCGGTTTTGTCAGGATTTTTAACTTCCAAAATGTTTAAATTAATGTCTTTTTGAGTTAATTTTTTTAATTGGGCCTGAATTTTATTACGAGTTTCACCATCTTTGCCAATAATAATTCCTGGTTTGGCAGTGTGGATCGTAATTGTAATGCGGTTTTTAGTTTTTTCTTTTAATCTTTGAATTTCAATTTGACTAATAGAGTTTCTTTTGCTAAAATTATTAATTAATTGACGAATTAAAAAATCTTCTTTAATTAAAGCTGGTATTTCTTTGTCGTTAACGCACCATTGGGAATCCCAAGTTCGAATAATTCCTAATCTTAAGCCATTAGGATTAGTTTTTTGACCCACTTTCTTCCTCCTTTAATGTTTGCACTACTAAAGTGATGTGGCTAGTTCTTTTTTTGATCATATCGCCAGAACCTTTAGCTCTTGGAAACATTCGTTTTAATCTTAATCCTTCGTTAACAAAAACTTCTTTGACGTAAAGTTGTTCACGTTTTAATTTTAAATTATTTAAAGCATTAGCAACAGCACTATTTAAAAGTTTTAAAACAATAAGTGCAGAAGCGTTAGGAGTAAAAGTTAAAATTGCTTGCGCTTGGTCGATTTTTTTACCCCTAATTAAATCAATAACTAAACGAACTTTTCGAGGAGCAATTGGAACTTTGCGAACAATTGCTTTAGCATTTTTAATTTCCATAGTCATTCCTTAATATTATTTTATTTTTTTTGTCCTTTTTTGTCTTTCTTATTGTGTCCGCGATAAGTTCTAGTAGAAAAAAATTCTCCTAATTTATGACCCACCATATTTTCTGTAATATAGATAGGAATGTGTTCTCTTCCGTTATAAACGGCAATTTTGTGACCCACAAAAACAGGTGTAATCATTGAACTACGTGACCAAGTTTGAATAACTTTTTTATTTTTTAAGTTTTTTTGTTTTTCTATTTTTTCTAACAAGTGACTAGCAACATAAGGTCCTTTTTTCAGTGAACGTGGCATATTTATCTCTCCGTTATTTTGTACGACGTCTAATAATTAATTCATTAGATGATTTTTTGCGATCACGAGTTTTAATTCCGCGAGCTTTTTTACCCCAAGGAGTCATAGGTGATTTGCGCCCGATAGGAGCTCTACCTTCACCACCTCCATGAGGGTGATCGTTAGGATTCATAGCAGAACCTCTAACTGTTGGTCTAATACCTAAAAAACGTTTTTTACCTGCTTTTCCGTAATTAATAAGCTTGTAAAATTCATTACCGATTTCTCCAATAGTAGCTCTGCAACTACCAAGAACTTTACGAACTTCGCTTGATTGCAAACGTAATAAAACGTATTTGTCTTCACGACTAATAATTTGAGCAGAAGCGCCAGAACTGCGAGCAATTTGTCCGCCTTTGCCTGGTTTTAATTCAATGTTGTGAACGGTGGTTCCTACTGGAATGTTTAATAAAGGTAGGCAATTGCCAACTTTAATATCAGAATTAGGTCCTGAAACAATCGAAGTACCAACAGTTAACCCTTTGGGAGCTAAAATGTATCTTTTTTCGCCATCAGCATAAAAAATCAAAGCGATATTAGCGCTACGATTAGGATCGTATTCGATTGTAGCAACTTTTCCTATAATATTATCTTTATTTCTTTTAAAATCAATTAAACGATATTTTCTTTTAACACCACCACCACGATGTCTGACTGTTATTTTTCCTTGATTATTGCGTCCTGCTTGATTTTTGTAAGGAACTAATAAGCTTTTTTCAGGAGTTTGAGTAGTTATTTCTGCAAAACTCGAAACACTCATATTACGCAGTCCGTTGGTAGTAGGTTTGTATTTTTTAATCGCCATTTTTATACCTGCCTTGTATTTTTTTAATCGTTTGCTAAAATTGCTATTTTTTCTCCTGAAGTTACTTTAACAACAGCTTTTTTGTAACCAGCAGTGTAGCCTGCATACTTACCTTTTCTTTTGAAGCGTGGTAAAACATTGCTAGTGTTAACTGTTACTTTAACTTTAAAAATATGTTCAAAAGCTTTTTTAATTTCAATTTTGTTAGCTGTTTTTGCAACTTTAAAAGTATATTTATTTTGTCTTTCGATTAATTTATTGGTGACTTCAGTGACAATAGGAGACTTGATTAAGTCGTAATATTTCATGGTTATTTTAAAACCTCCTCAAAATAAGCAACAGCATCCAAGGTTAAGATCAAATTTTTACAATTTAATATTTGATAAACACTTGCATGAGCGGCTGTTTCTAGGGTAACATAAGGTAGATTACGTGACGCTAAAGTTAAATTTCTATTTGAATTTGTTACTATAATTAAAGCTTTGGAAGTAACATTTAATTTTTGTAAAGTTTTTTGAAAATCTTTAGATTTATGAGTATCAAGATTGAAATCATCAACTAAAATTAATTGGTTTTGGCGGAAATGCGAGGATAAAGCTGATTTTAAAGCTAAATGACTTACTTTTTGATTAACTTTAACTGAATAATTTCGCGGAGAAGGTCCAAAAACAACTCCACCACCACGCCATAAAGGAGAACGAATAGAACCGTGACGGGCTCTACCAGTACCTTTTTGTCTCCAAGGTTTTTTACCTCCTCCAGAAACAAAAGCACGTGTTTTTGTGGCATGAGTTCCTTGTCTCATAGCAGCTCTTTGAGCATTTATGACATCATATAGTGCTTGTTGATGCGGCTGAATATCAAAAACATTACTTTTTAAATCTTTAGTAGAAATCAAATCGCCTAATTGGTTGATAACGTTATATTTTGGCATTTGCTTGCTCCTTTGATAATTTTTTGACAGCAGATTTAATCACAACAAAACCTTTATTAGGACCTGGGACACTTCCTTTAATCAAAAATAAATTTTTTTGGTTATCGACAGAAAAAAGAACTAAATTTTGGATAGTGACTGTTTGATGTCCCATTTGTCCTGGTAATTTTTTACCTTTAATTTTTCCTTTAATAGGTCCCATAGATCCAGGGCGACGATGATGGCGAGAACCGTGAGTTTCAGGGCCTCTACTTTGATTATGTCTTTTAATTACTCCAGCAAAACCTTTACCTTTAGAAGTTCCTGTCACATCAACCAAATCACCTACTTGAAATAAATCGCAGCTTACTTGATCTCCAACTGCTAAAGCAGACAATGAAGAAATGTTTTCTTTTTTAAAAATAATTTCTTTAATGAAGCGCTTAGGAGTTGTTTTTGCTTTTTTAAAATGTCCCAACATTGGTTTAGTAGTTATTTTATCTTTCTTGTCATCAAAGCCAATTTGAGTAGCGTTATAGCCGTCAATTGCAACATTTTTTTGCTGTAAAACAACATTAGCAGAAACGTCTACTATTGTGATTGGAATTATTTCTCCTTGTTCATTAAACATTTGAGTCATTCCTATTTTTTTTCCTAAGATTCCTTGAGCCATTTCCTTCCTCTTTTCTTTGTTTTGTCAAAATTTTAGTTACTATTTTTATTTTTTCAATAAAATATCTATTGCAGATGGTAAATTGATGTGCATTAAAGATTCAATCGTTTTATTATTAGGATTCACGATTTGAATTAGACGTTTATGAGTACGGCGTTCAAATTGTTCTCTTGAATCTTTGTTGACAAAGGGTGAGCGCAAAACAGTAAATACTTCTTTTTTAGTTGGAAGGGGGATTGGTCCTTCAATTTGTGCTCCCGTTTTAGTTACAATATCAATAATTTTTTTAGCAGCTTGATCAATTAAATGATGGTCATAAGCTCTTAAAATTATTTTGATAATTTCTCTTTCTTTATTTTTCACTGATTAGCTCCTCTTTTTTTAAAATATACCCAAAAAAAGAAAGATAAAGTTTTTTGGTTTCAATAATCATTTTCTAGACAACCGATATGGGTGTTTTGTTTTTTAATCAAAAAATAAAAAAGATTGTTAGTTTTAGTCTTAAAAAATGAAAAAATAGTTTTATTATTTTAGGCAACTTTTTTAACTATTTTATTATTTTCTAAAAGCAATCTTCCTTTGTAATAACCACTATTTTTAGTTACTCGATGAGATAAAGTGAAATTGTTTGTTTGTTTGCAAACAACCAAAGCAGGATTATCTAATTTATAGTGAGTTCGTCTTTTTCTTTTGGCGGTTTTGCCGGTTCTTCTAAAAGGAACAGCCATGTTTGTTTTTTCCTTTCTTATTTAGTTTTAAAGCTTAAATAAATTAAAAATTTAATCTTAAACCTAAAAAGATTTTAACTTAAAAAAAGTGTTTTGTCAACCTTGAAACGTTATAATTAAAAAAAATTATTAAAAAATATCTCAAATAGAAGAAAAAGAAAATTAAAAAGCAAAAAAATAGCTAATAAATGAAATACCTTTAATTTCAAAAAAATTGACTTTTTTTATAGTGTTTTTTAAATAAAAAAATCATTATCATAAGAAACATATTTTTTATATATCATAATCATAATAAATTGAAAAGTAAGTGTTTTTTAATAAAATGAAAAATGTTTGCAAAAATTTAAAGAATGTTTTTTTAATTCCAAAAGGTTTAAAATTGTTTTTTTAAGTTCTTTTAAAGTTTTTAATTTTTCATTATCAGAAAAAAAATTATATATAATAATTTTTTAAAAACTAAAAAAGTTTTTGCAAAGATTTTTAAAATGTCTAAAAAAACAACTAATTAATTATTATATTGATCACTTTTCTTTGAACAATTCTTTCTTTTTGGCTTCTAAAGATTTATTTTCTGTAATTTTTTCCGAAGGAATTTTTTCCAACATTTGTTTTATCTCTCTTAAGTTGCTAAAACCCAATAAAACAAAAAGATAAATTATTATAATTGCTGTTATTTTTAATAATATTTTTCTTTTCATAACAGATTTGCTTAATTTGGTAATCAAAAAATTACCTAAAAAAACTAAAAAAGGGACAGTAAAAGAAATTATCAAATATCTAATATGACTGTTAAATTTGTTTGTATTGATTTTTTTCAATTCTTCTTGAACTGTTTTTAATGTTTCAAAACTCTTTTTGTAGTCCTCAGAAATTTTTTCAATTTTTTGTTTGTTTTCTTGTAATTCTTGAATAATTTTTTCAATATTTTCTTTATTTTTTTCTTTATTTTCTTTTAATAATGATATTTGAGATTGTTGTGATTCTAATAATGACAGCCGCAAAGCAAATGTGTTTTCTTGTTGTTTAATATTTTCTTTCTTAACTTCAATTTTTCCTTGGGTGTTGGTGATTTTTATTTTATAACGCTCATATTGCAAACGAAAATAAATTGTTAAATACATTTGCAATAAAGGCAAGATAGATATCATAAGTATTTTTAAAATTTTTTCTTTAAATTCTTTTTTCATATATTCACATCTTTATTTACTTTTCTTAAAAATAAAAAATAGTTAATATAAAATAAATATCTTTAATAAAATAACAAAAAGAAAATAAAACGAACAAATTATTATATAAAAAAGATGGAAAAATTAAGAATAAAAAGTTTTAAGGTAAGTTTTTCAAAGATTTATTCTTAAAGAAAAATAACCAAAAAAAGAATAAAATATCTTTTTCAGATAAATAAGAAAAAATTGAATTAATGGTTTTTTCGTTAATGAAGAAAAAAATACGATTTTAACTTTTTTTCCTGCCTAAATCACATCGGATAGTAAAAAAAGTTAAATAAAAGATATAAAAAAATTGGCTTTATTTTAACATAATTAAAGGATTTATACCTTCAAAATCAAATTACAAAATCAAATAAATAATTACAAATTTTTACTTGATCTCCTAGTTTTGCTCCTTTTTGTTTTAAAGCTTCTTCAATTCCTATTTTCTTTAACAAATAGTTAAATCTTTTGACAGCTGCTTCATTGTTAAAATCAGTACGATGAGAAAAAATTTCCACTTGACGACCTGAAACAACAAAAACGCCTTCTTTATTTTTATTAATGGTAAAAGTTTGAGTTTCAGAATTAAGGTCATATACTTTAAAATTGTCGTGTTTAGGGATAACAAAAGGTGTTTTTTGAAGCAAATTTTTGATAGCATACTTTAATTTTTCAATGTTATAAAAGTTAATTAAAGAAAGTGGAATAATTGTGACATCCGAAAGCTTTTTTTGTAAATCTTTTAGTTTTTTTTCAGCATCAGGTAAATCCATCTTATTAGCTACAATAATTTGTTTTTTTTCAACTAAAGTTGAGTTGTATTGTTGCAACTCTTTATTTAAAGCAACATAATCTTTATAAGGGTCAAGACTTTGCATACTAATTAAATGGACTAAAACACGACATCTTTCAATATGTTTTAAAAATTGAATCCCTAATCCTTGACCTAAATGAGCATTAGGGATTAAACCAGGCAAATCAGCTATGACAAAACTAAAGCCATCAATTAAAACCACCCCTAAATGAGGAAATAAAGTAGTGAAGGGGTAAGAATCTATTTTTGGTTGGGCTTTAGAAATTAAAGAAATTAAAGAGGATTTACCAACACTAGGAAAACCTAGCAAACCAACGTCAGCTAAAACTTTTAATTGGATTTTAATTTTAAAATGCTCACCTAAATCGCCTTTTTCAGCATAACTAGGGGCAGGATTTTTAAAATTCGCTAATGCTTTGTTGCCTCTTCCGCCTTTGCCGCCCTTAGCAATCACCAAAGTTTCTTGATGATGTAAAATTTCTCCTAAAAAATGGTTATCCATAGTAAAAAAAACCGTTCCTAAGGGGACTTTTACATAAAGATGGGGAGCATTGGCACCATTCTGACTCTTATTTTTGCCATTAAAACCATGAGAAGCTTTAAGGTGTTTTTGATATTTTAACTTAAGTAAAGTTGTTTCTCCTTGTTCTCCGACAAAAATAACAGACCCGCCGTTGCCACCATTTCCACCAGCAGGACCGCCGAAAGGAACATATTTTTCTCTACGAAAAGCAACAATTCCATGACCGCCGTTGCCAGCATAAACTTCATTAAAAGCCTCATCAATAAAATGCAAACTAAACACCTTCTTTCAGTAGCATAAAAAAATTATTGAGGATAAACAGAAACTTTTTTGCGATTGCCTCTTTTAGATTCATATTTAATAATACCACTAATTTTAGCAAATAAAGTATCATCGCCACCAAGGCCAACATTAAAACCAGGATATATTTTAGTTCCTCTTTGACGATAAATAATGGAGCCTGCTTTAGCAATTTGTCCGTCAGAAAGTTTCGCTCCTAATCTTTTAGAATGAGAATCACGACCATTTCTAGTGGAGCCTGCTCCTTTTTTAGAAGCAAATAGTTGAATTTGTAGTTTTAACAACATTTTTTTAAACCTCCTTGATCTTTTTTAAATATTTGGGGTATTGATCTCTTAAGTTATCTAAAGTATATTCTAAATTAGACAACAAAAGAAAGATGTTTTTTTCGTCAAAAAAAAGAACATCTAAATGAAAAAAATTATCTTCTAAAAGATAAGAAAAAGAAATGTCTTTTTGATAACCTAACATTTCTAAAGCATTAAGAGTAACAATAATTGCAGTAGAAACGGAAGCACAAACAATATCTCTGCCTTTAGGAGCATATAAAGCATGCCCGCAAACTTCTATTGTAACAATTTTTTCATTTTCTTTTTTTTTAAAAAAATAACGAATCATAAAAAAACTCTAAGCAATTATTTTAGTGATTAAAAGTTTAGTATAAGCTTGTCGATGTCCTTGTTTACAACGATATTTTTTACGTCTTTTATATTTAAAAACAATAATTTTTTTGGCACGGTCATTTTTGATAACTTGAGCCTGAACTTTGGCACCTTCAACATAAGGTTGCCCTAAAATTGATTTTTCACCGTAAACAGCCAAAACTTCTTTGAATTCATAATTTTGCTCAGGATTTATTGGTAATTTTTCAACAAAAATTTCTTGACCTTCAGAAACACGCAATTGTTTTCCACCAGTTCTAATAATTGCAAACATTTTTTCCTCCTTTAAAAAGATTATTTTTTAGTTTTCATTGTTAAATTTAATAAAGATAAAATTAAATAAAGACATAAAAACAATCAAGATATATTATAACATATTTTTTAATTAAATATTTTTATTTTGTTATAATTGTTGATTATTTCGTTTTAATAAATATCTGTTAGAAGGATGCAGGCGGCATTTTTTGGAACAAGCTCCTAAATATTTATGTTCATTTTCTTCATTGCATAAAATTTGTTTATTACATTCAGGATTAGAACAATTAATGTAGCGTTCACAAGGAGTTTGATCAAAATAATCTTTTCCTACAATAACATGTTCTTTTTGATTAACGGGAATAGTTATTCTTTGATCAAAGACATACATTTGTCCGTCCCATAAAACTCCTTGAGTTTGGGGATTTTGCATATAAGAAATAACTCCACCTTCAAGTTGGTAAACTTCTTGAATTCCTTTTTGTTTAAGGAAAGAAGAAAATTTTTCACAACGAACGCCACCAGTACAATAAGTTAAAATTTTTTGGTTTTGAAGCAGTGAAACGTTTTTTTCAACCCACTCAGGTAAATCGCGAAAATGTTTGATTTTAGGGTTCAAAGCATTGCGAAAATGACCGACATCATATTCATAATCATTACGAGCGTCCAAAATTAAAGTGTCTTTTTGTTGCATCGCATGATAAAAAGATTCAGGAGTTAAATAAGTTCCTTTGTTTTTGTCCATATCCAATTCTTGGTTGAAATTAAAATTAACAATTTCTTTTTTGACTTTCACAGAAAGACGAGGAAAAAGATGTTTTGTTGCTTGGTCTATTTTAAAAACAATATCACTAAAACGATGGTCTTTTTTTAAATGTTGCATATAAGTTTGAAGGTTGCTTTTGGTTCCGGATAAAGTGCCGTTAATTCCTTCTTGAGAAACAATAACACGACCCTGCAACTCTAAAGACTGACAATATTTAAAGTGGTTATCGCGAAAAAGTTGAACATCATCTATTTTAGTATATTGATAATATAAAATAACTTGATATTCTTTGGTTGGTGTCATAAAATAACTCGTTCCTTGCTTTATTTATTCTTCTAATAAGAAAATATAAAATTATTTTAAGGTTGTTTAAAAAATTAAATATATAAAAGTGTTTAAAGTATATAAAAAAATAAATGTGAAGCATTAATTTATTTCTGAAAATATAAATATAAAAATGGTAAAGGATTAAAAAAAGATAAAATATCTTCTAAAATGTTAAAAACAAAAGATACTTAGAATAAAAATAAAATAATTTGAATATATTATTTATTAAAAAAATATAAATATATCCAAAATGTTAAAAATAAAAGATAAAATGGTTTTAAAGTTGTTTAAAAATTAATTATATAAAGGTGTTTGAAGAATATAAATTTATATATTGAAAAATAAAAAAATCAAATCTATGTGGATTTGACTTAACGCTTAATAATATCTGTTCCTAAAAAAGGAATTAAAACTTCAGGAACGCGAATAGTGCCATCGGAATTTTGGTAATTTTCTAAAATAGCAATCACAGTCCTTCCAATAGCTAAACCAGAACCATTTAAAATATGAAGGTATTCTTTTTTGTTATTGTTCGGATTATGGAACTTAATATTAGCACGTCTAGATTGGAAACTCTCAGAATTACTAATGGAGGCAATTTCGCGATAACAATTAGAACTTGGGATAAAAACCTCTATATCATAAGTTTTAGACATCCCAAAACCTAAATCTCCTGTTGACAAAACAATCACTCTATATGGAAGTTTTAACAAATCCAAAACAGCGCACGAATCTTGCAACATTTGATCCAATAAAGAATAGGAATTTTGGGGATGACAAAATTGGATTAATTCAACTTTATTGAATTGATGTTGTCTAAAAATACCTCTTGAATAAGAACCTGCAGAACCGGCTTCTTGGCGGAATGAAGTTGTGTAAGCAACATATTTTAATGGTAAAGCGTTGCGTGGAAAAAATTCATCACGATGTAAATTAATAGTAGGGACTTCAGCTGTTGGATTAAGATACCAATTATTTTTATGGTGCGATATTTTAAAAACTTCTGCTTCAAATTTAGGCAACTGACCAGTTGCAAACATCGATTTTTCATTGATAATATAAGGAGGGATGATTTCTTGATAACCTTTTGTACTATGCAAATCCATCATGAATTGGATTAAAGCTCTTTCTAAACGAGCACCCAATCCTTTGCAAACAACAAAACGACTACCAGTAATTTTTGCAGCCTTTTCAAAATCTAAAATATCAAGTTTTTTCGCTAAAGCAACATGGTCTTTGACAGGAAAATCAAACTGAGGAATTACACCATGACGGCTTATTTCTTGATTGGCCTGTTCATCTTTTCCAATTGGCAAAGAATCGTGTGGTAAATTAGGAGTGTTGCTTAAAATATCATAAATAGCAGTTTCAACTGTTTTCAATTGTTCCTCTAAATGACGAGTTAAAGACTTATCATTATCCTTCTTTAAAAGGTTTTGTGGTTGAGTTGCATTTATTTGAGCTGTTTTATTTTTTTGTTGTCTTAATTTTTGAATTTTTAACAACAACTCTTTTCTTTGAGAAGATAAAAGAGGAAGTTTTTTCAAATCATCTAAGGGGTGATTTCTTGTTTCTAATTTGGTCAAAACATGTGATAAGTTTTTAACTACATAATTAAGATCTAACATATAATACCTATTAATCTTGTTTTATTTTTTTGAAAAAGTATTTTTAAGAGAAGCTTTTTTGTAATTTGAGAAAACAAATAAATTTTTTAATTACAACTTAAATCGACAATAAAAATTAATTTTTGTTATTTTTATTATTTGCATCCAACCAATTTTTAAACTTATTGTAATTTTCATCAAATTGTTTATGCCATTGTTTAGATGTTTTTTCTAAAAAATTAAGTTCATTATCTTTTCTTAGGTTAAAAAATTTATCAAACTCTGATCCCTTACAATATAAATAAGTTCCTAAAATAACTCCAAGAACAAAACTTACCAAAAAAATAAAAAATTCTTTAAACATTTCATATCCTTCATAAATCAAAAAAATATATTTTGAAATTTTACCATAATTTATTTTGATATATTCCAAAAGTAATCAAGGCCATGCATGCAAAAACTTCAACAGAAATCAAATTATAAAGCAAAACAAGGCTTTTAGTTTTTTTGCTTTTAATATTTTTGTTAGGTTTGTAAGCTGCTTTCTTGGAATGAGTTTTTTTAACTACATTATTTTTATTTTTTGTAAATTTGGTTGGTTTTTTCGCGGCCATTTTAACTATTCCTTTTTCTTTATTTATTTTTAATTAACTTAAAATAGTATTAACTAATTTTTGTAAATTGGCTTTGTTGCGGTTTACAAAATTAGCGTGATATATCTTTTTACTAGCTCCTTTATCTAACTTTTGATAAGCGAGGGATAAATTTGCTAATGCTTTTGCTTTATCAGCTTGTTCAACTGCTATTTTAACTTGTTTAACAATTGTTTTTGTCGCCGATTTAAAAGAAATGTTTCTAAGACGACGTTTTTCATTAGTTTTGTTGCGTTTTTTTTGCTGCTTAATATTTGCCATTTTGATTCTAATCTCCTTTTTTTATGAAAAAATAACAATCTAATTATCAATTCAACATCAATAACTCTAATTAAAATTATATCAAAAATGAAAGTAAAAAACAAAGATAAATTTAAAAAATTTTCTTTTTTTATTTTTGGTTATTTAAATCAAGATAAAATAATTTTTTATCTGGCTTTAATTTTTTTGATTTGTGACAACAAATATAGTCATGAAAAAGAGGGTTTTTGAACAAAAAAAGGTATTTTTTTCAAACAACTCGTTCACTAGTTTAGATTTTTTATTATTTAGAGGAAAAATTAAGAAAATAAAACAGATTTTTGATGGATTATTTTTTATTCCTCAGTTGGAATAATTTCGTAAATGGAGTTAAGAGATTTTGATATAATATCTTCTTTTGCAGATTTTTCGTTTGCTTCTAAAAATGCAGATCGTTTTTCAAAAATTGCTTGTTGTTGGGAGGAACTATTTAATCTTTCTTGATACTTTTTTCGGTCTGCTTTAAGGTTTTTAAGTTGATTTTCAATACCTTCGAATTCGCCATCTAGTTGGGTTCTTTCTTCTGCAAGTTTATCAATTTCATTTTGTATTTTTTTTCTTTCAGCAATATTTGCTTTTTGGAGGGCTTCTTCTTTGGAATTTTTTTCTTGGGAGTTGATTTTTATGCGTTCCTTTAATTGTTGTTTTTGGTGGTATTTGTATTCTATTTGAGATTTAACAGAATTAATTTGGGCACGAATTTCATTGAATGTATTTCGGTGTTCATTAATTTTATTTCTTCTTTCTTCAGCAGTTTTTGAAAATGAGACCAAACTGTTTTGAATGCAATCAATTTCTGTTCGTTCTCTTTCGGATAAATCAGAAGGTAATAAAGAAGAGGAGGGTAAATTAGCACAAAGATAAGTTTTAATTTTTTCTAATCTAGCAGCAGTTGTTTTAATTTTAGGTTCAATTAGTTTTTGTTTTTCAAGGGATGATGGTTTTGGAGTTGTTTTTTTATCTTTAAATGCAATTGATTTTGGGTTTGAAGGCGATTCTAAAGAAGGTAAAGGTTTTTTGAGGTTTTGAAAGGAATTAAATCTTTGATAAATACTGATGATAATTACAATCCCAAAAAGAAAAATGACAACAATAACTGCTAAATATTTTTTAAAAAAATTATTACTCATAAATTTCACTTATATTATAACAATCTTTAGTTTTGTTGTCAAGCAAAAAAGTATTAAAATCAGTTTTTTAGTCAAAAAAAGCCCTTATAAGTTTAAGGGCTTTAAGTCATGCGCTGTTACGTTTTTAAGACTTTTTGTTTTAAAAAAATATTCTTTAAAATCCAAATATAAATAGTTTTTTATTATAATTTTTTATCACCAAAAAAATAATCCAATTAACAAACCATATTAAATTAACAAACCATATTAAATAAAATAAGTACAAAAAAAGAAATAAATAATCCCCCAAGTTGCGTGGGACTTTTTTAAATCCAAAAAAACCACCATTACAAAAAAAGAGGTTTTTTTAATGTACATTTTTTCAAGCAAAATGATAAAATAAAGTAGAATCTTTTTTTCTTTTTATTTTGTAGATATCTTTATTGTCTTTTTTGTACTTATATAGTTGATGTAAAAATTTTATAAATGTTTTTGAAAATTCAATAAATTATGAAAAAATTAGGTAATTGTTAGTTTTTTTGGCTTATTTTTAACTTAATTAATTTATTTTGTGAGTTTTAAAAATATTTCTTAAATCAAAAAATATTTAAAACACAAACATTTTTAAAGACTGCTTTGTTTAGCGACTTTAATGCCTTTTTGCTACATAATTGGATTTGATATTTAGAAATAATACAGTTTTTTTATTTGGGAAATTTTAAAAAATAATTATAACGGAGTGTTGATAGTTATTTTTCAATTCATAATCCCAGAAACAACCCTCATTTTGTTTTTTTAATGTTAATATGTTTTTAAAAACATCTATTTTTCTCTTTTCTTAGGTTTTTATCTAAATAAAAAAACGTTTGCAATTAATTTAGACAAATACCTTTTTATTTTATTCAACTCCTAATTTTGCAAGGGATACATCTACCCATCAACCGCAAATAATTTTAATAATTTCAAATCAAAACAACTGCATTTATCTTTGTTTTTGCTTCATAATATTTTATTTAAAAAAGTTATTATTAAAATATTATAATGGAAATGTTATAATGAAAGTGTGAAAAGTATTTTTTAATATTTTTTTTGGTTTTTTCAAAAATCTCCAAAAATCATCTTCAAAAATAAAATTATTATTTATTTAATCTAAACTAAAATACTGATTTGAGGTAATATTTATGGAGCAAAAAAGAATTTTAATCCGTTTTGGTGAACTTTTTTTAAAAGGAAAAAATAAAAAATATTTTATTCAAAAATTAAAAGAGCTTTTGCAAAACAAGTTAAAAAATTTAGCCAATATTAATTTACAAGTTCAACATGATTACGCTTATCTAGATTATTGTTGTCATTTAGAAAAGGAAGTTTTGAAAAGATTATCTTATGTTTCCGGAATTGCTTCTTTTGTGATTGTTCAACAAGCCGAAAAAAATATTGATGATATCGTTTCCAAAGCTTCTTTGATGTTAAAAGAAAAAATCAAAAAACCAGTTTTATTTAAAATTGAAACAATAAGGAAAGATAAAAGTTTTTTTTTAACTAGTCTAGAATTAACTCAAAAAGTTGCCCCTTTAATTCTACAATCCTTACAAGGTTTATTGAAAGTAGATGTTAAAAAACCTGAAGTAATTTTAAACATTGAAGTCAAAAAAGAAAAAATTTATCTTTATTGTCAAAACGACCAAAAGAAAGCTTTGGGAGGGTTCCCCAATTTTTCTTCTGGAAAAGGGCTTGTTTTTTTAAGTGGAGGAATTGACTCGCCAGTAGCAGCTTATTTAGCGATGAAAAAAGGGATTGCGATTGAGTTGTTACATTTTGAAGCAAGTCCGCTAACGCCTTTAGAATCAGTCCAAAAAGTAATTGATTTAGCAAAGATTTTAAGTCGTTATTCTGCTAACGGTCAGGTTAAATTACATTTAATTCCTTTTAGGACTTTACAAGAAACTATTCATCAAAAAGTTTCAGATGCTTATATTATTAACGTTATGCGCCGAATGATGTATCGTTTGGGTGATCAAATAGCAAAAACTAACCACCATTTATGTTTAATTAATGGAGAATCGGTAGGACAAGTGGCTAGTCAAACTTTGGAAAGCATGCAAACGACTTCTTGCATTACTAATATCAATATTTTAAGACCTTTAGCAATGATGGACAAAAACCAAATTATTGAGATTGCTAAAAACATTGAAACCTTTGATATTTCAATTCGACCTTTTCAAGATTGCTGCACTGTTTATCTTCCTTCAAGACCTGTTACCAAGCCAAAAACAAAAATATCCGAAAAAGAAGAAAATTATTTTGATTATCAACATTTATTAAAGACTACTTTAGAACAAACAGTTACTTTACAAATTGAAGAAAATTTAGATTTTAATCTTTTGGACTTTGGTTTTTATAATGTTAAAGAAGCGATTGATAATTTTTGTCAAAAACATCCCAAACAAAAAATAATTTTGAAAAACACAAAACTTATGCAAAATACAACAAAATAAAAAAATCATGAACAAAAACTGCATAAAAAAAGAATTTCCAAAACGATTTAATAAAAAATGCTATTAAAAAAAGAAAAAAATTATGGATGAAAAAATTTTAATAAATTAATAAAGATAAATAAAATTAACTTTTTTTGCAATCTTGGATTGATTATTATTTTAAATTTTTTTATATTTTTTTAACAAATTTCTTTTAAACTCTTTTTTATTGAAAAAAAGACAACTATGATGCTAAAAATCACAAAGCTCAAATTATTTTTATAGTCGCTTCAATTAAATTTCAAGATAATCAACTAAAAAATCATTTGGTCTTTGATTCATTTAGAAAAAATTAAACTAAAGAAAGAAAGGTTTTAAAAATGAATATATTACATGACATTAAACCTAAAAGAATCACTAAGGAAGAATTTATAGCAGTGATTGAAATTCCCCAAGGAAGCAAAAAAAAATACGAAATCGATAAAGAAACAGGGATGTTGATATTAGACCGTTTTTTGACAACTTCTTTTCGTTATCCTGTTAATTATGGCTTTATTCCTTTGACTCATTGTCAAGATAATGATCCGATGGATGTATTAGTTTTGGCTCAAGAAAATTTAGCTCCTTTGACTCTAGTAAAATGCCGTCCTTTAGCAGTGATTAAGATGATTGATGATAATGAATTGGATGAAAAAATTATTGCCGTTCCTGTGTCGGATGCTGCTTTTAAAAATTTTCATGATTTATCAGATATTTCTGTTTCATTGTTGTCAGAAATAAAGCATTTTTTTCTTAATTATAAAGCTTTAGAGAAAAAAAGTGTGATTATAGAAGGAATTCAAGGCAAAAACGAAGCTTATCAAGCAATTGAAAAAAGCATTATCGCTTATAGAAAATTAAAAAAAGATTAATTATTATGAAGAAGAAAGAGTTAAATATTTTGGTTTTTTGTTTAAGATTTTAAAATTTCAAACTCATTCGTGTTGAAGAACCAATTTTTTGGTTGTTTTTTCTTAATCTCTCTTTTCAATTATTGTAAGAAAGTATGTTTTATAATTATGAAAACAATAGCAACCAATAAAAAAGCAGTTTTTGATTTTTTTTTAGAAAAGAAAAAATATCATGCAGGCATAAAACTTTTAGGCAACGAAGTAAAATCAATTAGATTAGGTAAAATAAGCCTAAATAACTCTTATGCTTATATTAAAAATAACGAAATTTTTATAGTTAACTTGTCTATTTTAAAATACCCATTTAGTTGTTGTATGCAGTATGATGAAAATAGAACTAAAAAACTTTTATTACGAAAGCAAGAAATTATTCAAATTCAAAACAAAATTAAAACCCAAGGTTTTTCAGTTATTCCTTTAAAAGTCTATTTTGAAAAAAATTTAGTTAAAGTAGAAATTGTTTTAGCTAAAGGTAAAAAAAAATATGACAAAAGAAATAGTTTAAAAGAAAAAGCAGCTCAATTATCCATTCAAAAAAATTTAAAAAAAATCAATTATTAAAATTATCGCACCATTAACTGTTTTCAAAGTTTAGACAAACTTTTGTTTTGGTTTTTTCTTTTAAAATTAAAAAGATTGCAATAAATTCAGATTTATTCAAATTAAAAAAACTCTGGAATTTTATTAAAAACTTAATTTAATTTTTTATGTTTTTCTAAATTAAGAGGTATATTTTTCCACCAAAAAAACAACAAACAAACTTTTTTTACATTTTTTTGTATTTTAATGTTTGCGGTTTTTTTATGTTTTTCTCTCTAAAACAGTGTTTTTTGTTATTTTTTATCGTGTTTTCATCTATCGTTAGTATTTATTTGCAACAAATATGCCTGTTTGGCATTTTTTTAATTTATTAAGTAGTTTTTTTTGGAAAAAATGAGAAAAAATCTGAAGATGATTTTTTTATTTTGAAAAGATATGGAAATATCTAATTAATTTTAGATTTTAAAGAATAATTAAAATTTTGAAGTTCGCTTAAAAAACCTAACATCCCAGTGTCATAAATATTGAAAAATCCCTGCCCCGCAACAAAAGTACTCAACTACATCCTGGAAGAAACAACAAATACTAATATCCAAATGCTTAGAAGCTTGCAAAGTAATTCTTGACCAAAAACAATAACGCAATCTTTATAATTTTGCGTCTTTAATCCAAAAAATAATTATCATTATGAGACAAAAACCACAAAAAATACTTTTAAATGGGTGCTTTTATTTATAATAAAAAGCTTGTCTTGATGAATATCTTCAAAGTATCTAACAATGGAAAAATCAAGTAATATTAAAACTAAGTAATTATCTTATCTGGGTAATAATTTAAAAAGCTTTATTAGGGAAATATTCTAAAAAACTTTTCAAAGAAGATAAGTAATTATTTATGATACAATTTCACCAAAGGATTTTTAGATGAGCGTTTTTATATTGATGGTATGAAGGTTGAATGCGAAGATTTCTTTAGTAGAAAATATAAACATTATATAACCGAAACATTAAGTTTAATACCACCACCTTTAAAAAGGAAGATAAACTGATGAACATAAAAATCAAAAAAATATTTTTAATAATTAATTCAATAATTTTAATTTTAGGTTTAATTAAAGGATTTCATAAACCTTTTATTTCATTATATTTATTTGCTCGTCAAACTGTTTTGTTAATCAATATTTATTTTTTGTTTTTATTCTTTAATATAAACAATAAGATACAAAAATATTTAAGTTTTATTATTTTAATAGATTGTTTATTACTTTTAAGTTATAATTTCAAAATAGAAAATCCGAAACTTTATTATCAAAGAAATTTTTTTGCAATTTTAGTTGCTAATTTAGAACATATTTTTTTGCCTCTAATTTTTATTTATTACTACTTTTTTTTAGACAAAACCACTTTAAAATTAAAACATTTTTATATTTCTTTAATTCATTGTTTTTTATATGGAATGGTTATTTTGATATTTAATAAATCTCCATATAAATTTTTAGAACCTAATGAAATAAACTTGAAAATAATTTTTTTAATTACAATTTTCTTATCTTTAATTTCTTTATTATCGCTTTTTTTAAAAAATAAAAAGATTTGTAAAATGAATAAATTTTTTTACAATAATTAACCTTAAATTTTAAAAAAATCATTACAAATCCAAATAACAAATCAAAAACATAAAATGATTGACACCTATTTTTGTTTTAATAATTAAAAATTGCTAAAAACTAAAAATGTTTTTGAAAAGCAAGGATATCATATGAATATTTCTAAAACTCGTTTTATTAAGTTTCTCAAAGTATTAAAATATGTTAATTATAACTATTTATATCAAAATAAAAAACAATTTTTAAATGAATTTGGTCATGAATTGCGCGAATTGATGGATGAAGAAACTTATAATAAAAAGATCAGTTTTTTAAAAACAGAATTAGATAATGAATCAATTTCTAATTTAGATCAAAAACATTTAGAGGCAATGAATCCTTACTATCGCAAATTAGAAATAATTGCAGGAAGATATTTACAAAAACATTTTTCAGGTGATGTTGTTTATTCTTTAGATACTTACAAACAAAAAAAATTCCAAATGACTGAAGCAAACCAACAATTTTATTGTTTTTTAGATGGTTATCAAGAAGATGAAAAAAACATTCGTATTTTTGAAACTAAAGCAACCACGAGCCGCAAATTTTTACAATTAAAATTTAGGCATAAAACAAAAGAATCAACTTTTATTTTTAAAAAAGAAAACTCTAATATGTTCCTTTTTAATGATTTGGCCCAAATTTACCAAGAAAAAATCCAAAAACTCATCGATCCTTTAGATCCCATTGGAAAATACATATATGACTTAACTTATCAAAGATTAGTGATTGAAAATAGCCTGAATGAAAAACAAAAGCAGAAACCGAGAAAATATTATTTAGTGGTTTTGAATGCTGATTATGTTTTAAATAATATTGAAGATGCTTTTATGGACCCTAATTTAATTACTTTAATTGATTTAACAGAAATAACTCGTCAAGGGCAAGAAAAATTACAGCAAGACAAAAACCTTTTGATAAACCATTTAGCAATGAAAAAAAATATTTCCCAAGACCATTTTTTACCTCAAAAAATATTTACTTTTTTAGAATCAATCCCCAATAAAAATAGTATTTTTAATTATTTTTATAATCATTTAGGTTTTTCAGGACAAAAAACAAAAGATTTGGTAGAAAAAAAATATTACCAAGCTCTTAGTTTGCCGTTTGAATGGCTCCATCGGTTTAACAATCGAATTCAATATAAAACTATCGAAACTAAGCTTCCTTATTATCAATTTGAAAAAATCAATTTAGGTTTGCAACAATTAAAATATCCTCTTTATTATTTAGATTTTGAATCTTTTCCTTGTCCTTTTCCGAGGTTTTTAGGTGAAAATCCTTATAGTCAATCTCTTTTTCAATTTTCTTTACATATTGAAAAAATACCCGGTTTATGCCATCCAGAAAAGGACCACATTTCTTTTCTAGCCTCCAACCATCAAGATAATAGAAAAAAAATGCTCATCCATTTACTCAATGCCATTAAAGATGATGGTGGTTCTATTATTGTTTATCACAAAACTTTTGAAATAAGTCGTTTAAAGGAATTAGCTTTATTTTTTCCTGAATACAAAACACAAATAAATAATTTAATTTCAAGAATATTTGATCTCAAAGATCTTTTAAAAGGTAGCAAGGAGTTTTACCAAAGTTTGGGGCTTGATAAAAACCAAGCTCAAGGAATTAACTTTTATCATGAAAAAATGCAAGGATCTTTTTCTATTAAAAAAATCGCTCCTTTATTTTCTAACCTTACTTACGATAATTTAATGATTCAAAACGGCGTTGAGGCATTTATAACTTATCTTCAATTTCCTTTTATGAAACCAAGCGAATTCCAATTAAAATATCAAGCCTTAGAAAAATATTGTATGCAAGATACTTGGGTTATGGTAGAAATTTTAAAAAATTTGCAAGCTAAAAATAAAAATCATAACTTCCCTCACCTTACTTTTGAAGATATTAATTAAAAGATATTACAAAAGTGTTAAAAAAATATACTTTTTTTCTTTTGCGTGATATAATAATATTATAGATTGCTTTATTTTTGAGGAATAAAAATATAGGAATAACGTTTTTTAGTTTCTATTTTTTAATTTTTATAGAATTTGGTTTTATTTTAAAAATCACAAAAGGAGAAACTTGTTTTGATTAGTAAGGGATTTTTTAAATTTTTAGATAAGATATCACAAGAAAGGGATTTACCCAAAGAAGAAGTTGTTGAGGCTTTTACTAAAGGTTTAATTGCTGGTTGTAAAAAAAATAACCGAGTTAAAAGTTGTCGTGTTCATTTAAAAGAAAACAAAAACGAAGTTCTTTTATATAAACAATTTATAGTTGTTGATGAAACTAATGCAAATACTATTAATTTAAAAGAATGGACTCCTATTAGTTTAGAAGAAGCGCAAAAAATTAAACTACATGCAAAAGTGGGCCAAGTCCTTGAAATAAAAGTCAATCCTAAAGATTTTAATTTATACGCCATTAAAGAATTTAAAAACCAGTTTAATGAAGAATTAACCAAAAGAAAAAGAGAAAGTGTTTATCAATTTTTTAAACAACAGGAAGGTAAGTTAATTAGTGCTAAAGTTATTTCTGAAAACGAAAAATTTTATAATTTAGAGTTAGAAAAAGAAATTGCTACTTTATTGCTGAAAAAAGAAACTTCTGGTAATAATTTGCCACATATTGGTGAAAGAATTCAAGTTTTTTTGTTAGAAGTCAGAAAAACGAGTAAATGGCCTAAAATTTTTGTGAGTCATAATCATGTAGGACTTGTAGTTAAAGTTTTTGAAGAAAATATTCCTGAAATACAAGAAGGGATTGTAAAAATTATGACAATTGCACGTATTTCAGGCGAACGAACAAAAATTGGATTAGTTTCTTATGACCCCCAAGTTGATCCCATTGGTTCTTGCATTGGAGAAAACAGTGATCGCATTAGGAATATTATTAAAATTTTAAAAGGTGAAAAAATTGATTTGTTTCGTTGGAGCGAAGACGAAAAAGAATTGATTAGTAACGCTTTAAGGCCTGCTCAATGCATTGATGTTATTATTAAAAATGACAGAAATAAGCATGCTTTGGCAATTATCCCTGATGATCAATTTTCTTTAGCTATCGGAAAATTGGGTAAAAATGTCAAATTAGCTGCTGAAGTTACCAAATGGAACATTGATATCAAAACCTTATCCCACGCTAAAAAAGAAGGAATAATATAATTAAGAAATGAATATTTTAAGAACTTGTATAGTAACTAAGAAAAGTAAAAACCCTCTTCAAATGATTAGAATTAACGTGAATAAATTAGGTCAAGTAGCAATTGATTATGATCGAAAACTTCAAGGAAGAGGAGTTTATTTAAGTCTCAAATTAGAATATGTTAAATTGGTTCAAAAAAAGAAACTTTTAGATAAAAAGCTAAAAACTTTTGTTCCCTTAGAAATTTATCAATCTCTTTTAAAATTTGTTTTATCAAAAAATAACTTAAAAAAAGAAGCTGATAATTTAAATAATTAAATAATTAATATTTTTCATGTAAATAAAAAAGGAGGGATTAAATGACCCCTGATAAAAATAAAAATAAACTGGAAGTTGATAAAAATAAAGAACAATTAGATCCTCAAAAAAATTCCAAAAAAATGGTTCATAAGACTTATTTTTTCAACCCTCAAGATAAAGTTTTTCAAATAGCTCAATCTTTTGAGGTTTCTAGTGCTTCTTTAATTCAAAAATTATTGCAATTAGGAATTAAAACAGACGTTAATCAAACTTTAAATAAAGAAACAATTAAAATTTTGGCCAATACTTGTAACGTAGAATTTTTAGAAAAACCCGAAGAAAATAATGTATCAAAAAATCAAGAACATAAAGAAAAAAATCCTGTAGTTAAAAAAGAATCTAGAACAAAAGAAACAAAAACCAATTTAGAAAAAATACCTCCAATCGTAGTAATTATGGGCCATGTTGATCATGGAAAAACCACTTTATTAGATGCAATTCGCAAAACTCGCGTTGTTGATCAAGAATTTGGAGGAATCACTCAACACATTGGCGCATATCAGGTGGATTATCAAAATAATAAAATAACTTTCATTGATACCCCAGGTCATGAAGCTTTTGGTAAAATGAGAGCTAGAGGAGCTCAAATAACAAATATTTGTATTTTAGTTGTTGCCGTTGATGATTGTGTAAAACCTCAAACGATTGAAGCTTTGAAACACGCCAAAAAAGCCCAAATACCTATTATTGTTGCTCTCAATAAATCAGATAAACCCAATAATAATAGTAAGCAAATTATGACAGAGTTGTCTAGTTTTGATTTATTGCCTGAAGAATGGGGCGGGCAAACCCCTTATATACCTATTTCAGCCCTCAAAAAAGAAGGACTTGATAAATTATTAGAAACCATTTTGCTTTTAAGTGAAATTCAAGATCTAAAAGCAGATTTGCAAAAAAAAGGCCAAGGAGCAGTTCTTGAGGCTAGTCTAGATAAGTCTTTAGGACCTGTTGCCACTTTTATGGTTAATTACGGCAATTTAAAAATAAGCGATGTGGTAGTTGTGGGTCATACTTATGGCAAAATTCGTTTTATGGAAGATGAAAACAAAAAGCCATTAAAAAAAGTTTTGCCTTCTCAACCCGTCAGAGTTGCAGGGCTAAAAGACGTTCCTAAAGCAGGCGACCTTTTCTACGTTGTTGCTAACGAAAAAGAAGCTCGAAAAATTATTTTAGAAGCAAAATCCGAGCAACAAGAAAACTTATCTAAAGCTTTACCATCGCTAGACTTAGAAAATATTTTACAAAACCTTGAAGAAGAAAAACCTAAAGAACTTAACATTATTTTAAAAACAGATACTCAAGGCAGTTTAGAAGCTATTTGCGGGATGATTGAAAAAATTAATGTTTCTGACTTGAAAGTTAATCTTTTACGCACTTCCGTTGGAACTGTTACTGAAAAAGATGTTATTTTAGCTGAATCCTCGCAATCCCTTTTAATCGGTTTTAACGTTAAACCTTCATCTTCTATTTTAAAATTAGCTCAAAAGCAAAAAATTCAAATCGTTGTTCATAATATTATTTATCGTATTATTGAAGATATTGAAAAAAGATTAAAACAAATGGTTAAACCTGTTTTTGAAGAAGTTTTTACCGGACAAGCAGAAGTAAGAAAAATCTTTCATATTAGTAAGATTGGCAATATTGCTGGTTGTTATGTCACTCAAGGAATTGTTAACAATAATGATTTTGCTAAAGTAATCCGAGATGGCGAAGTTATCTTTAAAGGCAAAATTAACTCCTTAAAACGTTTAAAAGAAAACATTAAATCTTCTAAACAAGGTTATGAATGTGGTATTTTGCTTGATAATTTTAATGATTTTATAATTAATGATATAATAGAAACATCTAAATTAGACAAAATGGAGAATTGAAAATGACTGCAACAACAGCTGAAAGAATGGCAAGCGCTATTAAAAAAGAGTTAGTTTTAATTAATACAATTATTCAAGACGAACAAATAGGTTATATTAATTTAACAGATGTTCAAGTAACAAAAGATTTATCTTTTGCTAATGTTTATTACACTATTTTAAGCGATTCTCCTGATATTTTAAAATTAGCTTCTAACGCAATTGAAGAAAATAAAGTTGTTATTAGGATGGAATTAGCTAAAAAAATTAAAAATTTTAGAAAAATACCTGATTTAATTTTTAAATATGATAAATCTTTATCTTATGGACGTCATATAGAAAATATTTTAAAAGATATCAAGAAGTAATTTTTTAAAAATTTTTTATTTTTTCAAACTCCTGCATTAATTTTTTTAACAAATGATAATTTATTATTTATGATTTTTTCTTTTTTTAAATTCTTTTATTTTTTGTTAATTTGTTACTTTTATATTTTTGGGGAGTTATTTTTTTAATTTTTATAATTATTCAATTTAATTGCGATTAGTTAATTTTTTTGTTTTTTTATTTTTAAACGCGAAAAAATAAGAATATTAAATTATTATAATTACCAAGTTTTTTATAATATTTCATAAAACATTTTTTTATGAATCATAATTTAAAAATTACAAATTACCATTGCCACTTATTTTTTCTAGTGATTATTTAAATTGATTTAAAAAAATAATTTTTTATATAAAAAAAGGGCTTTAAAAAGCTCTTTCTTTTTTTCAATTATAATTTTTATAATACATATAATTAATTAATTTTTAAGTAATTTTTTTAAAATATTTTTTTAGTTTATTTTTAATTGTTATTTATATGAAAAAATGAAAATGAAAAAACAATCCAAGAAACATCATAAGAAAGCGAAAAAAAGAATATATAATACTTCAAAAAATATTTAAAGTTGCAACAAGTTTTATTTTTTTATTAAATTTAAAAAATTTGGATAACTATTTTTTATCTAACAAATGAGAACATAAAAAAAGGGAAAAAATGATGAAAAAAATTATCATTGGTTTAGGAAATCCAGGAAAAGAATTTCAAAATACATATCATAATATAGGTTTTTTAGCTTTAGAATCTTTTTTAAAAAATAATAAACATCAAATGATTCCGAATTCATATCAAGGCCATCTTTATCAAATTCAGTTAAATAACTGTATATCTTTTTTAGTTAAACCACAAATGTATATGAATTCATCTGGCAAAGTAGTTAAAAAAATTTTAGATGCATATCAGATTAAAATAGAAGATATTTTAGTTATTCTAGATGATATTTATTTACCAGAAGGAAAAATTAAATTAAGACCTCAAGGTGGCCACGCAGGACATAATGGTTTAAGAAATATTATTGAATGTTGCAATACTAATAAATTTAAAAGATTAAAAATTGGGGTCGGTTATGATTCAAACATCCCTTTAAATCAATACCTTTTAACCCCTTTTAATTTGCACCAAAAAAAGCAAATATTGCAAAATATTGACAAGATACATGAAATTATGAGCAAATTTATCCAAGGAATAAGTTTTAATAATTTGATGAATCAATATAACGTAATAAAATAAAAAAAGCAAGTAATTTAATTACTTGCTTTTAATTCATTTGTAGCGATGGATAAGATATTTTTGCGAATTTTAATTTTAGAAATAACTTTATCTTTGAGTTGCAAAACTTCAAATTGATATCCTTTATAATTAATTTTAATTTTTTCATCTTTTTGAGGTAATCTGCCGAGTTTTCCAATTAAAAAACCATTCAAAGTATCGTAATCACAATCCCCATCATCAAATTCAATTTTAATGATTTCTTCAATTTCTTCTAAGTTAGAAAAACCGTTGGCAATATATTCCCCTTGAGATATTTCTTTAATCATTATTTCTTCATCTTTGTCATATTCATCAAAAATTTCGCCCAATATTTCTTCGATTAAGTCTTCAAAGGTAATAATACCTGCAGTTCCTCCGTGTTCATCAATAACTACTGCTATATGATTTTTACTAGATTGCATTTCGCGAAAAAGCTCACTAGTATTTTTAGAATCGGGAACAAAATAAGTTTCTCTAATTAAATTTTTAATATCAAAGGGTTCATTGGAAGGATTAAACATTAAACATTTAAAAATATCTTTAACATGAACAACCCCTATAATATTATCAATGTTAGTTTTATAAACAGGGAAACGAGTGTATTTTTGATTTCTAATAAAATCTATTATTTCTTCTTTAGTAATGTCATCATTAATAGCAACCACTTGAGTGCGGTGTCGCATAACTTCAGAAATAGACGTGTGATCGAAATCAAAAATATTTTGAATCATATTATTTTCATTTTTATCGATTATCCCTTTGCGATAAGATGAGTTTAGCATTAAACGGAGTTCATCTTCTGAAACCGAAACGCTATTTTTACTTATATTGACTCCAAATATCATCAAAAAAAAATCACTTATTTTAGTCAAAGCCCAAACCAAAGGTTTAATAAGAGCGGCCATGAATAAAATCGGAGTAGCAAAAAAATAAGCAGTTTTAGAAGGTGAGCACATCGCTAATCTTTTAGGGATTAATTCACCGAAGATAATAGAAGCAGCAATGATTAACGCCTCTATTGATATTTGATATTTAAAATCGCTATTGCCAGATAAGAACCTAGATGTTACAATATGTCCCTGAAAAAAAGTGATGATATGAATCATAATTTGAATAACAGATAAAAAAGTAGTTGGCTTTTCTTTAATTTTTTTAACTCTTGAAGCTTTTTTATAACCTCTTTTGATATCTAATTCTATTTTACTTTCAGGAGTAGAAATAAAAGATATCTCGCTAGCAGCAAAAAAAGCGTTCAATAAAATCAAAAAAATAAATAACAATATTGAATACTCCATCTTAAAAAACAACCTTTTGCTGCATGTGATTGCCTTTTAGATTATATATTTTGTTTTCTATCTTGAATATCCTTGTACTATCACTAACGTCCATATTTTTTAAATTAACACCTCTTTTTACAATTAAATTTTAATAATTAACTAATTTAATTTTATCATAAATATAAAAAAATGTCAATTTCTGATAAAAAAATTATTGTTTTTTGGTTTTAAAAAAATCGTTTTTTATTTTGGGAGATTTTTTTATTTCACTTTTTAATTTAATAAAATTTTTTTTCTTTTATTAAATCATTACATAATTTGTGTTTTTTAGACAACTTTTGTTTTATTTTTCCTTTAAAGCTTAAAAAAATATTTTAATAATTTAAAAAAAATTTATTTAGATTAAAAAAACCTTAATTAAAAAAAACTTATCTAGTTTTTCTAAATGCAAGATAAATTGAACTGTTAAAAAAACATTAGGAGTTTTTTTGATCAGTTAAAATTATTTTTTAATTTGAAGGTCTATAAAATTAAACCTTAAGGATGATTTAAAAACAAAAGGTATCTCAAAAAAACACAACAGTTTACCTTTTTCCGGTTACCTTTAAAAAGGAATATAGAAATTTATCAAATAAATGATGTTCTTCTAAAATAAGATAATTATTTTGTTCTAGCCATTGCTTTAAAAGCTGATATTTGCTTTGGGTTCCTAATAAAAAATGTTTGCTTTTATCAGGGGCTTGTTCCATTATTTTGATAATAGTATAAGTCCCCATTCCACAAATCAAAGCTAAATCAAAATCTTGATTAATCTTTTGAAAACCGTCGCTCAAACAAAAAGTAACAGGATAATTTTGAAGTGTTTTTTGAGATTGTAATAAAGGTTTTATCCTTAAATCAGAAGCAATTGCTTTTTTGATATAACCTTCGTGAAAAGCTTTTTTTAAAACAAATCCATGGTCAGTTCCTATATCTAAGACGGTATTATAATTTTTAGTTAAAGAAGCGATAAAGTTAATGCGTTTCATTTTTTCTTTTTAGTTTTGATATAAACTTTTTAATTTACTTTGTTTAGCTGGGGTTCTTAAACGTCTTAAGGCTTTGGATTCAATTTGGCGAATTCTTTCTCTAGTAACACCGAACAAATTGCCAATTTCTTCTAAAGTATAAACTTTTCCATCAAGAAAACCGTAACGCATTTTTAAAACTTTTTCTTCGCGTTCAGTTAAAGTGTTTTCTAAAACTTCATCTAAAAGTTTTTGAGTCACTTCTTTCATCATATATTCATGAGGCGATAAAACATTAGGGTCTGAAATGAAATCACCCAAAGAGGTTTCATCTTCTTTATTTTCAGCTGGTGGAACTTCTAAGGAAATCGGTTTTTTTTCAATATATTGAATGCTTCTTAATTTGTCAGCAGGTATATTCATTTTTTCAGCTAACTCTTCGATTGTAGGTTTTTTCTTTAATTCTTGGGTTAATTTTCTCGTACAAAGAGACATTTTATTAATAGTTTCAACAATATGAACAGGTATTCTAATGGTTCTTGCTTGATCAGCGATTGCTCTTGTGACACCTTGGATAACCCAATAAGTGGCATAAGTTGAAAGTCTCAACCCTTTTTGATAATCAAATTTGTCAACAGCACGCATTAATCCCATATTTCCTTCTTGAATCAAATCTAGAAATAAAACTCCACGACCAATATAACGTTTAGCAATCGAAACTACCAAACGATAATTTGATTCTACTAAAACATCTTTGGCTTGATTAGCTTGAATAATTTGAGATTCTAATTGTTTAACTTCTTGATCTGATAAATCAATTTCTTGATTGCGGAATTTAGTTAATTTTTTTTTTGCTTCTTTTCCTAAAAAAACTGCAAAGGTTTTTTTCTGTTCTTCTTCTTTGGAAAGCAAAGGAATACGACCAATTTCCTTTAAATACATTCTCACAGAATCATCTATTTTAATATCAGAATTAATTTTGGTGATATTTTCTTTAGAAAATTTATCATCCTCAGGATCTATTTCTAAATCCGGATCGAAATCTAAATCTAGGTCTTCATCTAATTTAGAGTCATTTGCGATAAAATCATTAGAAAGATTTGATGGTTCAGGAATTTCTGTTTCTTGAAAGTCAGCAGCTAACAAATTTTTTTCATCGATTGGGTATTCATTTTCATTTGAGGAAAAATTTGGATTGCTAATTTCTTCTAATTCTTGCGCACCTTCAAAATCATCTTTTAAAAAAGTATCTGCAGTAGGTTGACATTCATTTTGATATAAAAAATTTTGGTTAGAAGAAGAAACAACTTTAACTCCTTGCTTTTTTAATTCATTTTCAATTTGTTGATAAAAAAGATCTGAATTTTGCCCCTCAAAGCAAGAGCGAATAGTTTGAAAAGTTATTTCTTTGTTTTGGCCTATTTTATTATTTAAAATTCTAATAGCTTCCTTAAAATCCATTTTTAACCTACCTTTATTTTTTATTTTTTCTCTCAAAATTAGTTTATTTTTTCTAAAAGTTTTTTTAGTTTTTTCTGCAAATCACTTAATTGATATAAATATTGAGTTTTTTCTTTTAAGTCTTCATGCATTTTTATGTTAATTCTTAATTTGTTGATTTCCTCTTTTAATTCTTGGATGGTTTTGGCATTTTTGAAATCTTGAATATATTTTTCAAAGGTATTTTGATCTAAAGAAATTTTGGCTTGAAAAAAATGATGGTTTTTGATTTCTTCTATTAATGGATGGAGGGATTCATTGTCATTTTTTTCTAAATGATTCCAAGGGATGGAATTTTTAAGTAAATTATTTTGATAATAAGTTTTAATTTCTTCAATGAAATAAGAAACGTTAACATCTGAATAAACTAATGCATCATTATTTATTTGATAATTTTTTTCAAAAAAAGACCTATTATTAATAAATTCTATTAAAATATGAATTTCTTTATCAAATTTTTTATAATTGATGGTATTTTGGGAAGAAATTAAGGTTGGAATTATTAGTTCTTGTTGTTGAACGTTGAAATCAATAAATAATTGGTATTTTTGAGCAAGATAGGATTGATAAACCGTTTTAGTAGCTAAATCTTGGTTTTGAAATAACATTTTTAATTCTTTTTCAATTTTTTTTCTATTATTCCAACTAATTTTTTTGCAAATTAAATCAATTTGTAAAGTTAAAAAATCTGTTAAATGATTAGTTAATAATTGATGATATTTTTCCGCTCCCTCAGTTTTAATGTATTCATCAGGATCTAAATTATTAGGGAAATCAAGGATTTTAACATCAAAATTCTTTTGTTGTAAAGTGTTTCCAATTGATAAAGCAGATTTTTTTCCTGATGCATCCCCATCATAAGCAATAATTATTTTTTGTGCTAACTTGCTTAAAAGCTTCAAATGATTTTGAGTTAAATTGGTTCCCATTGTGGCAACAACATTTTTCACTCCAACTTTAAAAGATGATATAACATCAAAAAAACCTTCATGCAAAATAATTGTTTCTTTTTTTCTTATTTCGGCTTGATTTTCAAAATATTGATATAAAACTTCACCTTTCTTAAAAAGAACTGTTTCTGGACTATTTAAATATTTAGGAATTTGATCGGTTAAACTACGACTAGAAAAAGCAATTATTTGACCGTTAAGATTAGTAATTGGAAAAATTAATCTATTTTGAAAAAAATCATAAAATTTTCCAGTTTGTTCATTTTGATTAACTAAACTTAACGCTTTTAAATCGCAATATTCAAATTTTGTTTCTTCAGTTAAATAACGCGATAAATAAGACCAATTGGGAGCATATCCTAATTTAAAATGGGTAATTATTTTTTCATCTAATCCCCTTGTTTTAAGATATTGCAAAGCTTTTTCATTATGTTTTAACTGAATTTGGAAAAACTCAGTCGCTTCTTTCATAATTTCATATAAATGAGCGTGTTTATCTTTCTTAGAATCAAAAGATAGAGAAGCGATTCCTAAGCGAGCTCCTAATTGAGCTACTGCTTCACGAAAGGAAATATTTTTAATATTTTGATAAAAAAAAACAGGGTTGCCGCCTTTTTTGCAAGACATGCAAACTGCAATATTTTTTTCAGGAGAAACCGAAAAAGAAGGGGTTTTTTCATCGTGAAAAGGGCATAACCCCATATAATTCTTTCCAGATTTTTTTAGTTGAACAAACTCTTGAGCTAATTCAACAATGGATGTTTTTTCATTAATTTCTTGAATTAATTGTTTTTGCATAACTTTATTTTAATGTCACCTGCGATAAAACATAATTTTTAACTTCTTCTAAAGTCATTGTTTCTTGTTTTAAAGTGTCGCGATTTCTTAAAGTGACTGTATTTTTTTCCAGAGTTTCATGATCAACTGTTAAACAAAAAGGGGTACCTATCATATCTTGTCTGCGATACCTTTTTCCAATACTTTGAGTATCATCATAACAAACATCTAAATATTTCATCAAATAATTTTCGATTTCTTTGGCCTTAGAAGCATGTTCTTTTTTAATTAAAGGCAAAACTGCCACTTTATAAGGTGCCAAAAAAGGGTGAAAAGTTAAAACTTGTCTGGGCGTTTGGTTAACTGAATCTTCATGATAATTATTGATTAAAAGAGCTAAAAACAACCTTTCAACTCCCAAAGAAGGTTCAATAACATAAGGAAAATATCTTTTTTGGGTATTTGGATCAAAATAAGTAAGGTCTTTTTTTGAATGATTTTGGTGGTTTTTTAAATCAAAATCAGTTCTTGAAGCGATTCCCCAAAGTTCATCCATGCCCCAAGGAAATTTAAATAAAATATCAGTGGTTTTTTCAGAATAATGACTTAACTCTTCTTTTTGATGATTCTTGAAAGATAAATTTTCTTTTTTCATCCCTAAAGTAATTAAAAATTGATACATAAAATTTTTCCAATATTCAAACCATTCATTTTGCGTGTTCGGTTCGCAAAAAAACTCTAATTCCATTTGTTCAAATTCACAACTACGAAAAATGAAATTACCGGGAGTGATTTCATTGCGAAAAACTTTGCCAACTTGACAAACGCCAAAAGGAATTTTTTTGCGAGTTGTCTTTAAAATATTTTTAAATTGGATAAAAATACCTTGGGCTGTTTCGGGTCTTAAATAAAGGGGTTTGGATTTTTCCAAAACAACTCCTTGATGAGTTTGAAAAAGCATATTAAATGGTTGGATGGGTGTCCAATTGCTTGTCCCCAAAACTTTATTTTCAACTAAATATTGATGCATTTGTTCATAAGTCCAACAACTAATGTCTAGGCCTGGTTGGTGTTCTTCAATCAATTTATCAGCTCGAAATCTTTTATTGTTATCTTTATTTTCTGTAAGTGGATCAGAAAAAGAATCTAGATGACCGGATGAACGCCAAACAGAAGAATTAAGTAAAATAGATCCATCTAATAAAATATTTTGGCTTTGTTCTTGAAAAAACTTTTGCAACCACGCTTTTTTAAGATTGTTTTTTAATAAACTGCCTAAGGGTCCATAATCCCAACTATTTGCAAGACCGCCATAAATTTCACTACCAGAAAAAACAAAACCAGTTTGTTTAGCTAAATTAATAATTTTTTCAAAAGATTCCATCTCCAAATATCCTTTTATTTTTTTAAATTTCATAATCCTTACGAATTGAGACACAAAAACTAAACAAAAAAAGATTAAATAATTTGTTAAGTATTTAAAAAATAATTTTTTTGAGTCAATCTTTTTTAATTTCCTTTGAATAAAAAGAGAAAAAAACATGAATTTGTATTTTAATCAGTGATTATCAAAAAAATAGTTAAAAGTAAAAAATCATTGTTTGTGATTGTTTTTAATTTTTAAAAGTCAGTCTTAAATGTTTAAATAAATTTATTTTTGTTTCGTTAATTGATTGTAGTTGATAAATTTTTGAAAATTATTTAAAAGCCAAAACCACTCAATAATTGTTTTTGATTGCGCCAATTAGGAACAACTTTGACCCATAAATGCAAATAACTTTTAATGTTGAAATAAGCATTTAAATCTTTACGGGCATGAGAGCCGATTGCTTTTAATTTAGAGCCTTGTGCACCGATCAAAATTTGTTTTTGAGAGTTTTTTTCGACTAAAATAAGAACCCAGATTTCAAGTAAATCTTTGTTTAAAGGTTTAATCTTTTCGATAACAACTGTGGCTGCATGAGGAACTTCTTCATGGACATAATAAAGAATCTTTTCTCTAACAATTTCTGACATTAAAAATTCTTTTTTTTGGTCAGTAATAATATTTTGAGGATAATAAGGGACTCCTTTTTGCATGTTTTGATAAAGAAAGGATTTTAATTTAGGAATGTTTTTGGATTCAACAGCGGAAAGTGGAATCACATTTATAAAAGGGTAATGATTTAAATAGCTTAAAATGATGGCATCAATTTTATTTTTACTTTTTAAAATATCAATTTTATTAATCACTAAAAAAAGTGGTTTCTTTTTTTTAAAAATAAAATCTAATAAATTTTTTTCTTGGGGATGATAAAAAGAATCTGTTACAAACAAAATAACATCAACATCACTAATACTTCGAAAAGAAATTTGATTCATTTTTTGATTCAATAAATATTTATATTGATTAATTCCTGGAGTATCTACGAAAATATATTGAGCATCTGATTCATGACAAATACCAACGATTTTATGACGAGTGGTTTGGGGTTTATCACTAGTAATAGCTATTTTTTGGTTAGTCAAAACATTTAAAAGAGTTGATTTACCAACATTAGGACGGCCGACAATAGCAATGAAACCGGATTTAAAACTCATATAAAACCTCTTTGATTATTTTTTTCGTTCTAAGTTAATTTTTTTTAAAATTTTTTCTTGCAAATGAATCATTTTTTCTAACTCTTCTTCGTTATTATGTTGATAACCTTTGAGGTGTAAAAAGCCATGAACCACCAAGAACGCAATTTCTCTCTCTAAACTGTGTAATAATTTTTGTGCTTGGAGTTGGGCTTGCTCAAAACAAATAAAAACATCTCCTAAAGAATCATCTTTTAAATTAGGATTAAAAGAAAATTCATTGGGAAATGATAAAACATCTGTAACAAAATTTTTTTTTCGAAAAAAAGTATTAAGTTGTTTGATTTTTTCTTTGGTAACAAACACAAGATGCATTTGATTGTTTTCTTTGATTTGACTAAATAATTGAATTAATAATTGTTGATAAGAATCAATCTTAAAAGAAGTGTGATTATGGATTTGGATTTTCATCAACTTATTTCCTTGTTTGGATTTGGTTGCAAAACGATCACTTATTCTGAAATAATTAAAGAAGAAAAAAGACTAAAAAAAGGAAAAAAGCAACTTTTTTAAGTAGCTTTTTTTAACGTCTTTTGCCGCGCATGCTTTTTTGAAGATTTTTTCTTTGAACACTAGGTTTAATATAATGTTCTTTGCGACGTGCTTCTGCTAAAACACCATTTTTAGCAACTTCACGTTTGAATCTACGTAAGGTTTCGTCGATAGTTTCCCCTTTTCGCAAAAAAATTTTTGACATTAATTTCTCACCCCCTTCGATGATTAGATTTATGATTTTCAGAAAAGACAAAAATAGACAAATCACCTAATTTTTCATTAAAACTATAAAAACTTATGCATAGTTTGATTTAAAAAATTAAAAAACGCCACCCACTTGATCCCTTTTTAAACAAAACTAAAAAAAATTAAATAAGAAAATATAGCAATAAAAAATAAAAAAACAAAATAAAACAACTCATAAAGCTTAAAACATCATTAAAAAATCATTTTGATAAGGAAAATAATTTAACTTAAGAAAAAATGAAAAACCAAAGATGACTAAATATATTATATCTTTTTTTGTTTTTTTTGTCAACTATATTTTAAAAGAAAAAATCATTATTTTTATTGCAGTCCGAAAAAACCACAAAAATTAAATTGTGATTAAATTGCAATTTGGAGTTTTTCTTGGAGTTGTTTGCTTTTTTGAAACATTTGAAAAAACAAACGACATTGATTAACAAGATCTTTAATAAAGGCATCATCTTCTTGAATTTCTTTAACTTTGTTGCAATCATCACTTTGGTAAACAAAAAAATAAGCTTTGCAAGCTTCAGAACAATATATTTGAGCCTGAATTTGAGCATAATAAAAAAGAGGAACTTTATCTTCTTGGAAAAAAGCTCTCCAAGTGAAATTTTTTAAAGAAAAGGGACATTTAATTTCTAATAAATTTTGGGTTTTATCATCCCAACCATCTAAAGAAGCTGACATGAAATCTTTAACAAAAACTTTGGGATTAAAATTAAATTGGTTTTGTTGATTAAAAAACAAGCGTGCTTTAGGTTCTAAAAGACGACCTCTTTGCATAGCGGGATTATCTTCTATTTTAAGATTAAAAAGTTTTCTTTTCAGTAATTGTTCTTTTGTTTCAAAGGGGTTGAGACCCATAATGGTTGCCACTTCTGAGGCGTTAATATATTTTCGGCGATGTTCGTGCCACGCTAAGGTATTTTGTTCTAATTCAATGTTTTTCATAATTATCTTTCAAATTTAATTTTGTTCTATGGATATGGGGAGATGATGTTTTTTAGACATTTTTTTGTTTTAAAAATATTCTTTAAAACTAAAAAATAATAGATAATTTCATATCTCTTCAAATCAACAAAACAAATAATTAAAATAAAAAATTGTCTATAAGTTTTTTAATATTTTGCTCGTTTCAAAAGATATGTTTTTATCCCTTCACTCTATATATAGGCAAAAAAGCATCGAAATTCCCCTCGAAAATGAAGGGGTGTGCATTTTTTTACACAATAATCACGTTTTTTTGATGTTTTGTGTTTTTGCAAGGGTATTTTTGCTCAAAAAAATGTACAGTGAAGCAACCTCTTTTTAAAAAAGGTTGCAGTTGATTTTATCATTAATTAAAATATTATCTGAAGGATTGAGAATGTTTTAAAGGCGATAAATTATTTAATTTAGCCAACATCCATCTTTTATTCCAAAAAGAAGGGAAGCGATTGATAATTTTTTTAATTTCGTGTGCTTCTTGTTGAAATAAAAACGGATGTTGGTTGAATAAAATACTTTTCATTTGGCCGAAAAAGTTTTCAATCACGGCGTTATCGCGTGGGGTTGCTTTGCTGGACATGCTGATTAAAAGGCCTTTTTTAATTAGTTTATTTTGTACTTTGAGCGATTGGTAAACCGTGCCGCGGTCGGAATGAATAACACAAGGGTCTTTTAGTGGGGGTAATTTTTTGATTGTATTTAAAATTAATTCTTTATCTTGGCGGTTTGAGGTGTGGTAGGCGATTATTTGATTGTTAAAAGAATCAATGATGGCAGAAAAATAAACAAAACCTTCAGGAGTTGGGAAAAATGTGATGTCGGTAAATAATTTTTGAAGCGGTTTGGTTGCAATAAAATCGCGGTTGATAAGGTTGGGTGCTATACTTAATTTAGGTTTTAAGTTGTTTTTATATGCACGTTTGACTTTTTTTATTCTTAAACGGCAGCAAATATTATTTTCTTTCATAATTTGATACACTTTTTCTTTGGCGATTTGTTCGTTGAAAGTTTTTTGATATAAATGAGTTATTTTACGATATCCGTAAAAATATTGATAACGAGAACATAAAGCTTGGATACGTTTTTGTTGTAAAAGGTATTTTTCGCGTTGTAATCGTTTCTTTTCTTGATTTTTTAGCCAATAGTAATAAGTGCTGCGGTTGATTTTGATTGTTCTTAGGATGGTAGATAAATTGAGAGTTTTGAAAAAACGTTTAACTAATTTAAAAACAATTTCTTTATCAATGGTTTTAATTTGAGAAATCATATTTTGTAATAATATTATTTTGTTATTTATTTTTTGCATTTTTTGTGTTTCTGACATCGATTATCTCCATATGTTTTTGCCAATTACAAAAACCATTGTAACATATTACAACATATTTGTGACAAAAATTATTCAATGAAATAAATATTATTATTCAATAGTTGTTTGTTTAATCACTATAACCAGCCTCAGTTATTACTTTCGTTATTAAGCTTGTGCGTAAATTTAAAGCACTATTGGTAGATAAAAAGGCTGTTTTAGTCCAGTCGTGATTCAAAAGAAGGGCTTTGATTTCAGAGATGTTTTTGAGAATTTTGATTCCATATCCTCTTTTGTTGGGAAGGAGGTTGAATGATTCGTAAGCTTTCATTCCTTTGAAACAAGTGCTGGGTAAATAAACATCACATAGATTTAACATTTTTTTATTTCTGATGGAAGATGGGGTAAGGCCATCGGATAAAGAATAAATTTTTACAAAATTGTTGGCTGTTTTAGGGGTTGAGGATAGTAGAAGGTGAGTATTGATTTTAGTCCAAATCTGGAAAACTGTTGCCACCTTGACTTTCTTGCCATCGGGATATTCAAATGATGATAAAGGAAGTTTTTGAGAATGCATTAATTGAAAACCAACAACTCTTTTTTTAGGCGAACCCTTGCCATCTGATTCAAATAGAGGAGGCAAAATAAATGCAATAATGTCGGCAAATTGGTATGAATGGTTTATGAATCGTAAGGCCAAAGGACACAAGGTTCCTATCTTATATGGTAAAGGTAAACCCAACCAACAAAACCCGCAACAGGAGAACAACAAAAAACTCACTGAACGGGCAAGTACAAATCCAAATCCCAAAAGACACAACAAGAGACTACGGGAAAGAATACGGTTGGACCAAAAACGGGAAAGTAAAACACGACGAAACACTAGCAAGTAGGGAAGCACTAGAAATAATACGAACCTACAAATCAATAACGCTCGGCATTATCCGATACTTTTGTCTAGGAAACAACCTAGCACAATTAACACATTTATACTATTTGGCGGAATACAGTTGTTTAAAAACACTAGCGAGAAAATGGAAAACATCTATCGCAAAAGTTCGGCGAAAATTAAGGAACGGCAAAACTTGGGGGATTCAATACAACCTCAAGAATAAAACCAAAGTTGATAGCTGGGACAAACTGGACTGGGAAAAGATAAAAAGGATGAGAAAAACAAAGGGGGATCCCGATGTAATTATCAACCGTTATCTCTACCAAGGACGAACAACACTAACATCACGCTTAAAGGCGGAGAGATGTGAAGTTTGCCAAACAGAAAACATCCCACTAGAAATCCACCACACAAAAACGGTGAGAAACTCCAACTGGCAAAGCATCCTTAATAAACAAACAATCGCTTTATGTAGGAATTGTCATCGCAAGAGAACAAACCAACAAATAAACGATATAAACCAAAACAAAAAGAAGAGAATGATTAAGATACACAGTTAACCGCAAGGTTAATCCTGTAAAAAGGGTAAATGATGGAAAGCCGTATGCTTGGAAACTTGCTCGTACGGTTTGGAGGGGGGCTGTTTGTAATAGAAAGTAGAAAAACAAATCCTACAATCGAAACGCAAATAATCTATCCCTATAAGTTTCCCCAATTATCTTTTGTTCAATCAAAAAAAATATATTGTGTTATAATAATATAAGAGATTTTTTTAATTAAAATTTTTCGATCATTATATTTTTTTATTTTTTTTATAAGTGATTAAAAGGAGTTGGTAGTGTCTTATCTTGTTTTATATAGAAAATATCGACCTCAAACTTTTCAAGACGTTGTCGGACAAAAATTTATTATTCAAACTTTAAAAAATGCTATTAGATATCAAAAAATTAACCACTGTTATCTTTTCAGCGGAAACAAAGGAACTGGAAAAACAACTTTAGCCAAAATATTTGCTAAAGTTATTAATTGCATATATCCTCAATCAGGAGACGTTTGCAATAAATGCACGTCATGCCTTGGATCTTTGCAAACAAACAACGATATTGTGGAACTTGACGGAGCTTCTTATAATGGAGTTGATGAAATAAGAGAGATCCAAGACAAGGCCCAATATAAACCCCACATTGGAAAAAATAAAGTCTATATTATCGATGAAGTTCATGTTTTAACTCCCAATGCTTTTAACGCTTTATTAAAAATTTTAGAAGAGCCACCAAAACATGTTGTCTTTATTTTAATAACCACACAAATGCACAAAATTCCTGAAACTATTTTATCCCGTGCGCAAAGTTTTTCTTTTGAAAATTTAAGCCTTGAAAATATCATTTTACAATTAAAAAAAATTACCAATTTAGAAAAAATTGTAATTACTGATGATGCTATCAAAGATATTGCTAACTATTCTGAAGGAAGCATGCGCAATGCTTTAAGTTTATTAGATCAAATAAGTTCTTATCAAAATAATTTAATTACTTCTGAAGATATTGCAGAAATCAAAGGAGTTGTATCAGGAAGTTTTTTAAAAAATTTATTTTGTTGCCTTATCGAAAGAAACTACAATCAAGCGTTAAAATTACTAAACAAAGCGGTTGATTCAGGGAAAAACCTTGATTTATTAGTTGCCAATTTAATTAATTCCTTAAAAAATTATTTCTTAGAACAATTAAAACAAAATGAAAAAGAGCAAAATGAAAATTTAGGCAAAAAAAATATAAATAATTACGAGCTTGAGTTGCAAATTGATTTTATTTTGCAAATTTTTTTAAAATTACAACAAAATTTAAAAAAAAGCAGTCAAAAAAAAGATTTATTAGAAATTGCTTTTATACAAATATGTTATTTTTCTCCTTCTCATCAAAATTTATCAATATCAGAGACTGAAAAAATCTTAAAACCAAATGCAACTAAAATTGAAATTGAAAAAACAAAAGTAATTAGCGAAAAAAAACCTGATTTAAATAATTTTTCCAAGTCAATCCAAAAAAAAGAAGAAGCATTAATTTATCCAAAAAAAGAACAAACGATAACAAATAATACTTCTACTTCTAATTTTGCTTCTAATTCTTATTTTAAAATTTCTTCTTTAAAAAATTTAGCAGACATTGCTTTAAATATTTTATCCGATAAAAATGAAAGCCAAAGACAAAAAATCGCTAACGCTTGGCACAAGTTAAATACAAATTATAATTTTTCTTCTAAAAATATCGCTCAACTCTTATATAAAGGAAGTATGGCTGCTTTAAGTCAAAAAAAAGAAATGATTTTAGTTTACCAAGACGAAATCGCCTGTAAACAAATGTTAAAAGACGTTAACAACAAGATTAAAAATAAAGCTTTAAAAATTTTAAATAATAAAAGTTGTCTTGTTAAAGATTATATTTGTTTTTTAGAAAAAGATTATAAAGATTTAGTAACTTTTTTACAAAATAATTCTCCTGACTTAATCGAACATTTTTTGGAAAATTGCAATTGGGATCTAGATTTATATAAAACTAGAGAAAAGGCGGAAGAACTATCTTTTATTGTTCAATTCGCTTATGATTTGTTTGGTAAAGATAAAGTAGAAGTAATAAATGAATGACTATAGGAGTTAATGCATAAAAATGGACACTCAATCAAATATATTAGAAAAATTAAGAAAAATGCAAGAAACAATTGAAAACGTACAAAAACAATTGGAATTACAAGAATTTATTGGAAAAGCTGGAGATGTTGTGATTGTTTTGCAAGGAACTAAACAAGTTATCGATGTCATTATTGAAAAAAACAACGATATCGCCCATTTGCAAGAAAGCATTTTATTGGCTTTTAACATTGCTTTAAAAAAATTAGAAAAAGCTTCAAAAGAAATTATGAGCCAAGTGTCAGGCGATTTATCTCAATTATGAAAGATTGATAATTGAGTTTAAAAAATTAAAAAAGGTGATAATTAATTATGAAAAAAACAAAAAAATCCAAATCGCTTTTAGAAACAGCTTATGAAATAGCTAAAAAACAAAATAAACCAATTTATATTTTTGATTTATTAGAACAAACACAAAAAAAACATCAAATTGAAGAATTAAAAGATTATAAAAAAATCAATCAGCTTTATTTAGATATTACTTTATCCGGGCAATTTGTTTTTTGCGATGAGAAACATTTAATTATTAAAGAAAACCACAAAGAACATTGGGATAAAGATTTTTTTGAAAAGCCAAAAAATAATCAAGAAGAAGATTCAGAGCTTCAAAAATTAGATTTGGAAGATGTTGTTTCAGAAAAACCCGAAGATGAAGACGAAGATACAAGTAACAAAGATGATGAATTATTAAAAAATAATGATCATGATGAAGTTTTAGATGAAGATGATAAAGAAGAAGATTCTGAAGATTTATCAGATGATTATGAATATTTTTTATAATAAAAAAATTATTTTTTATTTTTTTAACACTTTTCAAGATTTCAAAAAACATAATTAGTAAAGAGGTTTAATATGTTTTTAGGCTTATATAATTACACTACTTACCTAACTTATCTTAATTTATTAAGTGGTTTTTTTGGGATTATTTTTGCTGTTCAAGGTCAATATATTCCTGCCTTAATTTTTCTTTTGCTTTCAGGGATTTGTGATATGTTTGATGGTTTAGTGAGTAAAACCAAAAAAAATCGCACTCTTTTTGACAAAAGATATGGTGTTCAAATTGATTCTTTAGCTGATATAATAAGTTTTGGAGTTTTGCCAATTTTTATCAATTATTCTTTGGCTTTCAAAAACAATAAGCAAGAATATCCTTTTCATGAGTATTTCATTTGGCCTGTTTGGGGACTATACCTTTTAGCTGTTTTAATTCGATTAGCTTATTACAACACCTTATCTGAAAATGATATCAACAAAGGTTCAAAGAAGTTTATTGGTTTTCCTGTAACAACTTCAGCAATTGTCTTCCCTCTTTTGGGATTCTTTACAAAGTTAAATGATTCTTATCCTTGGTTTAAGATTCATTTAGGAAGTATCATGATTTTAACTTTTTTGTTTCTTTGTGATAAAATTATAATTCGAAAGCCAAAATACAAAAAAACTATTATTATTTTCGGTCTTTTTGGTCTTGTTGAAATATTTATTTTATTTGGAGTACACATCTTAAGGACTCGTAGTTAATGAAAATCGTTAATTTAGAAGGAAAGGTAATTCAGGCAACTACTGTTTCTTCCATCCAAAAATTTTTATACACTAACTTAGACAAAAACTTTTTTAAAAGAATCCTTTTAAAAATACTTATCACAAAGCCTATTTCTTGGTTATTTACTTTGTATTGGAAAACACCTTGGTCATGCAGTTATGCAAATAAAATCATCCAAAGACATCAAATTGTTTTAAAAAATTTTGAAAAACAAGAATTTAGTTGTTACAATGATTTTTTTACTAGAAAATATAAGCAAATATCTTTTGACACAAACATCTTTTCTTTCATAAGTCCTTGTGAAAGCAAATTAAGTATTTATCCAATTAAAGAGAATTTTTTTTACCAAATTAAAAACACTAATTATAGTTTAGTTGATTTATTGCAAAACAAAGAATTAGCAACAGAATATCAAAACGGATATTTACTTGTTTTTCGCTTAGAACCTCAAGATTACCATCGTTATCTTTTTGTAGATCAAGGATTTTTTGTAAATAAAACTAAAAAAATTAAAGGAAAATTGCATACTGTAAACCCCATTGCTTTTGAAAATTTTGATGTTTTTAAAGAAAACACAAGAGAATATAGTATTTTACAAACTAAAAATTTTGGAAAAATAGTCCAAATGGAAGTAGGAGCTTTATTGGTTGGTAAAATCAAAAATCACCTTTGCAAAAATTTTCAAAAAGGTGAAGAAAAAGGTTATTTTGAGTGTGGTGGGTCTACTATTGTTATTTTAGTTAAAAAAAATACGGTTCTTTTTGACCCACGCATCTTAGAAAACACAAAAAAAAATTATGAAACCCAAATTAAAATTGGTGAAACAATTGGAAAAAAAATAAGCGGGTAATTTTTTTGTTTTTTTAACCTTCAATATTAATTTTAATATCTTATTAAAAAAACTAAAGAAAGGACTCAAACACTTGAATAACAAAAAATTAAAATCAAAATTTATTTTTATTACTGGAGGAGTCGTTTCGAGTTTAGGAAAAGGAATCACTGCTGCTTCTATTGGAAATATTTTAAAAAATCGTGGTTTCAAAGTTAGTATTCAAAAATTAGATCCGTATATAAATATTGATCCAGGAACTATGAGTCCTTACCAACATGGCGAAGTTTTTGTCACCAACGATGGTGCAGAAACCGATCTTGATTTAGGACATTATGAAAGATTTTTAGATGAAAATATGTCTAAAAGTTCTAATATTACTGCAGGACAAATTTATCAAAGCGTCATCAACAAAGAAAGAGAAGGAAAATACTTAGGAAAAACCGTACAAGTAATTCCTCACATTACCGAAGAAATTAAAAAAAAAATAATCAAGGCAGCTATAGTTCATCAATCTGATATCGTAATTGTAGAAATTGGTGGAACTGTTGGTGATATAGAATCGGCACCTTTTTTGGAAGCTATTAGACAATTTCGTTATGAAGTTGGTTATCATAACGTTTTGTATTTGCACACTACTTTAGTTCCTTATTTAAAAAAAGCCCAAGAAATAAAAACCAAACCAACTCAACATAGTGTCAAAGAATTACGAGCTTTGGGAATACAACCTCAAATTTTAGTTTTAAGAAGTGAAATTTCTATCAACAAAGAAATTAAAAATAAAATAGCTTCTTTGTGTGATATCAACCCTCAAGCGATTTTTGAAGCTTTAGATGTAGATATTTTATATCAAATTATTTTAAATTTATTTGAACAAAGGATTGACCACTTTATTTTAAATCATTTTCAATTGCCAAACAATATTCAAATCGATTTAAAAGATTGGCGTTCATTAATCAATTGCATTCAAAACTTAAAAGAAAAAGTAGTAATTGGTTTGGTTGGCAAATACGTTATCTTGCACGATGCTTATTTATCTATCGTTGAATCCTTAAAACATGCTGCTTATTATTACAATTCTGATATTGAAATTAAATGGATAGATTCTGAAAAATTAAATTCAACCAATGTCAAAACTTTATTAAATGATTGTGATGGCATTTTGGTGCCGCATGGTTTTGGACCTAGAGCCATTGAGGGAAAAATTTTGGCTATCCAATACGCACGTGAACAAAAGATTCCTTTTTTTGGGATTTGTTTTGGAATGCAGTTAGCAGTTGTTGAATACGCAAGAAACGTATTGTTTTTGGATGGCGCTAACTCTACTGAAATTGATGAAAAAACTCCTCATCCAGTTATTACTAAAAAAATAAAAAATAGTAATTTAGGGGGGACTTTAAGATTAGGTTCTTATCGTTGTTGCCTTCAAAAAAATAGTAAAAGTGAAGCGATTTATCAACAAACAACTATTTATGAAAGACATCGTCATCGTTTCGAAATGAACCCTTCTTATGTCTCTTTGTTTGAAAAAAATAATGATTTCTTAGTTTCTGGTTTCAACCCTGAAAAAAATTTGGCAGAAATAATTGAATTAAAAAACCATCCTTGGTTTATGGCGGTTCAATTTCATCCTGAATTTTTATCAAGACCATTAAAACCTCATCCTTTATTTAAAAGTTTTGTTGAGGCAGCTTTATTAAAAAACGGAAAAAATATCAAAAAATCTAAATTGTCATAAACGTTCTAAAGAACCTTAAAAATTTAATCCTTTATTTAAAAATATTTTTGAAATATCCAATCAAAACAACTAAAAAAATATCAAAAAAAGCTAAATTGTCATAAACGTTCAATTTAGCTTTATTTATTATAATGAAGAAATTAATCTTTCAATCTTGGAATTTATTTCATATGACTTGTCTTCAATCTTTTTATAATTTGTTTCATTAATTTCATCTTTTTTATTAATTTCATCTATTATTGTTTTTAATTTAGTATGTAATTCTTTTATTTCTTTAATTTCTTCAGGTTTTTGATTTTTATAACGTTCAATAACGAGATGTTTGATTGTTTCTAATTGATTCTCGATGGATTTGATCTTATTTTTGGTTTTTTTAGATGTGCTTGATTGATTTTTTTCTAAATCTTTAACTAAGGTAACTAGTTTCTTGCCAGAGCTTCTTGCCCAAGTTTTATAAGGAGAGAGCCAATCGATAGGTTTAAAAGAAATCCAAAAACCCAAGCCTAAATACAAAGAAGTAATTATAAAAATAACTCCAATAATAATTTTGTTTCTTTTGGTAATTACAAATTTCATTTTGTTTATCATACCTTTCTTGTTTTGTTTCTTTTTTAGTATAAACGCATTAAATGATTGTAAGTTTCTTTATTTAACTTTTTTAAAAAGTTTTTGCAAAATTTTTTCATCTTTTTCATCAGGTTCTATTTGGATAATTTTTTTTTGATGCAATAATTTATCAATGTAAAAAACTGAAGTTTTTTTATAATGTAGTGCTTCTTCGATAATTTCCTTAATTTCTTTATGGCTAAATTCTTGTTTTTGATACCAATTTTTAATTACATCTAGTTCATAAGAAACTAATTCTTGGCCTTTATTTTGTTCTATGAAATCGATCGTTTCTTGAATTAAAGTTTTTTCTAAAACTTCTTTTTCTTTCGAAAAGTCTTCTAAATAAATTTGTTCTATTTTTTGAAAAGTGAGGTTAAGGGAAAAAACTTCAATTATTTTATTTCCTTTTGTTTCTTGTAAAAGCTCAAAAAAACCTTTAGACAGCAAAGTTTCTAAAATATTTTCAACTTCATTTTTACTAATGCCGGTTTTTTTAGCTAAAGCGTTAGAAGAAAAAACTCTTTTTTTAGAAAAATCAAATAAAAACATTAAAACAACCAGTTCTTGATAAGTTAAATTTAATCTTTGATATTCTTGAATTAATATTTTTTCTATCAGCAAAAAGCCATCTTCATAAAGTTTTTTTAACATAATAATACCTTTTATTTTTTAATAACTTTTAATAATGACTCTCTCGGGGGGGTTATTTTTTTTTATTTGTTTTTTTTATTTTGTATTTTATTTTGTAATTGTAGCAAATACAAAAACCTTACCCTAGTTATCTTTTTGCTAATTTTGATAACGCTTCTTGAGCGGCTTTTTGTTCTGCTTCTTTTTTGGTTGTCCCTTCACCGCTCCCTAATATTTTTTTGTCTAAATAAACTTCGGCGATAAATTTTTTGGAATGTGCAGGTCCCTCTTCTGAAACTATTTTGTATTGAATAATCTTTTTTTCGGATTGTACTATTTCTTGCAATTGTGTTTTAAAATCAATAATGTCAATTGCTTTTGGCAAATGAGGAATGACCAATCTTTGAAAAACTTTTTTAGCGGAATTATAACCCAAATCTAGATAAATAGCACCAAACAAAGCTTCAAAAGCATCAGCAATAATGCTTTTGGTATTAAAATCTTTGTTTTTTTCTCCTTTTCCTAAAAAAAGATAATTTTGTAAATTAATACTTTTGGCATAAATGGTTAAAGACTTTTCACAAACAGCTTGAGCTCTCTTTTTAGTCATAACGCCTTCATTTTCCTTATTTTTTTGGTATAAATAGTCTGCCATTAAAAGTCCAATAATAGCATCGCCTAAAAACTCTAATCTTTCATTGTTTTCTTGCAAAAATTCTTTTTCATTGGAATAAGAACTGTGAGTTAAAGCTTTGCGGTATAAAGCGATGTTTTTGGGAACAATATTTAGTTTTTTTAAAAAATGTTCAGTATTCATGATGCTTGTTTCTCTAATATTTGACTAATTTTTTGATTAATATTGGCCGCAATCATTTTTTGAGCTTGCAAAATAGCTTGACAAAAAGCATAAGCTTGAGAAGATCCATGAGCTTTAATAACGACTTTATTCAAACCTAAAAGCATTGCGCCACCAATTTCACGAGGGTCCATTTTTGTTTTAAATTTTTGCAATTCTTTTTGAAAATATATTTTCGTAATAATTTTTTTAATAGAATTTTGAGTCATAATTTGCTTAATGTTTTTCATAAAGTTAAGGGCCGTACCTTCATAAGTTTTTAAAGCGATATTAGCAGTAAAACCATCACTTAATAAAATATCTGCTGAAGTTGTTAAAAGATTTTGAGGTTCTTCGTTTCCGCCAAAATTAATAAGCGATGATTGGCTTAAAAGTTGATAAGTTTCTAAATCTATTAATCTTCCTTTGTTTGCTTCGTGACCAATGTTTAAAAGTTTTACTTGGGGGTTTTTAATTGACAAAACTTCTTGCGCAATAATAGAGGCGTAATGCGCAAAAACTAATAAATGTTGCGGCTTTAACTCCACGTTAGCGCCTGCATCTAACAAAATTCGTACTCTGTTATCAAAAGATTTAAAAATGGGAGCTATAGCTATTCTTTGCATCAAAGGAATTTTTTTTAAAATTAAATGACTAGCTAAAACTAAAACTTGAGTGCCACAAGCAGAAACAACCCCTTTTACTTCGCCGTTTAAAGCTCCTCTCAGGGCCAAAAATAAAGAAGCATCGGGTTTGGTTTTTAATTGGTCTCTAATATTTTTATCACTCATTGTTAAAAAATGTGGAGTATGTTTAATAATGATTTGTTTTTTTTCAAAAAAACGGTTTAGGCGGTTTTTTTCAATGATAGGGGTTATTAAAGTTTGATCACCATATAAAACAATTTCAAGCAAAGGGTTTTTTTCTAAAGCTAAGCAAGAACCTTTAACAATTTCTAAAGGAGCAGAATCGCCTCCCATAGCATCAACTGCTATTTTCATTTTCATCAAAAAATACTCCTTTTGAGACAAAAAAATTCTTTTTTTATCTATATAATTGCTTCATTAACTTATAAATTTGTTAAATCTAATCATAAGATATTATAACATAAAAAACAGTCATTTTGCAAATAGCTAATTTGGATTTGTGGGTTTGGTCCAAGGATTTAACCTGTATTTTGCGTTCTTGTCTTAATTCCTTTTTTTACGCAGCAAAAAAATTAAACAACTGATTTGTCCTTGCAAAAAAATAAGTATAAGTAAAAGTTTTTGAATATCTGTGTTGATAAATAAGCAAAAGATTTTTCAAAGGAGGAAAAAATATGTCTAAATATGCGTCATTACTTGCTAAAAAAATGCTTTTTATGAACTTATCAATAATTTTATAAATATTATTTATAATAAACTTGAATATAATATATGCAAAAAATTAAAACCCTTGTAAACTTGAGGGCGATTTTTTTTGATTCAAAAAAACTAAAAAAGATTTTATTTAATTAATTTGTTTTGTTGATTTGAAGAGATATTAAATTATCTATTTGATTTTTATTTTTAAAGAATATTTTGGAAAACAAAAAAATGTCTAAAAAAACATCATATCCTCAAGATAATGATTGAAGCTGAACGCACTTTGCTAGGAGTTTTGCTTTTAGATTCTTAAAAAAATAGATTCAGTTAGCGATATGATTGCAGAAACTAATTTTAATATTGCTCAAAACCACCTATTTTTAAGGCAATGAAACAACTGCATCAAGATTTCATGAAATAATTATATTTCTGTGGGTTGCACCTTAAAAACTAAAAAAATTATTAAATAAAATTAGAATTGATTATTTAATTGAATTAGTGGAGGCTACCCTGAAAGTGAATGTTTAGAAACATTGGGCCATTAGGTTTTTTTCAACAAACTTCAAATTCTTAATCGCTCTTTAAAAATTTAAAATAAGTTGTTTTTTTCATATCTTTTCAGAAGAAAAAAATTTCATAAAGTTAAAAAAACATCTAATGATTTTTAATATTTTATAATTTTTTAATCGAAAACAAAATTAAAAAAAATCAAATAAAAAAACAATCCTTAACTTTTTTCTGTGTTTCTTCTACTTTAACTTTTACTAAATTATAATAATGTTTTCTTTGTTATGCTACATATTTTTAAACTATTTTGGGTTTATCTGTGTTATACTTTAAAAGTAGTTAATATGAAAAAATATAGTTAAATAAAGTAGCAGGAATTAAATCAATGACACAAAAAGAAAATAAAATATTCAACAAAAAAGAAAAATTAAATAAATTAATTTTAGAGGGGAATCTATTAAAATCTTTATTAGTCGTTTCTTTTCCTATTATTGTTTTTAATATTTTTAAAGTTTTATTCAGTAATATCGATTCTTTGTTTTCTATTGGAAGCCCCAATTCGAGTGAAATGGGTAATTTTATTCAAATTTCAAAATCCATTCAAGCTATTATTGATTCAATTGGGGTATCTTTGGGCATTGCAGGAGTCACTTTAATGGTTTCAGAAATTGCTAAAACCAAAGATATCTACAATCCCAAAGCTCGTCAAATAGCATCTTTGACTTTCGTTTTATTAATCTCGATCAGTGTTTTATTGTTTTTTATAATGTTTTTGATGGCGCCAGTTGTTTGTAATATTATAGGGTTAAAAGGCGATTTGATAAAAAATTTTATTTCGGCTTTTAGATTAAAAATGTTGGGAGTTATTTTGTTAGCTATCAATGTTTTTTTCTTAGGAACTGAAAGAATTTCGGGAAAAATCAAAAAAGTCTTAATTTTGAATTGCATTATGATGGGTTTAAAAATTGGGTTAAGTTTTTTAATTTTTCACGGATTAGGTTGCAAAACTGCGTTAGGACTGGAAATAGCTTCTGTTTTGGCTCATGGTTCTATTACAATAGTGGCTTTTTTTACCCTTTTAAATAAAAAAAATCCTTTTTGTTTAAATATTCGAGATTTTAGTTGGAAAAATGTCTTAAAAAATAAAAAAATAATTAAAACTATTTTTAAATTCGGGTTTACTTTAATGTTGGGTAAAATTTTGTATGAATTTGGCAGATTATTAACTTTATATATGATCAAAAGCAGTACTAATGCTCCTTTTTTAGGTTTTCAAGGTTTTGGCGAAGGCACTTTAAAAAACATGGGGGTTGCCGATGGGGCAATTAATTTATTTGTTCAGATAGCTTTTTCTTTGAAAGAAGGAGAATTAATGATTGTTTCTGAAAATCTAGGCAATAAAAACCCTAAAAGAGCAATTAAAACTTTAATTATTACTTCCATATCTGCTTTTCTTATTTTTGGTTTGACATACTTAATTTGCGCCCCGACAAAATATAAAGGATTGGGTTATGGAGATCAAATATACTTATTTTTTAAAAATTTAGGTAAAAATGGAAACGATATTGACAAAACCATCCCGCCTGGTTTTTCAGAATTTTTAATAGGAGCCATTTTAACAACTGGACTTATCACAACTCAATTAGAAGTTATCTCCACTTTTTTAATTGCTTCCAAACAACCAAAATATGATTTGTTTTTAAATTTTGGACGTGTTTTTCTTTTTAGAATTCCTTTTCTTTATTTATTTAGGCATTACTGGTTAAAACCTGGCCACACTTGGGAATATCATGTTTATAGTTTTGCTAATTTCTCTTCTAATTTGATTATGTTAATTTTTATGCTTTTTTTATGCCTACGTGTTATTTTTAAAATGAAAAAGAGGGACATTGCAATCACAAAAAAATAATTATTTTATCATCTATATTTGACTTAAGTTTTTAACTTCTCATCATGCACTACAAAAAAATTAAATATAATGAGATGATGAAATAATTTAAAGACACTTTTTGTTTTTTAAAAAAAAATTGGGACTGACTTATTTTTTAGTCGGTCTTTTTTTGTACTCAAAACTAAAAAAATAATTTTCACATCTTTTCCAAAAAACGTTTTTAGAAAAAAAGAGGGGATGATGGATTCCAAAAAAAACAATAATTATTTAAAAAAGTTCAAAAGACAAAAGAATGTAGAAATATGGGGCACCAAAGAAGCCCGCTTTATCGCGGAATCTAACCAATTACCAGTGCCGATAAACACTGAAAGTATATAAACGGTTGCGCTGTTATGTTTTTTAAACAAACTTCAAAATCTTAATCATTCTTTAAAAATTTAAAATCGGTGGGCATTTAAACTTATAGACGTTTTGTTTTGATTCATTTATTTTGTTAGGTTTAAAGAATGTGAAATTATTTAATTGATTTTTGGTTTTAAAATAATAATTTTCACATCTTTTCTAAAAACGTTTTTTTTAAAAAAACACTGTCATAAATTACAAAAAGATAAAACAAACAATATAACCTAAATAATTGATTAATTTAAAACCAGATCATCAAAAAAAGAACTAAAAAACTAAATACTATTTTGACGCAATAAGAACTAATAAAAACACAAAATAGCAAATATAGTATTTTATGTATTCGTTTGTAATTTATTGGTAGAAAAATAAAGCATACAAAGTGTTTTTAAACAAATTTAAAAATCTTAATCGCTCTTTATCTTTTAGGGATAAAAAAATAATTTAATAAAGCAAAAAATATCTCACGATTTTTAATGTTTTGTTAATTTTTAAACAAAATGAAAAACCAAAAAAATATTAAGATATAAGAATAAATATGTAAAAAAGTTTAAAAATTTAGATATTAAAAAACTCCAAAAGCAAATTTGGAGTTAAAATAAAGGATTTATTGTTGCAAAATAAAAGGTTTGATTTTGAAATATCGTACAAAAAAAATATTTGTTTTGATTGCGGGTTTTATTTGTTCTCCGCAATTTAATATACCTGTAAAGGTGCATGAAAACACCTACAATTAGTCAAATATTAACCTATGTTAATAGAGTCAAAAAAATATTTTTTTAATAAAATTTGCGAAAAAAACAACAAATATGGTTTTTTTGATATTCAATTAAATACGACATAAGTTTAAATGGAGTTAAATATTTGTATAAATCGGCTAAAAAGTTTGGGCACTTATTTTTCTTTATTAATTTTTTATTCTGAAAAGATATGGAAAAATATCTCTGATTTTAAACTTGAGTGATTAAAATTATAAAGTTTATCTAAAAAAAGGAATACTTAAACAATTATTTGCTATTTGGTTTATTTTTTATTTTAACAATGTTTTTGCAATCAGGAAAACGGCTGCAACCCAAAAACGAACCATAACGACTTTTTTTAATTAATAAATTACCTTCATTACATAAATTACATTTTTGATCGGTTTGGTTTGAATGATCGGAATCTTTTGATTTATTTTTTTCTTGAACTTTCCAAGGAGAAGTGTTTTTGCAATCAGGAAAACGGCTGCAACCCAAAAACGAACCATAATGACTTTTTTTAATTAATAAATTACCTTCATTACATAAATTACATTTTTGATCGGTTTCAATAGGTTTTATTTTTTCGAGTTTTTGATCTGCTATTTGATAAAGTTGCAAAAAATTTGTATAAAAAGTTTGCATTAATTGTTTATTATCTACTAATCCTGAAGCAATTTTATCTAAATCGGACTCCATTTGTGCCGTATATTGATAATCAAGGAATTGCTTAAAAAAAAGTTCTAAGTTTTGAATGGTTAAAATGCCTTGTTCTGTGGGTTGAAAACGTTTTTCGATCATATCAACATAAAATCTTTTTTTGAGAGTAAAAATAATTTGCGAATAAGTGGAAGGCCTTCCAATGTTCAGTTTTTCTAAAGTTTTAATTAAAGTGGCTTCAGAAAATCGAGCTTGTGGAGTAGTAAACTTTTGAAAAGTCTCTATTTTTTCAGGAAAATAACTTTCATTTAAATTAAAAGTTGGAATAATTTTGTCTTGAAGGTTGTCTTTTAAAATTTTTTGATAACCATCAAATGTTTTAATTAACCCTTCAGTTAAAAAAGAATGTTTTTCAACTTCAAAAAAAACTTGGTTTTTTTGAAATATAGCCGGTTTCATCAAACTTGCCAATGATCTTTTGTAAATAAGATCATAAAGTTTATATTCATATTTATCAAGATATGACATTAAACTTTCTGGTGTTTTTGATAAATCCGTAGGCTTAATTGCTTCATGAGCATCTTGGGCCTTGTTTTTTTGATTTTGTTTAAAAACTGCTAAATATTTTTGACCATATTTTTCCTTAATTAATTTTTGAGCATCTTTTACAAATACTTCTGAAAACCTAGGAGAATCAGTACGCATATAAGTGATTAATCCAATGGATTCTCCTTCAATATCAATCCCTTCATAAAGTTTTTGAGCTACTCTCATTGTTTGATTAGAAGTCATATATAAATTATTAATTGCTTCTTGTTGCAAAGTCGAAGTAATCAATGGTTTTTTTGGTTTAGAAAATGTTTCTGTTTGTTTGATTTTTTTGACTATAAAAGGTTTGTTGGTTATTTTTGCAACAATGCCTAAAGCTTCTGCAGATTTAATTTTTTTGTTATTAGGGTTTTGGTATTCGGCTTGGAAAAATGGAAAAAAAGCAGTAATTAAATTGTATTCTTCAGGAACAAAAGAATTAATTTCTTTTTCTAAATCAACAATTAATTTTAAAGCAACCGATTGAACTCTTCCTGCAGACTGAGATTTAATTCTTCTAACTAGGCGTGACAACTTAAATCCGATAATACGGTCAAGCATCCTTCTAGTTTCTTGAGAAAAAACTAATAATTCATCAACTGTACGAGGATTTTGCAAAGCTTTTAAAACTACTTCTTTAGTGATTTCACGAAAAACAATTCTATTAGCCATTTGAGGATTTAAATTCAAAACTTTTGATAAATGCCAAGCAATCGCTTCACCTTCTCTATCGGGGTCAGTTGCTAAAAAAATTTCTTTATTTTTGGTTTTTTTAATCAAAGACTCAACTAAAGTTTTTTTTTCTTTAATAATTTCATATTTAGGAATAAAACCATTTTTAATGTCAATTCCAAGTCTATCTTTTCCTGATAAAGATAAATCTCTAATATGACCTTTGGAAGATAAAATTTCCACTTTATCATCAAAAAAACGGCTTAATGTTTTAATTTTGGCAGGAGACTCAACTATAATAACTTTTTTTTTCATTTAATTCCTCGTAAAAGTATTTAACTTAATTTCATCTGTTTTTGAAAAAAATCATCTAAAGAAGGCAAAATATCTAAATCAAAATTCATTTTTCCTAATCTACCTTCTCTTGTTTCTTTTAAAATCATTTGATAAACTTTATTCCGATCAATTTGTTGATTTTTAGTATAAATTTTTCTTTTTTCACCAATAAATTCCACAAGATCATCTGCGCGCGAATCAATTCCTAAATTAAATCTTTTTTTCAAACTGTTAAAATAATGTTTTTGTAAATAATTTAACGTATGTTTTCCTATTTGATCTAAAGCCAAAGTTGAATCTTTGAAGCAACCAGTTAATGCTAAACTTAAGTTAATTTTTGTTTCATCAACGTTATGAGATAAAATTCCTGGAGTATCTAAAAATTGAATATTAGGGCTTAAAATTTTAATCCATTGATTTTTGATGGTAGTGCCAGCCAAATTAGCAGTTTTTAAAACTTTTTTACTAGCAAAACTATTAATTAAAGTTGATTTGCCAACATTTGGCATCCCTACTATCATTATTTTAATGTTGGCTTTGTTCGAAAAATTATTTTTTTGAGATTGGATTTTTTTGATTGCTTGTTCATATAGAAAAAATTTTGGATTTTGTTGGATAACATCAATCGATAAGGAAGATATTGCTTTTTTCAAATAATATTTGGTAAAATGAGTTGTTTTATGATTATCAGCTAAAGAACTTTTATTTAATAAAAATAAAAAAGGTTTGTGGCGTTGTTGAATCAAAGACAAAACTTTAAAATTAATGCTAGAAAAGGGAATTCTTGCATCTAAAATCATGAAAACTATATCAACCAAAAACAAATTATTTTTAATTTGATCAAAAGCTTTTTTCATATGACCGGGGAACCAATTGAATGTTTTCATTTGTTTATTCCTGCTTTTTTTAAAATAAAAGTCTAATTATTTTTAATATTAATAAAAGATTTAGAAACTTTTCGTTTTTTTGATTTCAAAACAATGGCAAATTTGTTTTACTTGTAATAGTTAATTTAAAACCTCAAATGATACACAAAAAAAGAAATCTTATAATTGAACCTTGAAGATTGAATTTTTTACTTAGTCTTTTTTTAATACCTTTTAAAAAAGAAAAAACAAATACATTTGAAAATATTTGCTATATTCAAAAATAATTGTTATCAGTTTTTTAATTTTTAAAATGAGTCTTAAAGGTTGATATATTTAAATTGGAAACATTTTAAATTTATATATAAAAAAAGCCAATGAAATGTTTTTATTTGTTTATTCCTATTTTTTAAAAATAAAATTTTAATTTGTATCATCAGAAAGAGATTCCAAAACTTTTTTTAAATCTTGTTCAACGTCATTTTCAGGTTCAAAAATCTTCTTGCTATAAATTTTGTAAAATTCTTCTCCTGTAATAGAGATCAAAGAAACACCTATTTGAATAAAAATCAATTCCAAAGGTTTATCAAAAACTAATTTTTTAATCCAATGAAAGGGATTCAGGAAGTTTTTGACATTACCAAAAGTATTGACAACTTTTTTAGTTTTCTGGTATTTTTGAACAATATTTTTCTTAACGATTGCTCCCCTGATGACAAAAATTCTTTTTAAAGTCATTTTGCGAAATATTCTTAAAATTTTATTTTGAAAAATATTGTCAATTCGTTTGTTAATGTAAAGCATTAAAATTAAACTTTCTTCAATAGTTAGCTCTAAATAAGGATATTTGGAGTCGGGATAAAAATGTTTAGGAATTTCTAAAGTTAGTTCTTTTAATGATGCAAGCAAAAGATTGCCAAAATTATCTTTATCTTTTTTTATTTTAGCTTTAAAATCTTTTCCTTTGGCATCAATTAATTCGATAATAGTATCTCGGTTAACGTCTTTTTTTGCTGGCCTTCCTTTAGCAAAATCTTTTTCGATTCTGCGCAAAGCCAAAAAGAAATATATAAAAAAAGCAAAAACCAAACCACTAACAAAACCACTAATATAAGTAATAAAAAAATTAAATTGTCTTACTATATCCCATAAACTTGACAAAAATTGCACAATATTTTATATCCTTTATTTCTTTTAATTAATTTTTTCTAACAACTATTTTCATTATATAACAAAAATCGTTTTCAAAAAAATAAAAAGTTAAAACTAATAAAATTAAAATTATTTGTTATTGTCTCTGGATAAATACAATCCAGTCTCTGTATTAACAATAATCTTTTCGCCTGTATTAATAAAAAGAGGAACTTTAATAACTAATCCTGTTTCCAAAGTAGCATCTTTAAAGGAATTGGTCTTAGTATCCCCTTTAACTCCTGGTTCTGCATAAGTGACTTTAAGAGAAATTTTATCAGGTAAACTGATTGTTAAAATTTCATTATTATTGTAAAAAATAATTTCTACCAATAACCCTTCGTAAAGATAATGAAGTTTTTCTTTTAATTGATCTTTGTTGATTTCTAACTGCTCATATGTTTGGGTATTCATAAAAATATATTTTTCTTGAGAAGAATAAAGGAATTGCATTTTGATTTTGTTAATCAAAGCAGGTTCTAATTTAATACCAGCGTTAAAAGTGTGATCGATAACACTTCCTGTTCTTAAATTTCTTAATTTACTTCTTACAAAAGCAGTTCCTTTTCCAGGTTTTACGTGTAAAAACTCAATAATTTGATAAATTTGATTGTTAAATTTAATTGTTTGACCTGTTTTAAAATCATTTGTATTAATCATATTTTAACTCCTTTTGTGCAAAAAATCAAAGACTAATTGAAAAACTTTTTTTTCTAAAGAAGGGGATAAAGCATCTACAACAACCGGTTGCAATTGGTTTTTAAACCAAGTTTTTTGTCTTTTAGCGTATTGCATCGTCTTTTGACAAATTTTGTTTTTAGCCTCTGTTATACTATATTTTCCCTCTAAAAAATCTTTAATTTCGCGATAACCAATAATGTTAAAATTAGCTTGGGGGAAATTAGTTTGAATGTTTTTTACTTCTTCAACAAAACCTTCGTTTAACATCTTTTCTAGCCTTAAAACAACCCTGTTTTTCAATTCTTTGCGATCAATATCAAGATAAAAAATTAAAAGTGAATATAAAGGGACATTTTTTTTAGTTTTTTGAGACCTTAAATGACCTGAAACAATATCATAATAAGAACTAATAATACGAAGGGGGTTTTTGGTATCCAAAACTAATTGAGGGTCTTTTTCTTTGATAATCGCAAGCATTTTTTGTAAATCTTGTTCGCACACATTTTGCGGCATTAAAGGCTTGGGGGTTAATTCATAATCAAAAAGAGCTGCTTTTAAATAAAGGCCGCTTCCTCCCACAAACAAAGGATTGTTGATATCTTTAATTTTTGCGCGTGCACTTTTTTGAAAATGATAAATACTGTATTTTTCTTCAGGAGGAAGAAAATCTAAAAGGTGGTGTTTAACTCCTTCCATTTCTTCTTTTGTAATTTTTGCAGTTCCAATATTATATTGCTGATAAATTTGAGTAGAATCACAATTAATTATTTCTAAATTAAATTTTTTGGCGATTTTAATAGAAAGACTTGTTTTTCCTGAAGCTGTAGGGCCTGTAATAGCGATTATTTTTTTCATAATAATTCCTTTTGTCGTATATCTTAAAGGATCTTAAAGATGGTTTTAAATAATTATTTTCAAAAAAAGAAATAGATATGAATTTTATTATTTTTTCAAAAACTAAAATGAATATTTAAAAATTTTATTCTTCTGATAAATTAATTTTTTCAATTTTTTGTTCTGGTTGTAAAGTTAATAAAACCCCATTTAATTGCCTTTTTCCGGTTGCATTTGGTTTGGAAAAAACTCTATTTCCCAAAAAAGACTCAATAATAGGTCCGCTTTCTTTTCCAATGACACCATCCCTAACCCCTGTCATACCAGCATCAGTAATATAAAGGGTTTTTTTAGGGAAAAGACAGTCATCATTAGTTTGAACGTGAGTGTGAGTGCCTACAATTGCATTAATACGACCATCAAAATAATGGGTAAGGGCAATTTTTTCACTAGTGGCCTCAGCGTGAAAATCTAAAAAAGAAAAATCATATTTGGATTTATTTTGTTCTAAAACTTTGTCAATCGCTTTAAAGGGGCAATGAAGCCTTGGATTAAGAAAACAACGACCCAAAGCATTCATCACTAAAATTTTTTTATTATTGCATTCCACAATCTTATAACCTTGCCCTATTTGTTGAAGGTCGTTAATGGGACGAATAACATTAGAATCATCGATAAAATCTTTGATTTGTTGGTTTTTCCACACGTGATTTCCCATAGTAATTAAATTAACGCCAATTTTTTGTAGTTTTTTATAAATTTTATAACTCAATCCTTTTCCATTATCAGAATTTTCAGCATTAGCAATAATAAAATTTGGTTGATAAGTTTTTTTTAAAAAATCTATGTTTTCTGAAAAATAATCCATTCCTGGTTTGCCATAAATATCTCCAATAAACATTATTTTCACAATCATTCTCCTCATTCACTAGAATCTAGCTAGTTCAATGGCTCTTGTTTCTCTTATAACAGTAACTTTGATAACTCCATTATAACTAATATCTTTTTCTATTTGTTCTTTAATTGTTCTTGCAATTGAAGACATAAAATGGTCGTTGATTGCTTCTGGTTTAACAATGACTCTAATTTCACGACCAGCTTGTACAGCGTAAGATTGAGCAACTCCTTTGATAGAGTTTGCAATGCTTTCTAATTTAGTTAATCTTTGGATATAATTTTCGATTGATTCTTTTCTGGCTCCGGGTCTTGCTGCACTGAGAGTATCTGCGATAGCAACTAAAGCTCCAATTGTTGTATCTGCAACTTGATCTTCATGGTGAGAAGCAATAGCATCAATAACTTCTTTTTTTTCTTTATATTTATAAGCTAAAGCAGTTCCGATTTCAACATGACCACCTTCCATTTCATGATCTAAGGCCTTACCGATATCATGAAAAAGCCCTGCTCTTCTGGCAATAATTTCGTCTTCTCCCAATTCTGCTGCTAGTTTTCCTGCCAAAAAAGCAACTTCCAAAGAATGTTTTAAAACATTTTGAGTATAACTTAAACGAAAATGTAATTTTCCTAAAAGTTGAATTAAATCAGGATGAACTTCGCCGATTTTAGTCATAAAAACAGCTTCTTCGCCTAATTCTTTGATAAAATTATTAACTTCTGAAGTTGATTGTTCTAACGCTTTTTCGATACGAGAAGGATGAATTCTGCCATCTAAAACTAGTAATTCTAAAGTTTTTTTAGCAATTTCTCTTCTAACAGGATTAAAACTACTTAAAACTACCGTTAAAGGAGATTCGTCGATAATTAAATCTACCCCTGTCAAAACTTCTAAAGCTTTAATGTTTCTTCCTTGACGACCAATAATACGGCCTTTCATTTCTTCATTAGGGATATCAACAACACTAATATTTTTTTCTCCTGTAATATCAGAAGAATAACTTTGCATCGTTGAAATCAAAAGCATTTTGGCTTTTTTAGAAACTTCTAATTTCGCTTTTTCTTCTTCTTTTTTGATATACATAAAAATTTCATTAGCAGTCTTATTTCTAACTTCTTCCATAATAATTTTTTTAGCTTCTTCTTGGTTTAAAGAAGCTATTTGTTCTAGTTTGTTTTTTTGATTTTGTGAAATAATTTCTTGTTCTTTGATCTGCATTTCTAGCTTATTTTTAGTATAATTAATTTTTCGTAACTCTTCATCTAAATATTGTTCTCTTTTATTTAAGTTTTCTGTTCTATTGTTAAACAATTCTTCACGACGATTGTTTTTTTCTTCTAATTTAACTATAATATTAGTTCTTTCATGCAAATCACGTTCCATTTTATTTCTTAATGCGGATATTTCTATTTTGGCATTTCTAACTATTTCTTTTCCGTATGTTTCAAGTTCTTCTGACTTTTCTTGAACTTGTTTTTTGAATTTGGCTTGTTCTTGATGGATTTTTTTACGATTAAAGAAATAATAAAATAAATAACCAGTTGATATACCTAAAGAAAAAAAAACAACAGGAATAAAAATCGTATTAAACCCGCATGACACTTGATTTATACCTTTCTTTTTTATAATCTTTTTATTGATTGTTTTATGATTCATTAAATCATATGAAAATAATTTTTTAATATGATAAATAAAGAAATAAAGAAATAAAGAAATTTTTTAATTATTTGAAATATTTTTTTTATTATTTAACTCTGAATTAAAGAAAAAAGAAAAAAATGAAAATAAAAGTTAATTATTATAAAAAAAAATATTATTTTATTCGAATAAAATAATAAAAAGTGTAATAATAAAAAGTGTAATATTTTATCTTAATAAATATTTTTTTAAAAAACTGAAAAGCTAACCTTAAGAGATTAGCTTTTATATGAAAAAATAATTATTAAGATATTTTATAAAAAAAATTAGTTTCATAAATTTACTTTTTTGTTTTTTTGTCTTTTATTACCAAAGAAGTTAATTTATTAGGGATATCGTTTAAATATTTATTTACTTTTTGTGAATTAATCATTTTATCAGCTACAGTACCTAATTTATTTAAAACTTTATCTTTAACGATATCTATTTTAGATTGGGAGCTATTTTCTTCAGAAACAGCAGGCGTTGGTTCAATTAATGAAGTGGTTTCAGAAATTACATCATCAGGAGCTTCATTTTCAAAAAAATCCCGATAATTAATAAAGATGAAAAAACCTAAAAAAATAATGATGGAAAAAATCAAAATACTAATGATAATTTTTTTATTATATTGAGCGATCAATGTAAAACTTAAAAACATCCTTTAATTTAAAATTAAAAAAAATAAAAATACCAATTAAAAATTTAAATGCAAATTTTGGATCACTTAAACAAAAAAAGGTAAAATACTAAATAAAAATAGTTTAGTATCCGTATATATTATATAATAAGCAAAAAAGATATTTACAAAGTTTTCGCTAATCTATAATTTTTTTTTACTTTCTTTTTCTCTCTTGCTAACTTCTAATAATTTTTCATAACGTTTTTGCAAGGTTTTTTCTTTTTTATCCATATCTTCGATAACATCTAAAGTTTTTTGTAAAGATGTTTTTAAATTATTAAAAAGAGTTTTGTCAAAATTCCTCATTGCTTCAAAAACTTTATTAATGCAATCCAATTTTTCTTCATTATTTTGAACACTTTCAAAAACTTGCAAATAATAATCAACTGAATTTAAAATTGCTAACAAAATAGAAGGACTGGCAACGATAACGTTTCTGCTAAAAGCAAATGATATTAATTCTTGATCTGCATTAATTTGAGAAAAAATACTTTCAGAAGGAACAAACATAATAGCATAAGGGGCTGAATCTTCTTGACTAACATAGTTTTGAACTTCTTTGATTCTTTTTTTAACATTATCAGAAAAACGTTTCTTTAATTCTATTTGATTATCGTCATTTAAGAATGTTAAAAAATCTCTTGTAGGAAATTTAGAATCAATTGGAATTTGAATAAATTTTCCATGCCCTTTACACATAACATCCACTCTTAAATGATGCCTGTTAATGGTTTTTTTCATAACAAATTGTTTTTGAAAAACCAATTTATCTTTAATATATGAAATGTTTTCTAAAATACGGTTTAATAAAAATTCCCCCGCCTGACCGGCTTTATCATTTTGAGACAACAATTTATGAATATCTTGCACACCTTGAAAACCACTAGCATTTTGCTCTCTTAAAACTTTTAAGGAGTTTTCAAGATTAGAAATTAAGTGTTTGCGAGTATCCTTTATCTCTTGGGTTAAACTATCCTTACTCTGATGAGTTAAATTATTTATTCTGATATCTAACATATTAAAAGATTGTTTTAAATCTTGAAAATTGTTTTCTAAAGGTTGATTTTTCAAAAAAAATTTACTTAAAATAAAAATTATAAAAATAGTAATAATGATTAATATAGCTAAAAGAATTAAGATTAAAATTTGCAATGTATCCATGAATTTTAATGGTTCCTTTTGTATATTAATTATTTTTCAACAATTTAAAAGTGATTTTTCGTTAATATTTAAAAAATTAATTGATTTAAAAAAATGGCGTTTGAGAAGGGATTCGAACCCCCGACCGACGGCTTAGAAGGCCGTTGCTCTATCCTGCTGAGCTACTCAAACAAAACATAACAATAAATATTTTAGCATAAAAACGAAAAAAATAAACAAAGGAAGCAATTATTTTTTTAACTAATTAAAAATTTTTAATTATTAAAACTTTATTCTAGAAAATAAATTTCCTTTAAAAAATCAATCTATTCTTATTATATTATAACAAATAATAATAACTTTTAAAAGCAAAAAAACAGTTAATGAAAAATATTCAAAATAATAAAAAGAATACACTTCAAAAAACTAAGTTTTTTTAATCCAAAAAATTTATTTGCACAAAAAACTAAAAAAAAGTTTATAATAGTAATGTAATTTTTTAAATTTCAATTTAAAAATTAAAAGGTTTGTTTATTTATAATATATGTTTTAAGAAGTAGCTTTTTCAAACTTTGTTATTCAATAGTAAAAAAATGAATTTGGTCAGGTCTTGATTGAAGCAGCCATAAGTTTTTTGTTATGTGATTAGCAAGGTTTGAAAAAGCTACTTTTATATCTAAAATTTCATGGTAGGCTTGAAGCAACTGGAATTTTTATAATTTTTAAAATCAGTTGCAAAAATTTATGAAAGAAAGATGTTGGCGTTGACTATATCAAAATAAAAGATTTGATAAAAGAAAATGTCAAGAGAAATTAAAATACCTTATATGAATTGGTTGTTTTTTAAAAAAAAGAAAAAGCGGTTAAAATTATTAACTAATTTTTATCACTCTTTGCAAGGAGATCCTTTTTTAACGGAAGAAATTATTTTAGACGGAGATTTAGTCAAAATTGAATTTTATTATTTAGAACAAAGCAAATATTATAATGCTTTATTTCAATCAAGGCAATTTGCTGTTTGGACAGCTAATCAAGGGGTTTGCAGACTTTTAGTTGACAAAGATTATTATCAACATTTTGCAGCTTTATACCAAAAAAAAATAAATATTTTTTGGCTAGAATTCATGACAAAAGTTTATCAAAAAGAAATTAGTCTAATAAACAGAATCAAAATTGCTTTTGGGTTGGTTTTTCTTCCTTGTTTATTAGTTGTTTTTTTAACCCTTTCAGTTTTTCAAAACAAAAATCGCTGGTTTTTATGGATTCCTTTAATTATTTTATTAATTTTTATTTTCATGATTAATCACTGGATTAAAAATAAACAAAAACAATTAGCTTTTTTTCAAGACCAAGAATTAAAAAAAACATTAGAAAAAATTAAAAAAGATTTAGGGGAAACTTTTTTTGCAAACCTCATTGAACAACAAAAAAAATATAATCCTGAATATAAACCATTAGAAAATGAAGCAGAAAAGGATGATAACTTAAAAAATTAAAAAGGGGAAGAGGTTAAAAATGGAATACGATAGTATTGTTGTTGGCGCAGGACACGCAGGAGTTGAAGCTGCTTTAATATTGGCTAAAAAACATCAAACTTTATTAATTTCAGGTTCTTTAAAAAAAATAGCCTCTCTACATTGCAACCCTTCAATCGGAGGACCTGCTAAAGGAGTTGTTGTTCGTGAAATCGATGCTTTAGGGGGAGTAATGGGGAAAGCAGCAGATTTAGCACAAATACAAATGAAAATGCTTAACTTTTCCAAAGGACCCGCCGTTAGAGCTTTAAGAGCTCAAATTGACAAAATACAATACCCCAAAATTATTTTAAAAATGTTGCAAACCGCTCCTAATTTAGATTTATTAGAAGGGTTAGTAAATCATTTATTAATCAAGAATAATCAAATTCAAGGGGTTTGTTTGTTAGATGGTCGAAAAATTTATGCAAAAACTGTCATTATTACAACCGGAACTTATTTATCAAGTCAAATATTGATTGGAGAAACTAAAACAGCCTCTGGACCCAACGGAACTCCTACCACTTATGGCATCAGCCAACAATTAAAAGATTTAGGGTTTGAAATTATTCGCCTTAAAACGGGAACGCCGCCAAGAATTAAAAAAGCAACGATTGATTACGCTCAAACCAAAATCCAATTAGGCGATACAGATTTACAAACATTTAGTTTTGATAGTGATATAAAAAAATTAGGATCACAAGAAGCTTGTTTTTTAACACATACTAACGAAAAAACCCATCAAGTAATTCAAAAGCATCTCAACAAATCAGCAATGTATGGCGGATATATTAAAGGAACGGGGCCACGATATTGCCCTTCTATTGAAGATAAAGTAGTAAGGTTTTTTGATAAAAAAAGTCATCAAATTTTTATTGAACCTGAAAGTGTTTCTTTAGATGAAATGTATTTGCAAGGACTTTCCACCAGTATGCCGCAAAACATACAACATGAAATTTTAAAAACTATTCCAGGATTGCAAAACGCTGAAATTGCTAAATATGGTTATGCCATTGAATACGATGCTTTTAACCCAAGCCAACTAAAACACAACTTAGAAACTAAAAAAATTAATAATCTTTTTTTTGCAGGACAAATGAATGGCACTAGTGGATATGAAGAGGCGGCTTGTCAAGGGTTGATGGCAGGAATTAACGCTTCATTGAAACTACAAAATAAAAGTCCTTTTGTTTTAAAAAGAAACGAAGCTTATATTGGAGTTTTAATTGATGATTTAATCACCAAAGGGACTAAAGAACCTTATCGTTTGTTAACATCTCGCGCTGAATTCCGTTTATTGTTAAGACATGATAATGCTGATTTGCGTTTAAAAGAATATAGCAATCATTTTGGTTTAATAGATGCAAAAAATTATGAAGCTTTTAAAAAGAAAAAAGAATCCCTTCAATTAATTTTAAAAATGAGTCAAAATCATGAAATTTTGTCTGAAGAAAAAAATTTAGATTATTTAAAAACTACTTTGACAGGGAAAACAACTTTATTTCAATTATTAAAACGTCCTGAATTCAACTATCAAACATTACAACATTTTTTAAAAATAAAAGCAGATCAAAAAACATATGAACAAGCAGAAATACAGATAAAATACGAAGGTTATATTGCAAAAGCAAAAAAAGAAGCAGAGAAGTTATTAAAATTGGAGCAGAAAAAAATCCCTGAAAAAATCAATTATTCAGAAATTAAAAACTTATCTAAAGAGGCGCAGGAAAAATTAACTTTAATTAAACCAGAAACTTTAGGCCAGGCTTCAAGAATTTTAGGAGTCAATCAAGTAGATATTTCAATCTTGTTAATTTATTTAGGTAAAGAACGTGCTTTATCCTGATTTATTAACAAAAAAATTCAAACTTAATCCTCATCAATTGCAACAATTTGATTTATACTATCGCTTTTTAAACCAAGAAAATAAAAAATATAATCTCACTGCTTTAATATCTTTATCAGATGTTTATTGCAAACATTTTTATGATTCCTTGATTTTGAAAGAAATACTAGATTTTAATCAAATTCAAAATGTTTGTGATGTGGGTTCTGGAGCTGGGTTTCCTTCTTTTCCTTTAAAAATAATTTATCCGAATTTAAAAATAACAATTGTTGAATCTTCTTTAAAAAAAATTAATTTTTTAAAACAATTGACAGTTGTTTTAGGTTTGAAAAACATCTGTTTTGTTCATCAAAGAGCGGAAAAACATACTTTAAGTTACGATTGTGTTTTGGTTCGGGCTTTAGGTAGGCTGGATTTGATTTTAAAGTGGTGTCGCCTTTTAATCAAAAAAAATGGCTATTTTGTGGCAATGAAAGGAAAAAAGTACGCAGAAGAGTTAAAAGATAGTCAACACATTATTAAAAAGATAAAAATGAATTTAATTAAAATAAATAAACAAGAATTGCCCAATCAATTAGGGACACGAATCAATTTATTATTTCAAACTCATTAAAAGATAAAATAAGGCCACTAAAAATAGTGGCCTTATTTTTTTCCCGTAACTCTTAAAAGAAGGATGAAAACATTTAAAAAAACTAAATCAATTAAATAATTGTTTAAAACCAATTAAATTTATAAAAGAGAAAGATTTAAAAAAACTCTTTTGGCATTTTAGGATAAGTTAATAAAAAGCAGCAGAAACAATTTAATATAACTTAATTTAATTATTATTTTTTAATTTATTAACATATAATCATGCGATATTATATTTGCAATATTGAAAAAATGAACAAACTGATATCAATAATTGATTTTTAGCTTTTCAAAATAATTTATATAAAGTGCAAAAAAATTGAAAAAGAGAGAAATAATATAAATTGAAATTATTCAATTTAAAAGTTATTCAAATAATTTTTATTAATTAAGTTGTTTTGTTGCAACTAATTTATCTATTTCTTCTTTAGTAATTGTTTCTTGTTCTAATAATAAATTAGTAATTTTATCAAGCAATAATTTATTTTGAGAAATAATTTCTTTTGCTTGCAAATAACACATATCAATAATTTTTTTAATTTCTTGGTCAATTGCTGTTTTATCAGAGAATTCTGAATCTTGTCCTGGACCTAAATCACTCATTCCATATTTAGTTACCATTAAACGAGCGATTTTAGTTGCTTGTTTAAAATCATCATAAGCAGTTGGTGAAATTGGAAAAATAAAACTTCAAATCAAAAATTTAGAAACAGACCAAAAATACTACCAAGATATGTTATCTGGTGCTGAAAACTACAAAAGAATTTTAGAAGAACGATTAAAAGATTTAACTGAAGGAGAAAAAAACTTATATAACCAAATCAAATCAGTCGAAGATCGCCGTGCTGAAATCCAAAAAGAAATTGATGAAGTCAATAAAAAACTTGAAGAAATCAAACTCGAAAAAGAATTATATCAATCCTTAAAATTAAAATATCGAGAAATGTATAACCGCATGATAACTTACGAAAAAGAACATGAAGCATCAGCAGGAAATATTGCCAAATGGGTCTTCAAAGGTTTTGATAAAGTTACTGACTTAATCCCTGGAAGAATGGTTCTCAAAACTTTAGATAAAACAATAAGTGTTACGCGTAAGTTCGCTCAAGGTATGTCAAAAGTTGCTTTAGTTCTTCACGAAGGGCACCGTTTATGGCACATGTATAATGAAGTAGCTAATGAAAACAAAGAACATCCACCAATGATTACCAAAGAAGCTTTAGAAATGTATACTCGAGATATTGACCGTGATTTAGCCAAACTTGACGCTGACTACAAAGATTACGAAAAAAAATTAGGTGATTATAAACTTCGTCTTAACCAAGATAATTTAAATAAAGAATTAGGCCAATCTAGAGAAATAGTTAGCGGAATAGAACAAAAAGAACAATCAGTTATTAATGAATATAAAAAAATCATCGGTGAATTAGAAAAACAACACAATAAAGTTTCAGATGCTGACAAATTATATAAATACAAATCCAAATTAGAAAAAAAATAGAAGACAAAGAAAATGAAATCGATACTAAAAAAGAAGAACTAAAACAAAATAATCCAAGTTATGCGCGCGCTCAAAAACGACTGCAAGCTAGACGAGTTGGTAAAATCCCCGAAATGGTTATGATTCCAAATAAATAATTATTTTCTCCAAACATTTTATTAATAAAATTGTATAATGGTGATAAGTGATATAATTAATTATCACCATTATCAAGAAAGGTAAACAAATTTGTGAAACAATCAAACTTTTTAGAAAAACATTTAGTAACTATTATTATTATTTTTCTTTTCGGAATAGCAATTATCATAGGCATTAAACAAGGATTTAATGATTATCAAAACGAAAAAAATTCTTTATCTCTTTTGGGACAAACTCCAGAAAAATACTCCTTAGAACCCGAAATCACCCCAACTCCTTCCAGATCTAAACGTTCTACGGAAGAACAAACACAACCCAAAATTCAAACCACTGCTGCGCGTTTAGACCAAATTAAAACTTATCTTTTCATCGAACCTACTGACACTTCTAAATTACCATTGGATTTATCAAAGAGAGAACAAGAAGAAATCAATAAACTAAAAAATAGTTGGAAATTGCGTTTTTTAGGTTATTTAAATCAAGAAAGAGGTGTTATCAATGAAAAACAAAAAGAATGTGACAACCACCAATCTCACTTAAATTCTATTCAACCTCAAATAGAAGCTTTAAAACCACAACAACAAAAACTAGAACAAAAAAAAGAAGCAAAAGAAGTAAAAGAAAAAGAAATCAAAGACAAAGAAAGACAAAAAGAGTTAGCTTCCCCCAATGATAAAATTAGATTACAAACTGAAATTGAAAAACTCGAAGATGAAGTGATAGAAATAGTTGGTGAAATTGGAAAAATAAAAGTTCAAATCAAAAATTTAGAAACAGACCAAAAATACTACCAAGATATGTTATCTGGTGATGAAAACTACAAAAGAATTTTAGAAGAACGATATAAAGATGCTGAATTACAAGATAAAAATGAAATCTTAAAATCCCTTGACTCCCTCTATGAAATTATCCCAAATGAGGGATAAATAACAAATAAGGAGTAATATATAATGTTAGTAAAAAATAAATTACATCTTTTACCATTCTTTTTAATTAGTTGTTTAGGAATATTATTTATTGTTGATAACAAACAGGTTATGGGTATGAATAATAATCTATCCCAAAATAATTCAAATATCGATAATAATATAGATGAGTATAGGATTTTTCAAAATTTATTATCTATACAAGAAGGAACAATTCAACAAATTATTAATGCTCTTAGAAATCATAATTCAGAAGTTGAAATTAATACTTTGTTAAATCAAAGCCAACAAATACACCAACAAATAATAACTCATCAACAAAGACAACTCAATAATCAGCATCAATTTATGATAAATTTTGAACGCAATATAACAAAAATTCAACTTGAAAGAGAACATTTATCATTAATACAAGAAATGAATACAGCTATTAATAATATACCCATTTATGCTTCAACAGAACAAATTAACGCGCTAAGAAATATTCAAATAAGAATAGACCAAAACCGAAGACAAATAAATATTATAATTCAACAATTACAAAATAATCAAAATCCACCAAATAACAATCGAAGACGATAAAAGAAATAAAAAAAATTAGAAAGTAGGTTTAAAAAATGAAAAATAATAATCAAATCAACGTTTTTGATGTTGCAAATTATTTAATTAGCCAAACGGATACTAATAAATATAAAATTTCCAATATGAAAATTAATAAATTATTATATTACATTCAAGGTCATTATATAGCCCAAACAGGAAAAACACTTTTTCCAGAAAAAATTGAAGCATGGTTGTTTGGTCCTGTCATTTTAAATATTTACAGTGAATTTTTCAATTTTGTTGATAATCCAATTCCTAATGATTATGTTTGTAAAGGTGCTAGTAAAAACGAATTAACTACAGAAGCTAAAAAAATTATTGATAAAGTAATTAATAAATATTCTCCTTTCAGTGCCAGAGAATTAAGTGTTAAAACTCATGAAGAACTTCCATGGAAAGAGGCTTATAATCCTCGTAAAAAATGGCAAAATAACATCATTACTCACCAATTATTAGAAAAATTTTTTAAAGATAATATAATTTAATTGTGTAAGGGGTAAATTGCTGTTTGAAAACTTTAAATAAAGATAATTTTGAAGAAATTATCAAAACAATTCATAGTGTTTGTGTTAGTATTTCTAGAACTAAAAACTTAAGAAAAAATAACAATTCTAATCCACAAGACACTGAAGCTATTTATAGAGATAATATTTTTGTACAATTAAACAGTTATCCTTCTTCGTTCGAAAATTTCGTTAATTGTGAAGCCAACAATAACCATGGCAAAACAGATATTATAATACCTTTTAAAAAAGAAAAAAAGTACATAGCAGAATGTGCTACTTTAAAAGAAAAAGATTGTGGTTATAAAATTGAAAAAAAATATAAACAACTAATTTATAATACAACAGAAAAAGATAACAAAATTTCATTAATTTTTTTTGTTTTAAAACGGGAATTTAAACCTAATCAAATTTTAGAAAAAATTGAAAAAATTATTAAAAAACAAAGCAATAATAATAATTTTCATAATAAACAAATAAAATATAAAAATAGTGATTGGATTATAAAAACAAGAGTAAAACAATTCCCTGAAATAGATTTTTATATTCATATTGGGGTTTATAATTTTTTTTATGATGAGAAATATTCTAAAATTCAAAAATAAATTCCTCTAAAACGCATTATTTTGCCCCTCTCGCTTTGATTAAATTACAATTAGGGTTATTTTTACCCTAGGGATTTATACCCTTTTAAATCCAATTTATTCTCTAAGTGATCTTCTAAAAAACCTTGTAAATGTGTACTTTTAATTTTTACAATTTTGGCATAAATTAAAACGGATCATTTTTAAATCTAATTTATACCCAAATAACAAAAAGGAGGTTATTAAATAATGTTTAAAGTAATTAAAATCCCCTTTATCTAAAAAATTAACAATTATATTAATAATTATTATCTTCAATTTTGTCCCTTCCATCAATGCTCATTCTTCTTTTTTTCATAGTCAAAACAAAACCAAAATTAAATTAGCAGATTACAAAACCCTCCAACAAGAATGGTTAGCGACCCAACCCAAAATGAAAAGATATGATATTCCTGTTTTATCCAAAGAAAGTATCCCCGAAATCTTTTAATATTTTAACATTAAAACTTCTACTTATGGTTTGGATAAGCAGACTTACAATCCTTATGCCAAAGATTTCTTCTTCTGGAAACTCAAAAATCCTCCTGAAGGTTTATTAGGGGTTTATTTTAAAGCCAGAAAAAATCCTCTTAAAATATCCCAATGATGACGATGAATACACCTTAGATGACCTTTTAAAATACAAAATCGCTATCGAAGAAGCTTTCGTATTTTGGGATATTCAACAAAAAACTCAGGAAGAAAAGGGCAATATGGAATTAATCTTCATCAATCACTTTGTTGACCAAAGTAAAGAAGAAGCGATTAATAATTACTTAATCCAACATAAAATCATCCAAGAACCCAAACTAATTAAATTAGGTTGTTATAATATTACCCCTACCACAGGTTTAATCGCTCCTTTACCTTTAGGTGGATTGGGTGGTATTGAAATTGCTTCTATTTACTTTGATGATGGGGTTCGTCTGCTCCCTGAAAACCAAAAAACTAGATCTTTAAAATATATAATAGAACGGCTAGAAGAAAAATTAAAAGACTACCAAAATGATTTAATTCAAACTGAAGATGAAAGAAGAAAAAAGTTATTGACAAAACAAATTGTATCTTTACAAGAAGAAATTAAAGAATTTTACCAAGAAATCATCAAACACCAAACTTACAACATTGAAGATTTATTGAAACTCTCCAATGGCGCCAAAAACATCTATCTTTTTTCTTTCAATACTCAAAAAAGAATTAAAAGCATCGAATTACCTGATGCTATTGATCCTTACCAAGCTATTCGCGACTGGAAACGAGACAATAATTTATTTGATTATGAAGGTGAATTTATACTAAAAACTTTTATCGTAAATGATCCTTTAATTTTACCACCACCTTTTAATAAAAAAATTAATCTATCGTGTAAAATTAATCAACTTGAAAATATTTTTGAAACCGAAAAGAAAAAATTTCTTATTTCTTGCCAAGATGTCGAACCAAAAAAGGATTTTTTTCAAATTTATAAATCTAAATATGTTGATTGGTTAAACCAATGTTACATTAAACCTGGCATTTCTTATTCAGCTCAAGAAATAAGAAATAAATTTGGCCCTTCATCAAGAGACATTTATAATGAAGAAGGGGAAAAATGTAGATATTATTATGTTACAAATACCTTCATAGATGATTGGTATGTTAATGGGATTGAATGTTCTGGCTCAAACAATACTTTTTCTAATTTTTATGACACCACTCCACCACCCAAAAAACCTCAAGAATTAAATATTAATTGATATTAAGACCTCCAAATGGAGGTCATTTTTTTTGGCTCATTTTTGTTAAAATCAAAAAAAAGAATTTGTGTTCTAATAAAGAAGAAGTCAAAAAAAGAAATTAAAAATTATAATTGAAAATATTATTTTTTTAATTTCAAATAACTACTTTTAGAATAAAAATACCACCCCCAAATCAACCCAATGGCACAATTGAATGCACCATTGAAAGACTTCATAACCCAGGGTCCACCGTCACAATCACCAAATACAACTCTGACAAAACAGTCGCCCAAACATTTCAATTTCTACCAAAAACCGCAAATCACACCTAAAAAAAACACACAACACGCTCGGCACCAACCCACAAAAATAAAAACAAAGGAGAACAAAATATGACTACAAACAAACCAACAAACACACAGAGAAGGTTAATACAATCCAAATACATCAGGCAAGAGATTGAACGCCGCAACGACGGAGCAATTGAATACATCTGTGAATACAACCGAAAAACAGGAAAACGCGTTGGGATTATTGAATTCTACCCCGATGGAAAAAACATCCGCATCGTCTACGAAATAAACCCAACCACAGACAACATAACCAAATCATTTATTTACAACCTTTCCGACCAACGTTTGCTTTACATCCGCGAATACGACCAATATGGATGCAAATTTAGAACAACCTACTACAACAACGACGACCAAACTGTTAACTTTATTGAAAACATCTTCTCAGAAACAGGAAAAATAACTAGACACACCCCAAAGGAAGGAATAACCCCCCCCCTAACTATCAACGCCTCAGCAAATAACCAACAAAACCACAAAAAAGGAGAACAAAATGAAACCAACAAAAATCCAAAATAACACTTCAACAAACAAAATCAATCTACCTGATACAACTGATTCTTTTTCATCAATCATTTTAGGCGATGTTTGTGAATCTTTAAACCAACTTCAAAATATTAAATTCAATATAATTATCGCCGACCCCCCTTATAATATCGGCAAAAATTTTGGTAACAATCACGATTTATTAGAAATAGATGAGTATTTAAAATGGTCTTTGACTTGGATTAAACAATGCCTTAAATTATTGACCCCAGATGGTATTTTTTATATGTATGGTTTTCCTGAAATTTTGGCTCGTGTAGCAGCGAAATTTCCTTATGATAAACAAAGAAATTTTGGCTTGGCATTATACTAACAAAAACATGCCTTCTTGTAGTTTTTGGCAACATTCTTATGAATCCATTTTATGTCTTTGGAATAACGAAAAACCAAAAATTAATATCGACCAAATTAGAGAACCTTATACTTCCAATTTTTTGAAATATGATGGAAAAAAAAGAAATGGCACTTTAGGCCGTTTTGGCAATTCCGAAACTTTATATCGCGTAAACGAAAAAGGAGCTCTTCCGCGTGATATCATCAAAGTCCCTGCTTTGGCGGGTGGCGCAGGCTTTAAAGAACAGTTCTTTTTGTGTAAAACTTGTGATTGTAAAATTTTTAGATCCAAAGAACTAAAAAACCACCAATCCCCTCATCAAACTATTATTCATCCTACCCAAAAACCTCAAATGTTAACTAATAAATTAATTGATTCAGCGATTATGGAAAACCAAAAAGGCAATATTTTAATTCCTTTCGCTGGTTCAGATTCAGAATGTTTAGTTGCCAAAAAGAAAAACTTAAATTATATCGGCATCGAAATAAACCCTGATTATGTAATGTTAATCAACGAAGCATTAAAAAAAATATAAACTAAAATAAACTATAAAAAAAAGTTTAATCCACAAAAAACACTTTTCACCCTCAAAGGCATAAAATAACACATTTTCAAAAAAATCTCTTTATTTTACCCTTTTTTCATCTTTTTTTAACACCATTTGAATTATAATACCTAATTTAAAAATTAGAAGCAAATAAGGGCAAATACGAGCGAAAAACTGACTCGTTATTTTACCCCTTATTCGTCTTTTTCAGAAACTTTTGAGTTATAATACCTCATTTCAAAAACAAGCCCAAACAAGGGTATTTATTTAAGTTTCAATAAAAATCACAACACAACACGCTAAGGCAATGCCTAAATTACAAATTCAACAATAAAAAAAAGGAGAAACATAAACATGGAAAACAACCAAAAAAAGAGGGGTCCTTGGGAATAAAAACAATAAACCAACAACCCCCACTGACTTACAAGAAATCAAAACTTTTCTACAAGCTCTAAAAGAAGAATTAATTAACCTTACAATTACTCCCCACTCTAAAAAAGAAGGCGGTTATCGCGAAGCGAACTACCGCCCCAAAAATCAAATTCTTTTCGTTGATGCAAGAATTTTGGAAGAAATCCAAACATTCAGAAAAAGCATAATCAAAGATAACAACATTCACAATAATAAACACTCAAAACCCTTATCCTCAAACTCTCTTAAAACGCATTTCGATAACTTCCAAATCAATTACAAAAATATCGCCAAAGATGCTATCAAAGAAACAATTGGAAAAATCGACATCAACAAATTAACAACTTTAAGCTTATTTCCGCTAGACCCTGATAAGCGTGATAAATTCAATAATCTTATCAAAACTAACTACAAAAAAGGTCTAAATATCATCTATTATCGCCAAGAAGACCTAAATACAAATTAACTTCTTTATAACCAGAGCTAAACAAGGATATCGCGTGAAAAAGATTCATCCAATGTATAAGTATTTATTAAAGTCAAAGGTCTAAAATATCTAACACTTTTATAACAGTTTTATAACACTTTGCTACCTAATATTTTTCTGTTAAATACTATCTCAAACGCCATGTGATATTTTATATTTTATATCGATAATGATAATGATAATCGATATTTTATATTATCGGTATTTTCTTTTTAATCATTTTCATTAACGATATAAATAACTCTCTTCAAGTTTTTTTAAAAATTTCCGATGCGTTCCGTAGATAAAAATATTCAAATCCAAAAATGAGAAAAATCTAAGAGCCCTCAAGGGCTCAGATAAAGCATAAACCTTTTGAGGGAAAAAATAGAATAGAAAAAGAACCCCCCCAGTTCCGCACAACCCCCCCTTTTTTTTCACTCAATTCAATAAATAATTTTTAAGTTTTTCAAAAAAACATCCCTTTTATTGTACTATTAATTTAAACAAAACCCATAAAAAACTAATTTCATTGAGTAATTTTGGTCACAAATATGTTGTAATATGTTACAATGATTTTTGTAATTGACAAAAAAATATGGAGATAATCGATGTCAGAAACACAAAAAATGCAAAAATTAAATAACAAAATAATATTATTACAAAATATGATTTCTCAAATTAAAATCATTGATAAAGAAATTGTTTTTAAATTAGTTAAACGTTTTTTCAAAACTCTCAATTTATCTACCATCCTAAGAACAATCAAAATCAACCGCAGCACTTATTACTATTGGCTAAAAAATCAAGAAAAGAAACGATTACAACACGAAAACTACCTTTTACAACAAAAACGCATCCAGGCTTTATGTTCTCGTTATCAATATTTTTACGGATATCGCAAAATCACTCATTTATATCAAAAAACTTTCAACGAACACATCGCCAAGGAAAAAGTGTATCAAATTATGAAAGAAAATAATATTTGCTGCCGTTTAAGAATAAAAAAAGTCAAACGTGCATATAAAAACAACTTAAAGCCTAAATTAAGTGTAGCACCCAACCTTATCAACCGCGATTTTATTGCAACCAAACCACTTCAAAAATTATTTACCGACATCACATTTTTCCCAACTCCTGAAGGTTTTGTTTATTTTTCTGCAATCATTGACTCTTTTAACAATCAAATAATCACCTCCCACACCTCAAACCGCCAAGATAAAGAGTTAATTTTAAATACAATCAAAAAAATTACCCCCACTAAAAGACCCTTGTGTTATTCATTCCGACCGCGGCACGGTTTACCAATCGCTCAAAGTGCAAAATAAACTAATTAAAAAAGGCTTTTTAATCAGCATGTCCCACAAAGCAACCCCACGCGATAATGCTGTGATTGAAAACTTTTTCGGCCAAATGAAAAGTATTTTATTCAACCAACATCCGTTTTTATTTCAACAAGAACCACACGAAATTAAAAAAATTATCCATCGCTTCCCTTCTTTTTGGAATAAAAGATGGATGTTGGCTAAATTAAATAATTTATCACCTTTAAAATATTCTCAATCCTTCAGATAGTATTTTAATTAATGATAAAATCAACTACAACCTTTTTAAAAAGAGGTTATTTTACTGTACATTTTTTTGAGCAAAAATACCCTTGCAAAATCACAAAACATCAAAAAACGTGATTATTTTGTAAAAAAATTAACACCCCTTCATTTTAGACTAGCGTTTTCGATTTTTTTTGCCTCTTATATAGTGAAGGGATAAAAATATATCTTTTGAAACGAGCAAAATATTAAAAAACTTATGGACGGTTTTGGATGTAATTAATTTGTTTTGTTGCTTTTAAAAAATATAAAATTATCTATTATTTTTGTAGTTTTAAAGAATAATTTTTTAAAACAAAAAATGTCTAAAAAACATCATCTCCCCAAATAAAAGTAAAATAGTTTTGAAAGCAACACCTTTGCGTGAAGCTTTGCGTTTGTAATCAGTTGTATCAGAAAAAGAAAGAAAATTATTATTAATGTTTTTAAATGAATCGTTAACTATAATATTGTTATTTGATTTCATTTTAAACCACCTCTACAATAAATTTAATTTTATACTTCTTAAAGTGCACTTATATATTACCTTTTTTTATTTTTTTTATTAATAATAATTTCTAAAAAATGAAAAAAAGCCTTTTTTAAGGCTTTTTTCAAAAAAATTATTTTAAAATCTTAGAAACTGATCCAGCGCCAACTGTTTTTCCGCCTTCACGAATAGAAAATTTAGTTCCTTCTTCAATTGCAATAGGGTTGTTTAAAGTAACAACTAATTCAGTGTTGTCTCCTGGCATAACCATTTTAACATCACCTTGTAATTCAACCACCCCTGTAATATCAGTAGTACGGAAATAAAATTGAGGACGATATTGGGAGAAAAATGCAGTATGACGGCCGCCTTCTTCTTTGGTCAAAACATAAACTTGAGCAACGAATTTAGAATGAGGTTTAACAGATCCTGGTTTAGCCAAAACTTGTCCACGTTGAACGTCTTCTCGGTTAATCCCACGTAATAAAGCACCAATGTTATCACCTGCTTGAGCAAAATCTAGGTCTTTTTTAAACATTTCCACTGCTGTTACAATTGTTTTTTTAGTTTCTTTCAAACCTACGATTTCAATCTCATCACCAGCTTTTACTTGACCTCTTTCAACTCTACCAGTAACAACTGTTCCTCTACCAGTAATAGTGAAAACATCTTCAACTGGCATTAAGAAAGGTTTGTCAACTTCACGAGCTGGGTCTTCAATATAAGTATCTAAAGTTTGAATTAATTCATTAACTTGAGCAACGTAATGAGCGTCACCTTCTAAAGCTTTTAAAGCAGATCCTCTGATAATTGGTGTGTCATCACCCGGAAAATCGTATTTAGATAATAATTCACGAACTTCCATTTCCACTAATTCTAAAATTTCTTCATCAGGGCAAAGATCACATTTATTTAAGAAAACAACAATTTTAGGAACTCCAACTTGGCGAGCCAATAAAATATGTTCTCTAGTTTGAGGCATTACACTATCTGCACCAGAAACAACTAGAATGGCAGCGTCCATTTGAGCGGCTCCAGTAATCATGTTTTTAACATAGTCAGCGTGCCCAGGGCAGTCAACGTGAGCGTAATGTCTTTTAGAAGTTTCATATTCAACGTGAGAAGTTTTGATGGTGATTCCACGTTCTCTTTCTTCAGGAGCGTTATCAATTTGGTCATAAGCTTTACTTTTAGCCAATCCTTGAGTAGATAAAACTTGAGTTATTGCAGCTGTTAAAGTAGTTTTTCCGTGGTCTACGTGTCCAATAGTTCCAACATTTAAATGAGGTTTATTTCTTATAAATTTTTCATTAGCCATTTTGCAAAAGGCCTCCTTTTGTTTCGTTTAGGTTTTTAATATAATTATTACCATTTAAATTTTAACTTATTTTTAAAAATATATCAACTGTTTTATATTAAAAATTTTATTTTTTTAATTAACTACGTTGTTTAATAATTTCTTCAGTGATGCTTTTTGGAGTTTTTTCATATTTTGCAAATTGCATTATAAAAGTAGCTCTTCCTTGGGTATTGGAACGCAAAACGGTAGCATAGCCAAACATCTCAGAAAGAGGTACTAAAGCTTTAATAGCGATAGCATTAGCGCGTGTTTCTTGGTTTTCTAAGCGACCTCTTCTTGAAGTTAAATCTCCAATAACATTACCAACATAATCATTAGGGGTAACAACTTCCACATTCATAATTGGTTCTAAAATAACTGGGTTCCCTTTAGTTTTAGTTTCTTTTAAGGACATTGATGCAGCAATTTTAAAAGCCATTTCTGAAGAATCGACATCATGATAAGATCCATCAAATAAGGTAGCTTTGATATCAACGATTGGATAACCCGCCAAAATACCACCAGCAAGCGCTTCTTGAATTCCTTTTTGAACTGCAGGAACATATTCACGAGGAACAACGCCCCCAACAATTTTATTAACGAATTCAAATCCTTTTCCTGGGTTTGGCTCAAAACGCATCCAAACATGACCGTATTGACCACGACCACCAGATTGACGAATGAATTTTCCTTCAGTTTCAGTTTCTTGGGTGATGGTTTCGCGATAAGCTACTTGAGGAGCGGTGGTGTTTGCTTGAATTTTAAACTCTCTTTTGAGGCGTTCCATAATAATATCTAAGTGAAGCTCACCCATTCCTGCAATAATTGTTTGTCCTGTTTCGTGATTAGAAAAAACCCTGAATGTAGGATCTTCTTCAGCTAACTTAGATAAGGCTATTCCCATTTTATCTTGGTCTGCTTTAGTTTTTGGTTCTACTGCAATTTCTATAACTGGTTCTGGGAAATTCATGGATTCTAAAACAATCGTTTGCCCTTCGGCTGCTAATGTATCTCCGGTTGTCGTCCCTTTGAGGCCAACAACTGCTAAAATATCACCAGCATAAGCCTCTTTTACTTCTTCGCGAGAGTTAGCATGCATTTGAAGCAGACGACCAAAACGTTCTTTTGTTCCTTTGGTAGTATTAAAAACATAAGAACCTGAATTAACTTTTCCTGCATAAATACGGAAAAAAGTTAATTTTCCAACATAAGGGTCAGTCATCACTTTAAAAGCTAAAGCAGTAAACGGTTCTTCGTCTGAATTTAGACGAGTAATTTCTTTGTTTTTTTCATCGATGCCAACAATTGGTGCTACATCGCAAGGTGCTGGCAAATAATCAACAATAGCATCAAGCATTTTAACAACGCCTTTATTTTTGAAAGATGAACCACATAAAACCGGGAAAAAAGAAGCTTGTAAAGTAGCTTTACGAATAGCCTTTTTTAAAACCTCAGCTGAAATGGGTTTTTCTTCCAAATAAAGAAGCATTAATTCTTCATCCAAATTAGATAAAGACTCGATTAATTCATTTCTTTTGAGTTCTGCAACATCTTGCAAAGAAGAAGGAATTGGAATTGGTTTTCCTTTTTCTTCAGGTGAGCCATCATATTCAAAAGCAGTTAAAGTAACTAAATCAATAATGCCAGTAAAATCGTTTTCAGCTCCAATAGGCCATTGAATAGGGTTTGCATGAACTCCTAATCTTTGATTAAGAGTTTCTACAGCATATTCAAAATTGGCACCGATTTTATCCATTTTATTAACAAAAATAATTCTTGGAGCTTTATATTCGGTCGCTTGACGCCAAACAGTCTCGGTTTGAGGTTCTACCCCCGCTTGAGCGTCAATAACAGTCACTGCACCATCTAAAACTCTTAAAGAACGTGAAACTTCAACTGTAAAATCAACGTGTCCAGGGGTATCAATGATATTTACACGATGGTCTTTCCAAAAAGCTGTTGTTGCCGCTGAAGTAATAGTAATTCCTCTTTCTTGCTCTTGCTCCATCCAATCCATTTGAGAAGCACCATCATGGGTTTCTCCAATTTTATGAATTTTACCAGTATGAAATAAAATTCTTTCGGTAGTGGTAGTTTTTCCTGCGTCAATATGAGCAATAATACCAATATTACGAGTTTTTTCTAAGGTAAATTGACGTGCCATCTTTTACTCTCCTATAAAATGTCAAATATCACCAACGATAATGAGCAAAAGCTTTGTTAGCTTCAGCCATGCGATGTGTTTCTTCTCTTTTTTTAACCGATACTCCATGTCCTAAAGAAGCATCTACTATTTCTTTAGCAAGTTTGTCTTTCATCGTTTTTTCATTGCATTGCTTAGTAAATTTAACAAGCCATTTTAAACCTAAAGATTGACGTCTTTCAGGACGAATTTCTGAAGGTACTTGATAATTTTGACCCCCTACACGGCGTGTACGTACCTCTAATACCGGCATAATGTTATTAAGAGCATCACGGAAAACCTCTAAAGGTTCTCTTTTAGTCATCAATTGTACTTTTTTTAAAGCTTGATAAAAAATGGTTTGTGCTTTTCCTTTTTTTCCATCTTGCATAATAACGTTAATCACTTTTGTTACTAATTTAGAGTTATAAATCGGATCAGGATTAACATCGCGTTTTTTAATGTGTCCTTTGCGAGACAAAATAATACACCCACTTTCTTTTTTTTATTTGGTTGTTGTTTTTATTATTTATTATATTTATAATTAATTATTTTTGCGCTTTGGGTCTTTTAGCTCCGTATCTGGAACGACCTTGTTTACGGTTTGCAACCCCTGTAGCGTCTAAAGTTCCACGAATAATGTGGTAACGAACTCCCGGAAGGTCTTTAACTCTTCCGCCACAGATCAAAACTGAGCTATGTTCTTGCAAGGAGTGTCCTACTCCAGGAATGTAGGCAGTTACTTCAGAACCGTTACTTAAACGAACTCTTGCAAACTTACGCAAAGCAGAGTTAGGTTTTTTAGGAGTCATCGTAGTTACTCGAAGACAAACTCCCATTTTTTGAGGAGAAGCGTAATGTTGAGCTTTTTTTTTCAAAATATTAAAACCGTAACTTAAAGCTGGAGCTTTAGTTTTAGTAGTTTTGCTAGTTCTTCTTTTTTTAATTAATTGAGAGACTGTAGGCATATTTTTATTTCCTTTCTGGATTTTTATTTAATTTTTATTTTCATTTTGAGGAGTTGAATTTGTACGATATTCAAATTCTTTAGTTTCTAAAACGCCTGTACCAGATGGAGTTAAACCGCCGATAATTACGTTTTCTTTTAATCCGTATAAATAATCAGATTTCCCTTGGATTGCAGCATCAATTAAAATTTTTGTAGTTTCTTGGAAAGATGCAGCAGAAAGTAAAGAATCACTTCTCAAAGAAGCACGAGTGATTCCTAAAATAACTAATCTACCAACCGCTAAACGTTTATTTTCTTTTAACATTTCTAAGTTAGCTTTTTTAAAGTTATTAATAGAAATTTCTGTACCTGGTAAAAGTTTTGTGTCACCTTCATCAATGATAAAAACTTGTTTAAACATTTGATGAATAATGATTTCAATATGTTTATCACTAATAAAAACGTTTTGGTCGCGATAAACTTTTTGCACTTCTGCTAAAATATATTTTTGTGTTTCAATCGTTCCTGCGACTCTTAAAAGTTCTTTTAAATCGATTGATCCTGAAGTTAATTTTTGTCCTGGATAAACATCATCATTTTTGCTCACTAAAATGTCAACATTAGGATCTAAAACATAAAGATTTTCTTTTTCTCCGGTTTCGTTAGTTGTAGTAATAATAATTTCTGGATGTGGTGAATTGATTTTGTTGATTTTTTTAACTTTTCCTTTAAATTCACTAATTAAAGCTTTTCCTTTGGGCTTTCTTGCTTCAAATAATTCTTCAATCCTTGGAAGTCCTTGAGTAATGTCTAATGCTGAGGCAACACCACCCGTATGGAAAGTTCTCATAGTTAATTGAGTTCCTGGTTCTCCGATTGACTGAGCGGCAATAACTCCAACGGCTTCACCGACTTCAACTGGTTTATTAGTGGCTAAATTAAAACCATAATCTTTAGCACAAATACCGTATTCACAACTACAATTCAAAACACTACGGATAGGAACTTTTTTAATTTTTGCATCAATGATTTCTTGTGCGATTGTCTCGTTAATTAATTCATTAGAAGATACAATAACATCACCTGTTTTAGGATGCAAAACATCACGACTAGCACAACGACCCAAAATACGGTTTTTTAAAGAAATAATTTCTTTGCCGTCGATCATCATAGCTTCAACAAAAAAACTATGATCACTTCCGCAATCTTCTTTAATAACCACAACATCTTGAGTAACATCAACTAAACGACGTGTTAAATAACCTGATTCAGCAGTTTTTAAAGCAGTGTCGGTTGAACCTTTGCGGGCTCCGTGAGTAGAAATGAAAAATTCAGAAACTTTCAAACCTTCTCTAAAAGAGGCTTTCACGGGAACTTCAATAATTTCCCCTTTAGGGTTATTCATCAATCCCCTCATCCCTGCTAATTGAGTAAAGTTAGAAACACTACCACGAGCACCACTTTCGCTCATCATAAAAATATGGTTGTCATTTGGGAATTCTTTCATTAATCCTTCTTGAATTTGGTCGCGGATTGTTTTCCATTCGTTAATAACTAAACGGCGACGTTCTGCATCTGTTAAAAATCCTTGTTTATACCAATTTTCAATTTGATTATTGCGTTTTTCAACTTTAGATAATAATTTGTCTTTTTCAGAATAAATATTAATATCAGCAAAAGAAACAGTAATTCCTGCAATAGTAGAATATTTAAAACCTAAATCTTTAATTTTATCTAACATTTTCGAAGTTTCTGTAATTTTCATTTGTTTAAAAAAACAAGCAATAATCATCGATAAGAACTTTTTATTAAAAGGTTTTGGGAGGGGTAATTTTTTCAAAAATGATTTAGGGTTTTCTCCTGGATTTAAAAAATATCTGTCAGGAGTTTTAACGTATAAATTAGTTTCAGTTGGTTCATTAATGTAAGGAAAATTAGGAGGTAAAATGTTATTAAAAATTAATTTACCTAAAGTAGTCATTAAATATTTTTCTTTTTGTTCCTCAGTAAAAGATAAGTTAATTGATCGCGGTTTGATAAAAATACGCGTATGAAGTCCTATTTCTTTGCTTTGATAAGCGATTTTTACTTCGTTGATATCAGCAAAAAAAGCTCCCTCATTGCGATGTTTTTGTTGGTGATTAGCTGCATCTTCTTGAGAAACTTTGAGGTCTTTAGCGAAAAGATCTTTTTTAGTTTCAATAGTTAAATAATAGTTTCCTAAAACCATATCTTGCGAAGGGGTAACAACGGGACTACCATTTTTAGGGTCTAAAATATTATTAGAAGCAAGCATTAACAAACGAGCTTCGGCTTGAGCTTCCAAAGAAAGAGGTATATAAACGGCCATTTGGTCACCATCGAAATCAGCATTAAAGGCAGGGGTTACTAAAGGATGCAAACGAATAGCTTTGCCGTCGATTAATTTAGGATCAAAAGCTTGAATCCCTAAACGGTGCAAAGTAGGGGCGCGATTAAGAAGAACAGGATGTTCTTTGACTACTTCTTCTAAAACGTTCCAAACTTCTTCATTCATTTTTTCATAAATAGAATTGGCATTTTTTTTGTCAATTCCCTTAGTTTCTTGCAATTTTTTCAAAATAAAAGGTTTGAATAAGATAATTGCCATTTCTCGAGGAATACCACATTGATGCATTTTAAGGTCAGGACCTACAATAATTACTGAACGGCCAGAATAATCAACCCTTTTTCCTAAAAGATTTTGACGAAAGCGTCCTTGTTTTCCACGCAACATTTCCGATAAAGATTTAAGCGGGCGGTTTTTTTCTATATTATTAACATTTTTCTTAACGTTTCTATCACCATCAAACAAACAATCAACTGCTTCTTGCAACATTCTTTTTTCATTTTGGATAATTAAACTTGGAGCTTTTTGAAGCATTTGTTTTTTTAAACGATTGTTGCGATTTAAAATACGACGATATAAATCATTAATTTCAGTAGTGGCGAAACGACCACCATCTAAAGGGACCATGGGTCTTAATCCTGGTGGCAAAACAGGAATAACGTCCATTACCATCCACTCAGGATTATTATCAGATTGATACAAAGATTCCATAATTTCTAATCTTTTAATCAAAGCACCTCGTTTTTGTTTAGAAACTTCTGATAAGTTTTTTCTAAGGATTTTAATTGTTTTTTCTAAATCAAGGTTTTCCAATAATTTTCTAATTGCTTCAGCACCAGTTAAAGCAACAAAACCATTAGGGCCAAAAATATCTAAATTTTGACTATATTGACTTTTGGAAATAATTTCTTTTTCTTTAAAATCTGTTTTACCAGGGTCAATTACAACATAAGAAATATAATAAATTATTTCTTCTAAAGCTTTAGCTTTAATGTTTAAAATAACGGCCAAACGACTAGGAGAAGAATTAAAATACCAAGTATGTACAACTGGCGCTTGTAATTCGATGTGTCCCATTCTTTCTCTTCTGACTTTAGTTTCAGTAAATTCCACATGGCATTTATTACAAAATTGGCTTTTGGTGCTAATTTGTTTTTTGGAACAAGCACATCTATAATCAACTACTGGACCAAAGATTTTCTGACAAAATAAGCCGCCAGGTTCAGGTTTATAAGTACGATAATTAATTGTTTCGTAACTTGTAACCTCCCCATAAGACCATTGACGAATTTCTTCAGGAGATGCTAAACGAATTTTGAAATAATCATAATCTCTACTACCGTATTTTTTATTAGATACAATTAAGCCTTCTGGAGGTAGATGTTGGTACAATTCAAAAAGTTCGTTTAATGCGCGCCAAGAAGCGAGATCAGTTTGAAAAGTTTTGGTTAAAACTGGTAATTCTGCTTTTAAAAGTTGTTCGAAATCATAAATACCTAAAAGAGTCAATTTTTCAATAATATCGTTGTTAAGGTTTAATTTTTTTAAATCACGTGGTAAGGCGAATTGTTTTAAAATAGGCAAAACTTCCAAAAAAGTTTCTTGCAATAAAGACCTTAGTTCTTCTAAAGAAAAAGTATTAAAATCTTCTAAATTATTGATTCCTGAAAGTTTTAATTTTTCCAAAGTTTGAAAAGAAAAATTTAGAGTCTCTATTGATCTAAATAATTTATTATCATTCATCTTTTAATTATAACCTTCCTTTTTGTAATCAATTAAAGATTTATTAACTTCATTTTCCTTAGTATCTGTTTTAATAAGTTCTACATATAAACCTAAAGCTTGTAATTCTTTAATTAAAACTCGAAAACTTTCTGGGATATTGGGTTTTGGCAATTGTTTTCCTTGAACAATAGCGCTGTATGTTTGGTTTCTACCAATAATATCATCACTTTTAATTGTTAAAAATTCTTGCAAAGTATATGCGGCTCCATGAGCATGCACGGCCCAGTTTTCCATTTCACCGTATCTTTGACCGCCTTCTCGGATTTTTCCTCTCATCGGCTGTTGAGTTACCAAAGTATAAGGACCAACATTACGAGCATGTAATTTATCATCTACCATATGCGATAATTTGATCATATACATTACTCCAACAGAAATACGATTTTCATAAGGTTCACCAGTTCTTCCGTCATACAAAACTTTTTTGCCATCAAGTTCTAAATTAGCTTCTTGAGAAATTTCTTTTAAATCTTGATCATTAACGCCGTCAAAAACAGGAGTAGCCACTTTGATGTTGAGATTTTTAGCAGACATTCCCAAATGAATTTCTAAAATTTGACCAATATTCATCCTACTAGGAACACCTAAAGGGTTTAACATAACATCAATGGTGGTTCCGTCTTCCATAAAAGGTAGATCTTCTTTAGGCAAAATACGGGAAATAACACCTTTGTTTCCGTGACGTCCAGCCATTTTATCGCCTTCGCTAATTTTTCTTTTTTTAGCAATAAAAACGCGAATGTTTTCGTTAACACCGGGAGGCAAAATATCACCGTTTTTTCTAGAAAAATATTGAACGCTTTGAACAATTCCGCCTTCTCCATAAGGAACTCTTAAAGAAGAATCTTTATATTCACGAGCTTTTTCGCCGATAACTATTTGAATCAACTTCTCTTGAGGGGTGGGATCTACATTACCTTGAGGAGTAATTTTTCCAACCAAAATATCTCCTTCTTTAACTTCTGATCCAGGAATAATGATTCCTCTTTCATCAAGATTTTTAATGGCATCAGCACCAACGTTAGGAACTTCTCGAGTAATTTCTTCTTTACCGCTGCCTTTTTTTAATTCTCTGGTTTGAACTGAATATTTATTAATATGAACAGAAGTATAAACATCGTTTTTTACTAATTCTTCAGAAATAATAATAGCGTCTTCATAATTATAACCTTCCCAAGTCATAAAAGCAACTAAAATATTTCTTCCAAGTGCTAATTCTCCTTGATTAGTAGAAGGTCCGTCAACTAAAATATCGCCTTTTTGGATGTTGTCGCCTAAAGATACGATGGGTTTTTGCAAAATTAAAGTGTCTTGGTTCGATTTTTCAAAAGTAGTTAGTTGGTATTCTTTTTTGTTTCCTTCTTGATCACTTGTCACAATTTTTTTAGCATCAACATAAGTAACAATTCCTGGTTGGGATGCTATAATCAAAGAACCTGAATCTTTAGCGGCACGATATTCAATTCCTGTACCAACAATAGGAGATTCGGTAACCAACAAAGGAACTGCTTGACGTTGCATATTGGAACCCATTAAAGCTCTTGAAGAATCATTGTGTTCTAAAAAGGGGATTGATGCAGTAGCAATAGAGACAATTTGTTTAGGAGAAATATCGGCATAAGTAACTTGTTCTTTGGGGTAAATCCCTATCTCTCCGTTTTTTCTAGCAATTACCTTATCTTTTTGAAAAGTAGCATCAGAATTTAATTCGTATCCTGATGAAGCAATAATTTCTTCTTTTTCTTGATCGGCAGTTAAATATTCTATCTGATTAGAAACATAAGAGGCACCGTTTTGAACAAACACTTTAAAAAAAGGAGTTTGGATAAAGCCATAATCATCAACCTTAGCATAAATAGCAAGCGAAGCTATAAGACCAATCGAAGGACCTTCTGGAGTTTCAATCGGACACAATCTACCATAATGAGAATTGTGAACGTCTCTTACTTCAACCCCTGCACGATCACGATTAATTCCACCAACACCCAAAGCAGAAACTCGTCTTTTTTGGGTTAATTCAGCTAAAGGATTGATTTGATCCATAAATTGAGATAAACGAGAATTGGCAAAAAAAGTTTTAATGACACCATTTAAAAAACCGAAATTCACTAATTCGCCTGGACCAACTTCGCTAAATTTACTTACAGAAATCATATCTTTAATGTGTTTTTCAGCTCTTGTTAAACCAATGCGAAACTGGTTTTTTAATAATTCACCAATTAATCTTAAGCGGCGGTTTCCTAGATGATCGATATCATCAACATTTCCGATGCCTTCATAAAGGTTTAAATAATAACTAATACTTGCAATAATATCAGATAAAGTAATGTGTTTTTTTGTTTCTTTTTGATTATTTCCAACAATTTGAACTTTATGTTGTAAATTATCGTGTTCATCTTTGGAAAGATAAACTTCTAAAATTTCATTAAAAACACCGGTGCGTTCTAAGTCTTTTTGATAAACATCTTTGGAACGTAAGAAAAATTCAATCACTTTTCCATCAAGCAATTGAATGCTTTTTCTTAATCGTTTAATAACTTCATCAGTCACTAAAGTATCTTTGGGGAAAATAATTTCACCAGTACGAAAATTTAAAATATTAGTTTTAATATATAATTCTCTACTTTGAGGGTCTTTTTTGTAAGTAAGGATTTCTTCATCTGTTTCGTTTTCTAAATTATGTTGAGCGTCAAATAATTCTTGCAATAAAAAATGACGGTTTTTTCTTAATATTTCTATTTTATCTTTAGTTAAAAACGTATGCTTGGGCAAAATTATTTCTTTTGTTTCAAGATTAACGAAATCATGAACTAAATAAGTTTTTTCTGCTCGCGCAAGAACATCAAGTTTTTTATTAAATTTATATCTTCCAACTGTTGTAAGATCATATTTTTTTTGATCAAAGAGTCTTTTTCTGATAAAATCTCTTGCTGTATCAACTGGAACTTTTTCCCCTTGACGAATTTTGGAATACAATTCTATCAAAGCGTTTCCTGTATCCATATCTTCTTCTTTGACGAAAGAAGAATTAAGAAGAGGACTTTTTCCAAAAACTTTTTCAATAATTTCTCTATTATTAAATCCTAAAGCATAAATAAAATTGGATAAAGGGATTTTTTTAGAACGATCTAGTTTAACGTATAAAATCTCTTTGGATCCTTCTTCATATTCAATCCAAGCTCCTCTGGCAGGAATAACTTGGCCTGAATATAAATTTTTATTAAGTTTAACATCAAAAGTACTTGAATAATAAACGCTAGAAGACCGAACAATTTGAGAAACAGCCACTCTTTCTTTACCATTAATAATAAAAGTTCCTGTATCAGTTATTAAAGGTAGCTCTGTCAACAAAACACTACTTTTCTTAGTTTCTCCAGTTAAAGTGTTTTCCAAAGTAGCTTTAACAAATAATTGAATAACATAACTCGCATCTTTGGTTTTAGATTCCTCGACACTATATTTAGGCCCCGTAGAATAACACTCGCCAAAATAAATTTTTAAATCGCCGTTATAACTTTCGATAGGACAAAAATCCTGCAACAACTCTTCAATGCCATCTTTTAAAAACCAATTAAAAGATTTATTTTGAATTTCAATTAAATTAGGCAAGTCCACATCATAAATTATTTTGGAATAATTACGACGTTCTACTTTTTTACCATATTTAACATTTCTGTAAGCCATATCATACTCCTATAAATTATTTAGTTATGTTTTTTTGTTGACAAAAATTTTTCATTAAAGTATTTTTGTGAATTTTTGTTTAATACAATAAAAAAATATTAAAGAATAAAAAACCTGAATTATATCAGGTTTTTATATCATTTAACAAGAAAATAATTTATTGAAGTTCAATAACGGCTCCGGCTTGCTCTAATTTGGCTTTAATATCTTCAGCTAACGCTTTAGAAACATTTTCTTTTACTTTTTGATCAGGAACTTTAATAAATTTATCAGCATCAAGCAAACCTAAGCCTGTTATTTCGCGGATTACTTTAATAACAGGGAGTCTGTTTTTCCCAAAATTTTTCATAACAACTGTAAATTCTGTTTTTTCTTCTGCTTCAGGAGCATTAGAAGGTCCAGCAGAAGCCACCGCTAAAGCATTTGGATCGATTCCAAATTCTTCTTTTAAACCATCTAATAATTCTTTAATTTCTAATAAAGACATCTCTTTTAAAGCCGATATAAACAATTCTTTAGTTAATTTAGCCATTTTTATATAACATCCTATCTTTAATTTTAATCTTTTTAATTTTTTTAATTATTTGTTGCTTGCTTTTCTGACAAAAGTTTTAAAGCAAAAGCTAATTGACGCAAAGGAGACAACATTGCAACTGATAAAAGCGCCAACATTTGTTCTTTAGAAGGTAAAGTCGCTAAGCTATTGATTTCTTGCGGAGAAACAATTTTTTGTTCTACCACTCCTGAAACAATTTTGACAACTTTATTTTGTTTAGCAAAATTATAAATGACTTTGATGGGTTCTAATAATTCTTGTTGACTAATGATTAAAGCTTTTATTCCTTTTAAAAGTGAAACTAAATCTTGGTAATTAGTATTCATAAAAGCTCTTTGCATAATATTTTTGGGATAAACCTTAACTTCACAATCAATTTTTTTTAATTGACGACGAAGTTTCATAAATTCACTTACAGGCAAATTGGAATACTCAAAAACAATAACTGTTTTTGCTTGAGAGATTTTTTCTTGCAAAAAAGAAACTGTTTCTATTTTTTTAGCTAACTGAGGTTTTATCATTGATCTATCCTTTCTTGGAAAATTAAATTTGTAATTATATCATTCAATATTTGATTTTTAGGCAATGGTAATAGGATCAATTTTAATTCCTGGTGACATAGTGGTTGATATAGTAACATTTTTAATGTAGTTTCCTTTAGCCGTGCGAGGCTTGATTCTCATTAATTGCAAATATAAAGTTTTAAGATTTTCTAACAATTTATGTTCTTCAAAGGAAGTTTTTCCAATAATCGCATGAATATTACCGTTTTTATCGAGACGATATTCAATCTTACCATTTTTAATTTCTGAAACAGCTTGACCAACGTTATCAGTAACAGTTCCTGTTTTAGGATTTGGCATTAAACCTTTGGGTCCTAAAAGACGTCCTAATTTACTTAGTTGAGGCATCATTTCAGGAGTAGATACTAAAACATCAAAATCAAACCAATTTTTGGAAATTTTTTCAATTAAATCTTCATCACCAACATAATCAGCTTGGGCTTCTTTTGCAATTTTGGCTTGTTCTCCTTTAGCAATAACTGCCAACTTTAAAGTTTTGCCAGTTCCATGAGGCAAGACAAGAGCGCCTCTTAAATTTTGATCTGCTTTTTTGGGATCTAAATTTAAGTGAAAAGCACATTCCACTGTAGCATCAAATTTAGTTATCTGGCTCTGTTTAGTTAATTTGATTGCTTCCTGAAGAGGATATCTTTTTTTTATATCAAACATTTGACTAACTGCTAAATATTTTTTGCTTCGTTTCATCTTAATAATTCCTTTTTTAATCTTCAATCAAAATACCCATATTACGAGCGGTTCCTGCAATTATTTTACATGCTTGTTCAACAGAATAAGCATTAAGATCTCTTAATTTTAAATTAGCGATTTCTTGAAGTTGTGATTTGCTAATGGTTGCAACTTTAGTTTGTTTAGCGTTTGCAGAACCAGCATCAATTTTGGCTGCTTTTTTTAAAAGATCGCTTGCAGGAGGAGTTTTGGTAACAAAAGTAAAAGTTCTATCTTCATAAACAGAAATAATTACAGGAATAATAAAGCCCATTTGATCCTTTGTTGTCTCATTGAATTGAGAACAAAAAGAAGGAATATTGACCTGAGCTTGTCCTAAAGCAGGGCCTACTGGAGGTGCTGGATTTGCTTTTCCTGCAGGTATTTGTAATTTCACCATTTTAACAACTTTTTTAGCCATAAAAAACCTTTCTTTATAAAAATAAACGGTAAAATAAATTTTTTTATTATTTTTGCGTTATTTTAATTATTATTAATTAACAAATAATTTAAAATGATTTAACAAAAGAAAATCAAGATATTTCTTTAAAATCACTAAATGAGATTTCAACTGGAACTGTCCTACCAAACAAATCCACTTCTACAATTATTTTTTCTCGGTCATTATCTATAATGGAAACTTTGGCTTGTTGGTTGGCTAAAGAACCAGAAATAATTTCTACTTTTTTACCAATTAAATGGTCATAATTTGGTTTACTCATGATGCCCATTTTAAACAAAACCGGATTAATTTCTTTTTCGGATAAAGGAATAGGTTTAGAACTCATCCCGCTAGAACCTAAAAAACCGGTTATCCTTGGAGTATTTTTAACTACAAACCAAGAATGATCAGTAATAATCATCTCAATAAAAACATATCCTGGATATAAATTTCTTTCTTTAGAAGTTTTTTTTCCATCTGCGCGAGTTTCATAATAAGTTTCTCTAGGGGATAAAACATTAGAAATTAATTCTCCAATGCCAAGGCTTTCAACTCTTCTTAGTAAATCTTGTTTAACAGTGTTTTCATAACCTAAATAAGTCTGAGCAATGTACCACCTAAATTGAGGAGCTTCTGTTTGTAATTCTTGAGGTTTTTCTGTTTTTTGATCAATTGTCTTTGCTTTTTCTTTTTTCATATGGATCAACTAAATTTGTAACTTAATAATTTATCTATAATAAACCCAAAAGACCAAATAGATACAACCAAAAAGGAAGTGAAAAAAATTACTTGAAGGGTGTTGAAAAAAGCTTGTCTTAAAGAAGGGAAACTGATTTGATTAATTTGCAAAAAAGCGTCTTTCAAAAAACGAAAAGCATTCACAAAAAGAGCGACCACAATAAAAAATAACAATGAAGCTTGAAAAACCAAATTAATACGAGGGTGACCGGAAAATGGTTGCGTTTCTCTGTTGGGCAAATTTATCAATTCTCCGTATAATCCACAAGACAAAAGAGATATGAAAATTAAAAAAACATTAAAAAAACTATAATTTCTGCGAATAACGCCTAATAATTGATTTGGTTTATTTTCGTTAATTACTTTAATTCCCATAAACTAAAAAACTCCTTTACTTAGTTTCTTGATGCAAAGTATGTTTATTACAATAAGAGCAATATTTTTTCAAATTTAAACGTTGCGAGTGGTTGCAATTTCTAGTTTTAGTATTATAATTACGACTCAAACATAAGACACAAACTAAAATATTTTTCTTCAAAAAAATATCTCCTTTAATAATAAAAAATTAATTTAATGTTTCAAAACATCTTTTTTTATTATATCATAAATTAATGTTTTGAGGCAAAGAAAAGATAAATAATGATTTGTTTTTTTAGTAAAATTAGCAAAAAGAAAATTAAAGTTCAATAAGATAATAAAGTAGCATACATCATCAAAGCAGAAGCCACACTAACATTTAAAGAATTAATTTTCCCTTTCATAGGTATTTTAACCAATAAATCGCATTTTTGTTTTAATAAATAACGTATGCCGTCACCTTCATTGCCAACAATAATCGCCAAAGACTGGTTACAAGGAATTTTAGTTAAGGTTTGCGTGGCATTGCTATCAGTTCCAATAATTAAAACTTGTTGTTTTTGTAATTTTAAAATAGTTTGATGGAGATTTGAAACTAAAAAAACTTTGACATATTCCAAAGCACCGCAAGCAATTTTGGAAACTGTAGCATTTAAAGGAACTTGATGTTTTTTGCTCATAATCACTCCATCAAAACCACAAGCCTCAACTGTTCTTAAAATGGCTCCCAAATTATGAGGATCATGAATAGCATCTAAAATCAAAAAGCGTTGCTTTTTTTCAAACGATAAAAAACTATCTAAATCATAAAATTGATAACTTTCTACTTGAGCAACTACTCCTTGATGGTTTTTTTGCTTGACTAAATCAAATAATTTTTTTTTATCAACCAATTGATAAGGTTGATTAGATAGTTTCAAAAAAGAAATAAAAGAATTGTCTTTAAAATTAGCATCAAGATATAATTGGTAAATTTTTCTTTTAGCTTTAATTGCTTCTTTGATTGTGTTTTTTCCATAAATAAACATCTTAAAACTTCTTTTCTACTTTTTTGACATTTTTAAAATTAAAAAATTTTTGGAAATTAAAAAAATTCTTAACATTCAAAAAACTAATCAAAAAAGATAAAATAACAACCACAAATAATAATAAAATTAAAGAGGGACGCTTAAAAATAGTTGTTGATTTTCTTGCCAATGCAAAATAAAAGAATGAAAAAAATAATAACATAAGGATAAATAAAAGGGATTTTTGCAAATTGAATGGTTTACAAATCGACCATAAAACCATAAACAAAACCAAAGTTGCAACTAAAATGAAACTATCAGCAATTTTTTCTAATGTTTCCATTACATGATCGGAAGAATATAATTTACAATAAATAAATAAATAGCTAAGCATAACTAAAAAGGCGTAAGGAAAGGCTTTTTGAAGATTTTTTTTTAAAAAATCACCTTTAATAATTTGGTAATTTTTTTCAAAAGATAATAAAAGCGAAGGGATTCCAATTGACCAATAATCCATAATAAATTGTAATTTTAAAGGATCGATCGGATAATAACAAGGTTTTTTAAATAGATTCAAAATAATAACATTAAAAGATAACAAAAAAGAAAAAATAGTTTTGGTGAAAAATAATATTGAAACTTTATCAAGGTTATTAATAATTTTTCTGCCTTCAAAAACTACTTGTTTCATGGAGGAAAAATTGGAATCCATTAAAACTAAATTAGAAATATTACGAGTCGCTTGGCTGCCTGATGCCATAGCAATTGAAAGATCGGCTTCTTTTAAGGCTAAAATATCATTGACGCCATCGCCTGTCATAGCAACTTTTTGACCTGCTTTTTTTAAAGTTCTAATCAGAATTTGTTTTTGTTGGGGGGTGGTTCTGCCAAAAATATTATACTTTAAAGCAATTTTTTCAACTTCTTCATCATTCATGTTTTCTAAATTAATTGCTTTATTGGCGTCACTCACTCCCACTCTTTGAGCTATTTGTGAAACCGTTAAATGATTGTCGCCTGAAATAACTTTTATAGCAACTCCGTTTTTTTGAAAAAAAGCAATCGTATCAGCAGCATCTTGTTTAATATTGTCTTCAATTACAATCAAAGCCAAAGGAATGCAATTATTAATTTTTTGTTGGTTTTGGTTGGTATTTTGTTGAGAAATCCAATCATGAGTAGAATTTTTTGCCAACAAAAGAACACGACAACCGGCTTTTACTTGTTTTTCAAAGTCTTTTTGAATAAGAAAAAAGTTGTTTTGAAGAATAAATTCAGGGGCTCCTAAAAAAAAAGTACCTAAAGTCTCAAACTCAACAACGCTATATTTACGAACACTTGAAAAAGGAATGTTTTGTTTGATCGGATAAAAATCTGTATTTTGATCAAAATAACGTTTTAAAGCGTCGTGAGTATGATTGGAATCTGGTTCAGCTTTTAAAAAAGAAGCCATAATTTTTTCAAAAGGGAAATCCTTAGGAAAATAAGGAATAACTGATTTGACATTCATCGTGCCATCGGTAATAGTTCCTGTTTTATCTAGGCATAAAGTATTAATTTGGGCAAGCATTTCGATGCCAAATAAATTTTGAGCGTAAGCTTTTTGTTTGGCTAAATTGATAAAACCAACTGCTAAAGTAATGTTAACTAATAAAAAAAGTCCTAAAGGCAGCATCGATATTGTCATGGCACAAAAACCAAGCAAAAAGCTATTTTTATAATTATCCGCAGTTGAAACAGGATGAAAGCAAAAATAAGCCGAAGCTAGAAAAAGAAAAATTAAACAAATAATAATAGCTTTAATGAACGAAGATAAACCCTTCATCAAAGGGGTTTGAGGTTGTTTATACTTTTTGGCAGCTTGGGAAATTTTTTCAATATACATATCAGAACCAACAGCAACAATTTCTGCCACACTTTGACCAGAAATAACATAACTGCCTGAATATAAAAAATCACCCTCTTTTTTCGCTATCAACTGAGTTTCTCCAGTTAAAAGAGCTTCATTAACTTCAATAACACCTGATTTTACTTTGGCATCGGCAGAAATTTGATCACCTGTTTTCAAAACCAAAAAATCACCTAAAACTAAATCAGCAATAGCAACAGTTTCTTTTTGGCCTTCTCTAATTACTTGTGAAGAAGTTTTTAGGAGTAAAGATATTTTATCTAAAGTTTTTTTAGCTCTAATTTCTTGAAAAAGATTAATAAAAATGTTAGTTAAATACACTAATAAAAAAAATAATTGTTTGTATTTGCCAATATAAATAATAACGAGAACAACAATTAAAATTAATAAAGTTAAGGAGTTAAAAAAATTATTAAATAAAATATCCTTAAAACTTCTGGAATTCTTAGAAGAAACAACGTTAGATTGGCCTAAAGCCTTTCTTTTTGCAACCTCTTTATTAGTCAATCCTTTAGTTATATTTAAACTATTCAAATTTTTATCCATACCTCATAGCACCATATTTTTTTAATTTAACTAAAAAAATAAAAAAATTATTATAATCTGTAAATTTATTTTTTTGATATAAGAACGAAATCAATTCGCCCTCTTTCATTGATTTTAACACATTTTACCAAAACTTTGTCACCTATTTTCACCACATCATTTTCTTTTTTCGCTTTAGAAAAACGAATTAATCCTTCAATGCTTGGACTCACTTGGGCAAAAGCTCCCAAAATATTGCCAGCTTTATCATTTAAGAAACGCGAAATATGAGCGTGATAAATACTATTCACTTCCGCGTCTTGAATTAAATTCTTAATAAAAAGAATTGCTTGTTTAACTGTTTCTAAATTAGAATGCATAACAAAAATACGGCCGTCTTGCTCGATATCGATTTTAACGCCATCATGGTTTTCGATGATTTGATTAATGATTTTTCCTGCAGAGCCGATTACATCGCGAATTTTTTCTGGCTTTATTTGAAACATTTGAACTTTGGGAGCGTATTGAGACATTTCTTTACGCGGGGAAGCAATAGTTTTATTCATATGTTCTAGAATATGAAGCCTTCCTTTTTTGGCTTGAAAAAAAGCTTGTTTTAAAATAGCTTGGGAAATGCCTTCAATTTTAAGATCCATTTGCAAAGCTGTAATCCCTTTATCACTACCTGCTATTTTTAAATCCATGTCACCAATATGGTCTTCTAATCCTTGAATATCACTTAAAATAACATATTCGTTAGTTTTGGAATCCATAAACAAACCCATGGCAATTCCTGAAACAGCTCTTTTTAAAGGAACACCTGCAGCCATTAAAGACATAGAAGTGGCACAAACAGTCGCTTGTGAAGATGAACCATTAGATTCTAAAATTTCAGAAACTACTCTAATGGCGTAAGGAAAATCATTTTCTTCAGGTAAAAGTGGCAAAATAGCTTTTTCAGCTAAATTACCATGACCAATTTCTCTTCTACTAGGAGCAGCATAACGACCTATAGAACCTACCGCAAACGGAGGGAAATTATAATGTAACATAAAACGTTTGTTGCTTTCTCCGCTCAAATCATCAATGATTTTGCTTTCTGATAAAGTTCCTAAAGTAACTACGGCCAAACTTTGGGTTTGTCCTCTGGTAAACAAAGCAGATCCGTGGGGTCGAGGTAACAAATCAATTTGTGAATCAAGGTTTCTAACCTCTTCTAAAGTTCTTTTATCAGGTCGTTTTTTGTTTTTGATAATATAATTTCTCATTTCTTGGTTAAATAATTTTTGAAACAAGTTTTCAATTAACAATAAATAATTTTTTTGTTCTTCGACGTCAAAAAAAGTAATTTGGTCAATTGTTTTAACAAAAGCTTTTTGTTGTGCTTTGGCTAGAATTTTTTTTTTGAAAACTTGCAAATCATTTTTTTGATCTTGTTCAAAAACATTCGCAACCAAGGTTCTTGTTTGTTCGTGATATTGTTCGTTAAATTCTTTTTCCAATGACTGCAATTCAGCGTCTAAATCAATTAGTTTTTTAGTTTGACCAACTTTTTTTTGAACATCCTCTTGAAATAAACATAATTTTTTAATGTATTCGTGAGCAAAAACAATGGCTTCTAAAAACATTTCTTCTGAAACCTCGGAAGCATGGGCTTCAATCATAACAACATTTTTTTTGGTTCCTGCTACTAATAAATGTAAAGGGGAATTGGTTAATTGTTGGGCGTTAGGATTAATAACGAATTGATTTTGAATATAGGCAACATAAACGCCTGCAACAGGCTCAAAAAAGGGGATTTCAGAAATAAGAAGCGACAAAGAACTGCCAAGAATAGAAGCAATTTCGCTTTTAAAATCAGGATTTGAACTTAAAACTGTATTAATCACTTGTATTTCTTGTCTAAATTCCTTGGGAAACAACGGTCTTAAAGAACGATCAATTAAACGAGAAGATAAAATTTCATGGTCAGTTGAACGACCTTCTCTTCTCAAAAAACTGCCAGGAATTTTTCCAGCAGCATAAAATTTTTCTTGATAAATCACAGTTAAAGGGAGGAAATCAAAATTATTTTTCTTATTACTAAAAACTGTAGTTGTCAAAACAACTGTATCCTGAAAACGAATTAAAACAGAAGGGTCAACGTTTCTTGCATAAGTTCCTATTTCTACTTGGAAAGAATTTTTTAAATCAGTGGTTTCAAAAACTTGCTTTAACACCTTTAATGCTCCTTTTAATGGGTTTTATAATGTATTTGTTGAAAAAAATATATAAAAATAAAAAGCTAGTGTTTGAACCGCTTTCAACAAACTAGCTTATTTGAACTTTTCATGATTTTTAATTTTAAGTGATGTTTAATAAAAAAAGTCAATTTAAAATTATGTTTAATAAAAATAGAAGCGTCAATATTTTGAAAATAAACACTAATTTAAAAAATAATTCCAAGACGAAATTAAAAAAATGGCGCCCACGCTAGGACTCGAACCTAGGACCCTCTGATTAACAGTCAGATGCTCTAACCAACTGAGCTACGTAGGCTTATTAATTTTACAAAAGAAAGGTAAAAGTTCCTCTCTAAATTAGGATTATATCACCAATCCCAACGTTTTAATGTTATTTAAAACATTAAAAAAACGATTTTTTAATTTGTTTTAGAAATTGAAATATTAGTTTTAAAATATTTTTGATAGATGATGGAAGTATTTAGAAATAATTCAACATATGAAAAGATGGAAAAATAAACTTACAAGGAATCTTAAAAAATATTAAATTAAATATTACAATAAAAAAGAATAACAAAATCCATAAAATAAATTTTGCAAACATAAAAAAAATAATAAGTAATAAGTGGTCTTTTTATAATAAAATAAAACCATTCAAAAAAAACTATTCAAAAAATTAAATAAGTTTTAAAAAATAAGTTTTAAAATTTGTTCAATAATTAAAAAATTTTAAAATTCCTGCAGCACTAATAAAGGCTACCATTTTAATTTAACTTATTTTTAAAACAAATTAAAAAATATAAAAAGGTTTGCTAAAATAATTAATCCTCTTTATTTATTTAAGCAATTCTTGGCACTCCCTATCTTCGCTCGTAAAAACTATTGTCAGTACTAAGGACTTAACTGCTGTGTTCGGGATGGTAACAGGTGTTTCCCCTTAGTTTTATGCACCAAGAATCTTTCAAAACTAGATAAACTCAGTTAAAAAAATCAAAGTCAATGGATCTATTAGCACTAGTCAGCTAAAAAGGTCACCCTTCTTACACCTCTAGCCTATCAACCTGATCGTCTTTCAGGGATCTCATAGGGAAATCTCATCTTAAGGGAGGCTTCACACTTAGATGCTTTCAGTGTTTATCCTTTCTATACATAGCTACTCAGCTGTGGCTCTGGCGAACCAACTGAAACACCAGCGGTATATCCATCCCGGTCTTCTCATACTAGGGACAGTTCCTTTCAAATTTCCAACGCCCACGACGGATAGAGACCGAACTGTCTCACGACGTTCTGAACCCAGCTCGCGTTCCACTTTAATGGGCGAACAGCCCAACCCTTGGAACCTTCTCCAGCTCCAGGATGTGATGAGCCGACATCGAGGTGCCAAACCGCTTCGTCGCTGTGAACGCTTGGAAGCGATAAGCCTGTTATCCCCAGGGTAGCTTTTATCCGTTGAGTCACGGCCCTTCCATTCGGTACCGTAAGATCACTAAGTCCGACTTTCGTCCCTGTTCGACTTGTAGGTCTCACAGTCAAGCTCCCTTATGCCTTTATGCTCTTCAAATGATTTCCAACCATTTTGAGGGAACCTTCGAACGCCTCCGTTACTCTTTAGGAGGCGACCGCCCCAGTCAAACTGCCCACCAAACACTGTCCCTTGCGATCCACTTGCAGAGGTTAGAAACTAAAAATAACAAGGGTGGTATCCCAAGGTTGACTCCTAAAAAACTAGCGTCTTTTAATCACAGTCTCCCACCTATCCTGTACATCTTATTTCCAATTTCAATATTAAGTTGCAGTAAAGCTCCATGGGGTCTTTTCGTCCTGTCGCGGGTAACCGGCATTTTCACCGGTAATTTGATTTCACCGAGGCTCTTGTTGAGACAGCGCCCAAATCGTTATGCCTTTCGTGCGGGTCGGAATTTACCCGACAAGGAATTTCGCTACCTTAGGACCGTTATAGTTACGGCCGCCGTTTACTGGGACTTCAATTCAATGCTTCGTTGCCTGACATCTCCTTTTAATCTTCCAGCACCGGGCAGGCATCAGCCCCTATACATCACCTTACGGTTTAGCAGAGACCTATGTTTTTGATAAACAGTCGCTTGGGCCTATTCTCTGCGGCTTTTAGTATTAATAAAAGCTCTCCTTATCCCGAAGTTACGGAGTAATTTTGCCGAGTTCCTTAACAAGAGTTCGCTCGCGCGTCTTAGTATACTCTACCTTCCCACCTGTGTCGGTTTACGGTACGGGTAGTTAATCAATTAACCCTAGAAGCTTTTCTTGAAAGTATGACATCAATCACTTTACTTTCAAACCTTGTCTTTTGGAATGAGAAAACGGATTTGCCTGTCTTCTCAGACTTAGTTTTTCTACCCTAATCCAATAAGGGGCGTGTTTAGCCTGCTTTGTCCCTCCATCAGTTGATTAACTAGTACAGGAATTTCAGCCTGTTTGCCATCGGCTACGGATTTCTCCCTCACCTTAGGACCCGACTAACCCAGGGAGGACGAACCTGGCCCTGGAAACCTTGGGTTTTTGACGGATAGGATTCTCACCTATCTTTTCGTTACTTACACCGGCATTCTCACTTCTGACCTCTCCACCACTGCTTCCGCTATGGCTTCACTGATGTCAGAACGCTTCCCCTACCATTCAAATAACTAAAAAGTTATTTCAATCCGTAGCTTCGGTATGATGTTTTAGCCCCGATACATTTTCGGCGCAGAGTCATTCGACTAGTGAGCTATTACGCACTCTTTAAAGGATGGCTGCTTCTAAGCCAACCTCCTAGTTGTTTAAACGTCTTCACTTCCTTTGCCACTTAACATCAATTTGGGGACCTTAGCTGACGGTCTGGGCTCTTTCCCTTTTGACCATGGACCTTATCACCCACAGTCTGACTGCTGATTTTATTTGGTAACATTCGGAGTTTGATTGAGTTCGGTACCCCGAGGTGGAGCCCTTGCCCATTCAGTGCTCTACCTTCACCAAATAACCAAATCAACGCTAGCCCTAAAGCTATTTCGGGGAGAACCAGCTATCTCTGGGTTCGATTGGAATTTCACCCCTAGCCACAAGTCATCCAAACACTTTTCAACGTGTCCTGGTTCGGTCCTCCATTTAGTTTTACCTAAATTTCAACCTGCTCATGGCTAGCTCACACCAGTTTCGGGTCTATGACATGCAACTGAAACGCCCTATTAAGACTCGCTTTCGCTACGGCTCCGTTCCTTCAAACTTAACCTTGCTCCATATCATAACTCGCCGGTTCATTCTGCAAAAGGCAAGCCATCACACATTAACGTGCTTTGACTAATTGTAGGCACACAGTTTCAAGATCTATTTCACTCCCCTTTCGGGGTTCTTTTCACCTTTCCCTCACGGTACTAGTTCACTATCGGTCACTAAGTAGTATTTAGCCTTAGGAGATGGTCCTCCCATCTTCCGACAAGATTTCTCGTGTCTCGCCGTACTTGTTGATACCCTAGGTTTTTGCTTACGTTTACGGGACTGTCACCTTCTTTGGTACTTCTTTCCAAAAGCTTCTACTTGACAAAAACTTGTTAACTAGTGGTGGTATCAGGCTTTTCCGGGTTCGCTCGTCACTACTACCAGAATCGTTATTACTTTCTTTTCCTGCAGTTACTTAGATATTTCAGTTCACTGCGTTTCCTTCCTCTTACGAGGATGATGCATCTTCAATGCAACGGGTTGTCCCATTCGGAAATCCACGGATCTCCACTTATTTACAGTTCCCCGTGGCGTATCGCCGTTAATTGCGTCCTTCATCGGCTCTTAGTGCCAAGGCATCCACTGTGCGCCCTTAGTTCCTTTGATTTTTTTAACCTTTGTTGTTTATCTACTTTTCAAAGAGCTTTTTTTAAGATGTGACCTATTTTATTTGGTGGGCCTAAATGGACTTGAACCACCGACCTCACGCTTATCAGGCGTGTGCTCTAACCAACTGAGCTATAGGCCCTTAATCTTAAAAAACGAAAAACTTTTTTAAGTCTCTCAAAACTGAAGATGATAACTTTTTTCCTTAGAAAGGAGGTGATCCATCCCCACCTTCCGGTAGGGATACCTTGTTACGACTTAACCCCAATTATCAACCCTACCTTAGACGGCTCCCTCTTCTTGCGAAGTTAGGCCACCGGCTTTGGGTATTGCCAACTTTCGTGGTTTGACGGGCGGTGTGTACAAACCCCGAGAACGTATTCACCGCGACATGATGATTCGCGATTACTAGCGATTCCAACTTCATGAAGTCGAGTTGCAGACTTCAATCCGAACTGAGACTGCTTTTTTGAGATTCGCCAAAAGCTTACGCTTTAGCTGCCCTTTGTAACAGCCATTGTATCACGTTTGTAGCCCAGGTCATAAGGGGCATGATGATTTGACGTCGTCCCCACCTTCCTCCAATTTATCACTGGCAGTCTTGCTAAAGTCCCCAACTTAATGATGGCAATTAACAACAAGGGTTGCGCTCGTTGCGGGACTTAACCCAACATCTCACGACACGAGCTGACGACAACCATGCACCACCTGTGCTTCTGATAACCTCCACGATATTTCTACCGCTTTGCAAAAGCATGTCAAGACCTGGTGAGGTTTTTCGGGTACCTTCGAATTAAACAACATGATCCACCGCTTGTGCGGAGTCCCGTCAATTCCTTTAAGTTTCATACTTGCGTACGTACTACTCAGGCGGAGTACTTAATGTGTTAACTTCAACACTAGTTTTACCCAATGTTTAGTACTCATCGTTTAGGGCGTGGACTACCAGGGTATCTAATCCTGTTTGCTCCCCACGCTTTCGTGCCTCAGCGTCAGTTAAGACCTAGCAAGCCGCCTTCGCTTCTGGTGTTCCTCCATATATTTACGCATTTTACCACTACACATGGAATTCCACTTGCCTCTATCCAACTCTAGCTAAACAGTTTTTATAGCATCACAACGTTAAGCATTGCACTTAGACCATAAACTTATTTAACCGCCTACGCACCCTTTACGCCCAATAATTCCGGATAACGCTTGCCCCCTATGTATTACCGCGGCTGCTGGCACATAGTTAGCCGGGGCTTATTCATTAGGTACCGTCATAATGGTTTTTCCACCATCTTTTCTTCCCTAATAAAAGAACTTTACGTACCGAAATACTTCATCGTTCACGCGGCGTTGCTCGGTCAGAGTTTCCTCCATTGCCGAAAATTCCTTACTGCTGCCTCCCGTAGGAGTTTGGGCCGTGTCTCAGTCCCAATGTGGCCGTTCAACCTCTCAGTCCGGCTACACATCATAGTCTTGGTAGGCCTTTACCCCACCAACTAACTAATGTGACGCAAGCTCTTCCCTAAGCATACCTCTTGCGAGGTCTTTTAAAGATAAAAAGATGCCTTCTTATCTCCTATCCAGTCTTAGCAGTCGTTTCCAACTGTTATCCTCGTCTTAGGGGCAGATTGCTTACGCGTTACTCACCCGTTCGCCACTAAAGTTTAATTGCTTAAACTTCCGTTCGACTTGCATGTATTAGGCACGCCGCCAGCGTTAATCCTGAGCCAGGATCAAACTCTTCGTTTTTTTGACTTTTTAAACAGACTAGTTAAACTAATTTGTTTAAAAAAATTAATGAATTTAAAAAAATAATTTTTCAGTATCATCTTCAGTTTTCAAAGATTAAAATAGTTTTAATGGTGAAGGGAGGTGGATTCGAACCACCGTACCTTACGGAACAGTTTTACAGACTGCTGCGTTTAGCCACTTCGCTATCCCTCCAAAATTAAAAATACAATTTAATTTACCTAAAATATTATAGCACAATTAAAAAGAAAAAAACACTTTTTTTTAAAAAAAATAAAAAAAATATAATAGACAATAAAAAAAAGATTTATTGTCTATTCATTAAAGGGATTTATTTTTCAATAAGAAATATTTTTTTTCCATGTTTTTTCTTGTAATTAAGGTTTGAAAAATAGTATAAGTATTACCAACAATCCAATATAAAGACAAGATAGGGTTAGAACAAGAAAACAAAACCATCATCAAAATCATAAACCAACTCATAATTTTCATTGTTTTTTCGGATTGTTTCGCTTTTTCTTTTTGTTCTAAAGTTAAATGATGAGTAGGTTTTTTTAAATAATCGGGTTTTTTAAAACTAACTTTATTTAAAAAAAACATAGTCAATCCAACTAAAAAAGATAATAAAGAAACAACAAACCAATGATTGGGTTGATTGAATTTAATAAAACCTAAAAAAGGTTTTTCAATTAATTTATCAGTTTCAAAAATACCTCCAGGAACAATAAAACGTCCAAGAGTTTGATTAATAGAAATAAATAAAGGAAGTTGTAAAAAAGAAACTAAAAAACCCCAAAAACTAAAATTATTTTTACGATAAACTTTCAAAATTTCTAACTGCATTTTCTGAGCAGAAGCGGGGTCTGATTGCAAAGCGTATTTTTGTTTTACTTTTTCAATTTCAGGTTGGATTAAATTCATATTCATAGTAAAAGTAGTGGTTTTGGTATAAATAGGCCAAGTAAGAGTTCGAAATAAAATTGTAGTTAAAATAATTCCTAAGCCTAAAGAAGCGAAAGGATAGGAAAAGAAATATAAAAAAGAGCCAACGGAAACAATTAAAACATTCCACAAATATCCAAAAGCACTCCATTCAAGGTATTGAGGAAATTGAATGGGTAAAAAAACATTAGTAACGAAAAAAATGATTTCTTCGTTTTTTCCCTCTTGTAATGTGAATTTTGATTTTAATTCTAACGGCTTATCAGAAGAAATTTGTTTTAGTTTTGCTTCGGATCCTTTAGTGTCTTCCAAATTGTGAAATATATTTGTTAAAGTGTGATTGGTTCCCTCTTTAAAATCCAAAAGATCTCTTAATTTTTCGAATTTTTTATCTTTTATATATCGAATGTTAGTGCCAGCAGGAACAGTTAATAATTTTTTGATAATTTCAACTTTGTCTTTGGATTCTGGATTACCTTTAAAAGCAAAAGGTAATTGTTTGGGATCTTTATTTTCTGGTTCTGAAACATTAATGTTAAACTTTTTTCTGCCGATGAAAAAACGCTTTTCTTTTTCTTGGGAATCCTTCCACTTATCATAATTGGTTTTTGTATCTATTTTGATGTCTTGATGTTTATCATTAAGAGTATAAACAAAAAACTCGTCATTCTCAATTTTTACTTTTTGCAAAATGTTGATCTTCATTTTTACAGAAGGCCAAAAAAACAATAAAAATAAAGTTAAAGAAAGAAAAAGGGGAAAAAATAAATTTTTTTTAAAAGAAATATTTTTCATACTTATTTTTAGTCAATCCTTTTATTTTAGTTATTTGAAAGTAATAAATTAATTTTGGAAGCAAATTTAGCAAATGTAGTTTTTAATTGTTGAAAAGTTAAATTTTTCGCTGGCGGTTTGATGACAATGACAAAAAAAAATGCAGGGTTAAGGTTGGAAGAGTAATTTCTAATAATTGCTCTTAAACGTCTTTTGATTAAGTTTCTTTCGTGAGCTTTACCGTACTTTTTACCAACACTTAAAGCAAATTTAAAATAAGTATTAACATTTTGTTTTGAATAATAAATTATAAAAGAAGAATTGCCACATCTTTTTTTTGAACGGAAAACAGCTGTAATTTCGCTTTCTTTTTTAAGAATATATTTTCTTTTCATTTTCTTAATGTTCCTAAAATAGCAATTTGTAAACTAAAAAAAATAGTTTATTCCGAAAATCCAAGAAATAATAATTAAGTTTTTAAGTTTAAATTATGTTTAAGTTATTGTAAAATAAAGAAAAAAGGAAGATAAATAGCTTTGTAATTAAAGAGCTAATTGGGCTCTTCCTTTAGCTCTTCTGCGAGCAAGAACTTTGCAACCTCCAACAGTTGCCATTCTAGCTCTAAAGCCATGGGTTCTTTTTCTTTTAATTTTGCTAGGTTGATACGTTCTTTTCATAAAAAATCTCTTTCTATTTATTTAATGCAGTTTTTTTTAGAATAGTTAAAGCTTAAAAAAAATAAGATAAAATGTTTAAAAAATAAAAACAAGATAAAAAAATTTTAATAAGATTTAGCAAATAAAACTGTTTGAATAGCTTTTTTGTCGGTAACAGGACAATTAGGAGTGATTAAAGGAGTCTCTAAAATAACTCTTGCGGTTGCTCCGGTTTCTGTTTTGATTTTTATTTCAGCATCCATACCTGAAATACTCATCGCCACATAACCTTTTTTTTGCAGATGATCTTTAAATTCTTGATAAGTGCTTGCTTGTCTTCGGTTGGCCTCTAAATGTTTTTGGGCTTTTTGATACATTTTATCATGAATAGTTTTTAATAATTTAGGGATTTCTGCTTTGAAAGTGTTTTTGGAAAAATTATTCTTAGAATTATTATACCTTTGGAAAATAGTTACTTCTCCTTGGGCTAAATCACGCGCGCCAATTTCAATCCTCAAAGGGACTCCTTTAAGTTCGTATTGACTAAATTTCCAACCAGGGGTTTTATTTTGTAAATCCAAATGAACACGATAAGTTGTTTTTAAGTCATCAAAGATTTTTTTAGCTTCTGCTTGAACCAATTCATTTTTAGGTTGTAAAGGGATAATAACAATTTGAATGGGAGCGATATAAGGAGGCAAAATTAAGCCTTCATCATCACTGTGAACCATAATTAAAGCTCCAATTAGTCGTGTTGAAACACCCCAAGAAGTTTGATGAACATATTTATTTTGATGATCTTGATCTTGAAATTGAATTTGAAATGATTGAGCGAAATTAGTGCCTAAATAATGAGAGGTTCCTGCTTGTAAAGCTTGACCATCTTGCATTAAAGCTTCAATAGAATAAGTAATTAAAGCACCGGCAAATTTTTCCTTTTCAGTTTTGCGACCACAAACAAAAGGAAGGGCTAAAAGTTCCTTGCCTAATTTTTCGTAAAGTTGAATCGCAAACAAAGTTTGATCAAGTGCTTCTTTTTCAGTAGCATGAACAGTATGACCTTCTTGCCATAAAAATTCTTTGCCACGTAAAAAAGGTTTGGTTGCTTTTTCCCAACGAACAACGTTGCAAAATTGATTATATAACTTAGGCAAATCACGGTAAGAACTAATAATTTTGGCGTAATATTGCGAAAATAAAACTTCTGAAGTCGGACGGATAACAAGTTTTTCAAATAATTCTTTTTGACCAGTAGAAGTAATCATAGCCGCTTCGGGTGAAAAACCTTGAATATGGTCTTTTTCTTTTTGAAAAAGCTTTTCAGAAAACACTAAAGGAAAATACACATTTTGGTGTCCTGTTTTTTGGAATTCATAATTAAGATATTTTTGAATATTTTCCCACAAGGCATAACCATAAGGCAAATAAATAATAAATCCTTTAACATCTGAATACGCTATTAATTCAGCCTTTAAGCAAATATCTGTATACCATTGACCAAAATCAGATAAGTGTGAAGTGACTTTTTCTACTCGTTTAATTGATTTCATTTTTCTATAACCTTTATATAGTTATTTTGAAGGAAAAAATTATTCCTTGGTGTTATTATCGCTTTTTAAAAGCATGTATCCGATGTGAAATAAAAAAAATAAATAATTAAAAAATTAAATCGCTTAAATAATTTTATTGAAATATTTATTTTTTTAAAAACAAAAAAATTTCAAAAAGTTTTAAAAATAAAATTAATGGCGGAGCAGAAGGGATTCGAACCCTTGCACCGATTTCTCGGACTACGTCCTTAGCAGGGACGCCTCTTATAGCCACTTGAGTACTACTCCTCAATTAGATTAGATAAAAATTGAAAAAATAAAAATCACAAATAACTAATATAAGAAAGGTATAAAAAATAATTAAATAAAAAAATATACCTCAAATAAAAATAGAATATACAGAAAATAAAAATAAATGGAGGCCCTGAACGGATTTGAACCGATGATCAAGCTTTTGCAGAGCCATGCCTTACCACTTGGCTACAGGGCCACAAAAAAAATTAACAAAAAGATTTCATTAAAGCTTCAATTTCTGTAATTTCTTTAGGGATTTTTTGAGATAAATTAATTGCACCATTTTTAGTCACTAAAATATCGTCTTCGATTCTAATGCCGAGATTAAATTTTTGGAAATAAAGACCTGGTTCCACAGTGATAACACTGTTTTCTCCAATAATATCAGAATAATTACAAACGTCATGAACGTCTAGTCCTAAATGATGACATAAACCATGATAACAATAATTATCAATACGGTCGTTTTCTTGCCAAAGAGATAACTCTTTCAAGCCTTCTGCTAAAATATTTTTACCATAGTGATTTAATTGTGCTAAGGTGTGATGCGGTCTTACAAAAGAGATAATTGCTTTATTGGCTTTTAAAACTAAATTATAAATTTGCTTTTGAAAAGGAGTAAAAACGCCACCAATAGGATAACAACGAGTAATATCAGAAGAGTAATGATTATAATTAACTCCCGCATCAAATAACAAAACTTCATTATGATTTAATTGCGCAGAATTGCGAATATAATGTAAAACCAAAGCATTTTTGCCTGAGGCAGCAATAGTATCAAAAGCTTCTTTGGTTTGGTTTTTTTCTAAAAAATAACGGAAAAAAGAAGCTACATCATTTTCATTATTTAAAGGTTTAATTTGAGTCATTAGTTGAGTTAAGGATTGAGCGTTGATTTCTAAAGCTTTTTTAATTTGGGTTTGTTCATAAAGATTTTTAGATTGACGCAAAGCCAATAAAAAAGGAGAGCTGTTTTTAATTTTTAAAAAAGGATACAAAGACAAAAGTTTTTGACAAAACATTAAAGCTTGATTATTTTCTTGTGTTAAATTACGGGAGCTACTTGATAAATCAAAATAAAAAGCATCAATCGAAGCAGTGGAAAAACTTCTTAAAGGGTTGATGGTTTCTAATAAAAAAGAATTAAAAAGGGTATTTTTTTGAATCTTTTCTTCTTTAAGGCAAGATATTTTAGAAGCTTCAGAAAAACTTAAAAGATCGCCATCCCATAAAGCTTTTTGCGGGTCGCGTTCATCTAAAAATAAAAACACTTGAGAACCGGAAGCAGTTTTTTTAATGAATAAAATTGAATTAGGTTGATTAATTCCTGTTAAATAATAAAAATTATGATCGACTTCAAAAGGGAAAAATTGATCACCACTTTTCACAATCTTTTTACCAGAAAAAAATACAGCAGCTGTGTTTTGTTCCATTTTTTGAATCAAGTTGTCTCTATTTTGTAAAAACATAAAAGCTTATCTCCCTTAAAAAATGATAAAATTAATCATATTAAATCTCAAAAAGAAAAAATTATTTTTTTTCGCGATGCAAAACGTTCGTTCTAGAAAAAGGACAATATTTTTTTAACTCTAAACGACTAGTAGTTTTTTTCTTATTTTTATCAGTATGATAATTTTCTCTTTTGCAATCAGTGCAAACTAGTTTTAATAAATCACGCATTTTTTCCTCCTTAATAAATTTTATATTAAAAATGCAAAATAAAAGTTATAATTTCTTTTTTTTACGGAAAACCATTTTCTTCTTTGACCATAAAAGAAAATACATCATTAAAGAAATGAAACAAAAAAGAATGAAAAATAATTTAAAAACAGGGGCATAACCTTTAAAAACAAAACGATGACTTTTTTTAGGTAATTCTTTTGTAGGATCATCACGGAAAGGGGAGAAAAAAACATAAGGAAATAGTCTAAAAGGATCTCTTTTTACATCATCTTTATTGGTGATAATCGGTTGGTCTAGTTTAAATTCGCTATAATAAGGTATCATTTTTAAATAAGCGATTGAACTGAGTATAACCATATAAAACAAAGCATGAAGATAACCCACCCATATTTTTTTATAAGGAATTGCAAAAGCATTAACAAAAAAATAAAAATACAAATAAGTTAAAGGGATGATGGTATGTTGTAAATGTGAAATAATATATTTAAGTTCCCAATCAAATTTTGTAAAATGTTTAAATTTATCAATAATAATATGATAAATAAAACCTGTCATCAAAATACTAATCAAACACATAAAAATAAGATACTGATACCACTTTTTCTGGCGAACTTTTGTAAAAAACAAAGCATAAATAATTAAAACAAATAAATTACTTTGATAAGTAAAATAAAAATACATTTTTATGAAAGTATTGTGACCAGGAAAATAACCACTTATATTATAATCTAAAATTCCACCCTTAACGAAATGAGGATAATCAGAGGGTGCATTATGACTATTATCAAAATAATGTTTACCTTTATCTGATGATTTATTAAAATCACGAAAGAAACAAAGAATCATTAAAGAAATGCAAAGGAATAGAAAAAGGAAAACAATATCAGGGTTTTTAAAATAATTACGAAAAGCTATTTTTTTTATTTTATTTTTAATAAACATATCGTTTCCTCTTTGTAATCACAAAAACTAAAAAATTAACTATTAAAAACTAAAGGTTTGCGGTGTTGTTTCGATATTATCGGTTTCACAATATTTTGTTCTAAAGCTTGAGGAAAAGGATATTTTTCTTCTCTCATTCTTTTAAATAATAAATAAATAAATCCTCTTTCAAAGTCAATGCGGGTAATAACTGCTATTTCTTTTTCGTTTTCAACTCTCGCTCTTTCCCCGATTAAATAAGTTTTTGGAAAAGTTTTTGCCACAGATAACCTACCTTCTTAAAAAATGAAAATTTACTTATAAAACGTTCAAAAAAAAATAAAATAATAAAAAAAACAAACTTTTTTTAGTTTGTTTTTTTTAACAAAAAAGATATTCAAAAACTAATAACTGGTTTTTTTAGGAAACAAAAACATCTTTGAAATTTTTACTAAATTTAAAAACAGGAACTTTTTTAGCTGGAATATCAATAGTTTCGCCAGTTCTTGGGTTTTTTCCTTGGCGAGTAGTTCTTTGTTTAGCTCCGAAAGTGCCAAAACCAGTTAAAGTAAGTTTTTCATTTTCTTCAAATGATTGAACGCTTTCATAAATTGCTGCAACAAAGCTATCTAAAATTTTGGCAGCTTCTTTTTGGCTAACATTATGTTTTTCTGCTAATATTTTCAAAAAGTCTAATGTATTCATTTTTTCTTTCCTTTCTTTTAAATTACGTAATTATTATAACATCAAAAAAAAAAATTGCAAGCAAAAACAAAAAATTATTGCATTTTTTTCTTTTTTTTAACAATCGGACTTAAAAGGTCTCTGCATTAATTCATCAAAAACTAATTCAAAAGGCCTACATTCATAAATCAATTGATAAGCGGCTTTAATAAGCGGCAAATCAAGTTGATGTTTTGATTGCAATTGATAAAAAGCAACAAGACTTTGAAATCCTTCAATCACTTGATCTGATTCAGACATGATTTGTTCATAAGTTTTTCCAGCGCCAATTTTTTGACCGGCTGAAAAGTTTCTGGAATGTGTACTAAAGGCAGTCACGATTAAATCACCTAAACCAGGCAATCCCAAAACTGTTTTAAAACTACCATGATAAAAAGTTACTAAACGAGACATTTCAACGATTCCACGACTTATTAAGGCAGCTTGAGAATTGATTCCAAACCCTTTAGCAACTAAAATACCATTAATTAAAGCCAAAACATTTTTTAAAGCACTACAAACTTCATTACCAACCAAATCAGAAGAGGTATAGATTTTTAAATAGATGGGGTTAGAAAAAATTTTTTGAATTTCGGTGGCAAAAGATAAATCAGAAGAGGCAGCAGTTAAAAGGGTTACTTTTCTTAATATAACTTCTTCAGCGTGAGAAGGACCCATCAAAGAAGCGTAATTTTGCAAAAGAGAAGGAGGGATAATTTGATTCACAATTTGAGAAACGCGGAAAAAAGTTGACGGTTCAATTCCTTTAGAAACGTTAACAAAAGATTTAGGAGTTTTAGATAATAAAGCAATCTGTTGCAAAACTTGTCGCATAGCTTTTGTAGGGACCGCCAAAACTAATAAATCAGAATAAAGCAAGGATATTTCTAAATCAGAAGTTGATTGAATATTTTTTAAAGGAAGGTCAAAAATAGAATGCATGCCTTGATTAATGCGATTAATATAATTTTTGTTAAGATCATAAACTAAAACTTGATGGTTGTTATCGGTCAAAACTTGAGCCAAAGTTGCTCCCCAAGCTCCACCGCCAATTATTGTAATATGCATAATGTTCAAATTCTTTCCAAAAAAAATATTGTATATTTAAAAAAAGAAAAAAATAATTTTTTTAAACTCTTTTTGTATTTCTATAACTTTACTTTTCCGCTTGGAAATTGGTTTTTTTGATATTACTTAAATTGATTTGATTATTTTATAATTTTTTTGTTGGATTTAAGTATTCATTATTCAAAAATATAATTTTTTTAATTAATTGATGAACAGGGAAGAAGAAGGAAATATTTTTTTAATTTTTTCGATTTTGTATGGATTTGCAAATTTTTGAGGAATAAAGTCGTTTATTAACTTTTTCTGGGATTTAAGTTTATTATTTATAAATGTAATTTTTCACCAATTAAAGGAGTTTATTAGGAAATTTAATTAAGTCTTAAAATGTGAAAATGGTTTTTTTATTTACTTATAAAAAAAATAATTATATAAAAAAACAGTTTAAATAATAATGAAATATGTTTTAATTAAAAATGTTTTTTGTTTCAGACACGGTTTTTTGCTGTTTGGTATCTGTTTTCAAATTAATACAAATAAAACCACAAACTAAATTGAATTTAATTTAAAGTGAGTTTTAAGTATTTAAATTTGAAATACTTCATTTTGCAAAAATTTTGCAAAAGATAGATAAAACACAGTTTAAAAATAAGCGCCACTAATTATTTTTTAATTATTAATAATAATTTGGCAGTTAGAGCTCAAGAAATAATTAATTTTTTCATAAACATAAACATAAAAGAATAATAAAACAAAGTTTTCAAAAAAGAAAGTTAAAAAGAAAAAATGCAATCCTTAAAAAAATTATTGGCTTAATTGAACCAAAAAAAATTTCAAATTGATAAAAAAACAAAGCATAATTTATTTTTATATCAAAAACTTGAAAAAATTGATTAATTTGAATATTTTTACTCAAATATTTTCCAACTAATAAATTTTTCAAATAATATCAAAAAAACTAAAATATAATAAAACAAATGAAAAAATAATTTTTTATTAACTAATAAATAATTATTTAAGTTCGCTAAGAAATAACAATTTTTTATAATTTATTATTTTATTATTTTTTTGAAAATTGAAAATATAAACACTTGAAAATAAAAAAATGAAATGAAACTCATCATTGTGAAAAAAATACTAAATGCTAAATTTTCATAATTTATTAGATTTATAAAAAAATACCGGATAGAAAAATAAAATGAATTTCTTTATACAAGCGTAAATAATAAATTTAAAAATTCTTTAAAAAAGGGTCAATGTGCATAAGCCATGTTTTGTTCTTGTTAAAAAACAAGCGTGATCATTTATCTTCTACTAAAAAAGTAATGTAATCCTAACTTCATTTTGTTGAATTACATGCCCCTACCATTATTTTGGGTTGTTAGCTTGAGGGGTTTATCGCGTTTCACCTAATTATTTCTAATTAGCTCGTCTCTGTGACACTTTTAAGTTTTCGTTTCATAGATTTACATAAAATAGACCCTTAGAAACCGAAAACGCCGTTGTTTTCTTGCGAAAGCACTCTAAGTTATTTATTCCTTAGACACAAACACTACATGCAATCGCAGCATGTGCTAACATGGACTTTCCTAAGTTTAAAAAAACAATAAAGTTTTTAAACCTCGATCACCTTCCATCGACCTCTTTTATTTTATCAAATAATTAATCAATATGTTAAAAAAACTTTTTTTAAATGAATATAGTTCTGAAAAATGGGGGTTGAGGTTTGTGTTTTTTATGTGTTTGAAACATTCATTAACTAAAGATGAATAAGGGGGATAGCCACCTTATTTTGGTTTTTAAACTTTAAAACAAAAATCATTTAGTTTCGCAATGGGAAGAATTTGAAGAAATTAGAGAGTTGCTTTTTTAGATATTTTGTAAATCTTTATCCCTCCACTCTATAAGTCAAAAAAAATTATGAAGAATAATGAAAAAAATATTTTTTACTTTATTTTATCATTTTACTTAAAAAAATTTACAGCAAAATAACCTCCTTGTTTTTTGGTTTATTGTTGCGAGAAAAAAATAAAAAAAAGGTTAAAAAGAGTTAATTTTTTCTTGAATTTATAAACAATTTGGCTTCTAAAAAAACTTTAAAAACAAAAAAAATAATTTTCAAATTTTGTCTAAAAAGTTTTTGAAAAAACAATGTCATAAATTAAAAAAAGCCAAACAGGAAATATTTGTTATAAATTAAAAAACTAATACTAGAAGCAAGCGAAAAAAAGGGATAAACTGTGTTAATAATTATTTTGGAAAAATACTTTTGTTATTCATCAGCTCCATTTTTCAGGACTATACTATATTTGTTTTAGATAGCCAAATAAAAAACTGCAACAAATCAAAATATGGTGCAATTTGTCTAAATTGTGTTTATTTACGATTTGTTGATTTGTTGATATAAATAAAAAAATATCATTAAATGGTTTTGTTTTTTGATGCTTTTAGGTTTTTAAGCTTATCGGGTTAATTTATTGAGTTTGTATCCCAAACTTTAATAAATAACAATTCATAATTGAATGGAATTAAAAATTATTAAAAAAATAGATAAGTTTTTTATTAAAAAAAACAAATTTTTCATCTGAAAAAATTATAAATTATCACAATATTTTAAAGTTTTTGGAAAAAACTAAAAGAAAAATTTGGAAATAGTTCAAATTAAAGTAATTTGTTTCTTTACTTATTTGGTTATTTTTGGATTAAAAATAAATATTTTTTTGACAAAAGCTATAATTTGGAGTACAATTTAAATAGGGGTATATAGCTTATATAAAAAAAATATTAATTTACCACTATGTTTAAAAATTACTCAATATCAATTCAAAAATTGATTAATTAATCTCGATAAATTTTCTTTAATTAAAAAAATAAGGAGCATGAAAATGTTAACTAATGTTTATGATCCCCTCAAAGGAAAAAAATTAGAAATTCTTGACGCTCAAGGAAATCTCGTAAACCCCGAATTAGAACCACAAATTGAAAAAAACATTTTATTAAAAATGTACAAAACTATGGTTTTAAGCAGACAAGCGGATTTGGCGGCTTTAAAATATCAACGTCAAGGAAGAATGGGTAATTACTTGCTTAATTCAGGTCAAGAAGCTTCTCAAGTTGGAGCTGCTGCTGCTTTGGCACCACAAGATTGGGTTTCACCTTACTATCGCGATGCTGGTATTTTTCTTTATCGCGGAGTTTCTTTAGAACAATTTTATCTTTATTGGTATGGCAATGAAAAAGGTTCTCAATTAGATCCTAAATTACGTATTTTGCCGGCTAATATTATTATTGGATCAAGTGTTAACTTAGGTGCTGGTTTAGCTTTTGCAAGTAAGTACCAAAATAAAAAAGAAGCAACAATTGCAACTATTGGTGATGGAGGAACTGCTCACGAAGAGTTTAACGCTGGCCTAAATTATGCAGCTGTTTTTCGAGTTCCTTTAGTAGTGTTGATTCAAAACAACCAATACTCTATTTCTAACCCTCGTAAAAACATTTCTAAAGCAGCAACTTTAGCTCAAAAATGTTATGCTTTTGGTATTCCAGGAATGCAAGTTGATGGCAACGATGTTTTAGCAGTTTATGTAGCAGTCAAAGAAGCCTTACAGCGCGCAAGAGATGGAGAAGGTCCGATTTTAATTGAAAACGTTGCTTACCGTCTAGAAGCTCACTCTACTAACGATAACGCCTCTGTTTATCGTAGCAAAGAAGAAGAAAACGAGTGGAGAAAAAAAGACCCTATTTTACGTTTCCAACTTTATTTAATTAAAAAAGGGTACCTCACTCAAGAACAAGTGAAACAAACAGAAGCAGAAGCTCAACAAGAAATAGTTTTAGCACATCAAAAAGTTGAAAAAGATGGCGGACAAATCAAATTAAGAGAAATTTTTGAATACACTTATGAAAAAATGACTCCTCAATTAGAAGAACAATACCAAGAATGCCAAGATTTTTTCAATCAGAAAGAAGGTAAATAATCATGGCTTTGATGACTTTATTACAAGCAATTAACCAAACTTTAGATAGTCAATTAAAAAAAGACCCCAATATGGTTGTTTTTGGTCAAGATGTAGGTAAATTAGGAGGAGTTTTTCGCGTTACTCAAGGATTACAAACTAAATACGGCGAAAATCGTGTTTTTAACACTCCTATTGCTGAATCAGCTATTATCGGAAGTGCCATTGGAATGGCAATGAACGGCTTAAAGCCAGTTGCAGAAATTCAATTTGACGGCTTTATTTTTGTAGGTCTGGAAGATTTATTCGCTCATGCAGCTCGTATGCGTAATCGTAGTCGCGGTACTCGCAGTGTTCCTATGGTAGTTAGAGTTCCTGTAGGTGGTGGGGTAAAATCTTTAGAACATCACTCTGAAAGTTTAGAAGTTATTTTAGGTTCTGTTCCTGGATTAAAAGTGGTAATTCCTTCTAACCCTTATGATGCCAAAGGTTTATTAATGGCAGCTATCAAAGACCCTGACCCGGTTATTTTTATGGAACCTAAAAGAATTTACCGCGGATTTAAACAAGAAGTGCCAGAACAAGATTATGAAGTTGAAATCGGTAAAGCTAAAATAGTTCAAGAAGGTTCAGATATTACCGTGGTTGCTTGGGGGGCGATGGTTCCAGAAACTCAATTAGCAATTAAACAAATTAATAATGAAGTTTCAGTTGAACTTATTGATTTAAGAAGCATTAACCCTATTGACCGCGAAACTGTTATTGAATCAGTTAAAAAAACAGGTCGTTTTTTGGTAGTTCATGAAGCTTGCAAAACTTATGGACCTGCTGGTGAACTAATCACTTTAGTTAATGAAAAAGCTTTTTTACATTTAGAAGCCGCTCCATCAAGAGTTACTGGCAACGATATCACAATGCCTTTAGCCAAAGGAGAACATTATCAATTTTTAAGTCCTGAAAAAATAGCTGCTGCTATTCGCAAAGTAGCTTTAGAAGAATAAACATAACAAGGAGAAAAAATATGTTTGAATTTAAATTTGCTGATGTTGGAGAAGGTATTCATGAAGGAACCATTACAAGATGGTTTTTTAAAAAAGGCGATTCCGTTAAGAAAGATGATGTTTTAGTTAAAATAGAAACAGATAAATTAGATGTTGAATTAACTTCTCCTGCGACAGGAACTATCATTAAGATGACTCACAAAGAAGGGGATGTGATTAATGTCGGAGAAACACTAGTTTTAATTAAAGAACCAGGAGATTCTGAAATAGAAGTAAAAACCGAAAAAACCCCTTCATCCCACACTTCTTCTAAAGAAGAAAAAACACCTTCATTTCAACCAAAATCTAATGACAATCAAAAAATATTGGCAACTCCTTTAGTAAGAAGTTTAGCAAAAGAATTAGGAGTTGATTTAACTAAAGTAAAAGGGACTGGTTTTGGGGGAAAAATCTTAAAAGCAGATATCCTTTCAAATCAAAAACAAACTCAAACACCAAGCCCTTTAATGACTCAAAGTTCTCAATTAACCTCAATGGATTCAGTTGCTCAAACAGAAGTTGTGAAAATTTCGCGTTTAAGAAAAGCAATTGCCCAAAAAATGGTCCTTTCCAAAAGCAACATTCCAGAAACAAATTTAATGGATGAAGTAAACATCACAGCTTTAGTTAATTTAAGAAAACAACTTAAAGAAGAAGCTGAAAAACAAGGAATTAAACTAACTTTTATGGCTTTTATTATGAAAGCTGTTGCAATCGCTTTGAAAGAATTCCCTCTTTTTAATGCTAGTTATGATGAACCTAAAGAAGAAATTATTTTCAAAAAATTTATTAATTTAGGAATTGCAGTTGATACTAAAGATGGTCTAATTGTTCCTAATGTTAAAAACGCTTATCCGTTAAGTCTTTTAGAATTAGCAAAAAACTTACAAGAAGTAGTCAAAGCAACCATCGAAAGAAAAGTTCAATTAGAACAACTACAAAATAGCACCTTTACAATTACTAATTTTGGATCTTTAGATATTAGTTATGGAACCCCTGTAATTAATTATCCTGAAGTAGCAATTTTGGGTGTTGGAAAAATCTCCAAAAAACCAATTGTAGAAAATAATCAAATTGTTGTTGCTGATATGTTGCCGCTTTCTCTTGCAATCGACCACCGTATTATCGATGGAGCTGATGGAGGAAGATTCTTAAAACGAATTAAAGAATTATTAAAATCACCTACTTTATTATTTTTATCCTAAATGAAGAAAGTATAACATAAATATGAAAAATTATGATATTTTAATAATCGGTGGAGGACCGGGAGGATATGTGGCCGCAATCAAGGCGTCCCAATTAGGGGCTAAAGTTGCTTTAGTTGAAGATCATAAATTAGGCGGCATTTGTCTTAATTATGGATGCATTCCTACCAAAACTTATTTAAAAAGTGCCAAAGTTTATCAAACTATCCAACATGCTCAAGATTTTGGCATTACACTTAATCAACCGCCCACTTTTAATTGGCTTGCTATTTTTAATCGTAAAAATAAAATTGTCAATCAATTAACTAGTGGCATCGCTTTTTTACTTAAAAAAAATAAAGTTGATGTTTATAATGGGTTTGCAGTTCCTCTTTCTCCTCAAAAAATCCAAGTTAATAAAGAAATATTAGAAACTGAAAAACTTATTATTGCAACAGGCGCTACCGCCTTTATTCCTCCAATTCCAGGAGCTTTAGAAGCTTATCAAAAAAATATTTTAAAAACTAGCAAAGAATTATTGCAATTAGACAAACATCCCAAAAATATTATTATTATCGGCGGCGGAGTAATTGGGGTTGAATTTGCTACCATTCATAAATCTTTTGGTGCTGAAGTTACTATTTTAGAAAGACAAAGCAATATTTTAAATGGTTCAGATCATGATATTGTTAACGCTTACACTAAAAGGTTAAAAAGTGATGGAATTAATGTTTTAACAGAAGTTCAAATCAATTCAATTCAAGGTCATAAAGTTACCTATACTCACCAAAATATTCAAACCACTCAAGAAGCAGAAGTTATTTTAATGGCTGCAGGAACAAAACCTAATTTGGCTGGTTTAGAAAAACTTGATTTAGAAAAAAATAACAATAGTATTGTTACTGATGAATTTTTACAAACTTCTATTCCTGGAGTTTATGCAATCGGTGATGTTAACGGTAAGTATATGTTGGCTCACGTAGCTAGTCATGAAGGAATTATTGCCGTAATGCATGCTTTAGGCAAAGGAGAACATGGTATAAATTATAATCGTATTCCTTCTTGTATTTATGGCTTTCCTGAAATTGCTTCTATCGGAATGACCGAACAAGATGCCCAAATGAAAAAAATAGATTATAAAGTTTCTAAAGTTCCACTTTCTGCCATCGGAAAAGCTTTAGCTGATGGTGAAAAAGAAGGATTTGCTAAAATTATTGTTGATAAAAAACATTTAGAGATTATTGGTATGCATATTTATGCTTATAATGCAACTGAATTAATTAGCGAAATTGCTGTTGGAATGGAATTAGAAGGAACAGCATATGAATTGGCCCAAGCAATTCATCCTCATCCAACATTATCAGAATTAACTTTTGAAGCTCTTTTAGGTGCTATCGACAAACCTATTCACGTTTAAAAATGAAGACAAATAAAAACTAACTTTTTTTAAGTTAGCTTTTTTTATTTTATTCAAAATCCATAAATTAATTTATTCTTTTGTCCAATTTAGTCAAAATTATAATTAATTATCTAGATTTATTATAAACATATAAACAATAGTTAAAAAAATCTTCATCCAATTAACTATTGTTTATTTTTTTCAAACGATTTTTATTAAATTGCAAAGTTGATAAAAGATTAATTAACTTAGACAAGCCGCTTTTTATATTTTTTAGATTGTTAATTTTCAAAAAATCTAATGTTAAATATGTCTTTGAAAGCGGGGAACCAACTTTTTTAATTTTTTTCAAAACGATTTTTATTAAATTGCAAAGTTGATAAATATTTTAAAATATAATGTTTTTTTTATTAACTAGTTTTTAAGTATTTAAAGCCACAAAAAAATTGAAAAAATTATTTAGTTAGTTTAGTTTAATTTGAAAATTATGAAAAAAACTTTGTAGTTTTCAAAAATTAAAAATAAGAATAAAAAGGTATAAAAAATGTTAATAGATACCCATGCACATCTGAATGTTGCAAATTATGACAAAGATTTAGACGAAGTTTTAAAAAGGGCTTTTCAAAATGATGTCAAAAAAATGATTGTAGTCGGAATGGATCAAAAAAGCAATCAAAAAGCTTTTGAGATAGCTAACAAATACAAAGAAATAATGGTCTCTTTTGGGATTCATCCTTGTTCAGAATTTCCAAAAGAAACCTCAGAAAGTATTATTAAATACCTCAAGCATCCTCAAACAGTTGCTGTTGGCGAAATTGGACTAGATTTACATCATCGACAAGACAATTTAGATATTCAAAAAAAGATTTTTCAAGAACAAGTCAAAATAGCAATTCAATATAATTTACCAATCATCATTCATGCTCGTAAAGCTTTTGAAGATGTTTATCGTTTGTTGTTGCCTTTTAAAAACCAAATTAGAGGGGTTTTTCATTGTTTGGTTTTTAGCAGTAAAGAAGTTCAAATGGCTTTGGAATTAGGTTTTTATATAGGAATTGGCGGGGTTGTAACTTTTGAAAATATTCCAGTGGCAGCAACAATTGCCAAAAACACTCCTTTAAATAAAATCTTATTAGAAACAGATTCTCCTTATTTAACCCCTTATCCTTTCAAAGGGAAAAGAAACGAACCCGCAAACATTAAAATTATTGCTCAAAAAATAGCTCAATTAAAAAACCTTTCTTTGCAAGAGGTAGCGCAACAAACAAGTAATAATGTCGCTCAACTTTTTTGCAACAAAACCTCTTTTTGAGTTTTTATTTTGGCAATTATATAGAGTCTTTTTTTGCTACCTTTAAAAAGGAGTGAATGCGATTTTACGACCTTAGAAAAGTTAGCAAAGATTAATTAATTAATTTAAATACTACTATGCAATATTATAATTATGAAAGGAAAACATTAATCCATCAAGGATTGACTCAAACCAAAAGTCGCCAAGAGATTTTAGGAGAACTTAACCGAAAAGATATATTTTTAATTTAATAAAATCTTTAGTTTTTAAATTAAAAAAAATAGCCCTCTAGCTTGAGGGCTTTAATTATTGCAAAAAAATCTTTTTATTAATTTTTGTTGTTGACAAAAATTTTTTAATGATTACAATATTAGTAAGTTAGTAAAAAGTAATATTTTAGAAAATGGTGGCAAACATTTGGGAATAAATTTTTATCATTGGAAAAATACTTTTGCTTATTAAAAAACCCAATATTTTTGAGTATTCACCTATTGTTCTTTTTTTATTTTGAATATTCTGATTAAAGATAAAGTAGATATTATTAATTATTTATAAATTTGTTCTTTTGTAAAAATATTTTAATAATTTTATTTCTCTTAAAAATTTTTATAATACCTTGATATTCATTATTTTCAAGTTTTGGATTTTTATGTTCAAATTTACCGATAAAATATTTTTTTCATTAATGTTTTTTTGTGTTTTATTAGGGGGGGGTTTATTTTGTTTTTTTATCATCTATTTTTATTGTTTTATTATTTGGATTATCTTTTTTTTGGCTGAATTGCTTTAATAACCTCATCAAGATAATCTTGGATTTGTTTTGCTTTATTTAGTATACGAGAGGTTATTTTTTTATCTATAGCATCTTTTAATATTTGTAAAACAATTTTTTTGTCAAAATCATTTAATTCATAATTATCTTTTATTTTTATTTGTTTTTTAAATGGGCCTGATTCTAAAACTCTTTTTATAATAGATGCATTATTTTTTATTGATAATAAAATGTTTTTATCTGACAAACTGTTGTCTAAAATTTCGAACCAATCGGGTAATTTAATACCTTTTTCTTTATCAGCTAAAATTCGTTCTATAATAGACAATGGTTTAAAAATAGAATTTATCTTATGACTCAAATTTATTTCTTTCTTAGCGTCTTTTTCTTGGAAATACTCCATACACCAAAAATCCATTTCAGTAAAATTTTTTTGATTTCGAATAGCAAATTTTTTAATTTTTTTACTTTCGTTTGGAACTAAATTAGAGTCATTAAGTATTTTTATAGCAGTTAATCTTCTATTACCATCTAGTACTAGATATTTATCACTATTTGAATTTTCTTTTGTAATGATAAAATATTTACGTTTACAAAAACCATTAGAAACTATAGATTTCATAAGTTTTAACAGTGTATATTGATTATCTTTATCACAAAATTTTTGGATAGCTTCTAATTCATTTGTTAAATGTTTATTTAAATATCTATCTAAACTATGTCTATAATGTTCTTTATTAACAATTAATTGAGATAATTTTAATTGAATGAATTGATGTTTTTTTGTTTTCATACATTAATTTCCTTAAATAATAATTTTTTTAATATAATGAAATAATGTTGAATCAGTTAATATAGTTTTTTTGTGTTGAATATTTCATTTCTTAATTATAGCAAATTATTATTAAACTTTATTTTAATAAAAAAAATATTTATCTAGATTTGAGTCATTTTATAAATTATTATTGGATTTTTACCATATTTAATATATTTTGTTATTGATAATAATGCACTATTCCGTGTTTTTAGTCATTTTTGTTTTAAAAAAACTTTAAAACTAAAATAAATAGATGGTTTCATATTCTTTCAAACTAACAAAAAAATCAATTAAACTAAAAAATGTTTAAGTTTTTTTCATAATTTGATAAATGCATGAGCTATTTTTTTAATTTTTTAACCTTGATAATTATATATTGGAAAAAATTTCAAAAACATGCCCCAAAAAATAAATTTTAATTTAAGTTTTTTTATTCATTTGAAAAAATTTTAATTAGCAATCTTTTTAAGTGGGGGTAAAATTATCTCAAAAAAAGGAAACAAAAAAAGTAATATAAATTATATAAAAATTTAACTTATTAAAGGAAACAAAAAAAGTAATATAAATTATATAAAAATTTAACTTATTAAAGGAAACAAAAAAAGTAATATAAATTATATAAAAATTTAACTTATTAAAAAAAGCTAAACCTTAAAAATTTAGCTTTTTTATTATTTGATTGGTTTTAATTGCATATAAAGAGATAATCCTAAGCAAGATACAGTCAAAAGAGTAATAACGAAATTAAGAAAAAATCGTTCCCCTTTAATTTTGCGAGTTTGGCTAGAACCAAAAGAACCGCCACCCATAGAAATAAAATCATCGCTATCAGATAATAACAAAGCACTTAAAATAATTAAAACAGAAACGAAAGTCCAAATAGCTCTATTATTGACAACATCATTATAAAAATCCATAATTACTTTTCCTTTCATTTATTAAATTTAATTATATTTTTTGAAGATATTTGAACGAATTTTCAAACATTTTAGTTTTTTTGGGATTTACAAATTCAACAATTATATTGTTTCTTTCCAATTCTAAAACTATTCCCAAACCAAAAAGGTTATGTCTTACCTGATCGCCTTTTTGAAATGGTTTTTGCGTTTGCGAAAGAAAATAATTTTTTCTTGACCCAAAGCCCATTTCTTTAAAAAATACTGATGGTTCATGCGAAAAATTTTTTCCAAATAACATTCTTTGAGAAACGCCCGTTAAAAATAATTTTTCTTGTGCTCTTGTGACGGCAACATAAGTAAGTCGCCTTGATTCTTGTATATCATCTAAATCATCGAAAAATTCTTTTTCTAATCCCGCCAGAAAAACAACTTTAAACTCTAAACCTTTAACTTTATGAATAGTTGCTAATTTAACACGATTGTTGGCTTTATTACCAGAAGAATTGTTGATTTTAGTTTCATTATTCAAAGATACTTCTTCTAAAAAATTATTTATTTTTTGTAAATTACTGCCTTGAAAACTTTCATCTATTTGATTTAAAATGGATTTTAATTCTTCTATAGCAACTAACGATGATTGCTCTTCGTTAGCTTTTTGAGGGTTTTTTTGAGTTTCAAGAGATATTTGATAAGAATATTGAGTTTTTTGATCAACATAAGTAATTATATCGCTCAATTTCTCAAATTCATTGTTTATTATTTTATTATTCAACTCTTCAATCAAACAATAAAATTGATAAAGTTGTTTTTGAGTTTTGTCGCTAACAGGAATATCTTTGTAATCTTTTAAAATTTCAAAAAAGGAACGTTCTTTTTCTTGAACTATTTTTTCTAAACATGTTATAGTAATTTTTCCAATTTGTCTTTTGGGAACGTTAATAACTCGTCTTAAATAAAAATCTTGCAAAGGGTTGACAGCTAAATGTAAATAAGCTAGGAAATCCTTGACTACTTTTTTTTGATAAAAAGATAAGTTTCCTAAAAACATATAAGGGATGCCTGCACTAATAAGGTATTTTTCCAAAAAATGTCCCAAAGAATTAACGCGGTATAAAATAGCAAAATCTCGATAATTATAATGATAAATTTGGACTAAATGTTTTATTTTTTGAACTATATATTGTGCCTCAATTCTGCTATCTACAAAAAAATGAGCGTTAACTTTAGTTCCTTTACCTTTGACGCTATTTAACTTTTTTTTAAAAGGATGATCTTTATTATAACTAATTAAGAGATTCGCTTTTTCTAAAATATTTTCAGAAGAACGATAATTTTGTTTAAGGACATATATTTGAGGATTAAATTTATTTAAAAATAATTGACTATTTCCAAAACAAGCACCTCTAAAAGAATAAATATTTTGATCAGGATCGCCCACAACAAAAATACAAGGATTTTTTTCAGTTAAAAAAGTTAAAATTTGATATTGATAAAAATCGGTATCTTGAAATTCATCCACTAAAATATATTGGAATTTTTTTTGCCAAAATTGTTTTATTTCTGGATATTCTTTTAATAATTGATAAGTATATAAAATTAAATCATTAAAATCAACTAAATTATTTTTTTGAAGATATTTTTGATATTGATTCTTAATTTTTACAATTAAAGGATTGTTGTTTTGAGTTGAGGTTTGTTGATGTTGCAAAAATTCGTTAGTCTTTTTTTTAAGTCTAAAAACTTCTTTCCTCAAATTATCGATATTTTCTACCTTCTGGATATCAAAATTGACCTCTTTGGCAACTATCTTAAGGATTTGGTTGCATTCTTTATCATTTAAAATAATGAAATTTCTGTTATAGTTAAAAGGCAAAATATTAATAAATTGCCTTAAAATACGGTTCCCTAAAGCATGAAAAGTCAAAATATTGACTCCTTTGCTTTTTTCTCCAATCATTTCCAAGATTTTGTTTTTCATTTGGTCAGCAGCTTTGTTAGTGAAAGTAAGTGCTAAAATGTTTTTGCTCAAAAAATTTTGTTTTTCAATTAAATAAGCAATTTTAGTAGTTAAAGTAGTCGTTTTGCCAGTTCCTGCACCAGCCAATAAATAAGTAGCCAAAGATTTGGAGGTAGCCGCTTCTACTTGATTTTTATTTAATTTTTTTAACCAACTATCTATTTTAGATGACATTATTGAACCTTTTTATTTCAAATTACTTACTTTTAAACTTACTATTTTATTAAAATGTAATTTTTTATCTGCTTTTTTTTCTAAAACAAAAAAACCTTGTCTTAAAAATTGGATTGGGTTTTTAAGATTTTCAGCTTCTAAACTTTTTTCAACAAAACCTTTTTGGATTTGATAAGAATTGTGATTAAAAGAACCGTTTTCTGTTAAAAGTTCTTCAAATAAATGAAAATGAGCTTCTAAGGCTGTTGTACTTTCCACAAAATGAATAGTTCCGTTGGGCCTACGACCTTTAAAGCCACTACCGCTTTTGGTTTGAGGATCATAAGTTGCAATCACTTCAATAACTTCTCTTTGAACGTTTTTAACAACATCACAAGCTTTAATGAAATAAGCATGAAATAAACGTACTTCTTCACCTAAAACTAATCTTTTATATTGAGGGTCTGGCTTGACAAGGGAAAAATCATCTTTTTCAATATATAAATGACGGGAAAAATAAATTTCTCTTGTTTTTTCTTCATTGTGTTCTTTCGGAAAAAAAGGGGCCGTTAATTTTTCTATTTGATTTTCTGGATAATTAATAATAGTTACTTTTAAAGGATTTGTAATTGCCATCCTTGGAAAAGCTTGAGGACGCAAATCATTTCTAACGAATGCATCTAACATGTCTTTTTTGACCGTGGAATTAACTTTTGATAAACCTGTTTCTAAAATAAAATTTTTAATGGCTTGGGGCGTGTAGCCTTTTTTTCTGATTCCTGATAAAGTAGGCATGCGAGGGTCATCCCAACCAAAAACCTTTTTTTCTTCCACCAAACTTTTTAGATGTCTCTTACTCATTAAAGTTTGAGCTAAATTAAGTCTTCCAAATTCAATTTGACGCGGAATATAAGAAACTTGAGTTTTTTGAATAACCCAATCATATAAAGGTCTGTGATCTTCAAATTCTAAAGAGCATAAAGAATGACTAATTTTTTCAAAAGAATCTTCTAAAGGATGAGCGTAATCATAAGTAGGGAAAATATGCCAATGTTTTTTGTTTAAAGTACGAGCTGAAAGAATGCGATAAAGAACAGGGTCTCTTAAATTAAGATTAGGACTTGACATGTCAATTTTGGCTCGCAAAACCTTACTGCCTTCAGCAAATTTTCCTTCTTTCATTTCGATAAAAAGTTTTTTGTTATCTTCTATGCTACGTTCGCGACAACGTGAATTTGTTCCTTTTTCTAATAAATTACCTCTTAATTTAGTAATCTCTTCAGCAGATAAATCATCTACATAAGCGTGTCCTTGCTGAATCAAAAAAAGGGCTTTTTCAAACATTTGATCAAAATAATCAGAAGCAAACGTAATTTTATCAGGTTTATAACCTAGCCATGTTATATCTTGCAAAATAGCATCAACATAAACTTGTTTTTCGTTGTTTGGGTTAGTGTCATCATAACGCAAATAAGTTTTACCGTTAAAAAACTTAGCTAATTCAAAATTAATAATAATAGCTCTTGCGTGTCCTAAATGCAAAAATCCATTAGGTTCGGGCGGAAAACGTGTGATAATTTGTCTACATTTATTTTCTTCTAAATCTTTTTGGATAATAGTTTTAATAAAATTAGAGTTTAGTTTTGTTTCTTTTAGTTTTTGCATATTTACAATCCTGTTTCTTTTTTTTAAATTTTAAAAATAATTTTTAAATAAAAAAACTCTATATAAATATTTTATCAAAGAAACTAAATAAATAAGAATCTTTTTGATTATCTTGTGAAAAAAATGGTGGTTTTCAAATCATTTATTAAAATAGTTTGCCTGAAAAAAGCAAAAACAACCTTGCAACAAGTGGGTTTAAAAAAATTAACGATGCGAAATGATAAATCATGATTGTTTGTGCAGTTTATTATTAATTATTTCATCTAAATAATTTTAAAATGTTTTTAAAAACTGGTAGCATTAGTTTTTTTCAATTATCACTAATTGTTTTGATTATTTTTAATTATTGAATTTTTTATAATCTTCACAACTGCGCTGTTGTTTTTTTAGGTTTTTTGTTTTTGTTAAGTTTTTAATGTTATATTTATAAAAAGAGATAAAAAAAAGACTAACTTTTCAGTTAGTCTTAATTTATTAATTATTTAATATGAAAAAATATGGTGTGTAAAAAATAACATAAGCCCAATACTAATTAAACCAATAAATATTTTCCAAAGGTTTTTTTTAGTTTTGATATCGTTCTTAACACAATCTAGATTAAGAATAGGCAAAGCAGCACAAAAATCTTTAGTTAATAAAAAAAAGGTAGAATAACTGCCGAAAAAATAAAAAAGTGATTTTTGATGCTCAATTTTTCCGTCTACGCAATAAAAAGAATAAAAACTAAAAGATAAAATCAAAAGAATAAAATCTAGGGTCCAAAGTGAAAATAAATATATAATTGGAGCTTTAGTTTTATTTTTCATTCTTTTAACCAATATTTGCCCAAAAAGATCTAAACCTAAAAAAAACATTTTCCGATGGCATTAAAAAATACAGACCAAAAACAAAAAAAACAAAACCCATGGAGAAAGGTATAACATAAAGTAAATGTCCAAGCCCACAGCTTGTCAAATGAAATCCCTTTTCTCCTGCTTCTCGTCGTTGCAAAAAAACACTAAAAACTTTTCTTTGTGTTTCTCCTTGAAAAAAATAATTGAAAACAAGTAAAAATAAAATTAATAATAATGTTGTTCCCAAAGATTTTTTAATTGTATTAAAATCTAAGAAAAAGGCAGCTATTAAAAGACAAAGAAAAAGAAAAACACTTAAAATAAGAATTAATTTTAAGTTTGGGTTGTTATCCAAAAAAGGTATAATTTGGCCTAAAAAAACAGTTATTCCTTCGGTACCACCAGAAAAAATAAAGCCGTTTTCACCACCGTTTTTAATAAAACTAGTAAAAATAAAAAAATAAATAGCAAAAGCATATAAAAAAGTTCCTAAAAAAATCTTTAAAAAAAATTTCAAGTTATTTTTGAGATAATTCATGATTTTTTATTTTCGTTTTCCTTGGTATAATTGGATTTCATTGTTATTTTGTCTCTAATAACATTAACCCCAAATTGGGTAGTATTAGAAATATTGCGATTATAAGTATAATATTTTATACCATCTCTTTTGTTTCGATAAAGGTGATAAATTTCTACGTTATCCTCATCAATAAATTAATAATAAAGTCAATGCTTGTGTTTTCGATATCATTGTAAACATTGAAATTAATAAAAACTTATAATATTTGCATCATCTATCGCTTTTTTCCATCTTTCAACTTCATGCCTAATCCTAAAGTTATTCATTTACCAAAAAATCCAAATAATTTTCCTCCTTTTTTTGCAACTGTTTTGGTTGTCGTTTTAGTGTGGTAATTTTTTTATTGATAATAAATGATAACATAATAATAAACTTTATCCATGATGCTATCTTTAATCAAATATTGTAACGTAATTTTTTATCATTTATCAGATGGTATTATAGCACATTTTAAAAATAAAAGTTAAAAATAAATTGTGTTTAATTTTGGATGTGTATAATTTGGAGTGCAATTAGAAATAACCAAACAAATCACAGAAGCTTCCAGGAATATTACTAAATGAATTACTCCTAAAAAGACAATTAAAAGAAGACCATATATATCCTTATACAAGTAGTTTTTGATGGAATTTTTCCGGTTCATGATTTTTTCTAACATCATCAATATTTTTATTTTGATGCTAACAAAATATATAATCATTGTATTTAATATTAAAGCACTAATTTAAAAAGTTTAAATGAAATTTAAAGAAATAATTTTTTGGCAAAATAGTTGTTTATTTAAGAAAAATACCATAATTAAACGGCATTTAATAGTTTTCAATATTTGATTATTATTTACTAGCCCAAATTAAACTAAAAAATCGAAGGATTAATAATTTTTGACATGGCTTGAAATTTTTAATAGAAGTGTTTTTTTATAGTCACAAAATATAATTTAAAAAAAGCTTTTTTATTATTCCAATCCCCAATATTTTGGTTCATTTACTTTTAATTTTTTTGTTTATAATTCTTTTTTAGCGATTATAATATAAATGATTTCTTTTTTTAAAATGTTTTTTTAGAAAGTGGTGTAATATTTTTTTATGTTCAAAATAAGTAATTTATCCAAACAAGTTTCTGAAAAAACTACTTTAAATAATTTTTTTAGTTTTCCAGAAGCTTGATTGGTTTTTTTAATAAAGTTGAGTCCCGTAAAGCAACTATTAAACCTTTTAGAATACAAGAAACCGACCATAAAGTGTTTAAGTTTATAATTACAAACTAGAATTATTTTATGATGTTGATTTAGGTTCCTATCGAAATTATTTTTTAGTTTTTTTCAAGAATATAATTTATTAAATATTATTAAATAGTTTAATTGTTTTTGCAAACATTCAAATAGCTTATAAGTTACAAGATAAACACCAAATTCCTTCTAAAAGCAAAAACAATCTTGCAACAAGTTAATTTAAAAAAATTAGAAAAAGAACCTGATCAACTTTTCAGAAAAAAACTAAAATAAATTGCAATCAAAAGATAATTGATGAAAGTTCCTAAAGTAATTTTGGCTAATCACTATTTAAAAACCTTGGTAAAAAAACGCTTATTTTGTTTTTTAATTTTTAAAAAAATTTTCAAGAAAAATTAGTTATTGTAATATCTTGAGATATCAAAAGTGTTTTTCAATCAACATAATTATTAAATTATTCATGAAAACAGCGTTAAAGATTTAAATAAAAAAGTCTGGCAAAAATCCACAATCAAAAAAAAACTCAAACTAAAAACCATTATAACAAGACTCCAGTTGAGACTTTATTAGAACAAAAACTAATTTTTTCAAGGTTTTGAAAAAGAAGGCTACTAATTTGACTTATAAAAGCAATCAAACCATGAATTTTTCGCCTTTCGGTTGCAATATTTTCAAAGAGCAAGCAACCAGTATGACTCAAAATCTTTTTCCAAACAATAAAAAACTTTTTATCCGCACTATTTTTAATAAAGGTATTTTTTTACTTTTCTTAAATACCACTATTTCTTTTGTCTTCTTTATTTTAATATCAAAACTTTTATTAACATTAAGTCATTCGCATCCTTGCGAATGTTTTCTTTGACAATTAGAATAAGTTTTTATTGAAGAAATAATTTTTTAGACATTTTTGTTTTAAAAAATATTCTTTAAAACTAACAAAAATAAATTAATTAAACTTAAAAAACTTCTAATTTGTTTTAGTATTTTGCTAATTTAAAAAGGTTTTTTATTATTCAAAGCTTTAAAATTAAGCTTTATTCCATTTTTAGGGTTTTTATTTATTTGCTTATATTTGCTTATTTTTTTAGGTATTATAATTTTAAACCCATTAGATAAAAAAACAATAACCTACTTCAAAAAAAATTATCAAGTTTCTTGCTGCGAGTATTTGTTTTGTCGCATATTTTATTATTTGTGATATTGTCTTTCTTTTAGTTTTTTTCTGAATTATGTTGCAATTTTCACAACTAAAATTAATCAAACAAAACCTTTTAAAAATGACTTATTATTGTTGTTAAAATATAAAAAAAATAACCCAAAAAAATAATTTGTGAATAATGTTTTTAATTTTTACAATATAGTTGATTTACTTTTTATAAATTAAAGATGGTTTAAAAAAAAAAATTCAAAAAAACAACTGCGATTTTTTATTATTAAACAAAGAATTGAAAAGAGTTTTTGATAGGTGAAAAGCGAGTTATTATTAGTTTTTTTAAACTTGATTTAAAAATTTATTACAAGAATTAAGAAAAACAAAAAACTATCTTGCAAAAAAGCTTCCTAAATTATTCAAAAAAAGCTGCTGCAACAACAAAAAATAGCCAATTTATTGAATTTGTTGAATTAAAAAACACTTATCCTTTATTTTTTTCTGTTATAATTCTTGTTATAAGGTATATATAAATTATTAAATAGTAATTGAACTAAAACTCAATTAACTACACAAAAAAGTAGTTATGCAAACATTGAATATTTTTTTAAAAATTAAAAAATCAATAACACAAATTTGGAAATTGCAAAAAAACTCTTTTGGAGCATCACTCATCAAATTAAAAAATTTATAATTTTTTTTCTTTTTTTAAAAGAAAGAAAAAGACTAACTGAAAAAATGCTTCGGTTGTTAAATGTTAAATATTTACTTTTGTATAGTTTTTAGGTTTACAGTTCAAATTAGATTGAAAAGGAAATAATCAAACAAATGAAAAATCAAGAATTTATTAAAGTCCGCGGTGCGCGACAAAACAATTTAAAAAACATTAATATTGATATTCCCAAAAATAAATTTGTAGTTATTACAGGTTTATCCGGTTCTGGGAAATCTTCTTTGGCTTTTGATACTTTATATCAAGAAGGAAAAAGAAGATATGTAGAATCATTAAGTGCTTATGCTAGACAATTTTTAGGTGGTTTTGAAAAACCAGATGTAGATAGTATTGAAGGATTAAGTCCTTCTATTAGTATTGATCAAAAAACAACTTCCCATAATCCTCGTTCCACCGTGGGAACTATTACAGAAATTTATGATTATTTAAGGGTTGTTTATGCTAATGTCAGCGTTCCTTTTCATCCTTCCAAAAACGTTGCTTTAGAAAAGCAAACAATTGAACAAATGATTCAAAAAATCAATCAATCTTTTCCCAAAGGTCACACAATTGTAATTTTGGCTCCCATAATTGAAAAACAAAAAGGGACTCATCAAAAAACTTTTTTAAAATTATTTCAAGATGGCTTTCATCGCGTTATGGTGAATGAAAAAATTTATTTAATTGATGAAGTTCCTGATTTAGAACAAAAGAAAAGTCATAGCATTTATGTAGTTGTTGACCGCATAGAAGTTAATGATGTCAACCAAAATAGAATTTTTGAAGCCCTAGAACAAGCCCTAAACTTAACTAATAGCAAAGTTTTTGTCAAAAGTGTTGATAACCTTCAAAACGACTCCTCTCAAAAACTTCCTTTTTTAAAACTCAATCGTAATTATCATTTAGAAGGTGTTGATGTAGACATTCCTACACGCGAACCAAGGCTTTTTTCTTTTAATACTCCTGTGGGTGCTTGTCTTAGTTGTAAAGGAATCGGATTCCAAACAGAAGAAAATGGTTTTTTACCTTTAGACAAAACTTTAAATGAATTAATTATACAAATTTTCCAAAATGTTGACCCTCAAGATACTTTTATTTATCAAAAGCAAATTTTAATCAATTTGTGTAATCATTATAAAATTGATATGGATACACCTTTATTAGATTTAAAAGGTAAAATCATAGATAGTATTTTTAATGGTTTATCATCGAAATATACAAGACACAAAACATTAGATCAAGAAGTATTTTGGCATCAAGGTCATGTTTTTGAAGGTCTTTTGGGAATTTTCAAAATATATCGCAAAAATAATCAAATGGATACAAATTGTTTCGATTGTAAAGGCAAAAGATTAAATCCAGGGGCTTTACTTTTTAAACTGAACGGCAAAAACATTTATGAATTAACGAATTTATCAATTAATGACATGTTGATTTTTTTTGAAAACTTAGTTTTAGGCAAAGAAGAGGCAAAAATCATCCGTTTGGCTTTAAAAGAAATCACTCATCGTCTTACTTTTTTAAAAGAAATCGGGTTGGGTTATTTAACTTTAACACGTAATGGAGCAACTTTATCAGGAGGAGAAGCTCAAAGAATCCGCTTGGCTACCCAAATTGGTTCTAAATTATCAGGAGTTTTATACGTTTTAGATGAACCTTCCATTGGTCTACATCAAAAAGATAACGATTTGTTGATTAATTCTTTAAAAAAAATGAGAGATTTAGGAAATTCCTTAATAGTTGTCGAACATGATCACGATACTATGTTGGCCTCTGATTATTTAATTGATATCGGTCCCAAAGCAGGTATCCAAGGAGGAAACTTGCAAGCAGCAGGAACCCCTAAAGAAGTCATGCAAAACCCTAATAGCTTAACAGGTAAATATTTATCTAACAAAATAACAATCAATACTCCTTCTGTTAGAAGAAAAGGAAATGGCAAAAAAATTTGGGTTAAAAACGCTTCTAAAAATAACTTAAAAAACATTAATACTTTTTTTCCTATGGAACAATTAGTGGTAGTTACAGGAGTTTCTGGTTCTGGGAAATCAACTTTAGTTAATGATGTTTTGTTAAGCGGCTTAAGAGAAAAAGGATTGTTGAAAAACAAAAATAGTTACCAAAAAAATCCTAATATAGTTGATGATGCAAATTGTGTCACCAAAATAGTTGAAATTTCTCAAGCAGCTATCGGAAGAATTCCTAGAAGTAACCCTGTAACTTACACTGGTATTTTTGATGAAATTAGAGATTTATATACCAAAACTGAAGAAGCTAAAATGAGGGGTTACCAAAAAGGACGCTTTTCTTTTAATGTGAAAGGCGGTAGATGTCCGGTTTGTACAGGTGACGGGGTGAAAAAAATCTCCATGCATTTTTTACCTGATGTTTATGTAGTTTGTGAAAGTTGTAAAGGAACGAGATACCACCAAGAAACTCTCAGCATCAAATATAAAAATAAAAATATCGCTCAAGTACTTGATTTAACTGTTGATGAAGGAGTAATTTTTTTTCAAAACCACCCCAAAATTAAAAATCAATTAGAAATCTTGCAAAATGTAGGACTTGGTTATGTTAAAATGGGGCAACCAGCAACAACTTTATCAGGAGGAGAGGCTCAAAGGGTTAAATTAGCTAGTGAATTGCATAAAAAAGTCATTCCGGGTGCTTTATATATTCTAGATGAGCCTACAACTGGATTGCATTCAGATGACGTAAGACAGTTAATTAAAACTTTACATCACATGGTGGATCAAAAAGCAACTATTGTTGTGATTGAACATAATTTAGATGTTATTAAAAACGCTGATTATATTATTGATTTAGGTCCTGAAGGAGGAAATCAAGGCGGGTATATAATCGCCCAAGGAACTCCTGAAACAATTAGTGAAAATAAAAACAGTTATACAGGCAAATATTTAAAAAAAATTTTGGCACATTAAAAAAACTTGATATTAATTGATTTAAAGTGATAAAAAAACTTTTAATTTTTCGGTTATTTGTAAAATTTATCACCCCAATTTTTTTAATTCACGATCTCTTTTTCAAAAAAAGATATTTATAAATATAATTGCTTTTAATGCTATAATATTAGCAGGAAAGAAAGTGAATTTGGATTAATTCTTTGCAACTTTCTAACCAATTAATTGGGATTTAAAAAAAGAAATGTTTAGCAAACTAATCTTTTTTATTTTTAAATGATGCAATATCATCAAATACGAAGTTATAAACTTAGAAAAAGGTATTGAAAAATGGAAATTAAAAAAATTAATGATGAAAAGATCCAGTGTGGTTTTAAGGTTTTAACTGAAGAATTAGAACACCATCTTACTTTGGCTTATGAACAAATAAAACATAAAGTAGAAGTTAAAGGTTTTAGAAAAGGGCATGTACCAAGAAAAATTTTTGAAACTCGTTTTGGTAAAGAAGAATTATATAATAACGCTTTAGAAAAGATTGTTCAAAACAAATACAAAGAAGCTTTGGCCAAAAAAACTTTTGAAAATATGGGAATGCCTAAAATAGTAGGACTAGAAGAAAAAAATTTCAAAGAAAAAAAAGACTTTCATTTTAATTTGGAATTTAATCTTAAACCTAAAGTCGTTTTAGGTTCATATTTAGGAATCAAATTAAGTAAAGGTGATTTAGAAATCACAAAAGAAGAAATTAATACTCAAATTGATTCTTTATTAGACAGTAAGAAAAAATTAGTTCCTAAAAACAGTAACGTTTTAAAAAACAACGACACAGCTATTTTTGATTTTGAAGGTTTTATTGATGACAAACCTTTTGAAGGCGGTAGTGCTAAAAATTTTAGTTTAGAAATCGGTTCTAAAAAATTTGTTCCTGGTTTTGAAGAACAAATGATAGGAATGAAAAAAGAAGAAACAAAAAATATAACAATTACTTTTCCTAATGATTATCCTAAATCAGATTTAGCTAATAAAAAAGCTATTTTTAAAGTAACTTTGCATGACCTCAAAACCAAAGTTAAACCTGAGTTAACAAATGAATTAGTTGTCTCTTTGCAATATCCTGAAATCAAAACTGTAGAAGAGCTTCAAACCAAAGTTACAGAAGAACTTACAAAACAAAAAGAACAACAAAATAAAAGAAGAGTAGAAAAAGAAGTTTTAGATAAAATCAAGCAAAATACACAACTTACAATTCCTTTAACTTTAATCGAGGAAGAAAAAAAAGACATTAAAAATAAATTTCAAGCTCAATTACAAAAACAAAAATTAACCTTAGAACAATATCAATCATATTTAGGAATTACTGAAGAAAAAATGGAACAAAATTGGCATGAAGAAGCAAAAAACAACTTAGAATACCAACTTATTATGGAACAAGTCGCTTTGCAAGAAAAAATAACCGTCAACCCAGAAAAAATAGAACAATGTTACAAAGATTTAAGTCAAATGCATCAAATGTCACTTGAACAAGTTAAGCAGAATTTAGATCTTGAAGTTTTAAAGCAAAATTTATTGTTAGATGAAGCTTGGGAATTAGTAATGAAAAATGTTGTTTTCGCTTAATTAAAAAGTGAAAAGGAGTTCAAAATGAAAACAAAAATAATGAAAAAAACTAAAACTGTTGTAGATTTAGAACAAAACACACAAACGCAATTACCAGCTTTGGCTATTAATGAAATTGTTCCAATGCCAAACGTTGATTTTCGTATTGAAATATCAGACAAACAATATATTAATGCTTTAAAGGAATCAAAAGAACATCATGAATCTTTAGTTGTTATTTTAATAAGACCGGGATTTGGACAAGGAAAGCCAAAAATCACTGAATTGAATCGTTATGCGGTTTTGGCTCAAATAATTACACAAATTAAAATGCCTCAAGGATTTTATAAAGTAAGATTCCGCATTTTGCAAAGAGTCAAAGTTCAGAAATTTTTACAAAAAGAACCTTTTTTAAAAGTAGAATATCAAAATATTAACACTGTTTTTGGCAAAATTGAGGAAGAAAAAACCTTAATGAAAATTGTTATTGATACGATTTTAAAAAAACCTTTTCAATTATTAAACCAAAGTAATAATAATTTTTTAGAAATGATTCAATTTGAGCAAGAAGTAGAAAAAATAACCGACATTATTATTTTTTATTTACGCATTGATAATTCCGAAAAATATAAATACTTAAAAGAAGCAGACCTTAATAAAAGACTTTTTAACATTTTAAGAGATATTGATATTTTAACTATGGGGATGCATTTAGAACAAAAAATTAACGAAAAAGTTAAAAAAAGTATTGATGAAAACCAAAAAGAATTTTATTTAAGAGAAAAAATGAAAGCCATCCAAAACGAATTAGGCGATAAAGTTAAAAAAGAAGAAGAAATCGCAGAATTAAGAAAAAAAATTAACAACACTCCTCTTCCTGAATCAATTAAGAAAAAAGCTTTACAAGAACTGTCGCGTTATCAATCGTCTTCCTCTTTATTGGCGGAATCTTTTGTAATTAAAAATTATCTAGATTTTTTACTGGAACTCCCTTGGCAAAAAACTACTCAAGATATTGATGATTTAGCTCAAATAGAAAAATCTCTAGATGATGGTCATTATGGTTTGGCTAAAGTCAAAGAGCGTATTTTAGAATATGCAGCAGTTAAAATTATGACCAAAAAAAATCCTCAAAACATTTTATGTTTAGTGGGTCCACCAGGGGTTGGTAAAACTTCTTTGGTTTCTTCAATCGCCAAATCTTTAGGCAGAAAATTCATTAGGCAGTCTTTGGGAGGCATGAAAGAAGAATCAGAAATTAGAGGCCACAGAAGAACATACATCGGAGCTATGCCAGGCCGCATTCTTGCAGGCATCAAAGAAGCTCAAACAATGAATCCTGTTTTTTTATTAGATGAAATTGATAAATTAATTGCTAATTATAATTTTGACCCTGCATCAGCTTTATTAGAAGTATTAGATCCACAACAAAACAAAACTTTTATTGATCATTTTTTATCAGAACCATTTGATTTGTCTCAAGTTCTTTTCATTACTACTGCTAATTATTTAGATAATGTTCCTGAACCTTTAAAAGATCGAATGGAAATTATCGAAATGAATTCTTACACCGAAAAAGATAAAGTTGAAATTGCTTCTAAATATCTTTTTCCTAAACAATTAGCAAATCACGGTCTTAATCATCAAAATTTAATAATTGAAGATGGAACCTTTCTTTATTTAATTCGTCATTACACTAAAGAAGCGGGCGTAAGAGAATTGGATAGAATATTGTCAAATCTTACACGCAAAACAGTGAAAGAAATCCTGATCAACAAAAAAGAAAAAGTTATCATTAACACTCAAAATGTTTCTGATTACTTAGGTAAAGAAAAATATTTGCATCTTTTAGCAGAAGAAAAAGAGCAAATAGGATCAACTAATGGTCTGGCTTATACTTATTTTGGCGGCGAATTATTGAAAGTGGAAGTTACTTATTATAAAGGTAAAGGGCAATTATTTTTAACTGGTAAATTAGGCGATGTCCTTAAAGAAAGTGCTTATACTGCTTTAAGTTTTATTAAAGCTAATGCTGCAAAATTAGGAATTATGGATAACAAGATCTTTTTAGAAAATGATTTTCATATACATCTTCCAGAAGGAGCAGTCCCGAAAGATGGTCCTTCAGCAGGGATTACAATTGCAACTTCTCTTTTTTCTGCCATCACTCGCAAATATATTAAAAAAGGTTTGGGAATGACAGGAGAAATCACTTTGAGAGGTGATGTTTTGGGCATTGGAGGATTAAAAGAAAAAGCTATTGCTGCCAATCGCAGTGGCCTTAACACTATTTTAATTCCTCAGGAAAATGTTAAAGATATTGAAGATATCCCTGAAGAAGTAAGAACTAAATTAAATATTATTCCTGTTTCAGATGTTTGTGAAGTTTTTTCTAAAGTATTTCTTTAATTAAAAAATATTTTAAAATAAAAAATACCACCCTAAAAGAGTGGTATTTTTTTTATCTTTTATTTTATAAAATAATTATTTCTTTGGATGTTTTCTTTGTTGATAATCCTCCAAAAGCAATAGTTATCTGGTAATAATTTTAAAATATTTAAAAAATTTTTTAATATAAAAAAATAAATAAAAATGTAATTAATTAAAAAAACATTGTTATTTTTATAAAAGGGGTAATCCTTAATAATTCCAGAATATTCAAAACTTTTTGATATAAAATAAATAAAAAAATATAAATAAGTAAAAAAAGCTTTGAGGTTTTATTCCCAAAGCTCGTAACTATTTGACGTTATGTTGAATTGTTAGCTTTATAAAAAAAGGGGGACATCTGGTAATAATTTGAAAATCTTTAAAAAATTTTTTAATATAAAAAAATAAAAATGTAATTAATTAAAAAAACATTGTTATTTTTATAAAAGGGGCAATCCTGAATAATTATAGAATATTCAAAACTTTTTGATATAAAATAAATAAAGCTTTGAGGGTTTTATTCCCAAAGCTCGTAACTATTTGACGTTATATTTAATTGTTAGTTTTATAAAGACAAATATTTAATAATAATTTAGTTATTTTCAATTTCAAAACAGATTTTCTTTTTTTAAAATTATTTTTAAAATTAATAAATTTTAATTTTTTCCAGCAATACTTAAACTACTAACACAAACACTAGCGCTGCCAAATCCTGAAGTTTGAAATTCAAAATCATTAGCAATTCCTACAATATCTTTTAATACTTGAAAGAAATTACCAGAAAGAACAATCATTTTAACAGGAGAAGTAATTTTTCCTGCTTCAATTTTAAAACCACTAGCCTGAAGGCTAAAATCACCGCTAACAGTTTTAATTCCTGCATGAAGTCCAATTAAATCAGTAATGTAGACACCATTTTGAATTGGAGCAATCAATTCTTGAAAAGAATTTTTTCCTGGCTCTAAGTAACAGTTAACCATAGAAATACCCCCACCAAAACCATTTCCAGTAGGTTTTTCCTTAAAAAAGTGAGCGGTTTTTAAATTGTGAATAAATCCTTTAAAGGCACCTTGATAAATGATTGGTTTAGTTTGACAAGGTACACATTCTTCATCGAATTTTTCTTGAAAATAAGCTTTTTCATGAAGTGGATCATCGAAAAGATTGACGATAGGAGTCGCAATTAAATGATTAACTTTATCTTTTAATTTAGTTAAATTACGATAAGCACTATTTCCCGAAAAAATATCACTAAAACCATCTAAAAGTTCAGCAAACATTTCATTAGAAAAAACAACTGGATATTTTTGAGATAAAATAGATACTCCACCTATTTTTTTTTCAGTCGTATCAACAATTTGACGGCCTAATTTAACTGGATCAAAGGCATCAAAAGTTTTTTCTAAATTACTTTCGCCAAAACTTTCAATATCTTTGTCTTTTTGAAAAACCCCTGAAGCGTATAGATAAGCGCAGCTATTTTGATGTGACAAAGAAACTTTTTTAGAATTCAATAAAGTAGTTTTAGAAAAACTTTCTTTATAAATTAAATCATCTATTTTTTGTAAATAAACACTTTCAGAAATTGTTTTTTCTAATTCTTTTAATAATTGTATTTTATGATCTAAAGGGATTTGACTAAAATCAAATTTATTTTCTTTAACTTCAGGATAAGTTGCAGGACCTTCAAAAATTAAGGCTGGTTCTTTGGAAGTGATATTTTGACAGTTTTCTTTCATGTTTTTTAAAGCATCTAAAAAAGCTTCATCATCCAGTTTTTCTAACGAAAAAGATGTTTTTTGGTTTTGATAAATCCCTCTGACAATAAAAGATTTAACATTGCTATGAACACAAGCATCTATTTTTCCTTGTTCCAAAGATAATTTAAAGCTTTTGTTTTCGTGAATAAGTATTTCTAAGGCATCAAAACCTTCTTTTAAACCTTGTTCAAGCCATTTATTTGTTTTCATTTTGTTTTACTCCTCCTACAATTATTTCTTTGACTCTAATTGTAGGCTGACCAACATCAACTGGCAAATAACCAGACTCAGAGCCACACATCCCTTGTCCTAAAACTAAATCATTGGCAACGCGGTCAATTTTTGTTAAAATATCGGCTCCATGTCCAATAAGCATTGCTCCTTTGACATGAGTCGTTAATTTGCCTTTTTCAATTAAATAACCTTCATTTACTATAAAATTAAATTCTCCTGTAGCAGGTACAACCGTTCCCCCTCCTAAAGATTTAGCATAAAGGCCATAAGCAGTATCTTGAATGATTTGTTCAGGTGTTTCGTTGCCTTTTTCAATATAAGTTGAATTCATCCGAGAAGTAGGAGAGTATTTATAAGATTGTCTACGAGCAGATCCGGTGGGTTTCATGTTCATTTTACGACCATTACGAAAATCAACTAAATATCCTTTTAAAATTCCTTTTTCAATTAAAAGGTTTTTTTGGGTTTTGCGGCCTTCATCATCAAAATTAAGTCTTCCCCAAGCCCCTTCAATTGTTCCATCGTCATAAGCTGTTACTACTTCAGAAGCGATTTTTTGATTCATTTTGTTGTTAAAAGGAGAAAGTCCTTTGGCAATTGCAGTCGCTTCTAATGGATGTCCGCATGCTTCGTGGAAAATTACTCCGCCAAAACCATGATTAATCACAACCGGCATAACTTGAGGTTTTAATGGTTGAGCTTGCAATAAAGAAACTGCTTGCACGGCAACTTCGCGTGCAATTTTTTCTAAGTTGATTTGGTCAAAAAATTCTAATCCCATAAATCTTCCTGGGCCTGCAAAAGCTTCTTGCATCTCCCCACCTGATTGAGCTACTGCAAACAAACTACATCTAATATAATTTCTTTGATCTTTTTGATAAACTCCCAAACTATTGGCAATTAAAACTTGTTGTTCTTTTTGTTCCAAGGTAACGATTGATTGGATGATTTGGGGGTCATAATTTTTAATTATTTGGGATAATTTTAATAATTTTTGTGTTTTTTCTTTTTTAGACATGCTATCGAAAGGTTTTTGCACGTTTTTAGAAAAAGGCAATGGTTCTTTTAAAGGAATAACTTCAGTTTTTTCTCCTTGAAAAGATTGCTTCATTTTTTCAATTAAAGTCAAAACACTATCATAATCGATTTGGTTAGTATAGCTATAAACTTCATTAAAACCTTTTAATAAGCGTATTCCTACTCCAAAAATATTATTATTGCTAATAGAAGTTACTTCTTCACCAATAATTTTAATAACTTCAGAAGAAGTGTTTTCGAAAAAAAATTCAGCAAAATCCGCTCCTTTTTCTAAAGAAAAAGCTAAAAGTTTTTGAATATCTTCTTTATGCATGGCGTCCACTTTATGGAAGGACCTCCTTTATTTTTTATATAATACACTTTATTTTATCATTTTTTTAGATTAATATCAATTAATATTGATTTGTTAATTTTTTTAATATTAAGAATTGTTTGGATTGTTTTTTGACTTTTACAATAATTAAAAAAATATTGACTAAAAGTTAAAAAAAATAACATTGATACTTCTATTTTTATTAAACATAATTTTTAAAAGTCTGGGCGGTTCAGGTTTTTTTAAACAAATGGGGAGATGATGTTTTTTAGACATTTTTGTTTTAAAAAAATATTCTTTGCAATCTAGAATCAATCAGATATTTCCATATCTTTTCAAAATAAAAAATAGTTTAATTAAGTGAAAAAATGTCTAATTTCTGGAGAATTAAATTTAGTCTTTCCTTTTGGTATGAATAAAAAAACTAACTTTTTAAAGTTGGTCTTATTGGAATAATTACTCACAAATAATTATTTATTGTTGTTTTGATTAATTTTCTTTTTAATTTTATATTCTTTATAAATCAAAAACCATCTTTTTTATTATTATAAAAACTATAAAAAACAATCAAAGATCAAGAGAGTGCCAAAAATAACATAAATAATCTTAAAAGTAATTCCTAAAAAAGGTGGGATGTTACAGTATTTAGGGCAATTTTTTATTTTTTGAAAATCATTTAAATATTTTTTCTTTTCACACAATCATCTCTAAAATATCTTTAACTTGGCTGTCTGTTTTCAACTTTTTTAAAAAATATTTAATTTACAATCGTTTTGTCTCTTTTTTAAAAAAATATTTTTAGTCATGATGTGATTTTTTTTGGTCTTAAAAAGAAAAAAGACAGAATTAATTGTCATTTCTAATTTTTTTTAAAAAATAAAAAGTTTTTTAAATATTTCAACATCCAAAATCAATATTTTTTTACATGCCTCAATTATTTTCCTTTGGAACCATTTAGAACAAAAATGAACTTGTTTTATTAAACTTGGATGCTGAAAAAATTAGGGTACTTTTTAGTTTAATTAATTTGTTTTGTTGGTTTTAAAGAATATTTTTTAAAACAAAAAAATGTCTAAAAAAATATCATCTCCTCAAACCTTTTTAAAAAGAAGTTGTTTTACTGTACAATTTTTTTGAGCAAAAATACCCTTGAAAAATCACAAAACAACGAAAAACATGATTATTGTGTAAAAAAATGCACACCCCTTCATTTTAGAGGCGCGTTTTCGATTTTTTTTGCTTATATATAAAGTGAAGGGATAAAAATATATCTCTTGAAATTAGCAAAACATGAAAAAACTTATGAACATTTTTAGTTTAATTAATTTGTTTTGTTGGTTTTAAAGAATGTTTTTTGAAAACAAAAAAATGTCTAAAAAATATCATCTCCTCATGTTTATTATTATGATTAACACTGCTCGCATTTTGATGAATAAAATAATAATTGTATTGATTGTAATATATCAAAAAAACACTTTTTTAAAAACAATTACTTTAGGGGTTGCAACCATTTTACAACATTCTTAAAAATCTAATAATTATTAACTTCTTAAAGGTTTTGTTTCCGAAAATTTTTATCACAACTGCAAAAATACAAAAAAGAGACTGAAAAGTCTCTTTTCATTTGGAAAGTTAAAAAATAATTTATAATTGAAAATTACAACCTTTTTGGCAATAATTGCAAAAACGATATTAAAAAATTAAAAAGAGAAACAGACAATAACAAATAATTTTGAAAAGAACAAAAATATAATCACTATTTTGACAAAGGTTAAAAATAAGTCTGCATTTTTTTTTAATTTCTTAAAAAATAAAAAATGTGAAAATGATAATTTTTATAAATTCATTAAAATAGCTTGTTGAACCTTTTTATAATCTGAAATTTTTAAATTATTAGCGTTATTTTTTAACATAACTCCAATTTCTTTTTTGCAAAACCGAGGAAGCAAGTGAACATGATAATGAAAAACTGTTTGTCCTGCAACACTACCATTATTATTTAATAAATTAATCCCTTGTAATTGAAATGTTTTAATTAATGCTTTGCTTATTTTATGAACTATTTTAAATAGATGAATAAAAACTTCTTCAGGGACTTCTTCAATGTTGCGATATTCTTTTTTAGTCACAACTAAAGTGTGTCCTTTTGTTGCTTGCGTAATATCTAAAAAGGCAATTAATAAATTATCTTCATATAAAGGATAACTTGGGATTTCTTTTTGAATGATTTTAGTAAAAACAGTTGACATAATAAATTCCTTTCATGTCTATTACCATTTAGTTTTATATTTGAAATCGTTAACTTATCAAAAAAACTGGTAATTTTATTTAATAATTGATTAACAATAAAATTATTTTGCTTTTATTTTTGTTAAATATTTGAAGCTTTACTGCAAGCCACTCAAAAAAATTAAATGTTTAAATGAAAAATCGGGGCTTATTTTTTTAGTTTCTCTTTTTATTTTAAAATATTTTTTTTAGACAACTTTTTTATTTTTTCTTGAAAACTTAAAAAATATCGCAACAATTTAAATTTCCTTGGATTAAAAAAATCTAAAATTGTATTAAATATTAAGTTTTTGATAACTTTTTAATTTCATTTAATGAGTTAATCAGGTATTTTTCAATTAAGTATTCAATTTTTCCATAAACACAAACAAATTAATCTTGCAAGATTAAAAACCAAAAAACTCAAAAGATATTTTTTTATTTACATCAATAAATTACCAACAAAAAAATTTATAGACAAATGTGCCATATTTTTATTTTTTGCAGTTTTTTTGAGTGTTTCTTTATCCAAAAATGATATTTATGGTTTTTTGTAAATTCTTTTTGTAATGCAACTTCATTATATATTTATATTTGGTCTTGAATTGATTGTTTGGGATTGTTGTCATTTATTAAGTGGTTTGGCTGTTAGGTTTTTTAACAAAAAAATTTTAGACAAAATTTGAAAATTATTTTTAGTTTTCAAAGTTTTTTAAAAGCAAAAAAAATTATAAGTTTTAGAAAGAATAATGATTTCAAAAAAAGAATATTTTTATGCATAAAATATGCGCTATCCTCAAAAAAAATTGTTAATAATTGTAATATTGGTTGTTTTTTTTATTTTCAAAATTTAGTTATTTTTTGCATCAATATTTTTGTTGTAGTTAATTTAGTGTATTCAAAAAAATACGTTTTATTCATCATTTTTAGGTTTAAAAAACTTATAAAAATTTCTTTTTTCTAAAATAAAGGGGGTTGTAAAAATATGACACTTATTTTTTACAATATTTCTCGCAAAACAGTTAATTTTGCAGCGAAGATGAAAAAAACATATGCATCACAAAATTTAATAGCAATAAAATAAAAACTTTTCAAAATGATATTTATTTTGTTAAATATTTTTGAAATTTATGGGTAATATTTTTAAAATTGCATTTGGCAATGTTTTTTAAAATTGAATTTCCGTGTTTTTCGACAATTGAAGCAATTTGCCGATCCACCCTTTCGCCTGCCCCTAAGTATAATTTGCAATCTAATTGATGGTTTAATTGATTCATTTTTTTCAAAAAATAATATCTAGCAATAAGAGATGCAACAGCAACGCTTAAATAATTGCTGTCTGCTTTTGTTTGAAAATTGATTTTTTGATAAACAGATGTTTCATCTTTTAAATAATTAAAATATAATTTGGGTAAACAAAATTGATCTAAAATAACAGGCACGGCTTTGTTAATTTTTTCAACAGTTTGAAGAATAGATAAATTATGCATTAAAGCTTTAATTTTGTTTAAATTGTTGTTGACAATCAATTTATTGTATTTGCTTGGTTTTAATGTGACAATCGTTTTAATAACTTTATCCATAATTAAAGGAACAGTTTGGATAATGTTTTTATCTAACATTTGTTTTGATTCAGAAAGAAAAATTTTTTTTTGGAAAAAAGTAATGTTTTGAGGAGGAATATAAACAGAACAAACTATAATAGGGCCAAAAACATCTCCAGTTCCTACTTCATCAGAGCCAATCGATTCTAAATAATAAGATTTTGTGTTTTTTTTTTCATTTAATGGCTTTGTTTGTAATAATTTTTGCAAAAAAAGAATTTTAGAAAAAGCATCTGAACCTTGAACCAATAAAGTGCCGTTGCGATAAACAGTTATCATATTTTTATCGCTTTTGACAAAAAAAGCAATAGTTTTGGAATTGCTTTGCGTTTGCAACTCTTTTTGGTAATATTTTTGAATTACCATAAACTGGTCTGAATTTAATTTTAAAGTGAAATGTGACATTTCTTTTTCTTAATCCTTTTAATTAATTATTTTTGGAATCCGAAAAATTATAAAAAATTTAAAAATAAAGATTGGAGTTTTAAAAATATAGCGTTTCTTTTTTTACCAAAATTTCTTGCAAAACAGTTAATTTGGTTTCAACATTATCAATTTTTTTCTGCTATTTGAGTCCTTGATTGTGGATTTTTTTAGTTTTGGAATTTCCATAAATTAGTTGCAATTAAGGTTTTTAAATTGTTTTTAATTTCTCAAAAAAAATATAAAATGTTTTTTATAGCCGAGACAAGTTGTGTGTGTGAATGATTTGGCGTGCGCTGGAAAGAGATTGTGATAGTAGATAAGTTAGGAAAAGAAGAAAGGAGAATTGCATAATTTATTCATCTCTTGGGGTTGGATATGGGGTTGATTGAGGGATAAAACGGTGTGTTTTAGGATCATGTTCGTAGATGTATTCAACGTTTTTTTCAGATTTTATGATGATTTGAGGTGGATAGACTGCTTGTGGGTCTGATTCTTTGATGGGTTTGTAATAAATTCGTTTAATTGATGGATTTGGCGTCGGATCGAATTTGGTAGTGATTTCAATTGATTCATCAGGGTGGAAAATTAATCCTATAATCGGAATTTGTGTTTCAGAGTCGCATTTAAAGATAGGGATAGAATATTTGCGTTTCGATTGTAGGATTTGTTTTCCTACTCTCTATTACAAACAGCCCCGCCTCCAAACCGTACGAGTAAGTTTCCAAGCATACGGCTTTCACTACCCACTCTCATTTCTGAGTTAGAACAATATTGCTATTGTTGTTTACGTTCATCCAGATTTGTTTTCTGTCTGATTGAAATTATAACTCATTATAGTTTAGGTTAGAGATATTCATCCCTTCCAGTGTGCTGCTTATCAGATTTGAGTATTCCAACTCGTTTCCTTAGTATTGCTACCTATCAGCCTTCTATTGAACGTAATAATTTCCACGAGGGGTACTAGCTCTTTCGCCTTGTACTTAGGTTTTCTAAGCTCCGTGGGAGGGCAATTATCATTGTTATTCCAAACAATGTTTTAGTTACTCCGACTACTACAAACCTCTTTCTCCTTGGGGATGTGGGCTTTTATTCCCACACTAGAACCTTTAGGATTATCCAAGTTCCTCACTTTATCTACCTTCATTCCTTAGGAGAAGTTACCACTTATGTTTTAACGTCTTTCCTGACTGTTGGTGAGATTCCAGGTTTTCTTTAGTGATTGATAAACTATCCAACACACATCATTTTTATTGATAGTGTCTGGACTGCTCGCTTGTAGTAGTTTGCGACGCAGGTTTTGATATTGCATCTTCTTTTCTTCTTAGGCCATTTCAGGCTTTTCCATAGAATGATTTGTTAGCGATGTCATCTTGACTAACTACTTCGTCTCAACCCGCATTTATGAACTGCTTTAATCCACCATCTTTTCATTTGATGGACCGTTCATATACTTTCAGTGTTTATCGGCGTTGGGAATTGGTTAGATTCCACGATAAAGTGTGCTTCTTTGACGCCCTGATGTAATCAATGGTTTTTTCGTCGGATTTTGTAAATAAAATTAGGGTTAACTTGTCTATTCTTGGGTAGTGTTTGGTGTATTGTGAGTCATCAAGATTTTTGCGATTAGGGAAAAATCGGCGATTATTAATGAAAAACAAAATTACCACAAATGACAACATTGTAATAAAATAATTCCAATTAAAAAATAATTTTTTGTTTATCAGTTATTTGCATATTATTTATTCTCCTTATTCTTTTTTGTTTTTCTTATTATTTTTTTGCACGTTTTCTTCTAGCATTAATTTTTCTATTTATAACAAATATTTACTGTTTGCTATTTTGTCATTTATTAAGTTGTTTTTGGAAAAAAACATTTTTAGACTTAATTTGAAAATTATTTTTTTAGGCTTCAAGATTTTTTTAAAAGCAAAAGTGTCTGTAAGTTTTGGGAAAAAACACATTTCAAAAACAAGTAATGTTTTTATGCATAAAATATTTACGATATTCAAAAAGAATTGTTAATAATTGCAAAAAAGTTGTGGAAGGTTTTTTATTTTTTCAAAAGTTAGTTAGTTTTTACATCAATATTTTTGTTGTAATTAATTGTATATTCAAAAAATATGTTTTATTCATCATTTTTAGGATCTAAAAAAAACTTATAAAAGTTTCTTTTTTCTAAAATAGAAATTGGAGTTGTAAAAGTCTGGTTCTCAGTTTTTTCCAAGGTTTCTTGCAAAACAGTTAATTTTGCATCAATATTATCCAAATACCAAATTAAAAGAGTTTCTGCTATTTGAGGGTTTTTAGCAGCTTCATATTCTAAAAGTCCATGATTAGAAATAAGAATGTGTTTGAGAAGTAAAATTTCTTCTGTATTTTGGAAACCTAATAAATTAGCTTCTTTTTCCACCTCAAAAGTAATCATCAATAAATGACCCAATAATTTCCCTTCTTTTGTATAATTCTTTTTATCTGCATCAATTTCTTGAATTTTTGCCATATCATGCAAAATAATTCCTGCATACAACAAATCGCGGTTTAAAAAAGGATAAATGTTAAGAAGAGATTCTGCCATTTTTAACATATTCCAAGTGTGATAACCCAATCCGCCGTAATAATTATGATGCATTTTCAAAGCTGCTGTGGCAATCAAAAAGTCTTTTTTATTTTTAAAATATAAATTAGTTGTTATCTTTTTGATGATTTTGTTTTTTATTTGAGCAAGATATTTTTCTAATTCTCGTTCAATCACTGCAAATGAAACAGGAGAGCAGACAAAAAAAGCTAAAAAAACATCATATAAAGTTTGGGCATCAAGCACTTCTTGCGCCAAACTAAATTTTTGATTCACCAAAACCAACTCCTCTTTATCCAAAAGGCAAATAGTTTGAAAACAGTATATTTTTCCTTGTACAGGGCTTGGTGTTTCTTTGTCTAATTTAACATTAATATCCGTTTTATTAGTTAATTGCAAATTGACATTATAAAAATGATTTCCTTGATTAATACTCGTTACTTTTCCTACTAAATGATTTATTTGATCTTTTTGTTTTATAATAATATTATTGTTTGTCATATTTTTTTCTCTTTTTTTCTTTTTTATGCCAAGCATCCACTTTTTCATTATGTTTGTGATTGAAAACAAATGCTTTTAATTCTTCTAATTCGTTAGTTATTTTTTTTTCTAAAACAGCTTGAATTACTTTTTGTTTTATTTCTGGGATTCGATGAGGGGCTATTTGGCGCCAATCCATTTTTAATTCTTGAAAGTTTTTCAAAGGGAGATTTTTATATGTTTGTTTGATATTGTCTAAATTTTCAATCAAAAAAATTTTTGATTTTTGAGGAGATAAAAGGTAATTGATTTTATAAGCTAACAAACAATTGGAAAGTTGATGTGTGAATAAATTCAATTTTAAATTTGTGAAAATATGATTACTTAAAATGATTAAGGTTTGGCATTGTTTCTTTTTTTTAGAATTAATAGGGAAAAGGGAAAAAATATTTTTGTTAAAAACAAATGCAATGCTCCAAAAAATATTTTCTTCTAAGTTTTTGTTTGTAAATTCTTCATCTTTCAAAGAAGCAAAAAAAATAATGGCTTTTGTAATGGGTTTTAAAAATAAATGAGCCTTTGTTTCAATCATCATTTTAAAACTCGCTTGCCAATGAGGATAAGTAATTATTTTTTGTAAATATTCATAAATTCTTGAAGAAGATATTTGGGTTAATAAATGTGAATGTTTCGTTAAAGCAATTTGCGTTTGTTTTTCTATTTGAAAATTTAATTTAGCTTGAAAATAAAAAGCTCTCATTATTCTTAAGGCATCTTTTTCAAAACTTATAAAAGGATTTTGAATCGTGCGAAGTATTTTTTTTGTTAAATCTGATTTTCCTTCGGTCCAATCAAAAATTTGTCCCTTTTCATCCATTAATAAAGCATTAATAGTAAAATCTCTTCTAATAACATCTTTTTTAACTTCCTGAATAAAAACGATTTTGTTAGGATGACGGTGATTTAAATAAATATCTTCTTCTCTGTAAGTGGTGATTTCAAAACTTTCTTCTTCAAAAATAATTTTAATGCATCCGTAATAAGCTCGTTTTTGGCTTTGAAAAATAGCATTAATATCTTGTGGCACAGCATTTGTTGTAATATCAACATCTTGGTTGAATGGGATATTTAATAAATAATCTCTCACAGCGCCACCTACAATAAAGGCTTCAAATCCTTTTTGTTTAAATATTTGAATAATTTTTTGTGCTTTTTTAATTTTTCCAAGAGATGATAAATTTTTCATATTTTTATTACTTTTGTAAATTGGTTGATCGTGCTCCATCCAAATAATGTTTTTAATTAATAAAAAAAGACCATTAAAAGATGGTCTTTATAATAAAATAGATGTATTTTTTGTCTTTTTAGAACCATCTTTTTTTCTTAATTGTTGAAAAAAGGTTTTTAAAAGATCTGAACTTTCTTGCGCTAAAAAACCTGAATGAGCAATAACTTTATGAGGCAATGGGAGTTCAAAAGAAGTCAATAAGCTTTTGATGCAACCGGTTTTAGAATCAGCGGCACCATAATACACATGTTTAACTCCGGCCTGAATTAAAGCACCCGCACACATTAAACAAGGTTCTAAAGTAACATAGACAGAAGAATTAGTCAAACGACGATTTTTTAATTTTTTATTAGCTTTTATAAGGGCTAAAAATTCAGCATGACCAAAAAAAAGGTTTTTTTGTTTCCGATTGTTGTGAGCTCGCGCAATAATCTGGTTATTTAAAACAACTACCGCACCCACAGGAACTTCTTTTTTCAAATAAGCTTTATAAGCTTCTTGAAAAGCTGCTTTCATAAAAAAGAGATTTTTGTCATTTTGAGTCATAAAAACTTAAAATACACCTGTTTTTTTAATACTTTTATAAATTAATGGTTTTTTTATCAACGTCTAATAATTCATGATGACGGCGGCAACGAGGTTCATGATATTCTTGACCGCCTACTAAAATTGTTGAATCATTGCTTTTGGCTGGTTTTCCGTTAATTAATCTTTGTGTTTTAGTAGCTTTTTTACCACTAACAGCACAAATAGCAGTTAACTTAGTCACAACTTCTGCTAACGCTAACAAATAAGGCATAGGTCCGAAGGGTTTGCCTTTAAAATCAAGATCTAAACCTGCTAAAATAATTTGAATATTTTGGTTAGCCAAATAATCAACAATCCCAAAAATATCATTATCTAAAAATTGAACTTCATCAATGATTATTAAGTCAGTTTCTGGAGTAACAAAAGGGAGAATATCGCGACTTTGATCAATTAAAATCGCAGGAAATTTATTTTGACTGTGAGAAACAATGAATCCTTCAGAAGAATAACGATTATCAATGCGAGGCTTAAATGATAGAATATTTTTTTTCAATTTTTGAGCTTCTTGATAGCGTTTTATTAACGCTTCTGTTTTTCCTGCAAACATAGGACCACAAATAACTTCAATGAATCCTTGTTGTTCTTTTGGCATTATTTTAAAACCTCTTCTATTAACTTCATTATTATGAGTTTTTGGAAGTTATTTATTTTTTTCTTTTTGGTCAACTGATTTTTGAGTGTTCACATTATAACGTTTATTAAATTTATCAATTGGACCCGCGGCAACAACAAAATTTTGCGAACCAGTGTAAAAAGGTCCACATTTGAAACATGTTTCTATTTTGATGCTAGGAACCGTTGTTTCAACTTGATATTGTCTTTCGCAAGTTGGACAAGAAATTTTAACGGTTTGAGATTTAGGATGGATGTTATTTTTCATATTTATAAAGACTCCTTGATAATTATTAAAAACTTAATGAAAAAAATTAAACTCTTTTTAATTTAAGTTTTTTTAAAGCTCTGGCAGCAATTTTTACCTTTTGTACTTTTCCTTGTTCGTTAATAATTCTAACGCTTTGCAAATTACTTTTCCAAACTCTCTTTGTTGCGTTCATCGCGTGACTGCGACGATTTCCAAAAAGAGTAGTTTTACCAGTCACATAACATTTCATGTTTTTATCCCCTTTGCTTATATTTACATATACTTTCATTATATCATAATTAATGATTAAGATATAAATTATTTTTTTCTTTTTTAAAATGGTTTTTATGTGTGGAAGTTGTCATTTAAAAGAAACAACTGGTTTAAATTGAACTTTTCCAAAAATTCACAAAATTTAGTTTTTAAAAATTCAATAATAAGTAGCCAAAATCGGCGGTAGGCATGGGGAGATGATGTTTTTTTAGTTATTTTTAAATACTGAGCTTACGAAATAATTTAAAAACACATTAACAAAGGACAAGGATTGATTTTACAAAAGAAAAAATTTAAAAAAATAATAGCTAGTAAAAATAATGTTGGTTATAAAATAGTTTTTCCTAATGATTTAGCTGTTTATCCTCAAAATTTAGACAGAGGAACTATTTGTTTTAATCTTTCAAATAAAAAAGTTCTTATTTCTCCTTCTTACAAAATATATAAAATAAATACTGATAAGATATCTTGTCTTTATTTGCATTATTTAGTAAGAAACGACAATTCTATTTTAATTTATGATTCTATTATTAATAAAGGCAATTCATGTGGTCGCGTATGTTCTGATATGAAATCTTTTTTAAATTTAGAATTTTTCTTTCCTTCCTTAAAAGAACAAAACAAAATCGCTTTTTTTGTCTTTGTTAGATGAAAGAATTAAAATAATACAAAACTTATTAGAAAAACATCAACAAGAATATCAATTATATTTCAATAAGATGTTTTATTTTAAATAAAAATTAATAAGAGATTAAACTTTTTTGTCTCTTTTTTTATCTTTTTTTGATGAATTTTATTATTTTTTTAAAAAATAATAAATGAATTTGGTAATTTTTTTCAATAAAACAACTCTGTTGCTTATTTTCTTATTATCAAAGATGATTAAAGAAAGCAATTTTTAACATTTATCTTTTTTTAAAAATATCTTTTTGTACAATGACTTTTTTTAACAAATAAAAAAATAAGACCCTCTCAAAGGGTCTTTTTATTTTAGTTCTAAATAACGTTTTTCTTTAACTTCTTTTGTATCTTTTTTAGTAACACTTAACTTTAGTAAACCTTCTTCCAAGCGTCCTTGGATATCTTCTAATGAAAAACCTTCTCCTAAGTAAAAATTACGTCGGAAAATACCTTGTAATCTTTCTTTTCTTAAAAAATTACGTTCTTTTTTTTCATTTTCTTGATTTGTTTTAGCTTCAACAATCAAATAACCTTTTTCTAAGGCTACTTTAATATTTTCTTTTTGGAAACCCGGCAATTCCACGGTAATTAAATATTTATCATCTTTTTCTTGGATATCTGTTTTCATCATATGGTTCAAATTGGTTGGTTGAATTCCTGCGAATAAATCTTCAAATAAATCTTTTTCTGAGTCAATTAAATTAAATAACATTTTTATCACCTCTTCAAAGTATTTTTATCAAACTTAAATTATTTTTTAAGTTCAATTGTATTTTAACAAAAAAAAATAGCACTGTCAACCCTTGAGTGCTAATTAATTTTTTTCAATATCTTTCCACCAGTTTTTGAGTTAAAGTATCAAGGTTAAAAAATAAAGAGATGAGTGATGATGAAATTTAAAATAATTGATTATGATTACAAGTTTTTCTGGCTTATCAATCCAAAAACTAACACATTTTTCAAACCATCTTTAATATTGAATAAAACAGTTGGAACAAAATAACAAAAAAATAACTTTCTTAAGATGCCCCTAAATTATAAATTACAAACAAAGAGTTAAAAGAAAAACTAAAAAAGAAAGAAAAAACTTAAAAATGCAAATCTTTACATAATTTTAAACTACAAACATCAAAATATGACATTATTTGCTCCAAAAAAAGGTTTTTTTGGGATTTGTTTATGGAAAAATTGCAGGCATATTTTCTGAATTTAGCAAAATATGAAAAAACTTAGGACGCTTTTGTTTTTAGTTAATTTTTTTGTTAGTTTAAATAATATTAAATTATCTATTATTTTTAGTTTGAAAGAATATTTTTGAACACAAAAAAATGTCTAAAAAATCATTTCGCCATCTTAAAGAAAAAACATAAACAACAAAACATTGGAATTTTTAATCGTAAAACATGTGTAATTATCACAAGCTTTTTAGGTTTTTAAAAAATTTAAAATAAAAATTGTTTTAAAAACATTTGTTTTTCGTTTGTAATTGTAAATAAACTAATATCTTTGAATGATTTTATTGGCTTTGGTGCTTTTAGGTTTTTAAACTTACAAGATTAATTTGTTTAGTTTGTTTAATGCATATCCTCAACTTTAAACAAAGATAATTTGCAATTGACAGAAATTAAAAGACTATCAAAAAAAGGAATAATTTTAATGAAATGTCAGAGTTTTTTTTAATTTAAAGAAATTGTAATTATTGCAATCTTTTTTAAGTTTAAAAAAATAAAACAAAAAGTGTAAAAAAAGAAAATAAATCGTAATTAGTTTGGAAAAATAATATTTTTTTTATTCATCAAAACAATTTTTAAGGAGTGCGTCCGTTTTTTAATAATATAACAAACACAATCAGATATAAAAAATTTATTTCTAGTCAAAAATTCCATAATTGATTCATTTTGGTATATTCATTTTATCTTAATTTATTATTTATTTTACTTAGTAAAACTAAATTTTTCAGGAATTAATTATTTTTTAACTAAAAAATTATCAAAAACATTATCTTAATTGAAATTAGAATCATTTAATAAGCTTTGTGTATAAGGATGTTTTGTGTGTGAAAATATTTCTTCTGTAGTACCTTGCTCAACTATATTGCCTTGGTACATTACAGCTAAAGAATCACAAAAATATCTAACTACTTCTAAATCATGAGAAATAAAAATGATAGTTAATCCTAATTGTTTTTTTAAATCGTTTAATAAATTAAAGATTTGGGCTTGAATAGAAGCATCCAAAGCTGAAATAGGTTCGTCTGCAATAAGTATGGTAGGTGTTACGATTAAAGCTCTGGCAATGACGATTCTTTGTTTTTGTCCTCCTGAAAATTCATGAGGATAACGAGATAAATCACTTAGTCTTAAGTCTACTAAACGAATCATTTGGTTAACTTTCTTTTGTCTTAATACTTGATCTTTAATCCCTTGGCAAATCAAACCTTCTTCAATTAAATCTTTAACAATCATTTTAGGATTTAAGGCTGTATCTGGGTTTTGAAAAATCTGGGGAGATGATGTTTTTTAGACATTTTTTGTTTTAAAAAATTATTCTTTAAAACTACAAAAATAATAGATAATTTCATATCTTTTCAAATCAACAAAACAAATTAATTAAACCAAAATCGTCCATAAGTTTTTTAATATTTTGCTCGTTTCAAAAGATATATTTTTATCCCTTCGCTATATAAGAGGCAAAAAAAATCGAAAACGCTAGTCTAAAATGAAGGGGTGTTAATTTTTTTACAAAATAATCACGTTTTTTTGATGTTTTGTGATTTTGCAAGGGTATTTTTGCTCAAAAAAATGTACAGTGAAATAACCTCTTTTTAAAAAGGTTGTAGTTGATTTTATCATTAATTAAAATACTATCTGAAGGATTGAGAATATTTTAAAGGTGATAAATTATTTAATTTAGCCAACATCCATCTTTTATTCCAAAAAGAAGGGAAGTGATGGATAATTTTTTTAATTTCGTGTGGTTCTTGTTGAAATAAAAACGGATGTTGGTTGAATAAAATACTTTTTATTTGGCCGAAAAAGTTTTCAATCACAGCATTATCGCGTGGGGTTGCTTTGTGGGACATGCTGATTAAAAAGCCTTTTTTTTAATTAGTTTATTTTGCACTTTGAGCGATTGGTAAACCGTGCCGCGGTCGGAATGAATAACACAAGGGTCTTTTAGTGGGGGTAATTTTTTGATTGTATTTAAAATTAACTCTTTATCTTGGTGGTTTGAGGTGTGGGAGGCGATTATTTGATTGTTAAAAGAGTCAATGATTGCAGAAAAATAAACAAAACCTTCAGGAGTTGGGAAAAATGTGATGTCGGTAAATAATTTTTGAAGTGGTTTGGTTGCAATAAAATCGCGGTTGATAAGGTTGGGTGCTACACTTAATTTAGGCTTTAAGTTGTTTTTATATGCACGTTTGACTTTTTTTATTCTTAAACGGCAGCAAATATTATTTTCTTTCATAATTTGATACACTTTTTCCTTGGCGATGTGTTCGTTGAAAGTTTTTTGATATAAATGAGTGATTTTGCGATATCCGTAAAAATATTGATAACGAGAACATAAAGGCTGGATGCGTTTTTGTTGTAAAAGGTAGTTTTCGCATTGTAATCGTTTCTTTTCTTGATTTTTTAGCCAATAGTAATAAGTGCTGCGGTTGATTTTGATTGTTCTTAGGATGGTAGATAAATTGAGAGTTTTGAAAAAACGTTTAACCAATTTAAAAACAATTTCTTTATCAATGATTTTAATTTGAGAAATCATATTTTGTAATAATATTATTTTGTTATTTAATTTTTGCATTTTTTGTGTTTCTGACATCGATTATCTCCATATTTTTTTGTCAATTACAAAAATCATTGTAACATATTACAACATATTTGTGACCAAAATTACTCAATGAAATAAATATTATTTTTCAATAATTGTTTGTTTAATCGCTATAACCAGCCTCAGTTATTACTTTGGTTATTAAGCTTGTGCGTAAATTTAAAGCACTGTTGGTGGATAAAAAGGATGTTTTAGTCCAGTCGTGATTGAAAAAGAAGGGTTTTGATTTCTAAAAAAAAGGGGGGTTTGTGCGGAACTGGGGGGTTCTTTTTCTATTCTATTTTTTCCCTCAAAAGGTTTATGCTTTATCTGAGCCCTTGAGGGCTCTTAGATTTTTTTCATTTTTGGATTTGAATATTTTTATCTACGGAACGCATCGGAAATTTTTAAAAAAACTTGAAGAGAGTTATTTATATCGTTAATGAAAATGATTAAAAAGAAAATACCGATAATATAAAATATCGATTATCATTATCATTATCGATATAAAATATAAAATATCACATGGCGTTTGAGATAGTATTTAACAGAAAAATATTAGGTAGCAAAGTGTTATAAAACTGTTAGTGGACTGTTATAAAAGTGTTAGATATTTTAGACCTTTGACTTTAATAAATACTTATACATTGGATGAAGCTTTTTCACACGATATCCTTGTTTAGCTCTGGTTATAAAGAAGTTAATGTGTTTTAAGTCTTCTTGGTGATAATAGATGATATTTAGGCCTTTTTTGTAGTTAGTTTTGATAAGATTATTGAATTTATCACGCTTATCAGGGTCTAGCGGAAATAAGCGTAAAGTTGTTAATTTGTTGATGTCGATTTTTCCAATTGTTTCTTTGATAGCATCTTTGGCGATATTTTTGTAATTGATTTGGAAGTTATCAAAATGCGTTTTAAGAGAGTTTGAGGATAAGGGTTTTGAGTGTTTATTATTGTGAATGTTGTTATCTTTGATTATGCTTTTTCTGAATGTTTGGATTTCTTCCAAAATTCTTGCATCAACAAAAAGAATTTGATTTTTGGGGCGGTAGTTCGCTTCGCGATAACCGCCTTCGTTTTTAGAGTGGGGAGTAATTGTAAGGTTAATTAATTCTTCTTTTAGAGCTTGTAGAAAAGTTTTGATTTCTTGTAAGTCAGTGGGGGTTGTTGGTTTATTGTTTTTATTCCCAAGAACCCCTCTTTTTTGGTTGTTTTCCATGTTTATGTTTCTCCTTTTTTTATTGTTGAATTTGTAATTTAGGCATTGCCTTAGTGTGTTGTGTTGTGATTTTTATTGAAACTTAAATAAATACCTTTGTTTGGGCTTGTTTTTGAAATGAGGTATTATAACTCAAAAGTTTCTGAAAAAGGCGAATAAGGGGTAAAATAACGAGTCATTTTTTCGCTCGTATTTGCCCTTATTTGCTTCTAATTTTTAAATTAGGTATTATAATTCAAATGGTGTTAAAAAAAGATGAAAAAAGGGTAAAATAAAGAGATTTTTTTGAAAATGTGTTATTTTATGCCTTTGGGGGTGAAAAGTGTTTTTTGTGGATTAAACTTTTTTTTATAGTTTATTTTAGTTTATATTTTTTTTAATGCTTCGTTGATTAACATTACATAATCAGGGTTTATTTCGATGCCGATATAATTTAAGTTTTTCTTTTTGGCAACTAAACATTCTGAACCTGAACCAGCGAAAGGAATTAAAACATTGCCTTTTTGGTTTTCCATAATCGCTGAATCAATTAATTTATTAGTTAACATTTGAGGTTTTTGGGTAGGATGAATAATAGTTTGATGAGGGGATTGGTGGTTTTTTAGTTCTTTGGATCTAAAAATTTTACAATCACAAGTTTTACACAAAAAGAACCGTTCTTTAAAGCCTGCGCCACCCGCCAAAGCAGGGACTTTGATGATATCACGCGGAAGAACTCCTTTTTCGTTTACGCGATATAAAGTTTCGGAATTGCCAAAACGGCCTAAAGTGCCATTTCTTTTTTTTCCATCATATTTCAAAAAATTGGAAGTATAAGGTTCTCTAATTTGGTCGATATTAATTTTTGGTTTTTCGTTATTCCAAAGACATAAAATGGATTCATAAGAACGTTGCCAAAAACTACAAGAAGGCATGTTTTTGTTAGTATAATGCCAAGCCAAAATTCTTTGTTTATGGACTGATGAAAAAATTAGGACACTTTTTATTTTTTAAAAATTCTTTAAGACTGACTTATTTTTAGTCGGTCTTTTTTTGTACCCAAAACTAAAAAATAATAATTTTTCTATCTTTTCTAAAAAAACGTTTTTTTAGAAAGGAGAACAATGCCGACAGATGAAAATAGAAAAAAAGAATTATTTCAAGAATTTTTAAAAAATAAAAAAAATTTGCAAATCAGAAATCAACTTGTAGAACTTTATTACCCACTAGTTAATAAAATAGTTAGTAAGTTCAAATACTTCCCCTCAATACTTCAAAGACGAGATTTATTTCAAGAAGGCGTTTTAGGTTTAATCAATGCCCTCGAAGGGTATGATTTTCAAGTAGACATTGACCAGTTTATTGGATACGCTATCGAACACATTAAATTTGCGATTCACGAACTTATCCGCAAATGTCAATCAGCTTCAATGCCTCAAAAACACAAAAAAATAATAACTAAAATTTGTTTCGAAGAATGGGAAGAAGCAACACAACCCAAATGGAGCAAAATCCTTACGCCTCATCAACTATGGCTTAAACAAGCACATCACGATATTTTCTTACAAATATTAACTAAAAATTTAACGGATAAACAATTTGACGTTATCAGTTGGACCTTCGGGGTTTCCCCGAAAGACGTTGAAGACAACGATAAAGTTATTCGTTCCAACAAACAAATCGCGGAAGAATTAGAAAACAAATACAACCAAAAATTTTCTTTAAATCGCGTGGCAGTTATCAAAATTAGAGCCATCGCTAAATTACAAAAAATATTCAAAAAAGGAGAAAATAACTAATGTTAAATAGAACCCAATTAATCGGCCGTCTAACAAGCGACCCAAAAAAAGAATTTTTAAACAGCAAAGGAGAACGAATTGCTAAAGTTGATTTTGACTTAGCCGTAAACATCAAAGACAAAGTGCAATGCGTACCCTGCGTCGCTTTCCGAACGCAAGCCGACAACCTAGCCCAATACACACGCAAAGGTTCTAGGATATACGCCGAAGGGCCAATCGACGTTCAAAAGTACACCAACAATAACAAAGAGACCAAAACATACATAAGAGTTGTTGTTAAACACATCATTTTCTTAGACCCTAAAAACTAATAAATCATTAATAATCCTTTTTTAACTTATGTCTTTTAATAACTTCAAAAAAAGAAAATAATAAAATATCAAAATTTCACAAGGTCCGTGCTAGCGGGCCTTTCTCTTTAACGAACGCCTCACATCGACCGCGATTTAGAAAAAATAGACGCTGACTACAAAGATTACGAAAAAAAATTAGGTGATTATAAACTCCGTCAAAATGAAGATAATTTAAAGGAAGAAAGCAGAAAGTCTGAAAAATTAAATAAAGATATAAAAGACGATTTTAATTCTTGGATTGATGAATATGCAAAAACCATTGATGAATTAGAAGAAAAACACAAAGAAGTTTCAAAAATTACCCCCTTATTTAACAAACAAAATGAATTAGAATACGTTTTAAGTAACAAAGAAGTAGAATTAAACACTGCAAAAGAAGAATTAAAACAAAAAAATCCAAGTTATGCGCGCGCTCAAGAACGCCTAAAAGCTAGACGAGTTGGTAAAATCCCTGAAATGGTTATGATTCCAAATAAATAATTATTTTAGCTAATTATTTTATTAATAAAATTGTATAATGGTGATAAGTGATATGATTAATTATCACCATTATCAAGAAAGGTAAATAAATTATGAAACAACAAAACTTTTTCAAAAAACATTTAGTAACTATTATTATCATTTCTTTAATCGGCAGCTCAATTATCATAGGAATTAACCAAAACCGCCACAATAAAAATACCCCCCCAAACCTCCTCATCTCATTCAAAAACAAAACCAGTTGAACCTAAAACAGACCTCGAAACTAAACGTTATACAGAAGAAGCACCCCAACCGAAAATTAAAACCACTGCTTCTCGTTTAGACCAAATTAAAACTTATCTTTTCATCGAACCTACTGACACTTCTAAATTACCTGATAATTTATCAGAGAGAGAACAAGAAGAAATCAATAAACTAAAAAATAGTTGGAGATTGAGTTTAGGTTATTTAAAAGAATCACAAACAGATATAGATGGAAAACAAAAAGTCTGTGATGAATACAAAACATAGCTGGATTCAATTCAACCTCAAATAGAATCTTTAAAACCACAACAACAAAAACTAGAACAACAACGAGACGCGAAAGAACAAGAACTTGATAGATTAAAAAAAGATAGAAAAGGTAACGAAAATAAAATCAAAAAATTTCAAGATGAAAAACAAAAAATAATTGAAGAAATCAGTGAAGTCGAGGTTCAAATCGGAAAATTAGAATCAAAACAAAAAATGTATCAAGATATGTTATCTCGTGCTGAAATGTTAAAAAAAGATTTCGTAAAAAGCTATGAAAGACAAGAAAAAGAATATAGAAATCAAATCTTAAACTCTCTCCACAATCTTTATGAAATTACCCCAAATGAGGGATAAATAACAAATAAGGAGTAATATATAATGTTAGTAAAAAATAAATTACATCTTTTACCATTCTTTTTAATTAGTTGTTTAGGATTATTATTTGTGATAAATAATAATCAAGTTATGGCAATGGACAAATTAAATAGTGAATCAAATAAAGAAACGAATATTAATAAATGTCAAGAACAATTTCAACAATTAGAAAAAATGCAAAAATATAGTAAAGAAGATGAAAAAATAAAAAATGATAATTTGGAAAAACAAAAAAACTATTTTTTTGAATTATTTATCAAAAAAATAATTATAAAATTAATGTTTATAGAAATTAATATAAATTTTTAAAAATAAAACAAACAAAAATCTCCAAATTTACAATCGCATTCAACAAAAAATTAAAAAAATACGCCAAATTAAAATCCTTTAAATAATGATGATCTCTAATCATTTTTTTTAAACATTCAATTCATAAATTTGTATAATAATATATTCAAACTTCCATATTTGATAATTATCATTTAAATTACAATTAGTTTTATATTACCCTATAATTGATTTATACCCTTTTAAATCCAATTTAGCCTCTAAGTGACCACTAAAAAAACTAGGAGAAAAACTCACTTTCAATTTTTATCATTTTTATCTTAAAAATAAACAAAGCGTTTTTTCAAACCTAATTTATTCCCCCTCTATTTGAGGGGGTTGAGGGGGGGGTTTTTTTATTTTTTTACACTTTTTTTCTTTTTTATTAATTTGAAGAAAACCAAAAAAACCTAGTGTTTCCATGGGGGGTTCTTCAACTTTATTACTGGAAAGTAAATGTTAGGAACTTTTTTAATTTTTTTCTCCTCGCGCCTTTACATTTAACTATCGTTAAAAGATTAGTTTGGAGAATTTATATATGTTAAAATATTAATATATTTAGATAAATATTTTTAATATTTTATGGAGTAAATAAAAAAATGAAAAAAATAAATAAATTAGTTAAAGTTAGTTGTATTTTTTATATTCTTTTAATATTTTTATCATCGAAACTTAAAATTTTATATTTTTTAAATTTTAAAATTTATTATATAAAAATTTTTGGAAAAGAATATCATTATAGTTTAGAAAACAGTTTATTTAATGAAAATTTTTTAGAATTATTTTTTAGTTTATTATATTTTTTAATTCCTTTTTTTCATTTTTTTATATATAAGATTATTTAATTCAAAATCTAATAAGTTTACAAAAACATTTTGTGGTATATATGGTCTTATTTGGGGATTGTTTCCTGGTATTTTTATATTATTTGGTTCTTATCAAAAAGAAAGTCATTATTTAGTTTATTTTTAATTGTTCATGTTAAAATTATTAATGACCTTATATATGTTTTTCACAGATTTCATATATGTAGGGTTTTTTATACTATAATTAAGTAGGTATTTCCTTAATTTAAATCATGTGGTGTCATCCCCTGAAAATATATTGATAATAATATAAAAATCTTCAGCATTTCACTACCATAGAGGGCTTGTCAAAAACAAAAGTAATCGTTTTCATAAAATAAAACCAGAAAAACTCAAGAAAAAATTCAGTAATATTTTATCTAAAGCAAATGATAATGAGGTTTATCAATTAGCAATTAATAAACAAAAACGTTTGCTGGGAATTATCATTAATCGTATTTTTTATATTATTGGATATGATTCACAACATAAAGTTTATTCGTAATTTTTTTTGTAATTAGTATAAATGTGGTTTTATTATAACCCCCCCTAAATCAAACATGCCTCTTTAACGCATTATTTTGCCCCTCTGGCTGTGATTAAATTACAATTAATTTAAACCTTAGGGATTGATTTAAACGCCCTTAAATCCAATTTAGCCTATAAGTGAACTCTCAAAAACCCTTGTAAATACCTACTTTTAATTTTTAAAATTTTACCTTTAATTTCAACGAAGCATTTTTTTAATCTAATTTAGACCCTTTTTTTACTAGGGGTCTTTTTTTATACCCAAATCACAAAAAGGAGGTTTTCAAAATGTCTAAAATAACCCAAATCCCCTTTATCTAAAAAATTAATAATTATGTTATTAATTATTATCTTCAATTTTGTCCCTTCCATCAATGCTCATTCTTCTTTTTTTCATAATCAAAACAAAACCAAAATTAAATTAGCAGATTACGAAACCCTCCAACAAGAATGGTTAGCGACCCAATCCAAAATGAAAAGATATGACATTCCTGTTTTATCCAAAGAAAGTATCCCTGAAATCTTAAAATATTTCAACATTAAAACTTCTACTTATGGGTTGGATAAGTCGACTTACAATCCTTATGCCAAAAATATCTTCTACTGGGAACTCAAAAATCCTCCTGCAGGATTAATCTGTGCTTTTTTCAAAGCCAGGCAAAACCCTTTTAAAATTAAATATCCTCAAGATGACTATGAATACACCTTAGATGACCTTTTAAAATACGAAATCGCCATCGAAGAAGCTTTCGTATTTTGGGATGTTCAACAAAAAAATCAGGAAGAAAAGGGCAATGTGGAATTAATCATCATCAATCTCTTTGTTGACCAAAGTAAAGAAAAAGCGATAAATGATTACTTAATCCAAAATAAAATCATCAAGGAACCCAAACTAATTAAATTAGGTTGTTATAATATTACCCCTACCACAGGTTTAATCACTCCTTTACCTGCAGGAGGATTTAATGGTATTGAAATTGCTGCTATTTATTTCGATAATGGCGTTCGTCTCCTACCTGAAGATAAAAAAACTAGAGATTTAAAACAGGAAATAGAATGGCGAGAAGAAATTAAAGAACTTTACCAAGAAATCATCAAACGGCAAACTTACACCATTGAAGATTTATTGAAACTCTCCAATGGCGCCAAAAACATCTATCTTTTTTCTTTCGTTACTAAAAAAAGCCCACAAACCATACAACTACCTGATTCTGCTGACCCTTACCAAGCTATTCGTGACTGGAAACGAGAAAACAACCTTTACACTTTTCCTCCTCTAGTTCAAGAAGATGACTATGAAGAACAAAGCGAAAATCGTGATGCTGGTTTTGAAATTAATTCTCCTGCTTATAAAAAAATTTCTATTCTTTTCCCGATTAAAATAGTCAAACATACTTTTGAAACTACTGATTGTTGTTATTTTGTAGTTTGTAAAAATGATACACTCCAAATTAAACTCGCCAAACAATATCGTGATGCTTATGTAAATTGGTTAAACCAATGTGAAATTAAACCTGGCATTTCTTATTCAGCTGGAGAAATAAGAGATAAATTTGGTCGTTCATCAAGAGACATTTATAATGAAGAAGGGAGAAAATGTAGGTATTATTATGTTACAAATACTTTCATAGATGATTGGTACGTCAATGGGAGTGAATGTTCTGGCTCAAACAATACTTTTTCTAATTTTTATGACACCACCCCGCCACCCAAAAAACCTCCAGAATTAAATATTAATTGATATTAAGACCTTCTAATGAAGGTCTTTTTTTATTTTTGCTCATTTTTGTTAAAATCAAAAAAAAGAATTTGTGTTCTAATAAAGAAGAAGTCAAAAAAAGAAATTAAAACTTATAATTGAAAATATTATTTTTTTAATTTCAAATAACTACTTTTAGAATAAAAAATACCCCCCCAAATCAAAAATGCCTCTTTAACGCATTATTTTGCCCTTTTCGCTGTGATTAAATTACAATTAATGTTTAACCTTAGGGATTGATTTATACCCTTTTAAATCCAATTTAGCCTCTAAGTGACCTCTCAAAAATCTAGGAAAACACTCACTTTCAATTTTATCATTTTTACCTTAAAATTAAACGAATCATTTTTTAAACCTAATTTATACCCCCTAAACAAGGGGGTATTTTTTTCACTTTTTTTCATTTTTAATGTCTTCCATCATCACTTTCGCTAGTTTTTGTGGTGAGGGATTTGCCAATTAACCGTGTTATTATATAACACAACCACCACAAAATTAAAAATTCCGCATTATTGTGTAAAAAAATTTAATCCATGTCGTTTTTATGGAGAGTTTTTCTTTTTTTTGACCTATATATATAATGGTATGTTTCTAATAAGGTTAAACCCGTGGGTAAAACTAAACACCAATTCAAAAAAGCCCTCCAAGGCTGTTTTGAATTGGTTTGTGATGAGTAATGATTAATTCGGGTTTAACCTTATTAGAAACATACTATAAATAATTAATAATTTAAAGATAATAATAAAATTATTTATATTAACCATACATATATTATATTCCATATGCTCGTTAAATTGTTAAATTTGATTGGTGTTAATAATGCAAAAATTAAAGCAAAAAATAATTAAAGAAAAAAATAAGATTATTAGAGAATATGATTTTTCATATTCAAATTATTAATAAAAAATAATCAAGTGATGGCGATGGAAAATAATAATAAAACAAAAAAAGAGGAATATAAATATGAAAAATAATAATCAAATCAACGTTTTTGATGTAGCAAATTATATTATTGAAAACAATCCACATAAAACAACTCACATGAAATTACACAAAATGATTTATTATGCTTATGCTAAATATTTAATGAAACACAATTCTCTTCCAAACTTTAAAGATTCTTTTAGAGCTTGGATTTATGGACCAGTTTTGCCTGAATTATATAATTAATTCAAAGAATTTACTTATTTACCGATTAATAAACTTTCTCCAAAAGGAAATTCTACCAAAATAAATTCTACTTTAAAAAAAATATTGATTTTATCATTGAATTATATGGTGCGAAAACTGGAAATGAATTGTCAGATTTAACTCACCAAGAATTGCCATGGGAATTATCTTACAATGGAAATATCACTTGGGATAAAAACGTTATTTTAGACCAAACTATTTATGATTTTTTTAAAAATAATTTAAATAGGATTCAAAAATAAATGTCTAATTCTGATAATCCAAAAAAGTTTATTTATTCTTTTGATAAAAATTTAACTATTTTATCTTATTTTGAAAAAAACTCAACAAAAAAATTGTTTAAAAACATTTTATTTCCATTGAATTATGCAATTTCTCATAATAGTTTTTCTGATGTTTTTAACAATAAAAGTAATCGTTTTCATAAAATAAAACCAGAAAAACTCAAGAAAAAATTCAGTAATATTTTATCTAAAGCAAATGATAATGAGGTTTGTCAATTAGCAATTAATAAACAAAAACGTTTGCTGGGAATTATCATTAATCGTATTTTTTATATTATTGGATATGATTCACAACATAAAGTTTATTCGTAATTTTTTTTGTAATTAGTATCAATGTGGTTTTATTATAACCCCCCCCCAAAATCAAACATGCCTCTTTAACGCATTATTTTGCCCTTTTCGCTGTGATTAAATTACAATTAATGGTTTAACCTTAGGGATTGATTTATACCCTTTTAAATCCAATTTAGCCTCTAAGTGACCTAAAAAACCTTGTAAATACCTACTTTTAATTTTTACAATTTTGGCATAAACTAAAACTGATCATTTTTAAACCTAATTTATAACCCCCCCTCAACTAGAGGGGGGGTTTTTTTTATTTCTTCCATCCTCATTTTCGCTAGTGTTTATGGTGAGGGATTTGCTAATTAACCCTTGTTATTATATAGCACAAACAGCCCAAAATTAAAAATTCCGCATTATTGTGTAAAAAAATTTAATCCATGTCGTTTTTATGGAGAGTTTTTCTTTTTTTTGACCTATATAATATAGACTGCCCCAAAAAAGTGGTACTGGTTGAGAACAACAAATTTATCCAAATTGTTTATTAATTAAAAATAAACAGTTTGGATTTTTTTGTATCCAAACTGAGAAAAAGGAGTTTGAAAGATGATTGAAGCTGAACGTGCATTATTAGGAACACTATTGTTAAATCCAGAAAAAATGGATGCTGTTATAAATTTAGTTAACACAAACAATTTTTCCAATCCCAAGAATCGTTGTATCTTTGAGACAATGAAGCGATTAAAACTGCAAAACCGCGAAATTGATTATGTTACGGTGGGTTCTGTTTTAGATAACAATTTATACAAAATAGGAGGAATTGATTATTTAATTGAATTAGTGGAGATGGCTCCTGCAAGTGAATATTTAGAGACATATATTGATTTAATTAAAGAAAATGCCCTTAAAAGAGATTTGTTAGGATTAATTAAGCAATTACCTACTGAATTATCTAAATCAAAAAATATCCATAATTATTTGCAAACAGTCAAAAACCAAGTAGAAGGTTTTATGCAAAAAACCAAATCTCCTTTTATTTCTACAAAAACATTAATTCCCTATATTCGACAAAGTATAGTTAATGATGAAAAAGACAACCAACTTGTAGGAATAAAAACAGGCTTTAAAAATCTAGATGAATTAATTTCTGGGTTCAAACCAACCCAATTAATTATCTTAGGCGCGATAACAGGAATGGGAAAAACTGCTTTTATGTTAAATTTGGCTTGTAATATTGCAAAAAACTTTACTACCAACCCCGAAAACCAAAAAGCAGTTATTTTTAGTTTAGAAATGGCAGCAGAAGAATTAGGAATTAGGCTACTTTCTTCTACTTCTCAAATCCCTTTAAAACAACTCCAACACAAAAACTTAACTAAAAATGACAAATTACAGTTACTTATCGCTGATGACGAAATCACGCAATTAAACATTTTAATTGATGATGATAGAAATAACAAAATTGAAGATATTAAAACCAAATGCCGTCAAATGAAATATACTAAGGGACTTGATATTGTCTTTATTGATTACCTCCATTTATTAAAAGACGACCAAAATTTTAATACATATCAAGCAATATCTGTGATTTCACGCAAATTAAAAAAACTAGCAAGTGAACTTAATATTCCAATTGTGGCTTTAAGTCAAATGAACCGTGCAACCTATGTAAGAGAAGTTAAAAGCCCTCAATTAACAGATTTAAGAGATTCAGGAACAATCGAACAAGACGCTGATGTTGTGATGTTATTACATCGTGAAAGTTATTATCAAAAACCTGATATTGACCCACATACGAATTTAATTATTGCTAAAAACCGTAGCGGTCAATTAGGTGAATGTAGTTTTAATTTTTATAAACAAATCCAAAGATTTGAAGCAAAAGAATAAGAATAAAAAAGGAAATAAAAATATGAAACAAATATCTAATTTAGATTTTAATAATATTAACGTTTTTAATCATAAATCTTTGTGCGTTAACATAACCAAACAAATAGTTCAACCAATTTTTTTCAATAAAGCTTTTAATCAGTATATGTTTGATTGCCATAATATACTCAATGAATATTTAACCAACAACCAATACAACTCTCAAAGTCAAAAATCAATTCGTGGTAAAATTAACGAATACTTAATTTTGCTTTATCTAAATCACAAATGAATTAAGTATTTATACCCTCAATCATATTTATTTTTCATCCCTGATATTAAATTTGATTTAGTATTGTTTACTAAAAGAAAACAAATTATTGCCTTCAATTTCAAAACTTGCCTTAGAGATAGATACAAACAATCAATAGTAGAAAGGGAACAAATCAAAAAACTAGACACTCGCTTTGAGTTTTATTTGTTAACAAATGATGAATCCGAAACTCAAAGATTAAATAATAAAATTAAAAATGGTAAAGTACAATCAATTAACAAAGTAATCAATTTATTTTCCAATTCAGCTAATCTCTTCTTACAAAACTTACTAACCAACCAATTCATTCCCTTTTCACCTATTAATTTAATTAAAAAGATGGTTCGCCCTAATGACAAATAAATTAATTAGTTTTGAAGGTATTGACGGAAGTGGCAAAACTACTTTAATTAACGAATTAAAAGCTTTTTTTGAAAATAAAGGCTATAAAACCAAAGTTTTTCAAGGTTTAGGCAGTTCCATCGTTGGAAAAGAAATCAGAAATTTATTTTTACATCAATCCAAAATAAGCCCTAAAACTAAATATTTATTAAGCCTTGCCAACATGTTACAAACCCAAGATGAATTAATAATCCCTGCTTTATTGAGTGGTTGTCTTGTTCTAGTGGACCGTTGGTATGATTCTACTTTTGCGTATCAAAGCAAAGGTAATTACATAGATTATGATGATAAAATTACTTCAAAAATCATCAATCATTTCTTAATTAAACCTAAATTAACTTTTTACCTAGATATTGAACCTAAAATTGGGCTAAAACGAAAACAAACCCAATCAAATCATAAATTAGACCTCATTGAGAAAAAACCCTTAAATTATTTTAAAAATGTCCGCGCACATTATTTAAACCAACAAAAATACTGTAATGATTCAAATTGTAAACACCAAAATTGCCATCATTTCTTAATTAACGCAACCAACTCGCAAAAAGAAAATTTAGACCAAATAATGAAAATTTTAATCAACAAACAAATATTTTAATTAAAGGAGCATAAATAATATGAATTATCAAAAAACTTTTTATCGCAAAGGAATTAAAACAGCTATAAAATTTGTTGCTGAATATAGCCCAGATGGTAAATTAATCAAAAATACCCAATACAACCCAGATGGAACTGTTTTTAATGAAATCTATTACAACCCTAATGGAAGTATAAAAACAACAAAAAAATACTAATCATACATAAAAAAACTTATCCCAAATAATGAAAATTTTAATTAAAGGAGAAAAATAATTATGAATCATCAAAAAACTTTAAATTCCGCCAAAACAAAGAAATCTGTTGTTGAATACTACTCAGATGGGGAAACAATATATTACATCACTGAATATCACCCTGAAACAGAAGAAGTAATTAAACAAACAAATTATAATTCTGATGGTAAATTAACCACAGAAATTTTTTATGATGGCGATGGTGAAACAATTGACTATATTACAGAATTTAAGTACCATCCCAAAACAAACAAATTAATTAAAACAACTGGTTTTTCCTTCGATCGCAAAAGAATAGCTTTTATATACAAACACCATCCTAATGGTAAATTGTTTAAAAGAACTTACTACAACTCCGATGGAACAATCATAAAAGAAAGGAGCAAAAACAATGACTAAAAAAGAAAAATTAAAAAAACTAACAAAAAAAGAATTAATCAAAAACCTCGCAGTAATGAATAACACTTCGGTTACTCAAACTCAAGATTTTTACAATTCGTTTGAAAATGCTTTAATTGAAGCAATCAAATCAAACGAAGAAGTAATAATATCGCCAAAAATTGGTAAATTCATCTTAAAATCAAGAAAAGCCCATAAAGGACGAAATCCTCAAACAGGTAAAAAACTAAAAATCCCTGCAAAAACTGTGGTAAATTTCAAACTATCAAAAACCCTCAAAGATGACGTTAAAAACCTTAAATTAAAATAAAAAAGAAAAGGAAAAATAAAAAAATGTATCGAGTTGATAGAAATAATTTTTTCAAAAATAAAAAAAAAGCTACTATTTATACTCCCAGTTGGGTATCGCAATTTTTATATAATATTTTATCACCTCAAATCCAACGCGGTTTAATCCTTGACCCTTGTGTTGGTGAAGGTTCTTTATTACTACCTTGGCAACAAAAAGGATTTGATGTTTTAGGGGTTGATATAGAAAAAACAACCTTCCCTAATTTAATTCATAACAACTTTTTAGAATTAACCCAAAAGGATTTAAATACACGAAAAATATCCTTGGTAATTACAAACCCACCCTTTAATTTGGATTTTAAAACTAAAAACTACGTTAAGGAAAAATATGGTGGTCGTCCTTTGTTGCCTGAGTTGTGGTTAAGTAAAATAATTGAACTTTTTGGTAAAGATATCCCAATTGTTTTATTTACTCCTTATGGATTCAGACTTAATCAATCACTAAATAGCAAGCAATTACAGAAATTTTTAAATCAAGAATATCCCGAAATCTCTTCTATTATTAGTCTTCCCAAAGACGTTTTTGAAAACGTTGTTTTTCATTCAGAAATTTTAATTTTTAACGTTAACCATTTAAAACCGCATTATTTCTGTGGAATAGCCACAAACCAAAATGACTACTTATTTATTAACTCGTCAAATTGGTTTATCCCAAAATAAAGTTCTCGATGAAGTTAATGATACAAGAAACCAAACCCAAGAACGATTCAATAAAACACATAAAAAACTGGATGAATTAATAGAAAAACTTGATGAATTAGATAAAAAGATTAATAAAAATAATAAGGAGAATGAATAATATGAGCGACGGCATGTCAGAAGCATTCCGCGGAACTTATTTCAAATCCCGCAATTCCCAATCCAAGAAAAAAACTAATAAATATAATCAACCAAAAGGGGAATGGCTTAATTTAGACCGCCCCAATAAAACTTTTAAAAACAAAAAGAAATCGTTTAAAAAACGAAGAAAAGTTATTAAAGATTATTAAGAAAGGTAAAAAAATATGTGGTTATTTTCAATATTTGCAACAATTAGCAATTTTATTCTAAATTATACCAAAGGATTTACAACTACTGAAATTCTTGAACGAAGAATGGATGGAATCCAAACAACACTTTTCACTATTCTTATTGTTTCTGGGTTCAAACCAATTTTTAAATTAATTGCAAACACTTTAAATTTCTTCAAAGATTTAATTTTGGGTATTTTTTTCCCCAACAAAAAACTACAAAAATTAGAAATCAAAAATGCCAAACAAGAATATTTAGAAAAACAATTATTAAAAAAACTAGATAAAATCAATGAAAACCAAGAAAAACTCCAATCCCAAATTATGGTTCAAAGAGTTAAAGTTTCTCATTGGCAAGAGAAAAAAGCAAGAAAAAAACAATTAAAATCGCAAAATATCAACCCAATTATTAAGAAGGAGGAAGAAAATGAATGATCTAAATTTCGCCATCGGATTTATCGTTGGCGCCCTATTCACAACTGCTTTAATGTTTATCATTAAAAAAATCTTTTTTAATTTTGTTCCATTGCCAGAAATCAATAATAAATCTGAAACACAAAAAGAAAACAAAACCAATAAACCATCTTCAATTATTCCAAACCCAAATCACGAATCAAAAGAAAAAAACAATTTAGAAAGTGACAACGAAATAAATGAAAATTAATAATTTAAATCCATCCTCCCAAACAACTTATTAAAAGAAATTAAGAAAATTTAACCAATAACAACAAATTCCAAAAACCCTCCAAAAATAGACTCAAAATTTTGCCCTTTTTTCGCTCAAAAAAACAAAAGTTGACTTATTATATTCACAAATTCAAAACTTAAATATCAAAAAAAATTATTTTTTCTAGAAAGGAGAAAAAATGAAGCTTAAAAACAAAATATATCTTAGTTTATTATCTTTATTTGGTTTAATTTTATTGATTTTATTTATTGTTGGAATAACTAAAAAAGAAAACAATATCAAACCATTAATAAATCCAACAATAACACAACCACCCAATACCCAACTTGATACAGAAGCAAAAGAAGAACTTAATAAACTCCAAAAACGTTTAAAAGATTTAGAAATAATCAATCAACAAAACATAAACAATAACAAAAAACTTATAGAAGAAGACAACCAATTATCACAACAAATCAACTCTAATTTAGAAAAAATTAAAACTTTAAATCTTCAAATTAACAACCTCAACCAAGAATTAGACCAAAAAAGCAAAGAATTAAACAATAAAGAAACTGATTTAAATGATGAAAAAAATCCCAATTAGAAACTGAAATAAAAAATTTAATTCAAAAAATAGCTGATTTATCAAAACAACGCGAACAAATCAATGAAGCTACCCAACCATTAACCAAAAAAAGAGTGGAAAATACAAAATCACAAGTAAACAATAAGAAACTAATTGAAAGCATCCAATCAGAAACCAATCAAACTACTCAATTCAAAACTATTTATCAAAAAATATCTGACTTACAACAAGCAATAAATTATAATAACGCGAACAAAGAAAACATCAAAGAACTAATAATTAAACATCAAGACAACCCCCAAGAAGTTCAAAATCTCAAAAGTTATGATTTATTTTTAGACGGTCAATTAATCCAATTTGATAAACAAATTAAACAACTTCAAAATGAAATTGAAGCAATCAAAAACCCAAATATTGAAAAAATCGCCAAAAAACAAATTACTTTTAAAGACGTTTATGGTATGGAAAGCGAAAAAGAAGAATTAGAGGATTTAATTTTTTATTTTAAAGAATCCAATAACAATTTAGTAAATTTTGACAAAATAAGACCCAAAGGATATTTATTATATGGTCCGCCTGGTACAGGAAAAACTTTTTTACTGAAAGCATTGAGTAATGAATGCAACGCCTATTTTATTGAATTTGAACCTTCTAAACTAGATAAAACTTATGTCGGCGAAGGAGTAGAAGAATGGGAAAAGATTTGGATGGAAGCTGAAAGACATGATAAAACTATTATCTTTATTGACGAAATTAGTGGCATGGCTAACCGTGAAGACAAAAATTCTAATAAAACAAGTATTAATATTGTTAATAATATTTTAACTAAATTAGATGGTTTTAACCGTTCTGACAAAAAAATTGTCTTAATGGGCGCTACTAATCACATAGACCAAATTGATAAAGCACTCAGAAGTCGTTTTAGCAAAGAAATTAAAATTGATTTAATTAAAGATGAAGAAATTGAAGGTTTCTTAAAATTCTTGATAGAACCTTATCAAATCAGTTATCACACTTACCTTCATTTAAAAGAAATTGCAAACAGATGTAAAGGCAAAAACTACTCTAACCGTGATTTAACAACTATCATTAATGATGCCTATAATAAAACTAATAAATTCAAAACCCTAAATCCAAACCATGAAGTCATGTTGCCTTCTGATTTAGATGAAGTAATTGACACTAAACAAAGAATCAACAAATCAATTACAGAAATTAAAGCACGCAGAAAAGAATGTGAAGAACAATATGAATCATGGAAACAAGGTTTTTTAAAATACCTCAAACCTCCAAAAGATGAAACAAAAGTTGAAAAACATTATGGCTTTTACAGCCTCAACGGCCTTGGTCGTGGAAAGCACCGTGAATACGAGTCAACTGATATAATGCCGTTTATGAAAAACCCTTTTGACAAATGGGAAGTAAAAGATAGCAGGATTGATTTTTTTAATACTTTCCATACAAGAAATAAAGATGATGATTCACAATTTAATAATATGTTTATCAACGACCCTTCAAACTACTACACAGAACTCAACTACGAAGGCCCAAAATGGTTAATTGAAGAAGATAAAGACTTCTTCATGGATGAAGTACAATGTCATATAATAAACCCCAAAGATTCTAGATATCCCAAAGATGAAATGAAAAATTACTACCTTCACTTCAACCCAAAACAAAGATATATCACACTTTACACTAAGAAATTTAATACAAAAGACCGATTATAAAATTAACTTCTGAAATTGAAAACAATATAGAAATTTTCAAACAACAAGCAATGAAAATTCAACAAGTAGAAAAAGGAGATAAAAAATGCAATTAAAATTAATAAATAAAGCAATCTTAATTTGAACTGTTATTTTTCTCATTTTTTTATTTCTAATAACCCCACAAAAAATCCATGCATCCTCCAATAAAACTTTAAAACGTTGTAACGCATTTAAATATGATGAAAACAATAATATAGTAGTATTATCAACACCCCAAATAATTCAAAATTTAAATACCATTTCAATTTTGAATAACAACAAACATATCAACAAAACAAAATTTTTTCATTTTCTGCATGAAATATTTCATTGTGGAATAGATATTTTAAGTATAACCTAGGAAATAATAGATTTACAAAATAATTAAAAATAAATCAGAAAGAGAGAAAATAAAATGGCGAAAAAAATAATTCCAATTAAAAAAACAAAACAAAAACAACCAATTAAAAAAACTATTAAACAAGTAAAAATCAAACTTCCTACTAAAAAAACTAAAAAAATAATTCCAACTCCCAAAAAGAATGTTTCCAAAATTAAAAAAATAAAAAAACCTTCAAAAACTATAATCAAAAAACAAATCCAACTTACTAAAATAATTGTTGAAACCAAAAAAGAGAATTGGTTTGTAAAATTAATCAAATCAATTGTCAAAATAACCCTTATTTTATTGCCATTCATACTAATTGGTGGAGGAATATGGCTTGTAATTTCTAAGTTTTTTCCTGAATTAGCTGCAAAATTTGGTGGAGTTGTTGATAAATGTTGGCAATTTATTAAACATATATGTCATAATCTAGATGAAAAAACCAAAAAAGCTTTAGAAAATGCAGGAATAGACCCCGAATATTCTGCTATTGCATCAAAAGTTTTATGGGTTGGTGGTGGTTGTTTACTTGCTGCTACATGTTGTTTAATCCCAGGAATTGGAACATTCTTAGGAGTAGCAGTTTTAATAAGTACTATCGCTTATGTAGCAACTATTACACTTACCGAAAAAACCAATCAAGAACCACCAAAAAACGCATCTCCACCACAACAAGTAGAAAACAAAGTAGATAATACAAACAAACAAATTGAACCAGACAAATTAACTGAAAATAACAGAGATTCTGAAACCTTAGAAACTCAAAAAAAAAAAAAACAACAAAATCAACTGAATTAAATGATGAAACCCTAACTCCTCAGCCAACTTTGAAACAACCAATTCATAAACAAAAAGAAATTAATAAAGAAGAATATAATAAAAGTTTATTGAATCCAGACATGCAAAAACAATTTGAGGAGTTGGGTACCGTTGAAAAAGAACGAGAAGCACAATTGTTGCAAGAAAGAAATTATTTTGAAGCTAATTTGCAAGCACAACAATTAGAAATGTTAAATATAAAAAATCAAAAAGATAATTTAGAAAAAGAACTAGCAGAACAAAAAAACTTATCAGATGCAGAAAAGCAACAATTAACTAAGCAAATTGAGGACATAAATACTAATTTAGCTTCTAGAAACGAAGAATTAAACAATTTAGAAAAAGAGCAAGAAGTCCAAGCAGAATTAAGACAAGAATTATATGATGTTATCAACAAAGATAAGGAAAATTTAGAACAAAAAACCAAGCAATTAGAAGAACAAAAAAACTTATCAGATGCAGAAAAACAACAATTAACTAAGCAAATTGAGGACATAAATACTAATTTAACATCTAAAAACGAAGAATTAAATAACTTAAATCAAAAATTAGAAGAAGAAGCAAAAAAACAAACTGAATTAAATGATGTTATCCAAACCCAAGAAAAAAAGTTAAAACAAATCCAAATTTCTAGTGAAGAAAAACAACAAGAATTAAACAATAAAATTAAAGATATTCAAACCACTTTAGATAAGCAAGCAAAAGTTACCGAAGACAAAAACAAAGAATTAGAACAAATGCAAAGTCAAAAAATTCAACTAGAAAACCAATTAGCTTCAAATAAACAAGATTTACAAAATTTACAAAAAGAAATATTTAATAAAGAAGCTAAATTGGAAGATAAAGAAAAAGAACTAGAAGAACAAAAAAAACTTATCAGATGCAGAAAAACAACAATTAACTTCAGAAATCAATAATCTAAAAAACGATATCAACCAAGAAAAAGTTAATTATCAAGCACAAGTATCACTTAAAGAAGAAGAAATTAAGCAATTGCAACAAACCGAAAGTGATTTAAAACAGCAACTAACTAAAACCCAAGCAGAAACTATGAGCCTAAGGGAACAACATGAAAAAACTTTGGAAGAAATCCAAAGACAAATTACAAATTATAAAAAAACCGTTGCTGAACTAGAAAATGAAACTCAAAAACTAAAAGACCAAATTGCAAAAAACAATGAAAATGCTAAACAATTACAAAAAGAATTAAAAACTAAACAAGCGAAATTAGACGAAATTAACAAAAAAATAGGAACTTTAACAGCAAATAAAAATAACTTATTACAAACAATAACATTTTTAGAAAATGAAACAACAATAACAGATTGGCAAAAATCAAAAAATATTACATTTTGGGCCCATGGTACTAGTAGCAAAATAATACAATTACGTTGTTTTTGGAGTGATAAACCTTTCACATATAAAATTGTTCCAAACATTGATTTTTATAAAACTGGATTCACCGAAAATGCAAGGGGTTATAGAGCATATCGTGAAGAAATAGATAAATATACTAAACAAGGAGAAAGTATAGAACTATCACCAGGAAAATATTATTGCAAACCTATTATTGATATGACAAAAATATCATTTGATGCTGATGGAGTTAATGTTCTTTTTAGTGAATCAGTTTCATCATCCGAACTACCTGAAAATTTAATCAAACTTAATGAAGCAAAAGAAAAATTAAAAAATATATCTCAAGAATTAGCAAATTATGAAACTAATTTAAAAAACGCTCAACTAGAATATAATCAATTATTAGAAAATCAAACACCAGATGATAGTTTGCAACAAGAATTAAATAATAAAACAAATCATATTAAAACTTTAAAAAACGAAATGCAAAAACTAGAAATTAAAGAACAAGGTTTTAGAAGTGAAATTGATGCTTTAAAATTGGAAAATAAAAACTTAAAAGAAAAATATACTAATGATTTAACTAAAATCAAACAAGAACTTGATGTATCTAAAACCGAAAACAAGCAACTAGAAAAAGAGATGCAAGAGATACAAGCTGAATTGATTAAAAACGGCAATGCTGATGCTACATTAGTTAAACAATTAAATCACAAAGAAACTCAAATAAAAGAATTAAAGGGTAAAATTAACACCTTAGAAGCCAACGAAACTAAATTGCAAACAATTATTAAACAAAAAGACGAAGAAATTAAACAATTACAAGAAACAATTCAAGAACAAGCAGAACAAATTATAAAATTAACTGCTGAAATTGAAAACAATATAGAAACTTTTAAGCAACAAGCAATGAAAATTCAACAACTAGAAGGGGCAATTGCAGGACTTGAAGGCGCAAATGGGGCGATGGGTGGCAATAACAAAGAATTACTACACGAAATCAATAAACTAAAGGCCCAATTAGAAGCTGAACAAGACGCGCACGTTGCAACAAAACAAAGATTGGAAAAAAAGATTGTTGAATTAAATAATGATAAGTTAAAAATTAAGCAATAAATCAACTGAATTAAAAGAAAAAGAAAAACATTAGGAAGAAGCTGTAAAAAACGTAGGTACTGCGATTAACATAGGTTTTTTTACCAAAGCTGGTGTGATGACGGGAGCTGCTTGGGGAAGTGCTGCGGGGCCTTTAGGTACGATTGCTGGTGGAGTTGCTGGTGGTGCAATTGCTGGTGCTGCGGCTGTTGCTAGTAAATGGGATGTAGTTAAAACATGGTTTGGTCGGTAATGCAATTTTTTGCATTACCAGATTAGATTATGATACAATGATGATAAGTTATAAAAATAAAAAAGGAAGTTAATTATAGGATGGAGTTATTTAAAGTATTAGTTATTATAGGTATTTTAGGAGTTTTTTTTGGATTGGGTCCTTTATTGATTTGGTTTGTTCAAAAACACGTAAATAATAAATTAAACAATGTAGAAAATATTAAATTAAAAATTGAAGTTGAGACAATAACTAAGCAAGAAAAATTAAAGCAAAAAATAGCTGAGTTAGTAAATAATAAAGCTTTATCAGTTCAAGAAAAAACTGAATTACAAGAAGAAATAAATACTATTCAAACTGAATTAAACCAAAAACAAGCAGAATTATCACATAATCAAATGTTGATAGGACAATTAAAAGCTAAAAAATATACAAAAAGAAATCCAATAAAAGCTATAATTATATATTATATTATCATGCTTTGTATAATTGCTATTTTTGGTGGTTTTATATTTTTAGACAATAAATACGATATAACAAATTCAAAACCCAAAACTTATACTATTTCTGAACCGAAAGTAGAAATTGAATCTGAATGGTTTGAAGGATACCGTTCTATAGATGATAACTACCAAATTAAGAAATATTATAAAGCAGATGGTTATGACCCCAATGCAGAATTTGGGGCCACAAAAGATTGGAAAGGTAGTCCTTGTCAAAGTTATAGTCATGATGTTAATCACCTTGTTTTGGGCCACCAAATGATTAAAGTAAAATACACTTTCTACGGCCTCAACGGCCTTGGTCGTGGAAAGCACCGTGAATACGAGCCAACTGATATAATGCCGTTTATGAAAAACCCTTTTGACAAATGGGAAGTAAAAGATAACAGGATTGATTTTTTTAATACTTTCCATACAAGAAATAAAGATGATGATTCACAATTTAATAATATGTTTATCAACGACCCTTCAAACTACTACACAGAACTCAACTACGAAGGCCCAAAATGGTTAATTGAAGAAGATAAAGACTTCTTCATGGATGAAGTACAATGTCATATAATAAACCCCAAAGATTCTAGATATCCCAAAGATGAAATGAAAAATTACTACCTTCACTTCAACCCAAAACAAAGATATATCACGCTTTACACTAAGAAATTTAATACAAAAAATTAATAAATATTTTAAAACCAACTAAACAGTTTTTTTAACAATAAAGGCTTAAAAAAATAAAGTTATGTTAATAAAACAGAAATGAGCTTAGGAATGGAGAGAAAATTAAAATTATATTCTTTGGATGTTAAATTAAAGGCTGTTTTTGCGAAACAGGAAGGCAAAAGATGTAAAGAAATCCAAAAAAACTTAAAGATTAAAAATCGGAGTCAGATTTATCAATGGGTAGAGTGGTATGAATTCAAAGGCGCAGAAAGGCTAGAACAATCAATTAGAGGAAAAAGAAAGGTTGTTGAAAAAGGGATTAATCCAATTAAAAAGGCAATTAAAAAACAACTAAAAACTAGTTTCAAGAAAAATAGAAAATTATATTTAGACATTATTAATAAATATCAAAAAGAAGTTTCATTAGAACAATTGATTAAATGGTTATCTATTTCAAAAACTAGTTATTTTAGATGGATTAAACAAAGTCTTCATCCTAGACCTCAAAGTGAATTAGAAAAAGCGTTGTTTCAAATATGCAAACAAGGTTCATATATCACAACTGATGGCAAAAGAAAAAGAAGGCTTGGTTATCGCGTGGTTCATCAAAAATTAATTGACCTTAGATTTAAGATAAACGCTAAAACTGTTTTAAAACTGATGCATCAATTTGGGTTATTATCACAAAGAATACAGCGAAAACCTCAATATTATTATGATTTAGCAATCCAAAAAGAAAATAATTTAAAAAACCTAATTCAAAACAATTATCATGCCACAAGACCGTTTGAAAAATTATGTACAGATATTACTTATATACCTTTTGGGAAAAATAACCAAAAATTATTTGTTTCTGCGATGATGGATTTGTATAACCGCGAAATTGATTATGTTACAATATTTCTAAAATTGCTGATGTTGATTTTGTAATTAATACTTTAAAAGTTATTCCTACATTAATAAACCCTTGCATTCTTCATTGTGATAGAGCAAGTGTTTATACTTCTAAAAAATATCAAACTGAGTTAAAAGCTAATAATCTAATAACTAGTTTCTCAGCTAAAGCCATGCCAACTGATAATGCATGCATGGAGGCATTTTGGGCCAACATGAAACGTGAAACTATCCATTATGAAAAAATGCAAAATCTAGGCGAACATCAAATTATAGAAATTATTACTAATTACATTGAATATTATAATATGTATCGCAAAATGAAAGTTCTAAATTATTTATCACCCAAAGAATTTAAAACCAAAAAATATTAATTAATAATTAAAACTATAAGCCCTTCATAACGGAGGGCATTTTGTGTAGGTTTTTTTATAGACCTCAAAAAAAAGGTGTTTTAAAAAACCATAACACCCCTTAAAACTCAATATTTTGCCCTTATATGATACTTTTGGGTTCTTGGTAATGATAAATATCAAATCGTAAATATAAAATCATTTAAGAGGTAATGTTTTGATTGTTTATTTTTTGAAATTAATAAAATTCTTTAAATCAATTATTTTTAGATTATTATGTAAAAAAATTATTTTTTTATATTTTTAGTATTGACAAATATAATATTTTAATAGTACCATATATATGGTAAATATATAAAGAAAGAAATAAAAACTTTTGAACAGTTTTTATTTCTTTCTTTATATTACATATACATATATTATACTATTAAATAATATTATTACTTTATAATTAATAAAATATAAAATTTTTTTCTTCAAAAAACCAATTAAAAACTGGTACTGGTTGAGAACAACAAATTTAAAAATAATTAATATTTTATATTTTGACAAATAATTTTAATTATGTTATAATAAAGGTAATTAATAAACAATTTGGTTTTTCAAAAAATCATATTTTTTTTGGAAAAAAATGTTGTTCTCAAATGGTGCCATTTTTGTGGAGCTTACCAAGATTAGAGGAAAATTTATGTTTTTTTATAATAAATTCATTTCCTTGTTTAAAAAAAAGCAAGAAGAAAATGATTTTTTTGCTCTTTTTTTGGAAGAATTTGAAAAAATGATTATAGACATCAAAAATGTTCCGATTGCTTCATGGACCAATAATAATCTACCAATATTCAAAAATGAGTATGAATTAAATAAAAGAGGGATTCAAGAAAAATACTTTCAAACGTGTACCATTCTGAATAAGAAGATTCAAAATTTATTAGAACAACGAAGACTTATTTTAGAAAAAAAATCCCTTAAAGAAGCCAAAATTCAAGATTTTTTCAATAAAGAAGTGATTCTTCAAAAAAATAAAAACACAAACCAAACCCATTATTTAATAAAAAACTTTCATAAAGAAATTGAATATAAAAAAAATCGTAATCAGAAAAAAAAAATATTTTTTTTATCTCGTTTAAATGATACAACCAACCATCTTAATAATTTGTTAATTCATTTAGAACAACAAAAAAAGCAAGCAGAAAAGAAAAAAAATGTTGATAATGAGTTGTTAAAAAAAAATTTTTATACCACAGATTTTAAATTAAATCAAAAAAACAAAAACTTAAAACAACAATTAGATTTGGAATTAAAAGATTTGGAAACGGAAAAAATAAATATTTTATCTCAATTTGCAAAAATATACCATTATAAAATGGATTTGTATCAAAAAAACATTAACAAAAGCAATAATATATACCAAATAAAATTAGATAATCATAATAAATTTTTTGATGTGATTAAAGATAATTATGAAAAAAACAAAATAAAACACCAAACTCAAAAAGAAAGTTTTTTTCGCCTTGAAAGATCGATTCCTTTTTTAAATGTTCCTTTTAATTTTGCTTTTCAAAAACGAAAAAACGCCCTTTATGCAGAAAAACTAAAAAATGAATTATCTTATCTCCAAGAAATAACTTTGTGGAAAAAAAAATATAATTTCATTAACATGAACCATCATAAAACAATCAATTACTTGAACTTAGAAAAAGAAAAACAAAATGAAATTTATCAAAAATATCGTAAAAATGTAATCCAAAAATATCAAGAGCAAGAGCAAAAAACAAAAAATTTATTTGCTCAAAAAATAAACGATGTTAAATTACAAATCCAAGTTATTCGTAATTTACATTTGCGAGATATTGCAGTTTGGGAAAACGAAAAAGATTATCAAGAAACTTTTTTTTCTTATCGTAAAGCGATTTTAACTTTGAAACTGAAAAAAAACCTTTTACAAAAAAATTATTATTTTGATTTTTTTCACAATAAAGCAGTTTTTGGGTTTAAAAACAAAAGCATTATTTTACAATTAAAATTAGAAAAAATAAGAAATTCTTTTTATGATTTCATCAAAATAGTGGAGTTAAAAAAAGAAATTAGTTTTTTAGAAAATCAAAGACATAATTATCAATTGTTGCAACAAGATAATTTGCATTTACATCAACTGCAAGAAGAAAAGAAGAAGAATTTTTTTTTAAAAGATATCAGCTTGCATAAAACAGATATTAATCAACTTTGGCAAAAACAATTTTTTGAAAAAACTCAACTTTTAAGTTCGTTATCAAACTCTTTAGAACAAACACAAAAAACAAATAATCACAATATTCTTATTTTAAAAACTTTAAAACAAAAAATAACTTCTTTTCAAAAATTATTTCACAATAAAATGTGTCTTTTGGAAGAAAATACTCTCAATTATTTTCAAAAAGTAATTCAAAAAGATTTCATGAAAGTTGCTGCAAATCAATTTAAGAATTTTTGTTTACTTCATGAAAAAAAATATTTGTTTCAAGAGCAACAAATTAAAGATAAAATACAAATGATTGAACAAATGATTCTTTTTTCTGAAAAACAATTATCTTTTATCAGTGAAAAACTGGACAAAAATTTTCAAATTTTGACTGATCGCAAAAAAACCACTCCGTTAGAACAAATTTACCACCAAATTAACTTTCAAAAAAAGAAATTAAGTCAACAAAGTGATTATTTGAAGAAAAAAATAATCAAAATGCAAAAAGATTATGAACAAAAAAGAAGTCAATACAATCCACAATATCAAAAAAAGATTCATGAAATCAAAGAATTACAACAAAAACTTTTCTTTTTCTGGCAATGCTGTAATTTTGAACCACAAACAAAACAAATACATCCATTGTCAATAGTCAAAAAAAAATCTTCTGCTGCTTTTTTTCATATTTGGCAAAAAACTTTCAAAAAATCATTACAAGTTATTTGGGTTTATTATTGTTATCAAAAAAGTTTTATAAAACGAAATAGTCTTTTTGTTGATTCAGAAAAACAAAAACTCGCACAAAACAAAGAAACGAAAGCAATTTTATTGCAACAAGATAAATTGACCAATAATATCTTAGAAGTTTTAGATCCTTTTGTTGAAAAAATTTTTTTTCAAAAAGAAAAAGAATTATTCCAAGAAATAAGAAAAAAACAACTGCAAAAACAAAAAGAATTAAAACAAAGTTCGCAATTAGTCAAACAAAAAATAACCTTATTAAATGAAAACCTCAAAGATGTATTAAATAATTTAAAAGATTCTTGGCAAAACCAACAAAAAGAATTAAAAAACCAATTGCTTTTTTTAGAAAAAAAAGATTTCTTTCAACCTTATCAAAAAAAACAAGTCTTTTTGGAAAATAAAAAAAAACACATTAAGAACAAAAATAACCTTATTTTTAAAAACTTTGCTTTGAATAAAAAAAATATTTTTAAAATATTTTACCAAAAAAAAAGAGAAATCCAGAAAAAAATTGTTAAAATAGATCAAAAACTTAAAGTTAACCAATTTTGTTGGCAGCGAATCAAAACATCTTCTTGGAAAGAAAAATTTAAAAAAATAAGGTCTAAGTTCTCGCTATTGTGGAAAAAATACAAAAAGACACGAGAAATTAACAGTCGTTATCAAAAAATAAAAAAAGAAATTAAGCAAAAAATTCAATTTGAAAAAAGTATTTCTTAAAAATGTTTTAAAGTTGATGGGTTCCAAAACTTATGGCCTGTTTTTTGTTTTTAAAAAATTAAAAAATCTTTGAAACTAAAAAAAAATAATTTTCCAATTTGGTCTAAAAACATTTTTACAAAAACTATTATAGAAACAAATTTAAAAAATTATGAAAATAAATATAGCATAAAAAAAATATTACAACAAACTCCAAGTCAAAAAAAACAAGAAAAAAACAAACACTGTTTTTACTAGTTAAATACACGAAAAACAACAAACAGAAAAAAATGGCATAATTATCTAAATTGCGTTTGTTTATGATTTATTGGTGTAAATAAACCAATATCTTTTGATGATTTTAGTTTTAGTGTTTTCCAGTTTTTAAAGGTTGTGAAGTAATTTGCTTAATTTAGGAAAAAATCGAATACCTAACGGAACGACACCCCCCCCTAAAGATGATTAAATAAATGAAATTACAAAAACGCTAAAAACTTAAGAAGTTTAATAAAGATTTAAAAGTTTTTGAATCTCAAGAAATTTAAATTTTTCAAAAATCTTCAAGAAAGTTTTAAAAAATCTAAAAAACGAAACAGTGAAGTTTTTAATCTCAAAAAAATTTGCAATTATCACAATATTTTCAACTTTTCGAAAAAATAAAATCAAGGTTGTTTTAAAAAACAACGAAAGAATAAAAAGGAGCACTTAATGGTTATTCAAAATCGTATTTTAATTGAAATTAAAAATTTATCCAAACATTTCGTTGTTAAAAAAAATTATTTTAAAGAAAATGATGTGTTAAAAGCTAACCAAAACATTAGTTTAAATATTTTTAAAGGTGAAACTTTAGTAGTTGTTGGCGGTTCAGGTTCTGGGAAATCAACCTTAGGACAAGTTCTTTTACAACTGCAAAAACCCACTTCGGGACATGTTTTTTATCATCAAAACGATACAACTAATGTGGATTTAACTCAAATTAGCAACAAAGAAAAACGTTGCTTACGCAAAGATTTGCAAATTATTTTTCAAGACCCTTTTTCTTCTCTTGATTCTCTTTTTAAAATATCTGACATCATTGGTGAAGGACTTTTAATTCACAAAATTGTCAAAAATAAAAAAGATCCTAAGTATCGAGAAATGATTTTACAAATCATGCAAAAATGTGGGGTTGATACAGCACTTTACAACCGCTATCCTCATCAATTATCAGGTGGACAAAGACAAAGAATTGCAATCGCTCGTGCTTTAATTATCAAGCCTAAATTTGTTGTGTGCGATGAAATAGTTTCTGCTTTAGATGTTTCCATTCAAGCTCAAATATTAAAACTTATTAATGATTTAAAAAAAGAATTCCAATTAACCTTTTTATTCATTACCCATGATTTAGGGGTGGCACGTTATTTAAGTGATCGCGTTTGTGTTATGCACTTAGGAAAAGTAATTGAATTAGCTAAAACAGAAGACATTTTTAAAAACCCCTATCACCCTTACACCAAACAATTATTAAATGCCATTCCTAAGTTGAATATCCAACAAAAAGCTTTGAAAGATTATAAAATAACTTATGAAAATTCTGATTTACAATTTTTATATCCAACAGGAGCATCAGATCTAGATTGGCATCAAGTAGGTCCCGATCACTTTGTTGCTTGCAGTTTAAAAAATAATTCCAAAGGAAAGGCTTAAAGATGAATTTGTTAGAAGTAAAAGATTTACATACATATTTTGAAACCTCACAAGGATTAATTAAGGCAGTTAAGGGAGTTTCTTTTGAAGTTAAAGAAGGAAAAACCTTAGGCATAGTCGGAGAATCTGGTAGCGGCAAAAGCCAAACAGCAATGTCTATTTTAAAATTATTTGAAAAAAACCAAAAAATATATCAGGGAAAAATTATTTTTAATCAACAAATTATTTCAGAATTTAATGAAAAAGAAATGCAAAAAATCCGCGGTAATGAAATAGCTATGATTTTTCAAGATCCAACAACTAGCCTAAATCCTGTTTTTAAAATTAAAAACCAAATTATAGAAGTTTTAATGTTGCACCGTAATATCGACAAACAAGAAGCTTATCAACAAAGTTATCGAATTTTAGAAAAAGTAAAAATACCTAATGTTGCAAGGGTTCTTAATTCTTATCCCCATCAATTATCAGGGGGAATGTGTCAAAGAGTCATGATTGCAATGGCTTTAGTTTGTCAGCCGAAGCTTTTAATCGCTGATGAAGCTACTACAGCTTTAGATGTGATTGTTCAAAAAGAAATTTTGAACTTAATCAGTGATTTACAAAAAGAAGCAAAGACCGCGGTATTATTTATTACTCATGATTTAGGAGTAGTTTCTCAAGTAGCTGATGATGTTATTGTTATGCATCAAGGACAAATAGTAGAAAGTGCACCAACTGAACAAATTTTAAATCACCCAAAACACCCTTATACTCAAAGTTTATTAGCTAACTTTTTAAAAACAGGAGTTTAATTAACTTTTTGATGTTTTAAAGTTATTCTAAATAAAAACAAGTCTTTAATATTTTTCATTTTGAAATTGCTATATTTTTTCCAAAAAATTTCTAATTTGCAATTTTATCAAATAATTTTGGATTAAATAAACTTCTTTATTTTATTCTTTCTATGTTTAATGTAAATAAAAATTTTTTAATAAATTATCCAAACTTTATTTTCATCTAATTTTTCTTCAATGAAGACAAATATTTAAATTAGCTAACTAAAAAAATTGTAAATTATCCAAAAACCCTTATAATCCAGGTTTGTTAATTCATTTTTTTATGGTTTAATGTGGTTTTATTGTTTTTCAATTCAGGCATTTTTCCAATTGCGAAATTAAGCAAATAGCTATTTTTTAAAAACAAATCTTTAATATTTTTCATTTTGAAATTGCTATATTTTTTTCAAAAAAATTCTAATTTACAATTTTATCAAATAATTAAAATATTTTTTTAAATAAATTAAAAAAAAAATTAAATTTCTGAAGCTTTAAATTTTTTATTGTCTAAATGATTTATCTTTTTTATTTTAAAACAAGTAAAACGCTCAAAAATATTTTTTTAATAGCGTTTTACTTGTTTTTTTTTTTTTTTGATGGTAAAATATAATTAATAGTGATATTTTTAAAGGTTGCTATTGAAAACCAAAGAAAGAAAAAGAAAGGATTTTGAATGAATTTCAAAAAAATTAAAAAAAGCCACCAATTATTAATTTTAGGGGTGGTATTTGTTTTGTTATTTGTAGGATTGGTAATTTATTTTTGGCCTCGCAATGATTCCCAAAAAGATTCTACAAATAAAAACGTTTTGAAAATATCTTTATTAAATGATATTACAGGAATTGACGTCGGGGATAAAAGTCACACCCAAATTGCAAATGGCGACAGATTGTTTTATGCCATCCACCAAACTTTATTAATTTCTGATGAAAACTCGAATTTGCATCCCCAATTGGCAACAAATTGGAAACACGATGCAACAAACAAGAAAGTAATTGATTTTAATTTAAGAGATGATGTCTTTTTTCACAATGGCAAAAAGTTTGGCGCTGAAGATGTTAAATTTTCTTTTGAAAGAGCAAAACAAAAAGGACATGATGAATATGAAAACATTGAAAAAATAGAAGTTTTAGACAATTATAAATTAAGAATTACCTTAAAAAGCTTACCTGTTTATTTTTGGGAACCCCTTTCTAGGTTAAGAATTTTAAGTAAAGAAACCTTACAAGAAGTGCAAAACCAAGGAGAAGAAGCTCTTCAAAAAGCTTTACGAGTGGGTGCAGGTCCTTATAAATTAGTTAATTGGGTTCCTCAAGAAAAAATTGAGTTAGAACTTAATGAAGTTTATTATGATAAAGAAGTTATCAAAGATAGTTGTAAAAAAATTGTTTTTGAAATTATTAAGGATATCGATACTGCTTTGCTCAAATTAAAAGAAGGCAGTCTTGATGCTATTTTTGATTACCACGTAAATAAACTAGAAAACACTAAACAAGAAAAAGGAATTAAAATAGTTGCAAATGAAGCTTGTAAATGTAGCTATTTGTTTTTGAATTGTACCAAACTAGATCTAGAAAAACGTCAATTAGTGGCAAGAACTATTAACATTCCAAAAATTATTCAAGACCTTAATTTAGAAGTAAAAGAGTTAAAAAGCTACGTTCCTGAAGGCTCTCATGGCCATAATCCTTCACTTTCATATGTTTATCAAGAAAATAATTTCCAAGACGTCAAAAATAAAATAAGTGGTTTAAGTGATAAAAGACTTTTTTTAGGTTTTTCTCAAAAAGAAAGTCCGGAAGTGATGAAAAAAATAGTAGAACAACTAACATCTGCCGGTTTTGAAGTTGCAACTGAAAGTCCTGAATTTACTGGCTTTCTTAAGATGATTCAGAAAAGTAAATATGATATGGCATTTTTTTCAGATATGCATGAAATGCCTTACGGACATAAATCAATGTTTGATATTGTAGTTCCTGGCGGACAAGATTCTGACTATACTCATATTCAAGGCGACTCTGAATTAGAAAATCTCCTAAAAGAAGTTCAAACAGAAGAAAATAAAGAAAAATATGATAACAAAGTTCAAAGACTACAACAAATTTTTCATGAAAAAACATATTTAATTCCTTTTTACCAACAAAAAATTTATTTTTTAACTAATGAAAAAGTAAGTCAATTGACTTGTGATAAATTTAACCGCACCAATTTAACTCAAGCAAGAAAAAACTAAAAAAATTACTAATTAATCAAAAAAAGATACAACTTTTTTTAATTGTTTACCGCAACCTTCTACATTTATCAGTGTTGGATATTTAAGGGGTAGATTAAGAAATTTTTGTCTTAACGTTTTTATAAAATGAACTGTTGCTTTTTTGAAAGGCTTTTTTTTGATTTAAAAAAAATATTTTTAAAGATTTGGGCTTAAGTCAATATTCTCACGTTCTTTAAAACTAAAAAAAATTTTAATTGATAAAAAAATCTATAAATTTGGCAACAGTTCAAAAATTAATTATATTTAAAGATTTAATCCAAGAAAGAAAGAAAATTAAAATGAATTTAGCTAAATTCAAGGCTTTTTGTTCTAAACACAGAAAAGCAATTATTTATACATCATTATTATTTTTGATTATTTTTGTTATCACTATAACTGCCATAATAGTGAAGAAAGGTAATAAAAAAGCTTTCGATCCAAATACAGTCAATATAACAATGTCAAGCGATGTCAAAGGGTTTGATGTTTGTAATACTTCACATACTTCGACTGCTTACGCAAATTGGACCTTTTCTTTAATGCATGATACTTTATTATATAAAAATAAAAAAGGTGAAGTAAAAAGTATGTTGGCAACCCTTGATGAAAAAGACAGTGAGGGCAAACGATTTACTTTTACTTTAAAAGATAAAATCTTATTTCATAATGGAAAGCTTTTAACAACTGATGATATTGTATTTACTTTTGAAAGAGGAAAAGCAAACGAACATGCTCAATTCTTAGAAATTGAAGCTGTTGAAAAAATAGATGCTAAAAAATTTATAATTGTTGTCAAAGATGCTAGTCTTTGGAGTAACTTTAAATTTTACAGCTTTTTTAAAGTTTTAAGCAAACAAACTATACAAGAAGCGCAAAACCAAGGAGATGAAGCTATTCAAAAAGCTTTACAAGTGGGTACAGGTCCTTATAAATTAGTTGATTATAATAAAGATGATAGACTTAAATTTGAATTATTTGATTCTTATTATGATAAAGAACGAATTAAGACAAGCCCTCCAAAAATTAATTTAAAAATTTCTAAAAACGACGACACTAATTTGCAAGAACTAGAAAACGGCCAAATTGATGCTATCCTTAATTATCCTAATTCCAAAATCAAAGACGTTAAACAAAATCTTTCCAATAAAATTAAAATAGTTGAAAACGATTCTGTGGGTTGTTCGTATATTTATATTAATAAAAAAACGACTTCTTTGGAAGCAAGAAAAGCAATTAGTCAAACAATTGATACTCAAGCAATTAAAGATCAATTAGAGTTACCAGGGAAAAAATTAAATAGCTTTTTGCCTACTTCTTTAATAGGTAGCGACCTTGCTTTAAAATATGATATAAATCTTTCAGAGGCTAAAAATATTGTTAATAATCTAAGTTCTAACCAAAAAAAATTAAAAATAGGGATTAGCATAGGGAACCCTTTGGATGTCGCTGGTAAAGTGGTAGAACAATTAAGAAATGTTGGTTTTGAAGTAAATTTAAATCAAGAAGATTTTAATTCTTTGACGGAAAATATGATAAAAGAAGATACTGATTATAACATGATTTTTCTTGGTGAAAATCATGAATTAGAATACGGCCACAAAGCTTTAACTGATTATTTTTTCTCCAATAATAATGAGAGTAATTTCTGTCATATCGATAATAACGATCAAACATCAATTGAAGATAAATTGAAATTAGCTCAAAAAGAATTAAATAAAGTGGAATATATTTCTTTAATTCAACAAGTAAGCAAATATATCCATCAACAAGTTTATGTAATTCCTTTATATACAAGTCCTTCTTATTGTCTTACTTCCAAACACATTGAAAAAGGATTTGAAACAGATGCTTTTTCTAATTTTGAATTTACTACTATTATCAAAAAACAATAGTTAATTTTATGTGTAAATGTTTGTTGGTTGTTAAGGTGGTTTTTAACTTTAACACCAACTTCTTTTGCAATTTTGGCATGTTTCAAAGACATGCCAAAAAAATTGGTTGCACGCACCGTTCCAAATTATATCGTGGTTACAAAATAAAAAAATAACAAAATCTCATATGAAAAGATGAAATAAAATAAAGACAAATTTGTGAGGTAACTTTTTTGATTAAATATATTTTAAAAAAATTCTCTTATACCGTTATATTATTTATAACAGTTATATTTATTAGCTTTTTTGTTTTACATCTAATTCCTGGAGACCCTATTACAGCAATGTATGGACAAAAAGGGCCAACTCCAGAACAAAGACGTATTACAGAAAAAGAATTAGGATTGGATAAGCCTTTATTAGAACAATTTTCAAAACATCTTAAAAATATTTTTTTTAAATTTGATTTTGGTCGTTCTTATACTGGCACCAAAGAAGAAGTTAAAAAAGTTTTTTTCAGGAATTTTAAAAATACTTTTAAATTAGCTTTTTTTAGTTGTCTTTTGGGTTCTTTGATAGGCATTCTTTTTGGAGTATTGGCTGCTTTTTGGGAAGGAACTAAAAAAAGTTTAATTCTTGAATTCATCGCTATTCTTTTGATTTCAGCGCCTACTTTCATTATTGGTTTTTTATTGCAAATAACTTTAGGTCATAAAGCAGGTCTTTTTCCTATTTCAGGATTCGATAGTATCTTACACATGATTTTACCTGTTTTGACTTTATCTTTAGTTATAGCCGCTTCCGTTTTTAAAACCACCCAAACAACAATGTTAGAATGTTTGCGACAACCTTATATTACTGTTGCTTATGCTAAAGGACTATCCAAAAATAAAATCATTTTCAAACATGCTTTAAAAAACGCTTTGATTCCCATTTTGGCACACATTGGTTTAATTATGAGTTTTTTAATTGGTGGTTCCATTATTATTGAATATGTATACAATATTCAAGGCACTGGAAAACTTATGATGCAAGCTTTTGAAGAAAGAAATTATCCTGTAATTAGATGTTGTATTATTTTATTAGCTTTGGTTATTGCTATTTGGAATTTATTTTTAGATTTAATCTATCTTTGGTTAGATCCGAAAATAAATAAAAAAGGATAAAAAAATTATGTTAGAAAGTACAAAAACGAATAATGAAATTTAAATTTACATTAACGAATTATAAAAAAAAATTGAAAATTTTAATTAAAAATAAAAATATTTTATTTGGTAGTCTTTTTTTAATTATTTTGTTTTTAACTATTTATTTGTTGCCTTTAACTCCTTTTTATCATAATCCTTATAAATCACCTTTTAAACGTTTACAAAGTTTTAGTTGGAAACATTGGATGGGAACTGATTCTTCAGGTTATGATTTGTTTAGCCGAGTTTTAGAAGGAGCAAAAATTTCTTTAACTATTGGTTTGATTGCTGTTTTTTTAAGTAGCTTAGTTGGTAGTTTTTTAGGGATTATTTCTGGTTATTTTCGTGGAATTATCGATAGTATCATTAATTTTATCTGTGATATTTTAGTTATTTTTCCAGATATAATTTTGGCTATCATTATTATGTTTTTTTTACAAAAAAGTAAATTATCCTTGATTATTGTTTTAAGTATTTCAAATATTCCTGGTTTTATCCGCATCATTAGAGCAAATACTTTAAAATTAAGTAAAAAAGACTTTATCAAAGCTTCAAAAGCTTTGGGTGCGAATCATTTTTACATTATTTTTAAACATCTTGTGACACATCTTTATCCCATTATTATCACTAGAATAAGTATTTCTATGGCAACTGTTGTTTTAACTATTTCAAGTTTAGGTTTTATTGGATTGGGGCTCGATCCTACTTTGCCAGAATGGGGTAATATTCTACATTCTGCAAAAGGTGATATGCGCTATCATCCTCATTTATTTTTTGGACCATTTATTATTATTCTTTTAACTAGTTTATCTTTTAATTTAATTGCTAAAGGGTTTATTTCTTTTTTTAATCCTAAAAAGAAAATTAGTTAAATGAAAACAAACATAACTGTTTATTGTTGACCGATAAACAGTTTTTTTTATAGTTCGAAAAGATGCAAAAATAAGGAAATGTGGGATGCTGAAAAAATTAGGACACTTTTTATTTGTTATTTTTGAGTTTAGAAAACTTTTTTTATTTTTAAGAAAAATTTGGGACTGACTTATTTTTTAGTCGGTCTTTTTTTGTACTCAATTTTTTTATGACAATTATGACTATTTTTATACATAAAATAATACATATTGTGCTTTATTTCCTCATTTAATGTTTTTGAAAACGTTTCTTTTGACCTCCGACTTAAAAATTTTAACGCTTCAATTAAAGCTAAATTAGAAAAACTAGAAAAAAATTACCAAAACGAGAAAAAAATAATTTTCATATCTTTTCAAAAAAAATTTATATAATTATTATTTTTAACTTTATCATTTGAAGTCATTTTAACAACTCTCTTTTTTAAAACATTTTTAGAAAAGATAAGCAAAATATCGTCAATTTTATTAATTTTGATGATTTTTTTATACTATTGCCCAATCAAGAAATTAATAAATTTTTATGATTTTACTGCAAAATTATTTTGAAAAAAAGACATAATTGATAGTTAGTTTTTATAATTTTTTTAAAAATAAAAAATAATTTATAAGTTTGGGAATATACCATATCAATCAAAAACTTTCAATATTTAAGAACGTTTTTTTCACCTATTCCTTATTTTTTACCATCCGTATTCGCTTGACAATTGTTTTATTTTTAGATATAATAAAATTGCTTTGGCGATTAAAATGTTAAAGTGCCAAGTTTATTTTAATTTTGATATTTTAAATCTTAAAGGAGAAACTCGAATGCAAAAAACAATAACCCCTTTGTGTGATAACATTGTTTTAAAATTAAAAATAGAAGACACCAAAACACAAAGCGGCATTCTTTTAGCTTTGTCAGAAAAAGAAAAATCTTCTGTAGGTGTAGTTGTTGCTGTCGGCCCCAAAGTCGAAGGCCTTAAAAAAGATGATGAAGTAGTTTATAAAAGCTATTCTGGTAGTAAAATTAATTTACAAGAAGAAGAATATTTAATTGTATCTGTAAAAGATATTTTGGCTCAAATTAAGTAAAAATGGAATTAAGGAGTAAAATCAAATGAGTAAAAAAATCCTTTATGGCAAAGACGCAAGAAAAGCATTATTACAAGGTGTAGATGCAATTGCAAACACTGTCAAAGTTACTTTAGGACCAAAAGGGCGTAATGTTGTTTTAGAAAAATCTTACGAATCTCCTGTTATTGTCAATGATGGTGTTTCGATTGCTAAAGAAATTGAATTAAAAAACCCTTATCAAAATATGGGCGCTAAATTAGTTTATGAAGTTGCCGCAAAAACTAATGATTTAGCAGGTGATGGAACAACTACTGCCACTGTTTTGGCTCAAAGCATGATTCATCGTGGTTTTAAAGCGATTGATTCAGGAGCAAATCCGATGTTAGTGAAAGAAGGAATTCAAAAAGCAGCTCAAGTGGTTTCTGAAAAACTTTTAGAAAAATCCAAAAAAGTAGCGCTTCAAACCGATATCCAAAACATCGCATCAATTTCTTCTGGTAGTCAAGAAATTGGAAAAATAATCGCTCAAGCAATGGAAAAAGTAGGCAAAAACGGCGTTATTAACGTTGATGAATCTAAAGGATTTGAAACAAATTTAGAAGTTGTTCAAGGTTTGCAATATGATAAAGGTTATGCCTCTCCTTATTTTGCTTCTGACAGAGAAAGCATGGCAGTAGAATTAAGTCAACCTTTAGTTTTAGTTACTGATCACAAAATTAGTACAATTCAAGAAATTTTGGCTATTTTAGAAAACGTAGTTAAAGAATCCAAAGCTTTATTAATTATTGCAGAATCAGTAGAAACTGAAGTTTTAGGGGTTTTGGTAGCTAATAAATTAAGAGGGACTTTTAATGTAGTTGTTACTAATGCTCCTGGTTTTGGCGACAACCAAAAAGAAACCTTACAAGATATTGCTGCTTTAACTAAAGCAACTTTTGTTTCTAAAGATCTCAACATGAAACTAGCAGATGTAAAAACTGCTGACCTAGGAACCATTAATAAAGTCATTATTAAAAAAGATAATACTACTTTAGTGGGTGCAACTCCAAATAAAGCTTTAGAGCAACGAATTCAATTATTAGAAACTCAAATTAAAAATTCAACAGTTGATTATGAAACTAAATCTTTACAAGAAAGATTGGCGAAATTAACTGGTGGGATTGCTTTAATTAAAGTAGGAGCAACTACCGATACCGAATTGAAAGATAAAAAATTACGTTTAGAAGACGCTCTTAACGCAACCAAAGCGGCTGTGACCGAAGGAACTGTAGTCGGAGGCGGTAAAGCATTAGTTGAAGTTTATCAAGAATTAAAAGACACTTTATTTGATGAAAATAAAGAAATTCAAAAAGGGATTAACGTAGTTATTGAAAGTCTTTTAACTCCTACTTACCAAATTGCTGAAAATGCTGGGTTTGATGGTGACCACATTGTAAGACAACAATTAAACCAAAAAACTAATTTTGGATTTGATGCCAAAAACGGTAAATACGTTGACTTGTTGGATGCAGGGATCATTGACCCTACTAAAGTGAATCGCCAAGCAGTTATTAATTCAGCCTCAATTTCTTCTTTAATGATTACAACTCAAGCAGCTGTTGTGACAATTAAAGACGATGCAGCTAATCAATTAGGAAAAGAATTGCAAGAATAATTTTATTTAACAAAATACAAAAATATTTTAAATGTTTTTACTTTTTAAAGTTGTTGATTGTTTAATTCCTCCTCATTTTTTAAAATTTTTTAATTATTATTTGTTCTTTTTATAATCACTTCTATCCCTCTATATATTGCTATTCAATTTTATTAAAAGTGATAAAATAATCCATTAAAAGAATTGAAAAAATTAAAATTATTTAATTTAAGTTTTAAAATATTTGTTCTTTTTTAATTTTTATATGTTAAAATAGTATTAGGTTTTGGTTATCTATTAAAAAATGCTAAAACGAATTTGAAGAAGAAAGGAAAATAAGATGAATAACACAAAAATTCAAAAAACCTTAGTTTCTAAATTAGCTGCTTTATTTGCTATTGGAGCTGCTGTTTCTTTATTGTTTGTATCTAATGTTTTTGCTGCTGCAAAAGAACTTAACACATTCAAAACAAACCAAGCAATTGCAATTACTGCTGAGAATGCATCAAATGTTGAAAAAGTTCTTACAGCTTGGAACAAAGTTGATGATACTGTTAAAGTTGCTGACTTAAAAGATCACGTTACAGTTACACTTAATGACGCTAAAACAAAAGTAACAGTTAAAGCAAAAGACAACGATACAGTTGTTGCTGGATCAGTTGAATTAGACATTAAAGCTCCAACATTTAATTGGTTTTCATGGTACATGATATTATTATACGTAGCTGTTGTTGCTGCAATAGCTGGTGGGGTTTTTTACTTTGTTCAAAAGAAAAGACGAGCATAATATAGCCAATAATTAAAATTTTAATATGTTTTTCTATGAAAAAGCTAGGTTTTTAATCTAGCTTTTTTCTTATCTTTATACTTTCTCTTTTTCTTTTTTTATCTAAAAATAAACTATTAAAAACTTTAATAATTGATTTTTAGATAAAAATGAAACTACTTTTAATCCAAAAAAAAATATTAGTGGGTATTTTGAAAAATTATTTAAATAAAAATGTATTTTATAGCATAATAATGAAAGGTTTTTTTATAATTTCTTTCAATTCATCAGTTGTTTTGAAAAAAATTATCTCTATTTTCTTCTAAACTAAAATTTAAAATTTCAGTCTTTTAAAATCATTCATAAACAAACACAAAAATAAGGTTTTTAATCTTTTATCTGCATTTTTAATTTAGTTTCAAGTAAATATATTTTATGTTATAATCAAAAATTAATCTTAATGTTTTGCAACAAAGATAAAACAAATATCAAGAAAGTAGGCAACAAATGTATAAAAACGGTTTAATTAAAATTCAATTATCCACTCCTAATTTAAAAATAGGAAATCCACAAGCAAATGCTTTCAGTATAAATAAAATTCTTCAAGAAAGCAAAGCTCTTTTTATTCTTTTTCCTGAACTTTGTTTAAGTGGTTATACTGCTGGTGACCTTTTTTTTGAAACTTTCTTTTTAAAAGAAAATCTAAAGGCACTTGATTGGCTTTTAAAAAATAATACTTTTGAAGGGGTTTTTATTTTAGGAATGCCTTTAGCTTTGCATGAAGTTTTATTTAATGTTGCAGTTGTTATCCAAAAAGATAAAATTTTGGGTATAATACCTAAAAAAACCATCCCTAATTATAAAGAATTTATGGAAAAAAGATGGTTTCAATCAGGTAAAACCGTAGACAATCAACAAATCACTATTTTAGGTCAAGAAGTTCCTTTTGGCGATATTTTATTTGTAAATTCCAAACATGATATTATTTTTGGGGTTGAAGTTTGTCAAGATTTATGGACTGTTTTTTCCCCTAGTGATTTAATGGCTTTAAATGGCGCTCATTTAATTTTTAATCTTTCTTCATCAACAGAACATGTGGGCAAAATCAATCCTCGCAAAATCGCTATTTTAGACCATTCACGCAAACAAATAGGCGGTTATTTTTATGCTAGTAGCGGAATTACTGAAATCACAGAATCAAACTTATTTTCCAACCATAAAATGGCAGCTTCATTAGGACAAATGATTGGAGAAAAAAACTTATTTAATCAAGATATTAATTTAATCGTTGATCTAGACCTTGATTTTATTAAATATCAAAGAAGGATTGACACTACTTACGGCGATCAAAGAATTGGCAACACCTTTCCTTTTTTAAAAGCTTTTTTTCAAACAGAAGAAAGCAGTGATTATCATTTTGAATCCCCTATTAGTCAAACTCCTTTTATTAACCAAGATAGTTTACAAAATGACTTGGAATTAGCCAATGAAATCCAAAAATTAGCTTTAAAAACGAAATTACAAGATTTAGATACCAAAGTTATTTTAGAAATAACCGAAAACATAAATGATTTTGTTACCTTCATGGTTCTTTTACAAACTTTTTCCCTTTTGCAAAAACCACTTGCAGATTTAATTATTATTCTAAATCCCATCTCTTTTCAAGATTTAAGTCATTACCAACTTTTAAAAACTTTTATCCAAGAACAAGGGGTTGTTAACTTTCAAGAAAAAGGCTTTTCTAATCAAACCCAATTTTTATCTTTTTTATCTCACAATCAACTTTTAAAAGAAACAGATTCCCAAACAGCCTTGCTTTTAGAAAATAATAATTTTTCTGAGCTCGCTTTAGGTCAAATGAGTCAAAGAGGCTATTATGATTATCTTTATAATGTTAATTCAGGGCTACCTCATCTTTTAATCAAAGAATTAATTTTTTATCACTTAAAAAGCCCTCTTTTAAATCATTTCCAACCTTTAAAATTAATTTATCAACAAAAAGCACAAGCTTTAATGAATACTCAAATTATTATTGAAGATTTTATTCTTTTTCACCATCTTAAAAATGGTCATGAGCCTAACAAAATCGCTTGGTTATTGCAAATTGTTTTTAATTATGATTCATTGCAAAGCCAAACTCTTGTTTTTAACTATTTAAAACGTTTTTTTCAAAGTCAATTTAAAAGACAAAATATGTCTCCCGGTCCTAAAATTTTAGAAAATAGTCTTTGTCCTAGAGGCGAATCGCGTTTGCCAGTTGGTTTAAAAAGGTAATTGGGCATTCTAATAATTAAAATTTTATTTGTATTTTCAAGTAAAAACAATTACTAACTGATTTAAAAAAAGTTTTTCTTGAAACCAAGAAATTAGTTATTTAAAATGATGGTTTTCCAAATGAAAAAAAGAGTTGTTTTTTTGGATGGCATTAGTAATTTTAATCATTTTCAAATTACTAAACAAAATTAATTTATACAAAAAGAAAAAATGTTTGAAAAAATAATCTTGAAAATCATCCACTTAAAAACTAGTTCTTGTCATTGAAAAAAGATGTTATTACAGAAATAAAAAAGCAACCGCAAAACCATATAATCAACATATTTAAGTTCTATTGCTATATTTCAAAATTTTTTGAAAAATCAAAAAAATACAAACACATTTTTTTATAATTTTGTTGTTCTTTTTCGATTTTATAGCGTCATGAAATAAAAAAGTTTTAAAAATAAAAAAACCCGCGAGAATAAGTTATTTTATAATTAATAAAAACTCTTTTTGAGTATCCCAAATATTTTCGCAAATAAATAAAGACGACTTTTGTTTTTAATATTTCTTCCTTATCATAAAGTTAAGAAATAATTTTTTATTCCTTAACTTGAGGGTTGTTTTTTTAAAAAAAAGTAATTACAAAAAAACTAACTTTAATTTTTAATTATAAATACTTAATTTTGAAAAGCATTTGAAGGTCTTTTTAGTTAAGTGCTGTTTCTTTCTTGCTTTTAAAAAAAGCAAGTTATGAAGTAGAAGTTTTTTTATGAGAAATTGGGATAGTTAACTTAATTTTGATTTCCAAGGAACCCCACTTATAAACGATGTTTTTCCCCAAGAACTTGATTATAAAAATGCTTTGAAAGTGTCTTTACAATTAGGAATTAAATTATATCGAGTGGATTTTATTGAAGAATATTGGCAAAAAGTTTTTCTTCAAACCAAGAAATGAGTTTTACAAATGAAAAAAGTAGTTGTTGGGCTTTCAGGCGGTATTGATAGCGATGTTTCTGCCTTGCTCTTAAAAAAAAGCGGGTTATGAAGTAGAAGCTGTTTTTATGAGAAACTGGGATAGTCAACTTAATTTTGATTTCCAAGGAACCCTACTTATAAACAATTTTTTTCAAGAACTTGATTATAAAGATGCTTTAAAATATCTTTACAATTAGGAATTAAATTATATCGAGTGGATTTTATTGAATAATATTGGCAAAAAGTTTTTCTTCAAACCAAGAAATGAGGTTTCCAAATGAAAAAAGTAGTTGTTGGGCTTTCAGGTGGTGTTGATAGTGCTGTTTCTGCCTTACTCTTAAAAAAAGCGGGTTATGAAGTAGAAGCTGTTTTTATGAGAAACTGGGATAGTCAACTTAATTTTGATTTCCAAGGTAACCCTACTTTAAACGATGTTTGCCCCCAAGAACTTGATTATAAAGATGCTTTGAAAGTGTCTTTACAATTAGGAATTAAATTACATCGAGTGAATTTTATTGAAGAATATTGGCAAAAAGTTTTTCTTTATTTTATTAATGCTTTCAAAAATAATTTAACGCCAAATCCTGATATTTTATGCAATAACGAAATTAAATTTAAAGCCTTTATTAATTATGCTACTTCCAAGCTTAAACCGCAATATATAGCCATGGGTCACTATGCTCGTCTTATTTATGATAAAAACCAAAAAGTATCACTTGCTTGTCCTTTGGATAAAAACAAAGACCAAACTTATTTTTTATCTCAATTAAAAACGTCACAATTAAAAAACATTCTTTTTCCTTTAGCAGATTTAACTAAAAAAGAAGTCAGAAAAATTGCTTTAGAAAATGGGTTGATTAACGCTTGCAAAAAAGATTCAACAGGCATTTGTTTTATTGGTGAAAGAAATTTTTTTCAGTTTTTAAACAATTATTTACCAGCTCAAAAAGGTTCTATTAAAAGATTGGATGGAACTTTTTTGACTTATCATAAAGGGGTCATCCATTATACTATAGGACAACGCAAAAACTTAGGTTTAGGTAATTTCTCAAGCGGTCAAGAACCTTTTTTTGTTGTTGGCAAAAATTTAAAAACTAACACTTTATACGTTGAACCAAATTCCCAACATCCTCATTTATACAGCGATAGAGCTTTAATTATTGATGTTACTTGGCGCGGGGAAAAAACTAAAACACAAATACAAGCCAAAATGCGTTATCGTCAACCAAACCAAAAAGTTACTTTAAATTGGCTTGATGCAAACACTCTTGAAATCCTTTATCCTCAAAAAATCAAAGCAGTAACTCCCGGTCAAATCTGTGCTTTTTATGATGACGATATTTGCCTTGGAGCTGGCGTTATTAAAGAAGTTTATTTTCAAAATCAAAAAAGATTATATACTTAATTTTAAAGATAAGAGGTGAGAAAAAACAAAAAAAATATTGAAAGATTTAATGGATATTATTACCCAAAACATTCATGATGAATCCATTTTAGAAAAAATAGCCAGGGCTTATCATTTTGCCGAAGAAAAACATTCAGGCCAATTTCGTTTAACAGGAGAGGCTTATATCACTCATCCTTGTGAAGTAACCAAAAATTTAGCTCTGCTTAACAGTGAACCTAATACTTTAATTGCTGGTTTGTTGCATGATGTTGTAGAAGATACTCCAACAACAATCGAAGAATTAAGTGATCTTTTTGGTAAAGACGTTGCTTATTTAGTTTATTGTGCCACTAAATTAACAAAAATTGCTTTTTACCAAAACAAAAAGAAAGTCGATAACCAACAAAAAATGTTTTTAGCAATGGCCAAAGATATTCGAGTAGTCATTTTAAAAATTGCTGATAGATTACATAACATGCAAACTTTAAAATCAATGGATCCTGAAAAACAAAAAATAATAGCTCAAGAAACTTTAGAAATACACGCCCCTTTAGCCCACCGTTTAGGTCTTTTCCATATGAAATCCGAATTAGAAGATTTAGCCTTAAGATATGTTTTGCCAAAAGAATATTATCATATTTCTCATTTAATTAAGTTGAAAAAAAAAGAACGCGAAGAATCAGTGAAACGCGTCATCAAAGATATTGAAGCTCTTTTTAAAAAAAACAACTTGCAAGATGCAATCATTAAAGGGCGTATTAAAAACATTTACAGTATTTATAAAAAAATACACAAAAGAAAAGTTAAATTTGAAGAAATTTTTGATCTTTTAGCTATTCGAATTATTGTTTCTAACGTGGATTTATGTTATCAATCTTTAGGAATTATTCACGGGCATTTTTCTCCTTTGCCTTTGCGATTCAAAGATTATATTGCAGTTCCTAAACCAAACCTTTACCAATCCCTTCATACAACAGTTTTAACTAAAAACGGCTCTTTGTTTGAGATTCAAATTAGAACCAAAGAAATGGATCAAATCGCTGAACAAGGAATCGCTGCTCATTGGGCTTACAAAGAAAACAAAACTTATTCACAAGAAGATAAACAAATTGAGATTGCCAAAAAATTGAGATGGTACCAAGAGTTAGTGAAAATCACAAATGATGCCAAAAATCACCCCGAAGAAACTTCTAAAGAATTTGTTGATGCTATTAAAAATGATATTTTAAGTGATAACGTTTATGTTTTTACACCTACACAAGAAGTTTTTGAACTCCCTAAAGGATCTACTCCTATTGATTTTGCTTTTCGAATTCATACAGAAGTAGCTAATAAAATTAACGCAGCAATCGTCAACGGTCAAATCGTTACTCTTGATTATCGACTAAAAAACGGCGATATTATCGATATCAAAACTAATAAAAATATTTTATCAGTTAACAAAGACTGGTTGCGTATTGTAAAGACTAGTCATGCTAAAAGAAAAATTAAATCTTTTTTAAAAAAACTTCAAAAAGAAGAAGATTTATTAGCGATTCAAAGAGGGAAAGAAATTCTTGAAAAAGAGTTAGTTTTGCATAAAATCAAATTAGTTTTAGATCAAAATTTTATTCAAAAGCATTTCGAACGTTATAATATTTTTTCTTTAAACGATTTTTATGAAGAAATTGGCAGAAAAAAAATAAGCACTAAAACTGTTATTAACAAAATACTGCCCTTAGCTAATCACAATATTAGTCAAACTAATTTAGAAAAGCAAATGGTTAAATCTCAACAAAAGTTAACTCATCAAAGTGAAAACGGAGTTTTGATTGAAGGTTTACACAATCCTAAATTAAAATTAGCTAATTGTTGTTCTCCTGTTGCGGGGGATAAAATATCGGGATTTTTGACTAAGGGGCGTGGCATTATCGTTCATTTGAAAAATTGTATTAATTTAAAAAATTGCGATTTTCAAAGGATAATTGCTGCCTCTTGGGAAGATGCTGATTTTAAATATTCTGCCTGGCTTAGTTTAATTGCTAATAGCAAAGATAATTTAACCCAACAAATAATTAACAAAATTAATGTTTTCAAAATTAATATTTTGGAATTAAAAGTTATCAATAATCAAAAACTAGAAACAATTATTAAACTTAGAGTTTTGACTTCTAACATTCAAGAATTAAATAATTTAATCGCCAATTTACAAAAGATCCCTGAAGTGAATCGAATTAAAAGAGGCAATTATTAATAAATTTAAGATAAAGAAAAGTTATTTTTTAACCTCACAAGTGTTTTTGAATTTTTACACTATAAATTAGTAATTGTTGAGTTAGTTAGATACAAAGATTAAAACTTTTTAAGCTAAAAATGTTTGACTCAAAGAAAATCATTTATTCCAAGAGCGAATTGATACAAAAATAAATATATTGAATAAAAAAAACCAAAAAAACCACAATTTAAATTTTGCTAAATTTAAAACCCAAAACAATCTCGAAAAACATTAATTAAGTTTTTAAACTAAAACAACAAATTAATTGCAATATTTTATTAAAAAAAGATGAAACTGGGTAGATGATTTTTAGACATTTTATTTTTAAAGAATATTTTTAAAACTAAAAAAATAATAGATAATTTCTTTATTCTTTAAAACTCTGGGATGTTTGATTTTCTTCAACAAACTTCAAAATTTCAAAAATTCTTTAAAATCTAAAATCAATTAGATATTTTCATATCTTTTCAAAATAAAAAATAGTTTAATAAAGTGAAAAAATTGTTTAACAATTTTTAATATTTTGTTCATTTTTGAACAAAATGAAAAACCAAAAAAAACGTTAAACAAAAAAATATTATTAATAAAAAACTCTACTTTTGTTTTTGAGAGTTTGTATTTTTTCTTTTAAACTGAAAAAAAGATTGCAATAATTACAAATTTTTTCAAATTAACAAAAACATCTGAAATTTTATTAAAAAATTACCTTAATTTTTTTCATATTTTCCTCATTCCTAAAAAAAACATTTTTGAAACTTTTTAGTAAATAAATATAATAACATATTTTTTTAAAAAAATATACCTATTTTAATGTTTGGTATTTTAGTGTTTGGCTATCCAAAACATTATTTAGGTTTTTTGTTTTTTATCTTTTATTGATTTGATTTAAGGTTTTTGTATGTATCAAATATTTCTTATTGGGTATTTTTGTAATTTATGACCGCAATGATTTTTCTAAATGTTTTTGGACCAAATGAGAAAATTAGTTTTATTCTTCAAAAATAAAAAAAAGACCGACTAAAAAGTCGATCTTACAGAATTTTTAAAAAGAAAAAAGTTGTATAGTATTTTCAAACAGTCCATAATAAAGGATAAGCAATACTTGCAACCACCACAACAAAAGCGCCTCCAACACGAGTAGCTATTTGAGCGAATGGCATTAATCCCATCAAATCAGAAGCTGATAAAATAGCAATATTTCCTGCTCCTCCAATACTATTGGTGCAAAGACCTGCAGTAACAGAGGCTTCCAAAGGATAATAACCTAATTTTTTTCCTAAATATCCAGCCACCAAAGCAACTACAATCACACATACAAAACAAGTAATAATAAAATTAACATTTTGTAAATGTTTCCATGCTTTTGCAATTTGCAATGTAGAACCTAAAATGACTAATAAAGTAGAAGTTAAGTTTTTAGTAATCAATTGAGATGTTTTAACAATACAATTAATATAATCTTGTGAAATCAAATTAAATAATTTAATTAAAATAACGACAAAAACAATAAAAACAATAGTGTCAGGAAGATATTTTTTAATTTGAGGAAAACGCAAAACAGCCAAATCACGCAGCATAACGCTAAAAATATATATACTAAAAATAGCGATAACCCCAGTAATAAATTTATTTGAATCAAAATTTGGTTCCGTTTTTGGAGTTGGTTTTGCTTGAGTTTGAGACAAAGAAGTTTTGATTTCTAATTTACCATTGCCACTTAATTTGCTTTTTTGAAAAAGTTTTTTAATAATACCAGATACTAAAATACTAAAAATACCTCCCAAAAGTAAAGCAGGGAAAATATGGCTTTTCATTGCTTCAAAATCTGTAGCATTTCCAGAAGACGCTAAGCTATAAGAACTACTTAAAGGAATGATTCCTGCTGTAATTCCGCCACTCGCTAAAGGAGCAAAAATATAAAAGATGGCGTTAAGAATATTTTCTTTAGGACTGAGAGCGACAGAGTCCTTAATGCCTTTGATGGGTTGCAAAAAATATCCTAAAATGCCCACCACTAAAACACCAGTTATTAACGAAATCAAAATTAAAGGGATAAATTTTTTGAAAGAATTTTTTAATAATTTTTTATCCATTCCCAAAAAACTACCTATAATTAAAACTGAAACAAAAAAAGAAGTAAAACCAATTTTGTTTTCGCCGCCACCACTTAAATTTTGAAAACTTAAAGATATTTTTTTTTGCATTTCTCTTAAAAGAGGTGCATTTTTAAATATAGGAACCGTAAACAAAATAGAAGGCACAATAATGCATAGAATGGCTCCACCACCAATATCTTTTAAAATAGGAATGTTTTTGCCAATAGTTTGTAAAAAGGCAGCTAAAAGCAGTGCAATTAATAAAGGAGTTATTAAGGGATGGGTGGAAGGGTGAAAATTATCTTTTCCCCGTCCTAACCATTTAAGGCCCAAAAGTTGTATTAAAACAAGTAAAATAATTAAGCCAAAAACAGGAAGACTAAATCCTAAAATGGTTTTTTTGTTATTTTTCTTTTCTGGCGATGTTGGAGAAGCATTCATTTACGAATTACTCCAGTTTTTTGAGCAGCTTCTTTTACCGCCAAAGAAATTTGTTTTACTACTTCTTTATTGAAGCTACTTGGTAAAATATTTTCTTCGTTTAAATCTTCTTCTTTAATAATCCCTTTGAGGGCGTAAACAGCGGCTTTTTTCATCTCTTCATTAATTTGAGTCGCTTTAGCATCTAAAGCTCCGCGGAAAACTCCCGGGAAAGCTAGACAATTATTAACTTGGTTGGGGAAATCAGATCTACCAGTTGCAATAATTCTTGCCCCACCTTTTTTAGCTTCATCAGGCATAATTTCTGGGGTAGGATTTGCCATAGCAAAAATAATTGCATCTTTGTTCATAGAGGCTACCATTTCGCTAGTTAAAATACCAGGAGCAGAAAGGCCAATAAAAATATCTTTTCCTTTGATTACTTCTTTTAAAATTCCTTTTTCTTGATAAATATTAGTTATTTGTGCTAATTTATGTTGTTCTTTATTTAATGTTAAATCGTCTTTTTGTAAAGCACCTTTTTTATCGGTTAAAATAATGTTTTTAGGATTTAACAAAAGCAACATTTTAGCCACCGCCATCCCGGCTGCACCAGCTCCGCTGATAACTATTTGAGTATCTTCAATTGCTTTTCCCACTACTTTTAAAGCGTTAAGAATTCCTGCAGCAGCAACAATCGCTGTTCCGTGTTGGTCATCATGCAAAATAGGGATATCTAGTTGTTTTTTGAGGGAATCTTCAATTTCTATACATTCAGGTGCTTTAATGTCTTCTAAATTGATTGCACCAAAAACAGGAGCAATTTTTTTCACAATGTTAATAATTTCTTCAGTATTTTTAGAATCAATGCAAATAGGAAAAGCATCAACGCCTGCTAATTCTTTAAAAAGAATAGCCTTTCCTTCCATAACTGGTAAAGAAGCTTTAGGTCCAATGTCTCCCAGTCCTAAAACAGCAGTTCCGTTAGTCACAACGCCTACCATATTGCCTTTTGAAGTATAACGGTAAACATTTTCTGGATTTTCTTTAATTTTTAAGCAAGGCTCTGCAACTCCTGGTGTATAAGCTAAAGATAGATCGGATAGGTTTTCTACTCTGACTTTACTTGTTACAGAAATTTTTCCTTTGTTTTTTTCATGTAATTGTAATGCTTGTTCTTTTAAATTCACTTTTTCAGTGGACTCCTTTTGATTAAGTATTTGGGGTTGTTTTTGCAAGCAAAAAACAATCATCCTCTTTTATTATATATTTTTTTTGCTTTTTGCCAATATTTTTTTTCACCTTAAAACCAAAAATTTCATCTTTTTTATTTTAAAAATGGTCAGAAAAAATCAAAAAAGTTTTATTTTCGGTTTTTTTATTTTTTAAAAAGTTTTTTTTGATAAGTGAAAAAAGTAGCAAATGTATTGATTTTATCTTGATTTGTTTTAAATACAACTGTATTTGTTTTCTATTTTGCCAACGTTTTTAGAAAAGATTAAGAATTTTTTTAAGTTTTAAAAAAAGGATGGATGTCTAATATTAATGAACAACACATTTCATTATTTTATTCCTATATTTTATTCCTATATTTCATTTTGATTTTATTTGCTTTTTGATTAAAAAAATTTAAATTATACAATTTTATTTCGCCAGACTGAGTTATTTTTTTGGTTTTTCATTTTGTTTAAAAATTAACAAAATATTAAAAATTGTTAAACAATTTTTTATTTTGAAAAGATATGGAAATATCTAATTGATTTTAGATTTTAAAGAATTTTTAAAATTTTGAAGTTTGTTGAAAAAAACCAAACAGTCCATTTTCATAAATAAATTTGTATTTTTTTCTTAATTGCTCTTTTTCTTTTTCCTTATGAAGTTGTTTTTACAATTTGTGATTTAATAAAAACAATCTCATTTTGTTTTGTAAAAAGTAGATTTGTTTTTTAACCGTGATTTTTCAAAGCATCTGTTTCCCTCTTTTTTTGAGGTTTTTCCGATAAAAACAAAAAAACTAAACTACGTTAATAAGTAGTTTGAAAAAATACTATTTTGTTATTTAACAACTCCATTTTTCAGGAGCGTATTCATTCGATAGAAAATAAGTCAGGAATAAATTTTTAAAAAGAAAAAAGCATCCTTAAATGTTTTGCCGCCCCAGTTTAAATTTTTTTTAAAAAATTAAAAACTTTTTATAAATTTTGAAACGTTACGTTCCAACTAAAAGTTGGGATAAAATATTAAATTATGGTTAGTATTTGGGTAGTGGTTCCAACTTTTTTGTGATAAAATAAATATTGTAAAAAAATAATTTTTCAATCAAAAAAATAGTATAATTTTTTTATTTATTTTTTTAATCCACTAAAAACAACTGCAAATGAAAAATTAAATTAATCAGTTTTTATCGCCCAAAATTTTATCACCCCAAAAACTTTCTAAAAAATTAGTAAGGTCCTTGATTTCCATGATAAATTTAGAATTAATAGAAAAAAAAATAAAAGATTTAACAAACCAACTTAATGAAGCTAATTATGAATATTATGTTAAAAGCAATCCAAAACTTACAGACCAACAATACGATGCTTTATTAAAAGAATTGCTTGTTTTAGAAAAAAAATTCCCTCAATTCACCCTTCCTTATAGTCCTACTTTAAAAATAGGTGGTTTTGTTGAAAAAAAATTTTCTACTGTTAAACACACGAGTGCCATGATGTCTTTAGCAAATGCCTTTAACTTAAAAGAATTAAAAGCTTTTTATGACCGTATTGCTAAAAAATTTTCGTCTTTTAGTATGGTATCTGAATTAAAAATTGATGGTGTGGCTGTCAGTTTAAAATATAAAAAAGGTATTTTATTCCAAGCATTAACTAGAGGAAACGGTGTTTGGGGAGAAGAAATTACGAAAAACGTACAAACAATCAAGCAAGTCCCTTTAAAATTAACTCAACCGTTAGATTTAGAAGTAAGAGGAGAAATTTATTTATCCAACTCCTCTTTTCAAAAACTAAACCAACAAAGAAAAATAGCGCAACAACCTCTTTTTTCCAATCCTAGGAATGCCGCTTCAGGAACTATTAGGCAACTAAATTCTTCGATAGTGGCCCAAAGAAACTTATCTATTTTTATTTATTCTATCCAAAATCCTTATCTTCTCAAGTCCACCCAAGAAGAAACACTTACTTTTTTAGCTTCCTTGGGTTTTAGCGTCAATCCTTATTATAAGTGTAGTTCTAGTTTTGAAGAATTGGAAATTAAAATCCAAGAATTAGAAAAATTACAGCAAAATCTTGATTATAATACTGACGGGGTAGTTGTCAAAATTAACGAATTAAACTTACATGATTCAATAGGGAAAACAACTAAATCCCCTAAATGGGCTATTGCTTACAAATTTGCGACCAAAAATAGCGAAAGTGTTGTCCAAGAAATTATTTTTCAAGTAGGTCGTTCAGGAATGTTGACTCCTGTTTGTAAAATTATCCCTGTAATGGTTGATGGTAGTTTAGTTTCTAAAGTGGTTCTACATAATTATGACTATATTTGTAAAAAAGATATCCGTTTAAAAGATTATGTTCAAGTTCACAAAGCAGGATCTGTTATTCCTGAAATAAAAGAAGTGATTAAAAGCAAAAGGCCTTCTGATTCCAAACCCTTTGCAATGATTACTCAATGCCCTTCTTGTCATTCATTATTAAATAAAAACAAAGGAGAAGTTGATTATTTCTGTATTAACAAAAACTGCTTGGAGCAAAAAATTCAAAAATTAATTCATTTTGTTTCCAAAAATGCTATGGATATCGATACTTTAGGAAATCAAACTTTAATTACTTTTTTTAATCAAAAACTAATTGAAAATCCCTCTGATATATACTTATTAAAAAATAATTTAGATGTTTTGCAAAAAATAAATGGTTTTGGGGCAAAAAAAGTGCAAAACATTTTAACATCCGTTGAAAAAAGTAAAAATAAAAGCTTGGAAAACGTTTTATTTGGTTTAGGAATTAAACATGTAGGCCTCAAAGTATCTCAAGTATTAACTAAACATTTTGATTCCATAGAAATACTTCAAAAAACTACTTTAGAAAATTTAGAATCCATTAAATCGATTCCTGAAATAGGAGAAAAAATTGCTTTAAGTCTTCAAAAATATTTTCAAAATCCTTTGCATCTAGAAGAAATAACAAAATTAAAACAGTTGGGAGTTTCTTTTAAAAGCACAACTACATCACAAATAAAGGCTCCTAATTTTTTCACCAATAAAAAAGTTGTTTTAACAGGGTCTTTACAAAATTACACCCGCAGCCAAATAAAAAAACTTTTGATTCAAAAAGGAGCCATTATTAATGACGCCCTTTCTTCACAAACACATTTATTAATAACAGGGGCAAATCCCGGATCTAAATTACAAAAGGCAAAAACACTAAACATCCAAATTATAGAAGAAAAAGAATTAGAAGAATTAATCCAAGAAAAATAAAAAGATAAAAAATTAAAGAGGGACTAATGTCTTTTACTATCCAAATAAAAGAAGAAATTGCTTTACAAAAGTTATCACCTTTAGAAAATTTTTTTGAACTAACGGCTTTATTGCATTTTGGCGCCGAATTAGAAAAAAACAATAAAAAGACTTTGTTATGGTTTAAAACCAAAAATCTTAAAATTGCTAGAAGATTTCTGATTTTAATTAAATCATTTTATGATGTTAATTCTTTGTTAATGACTAGCAAAGAATATAATTTACCTCATTTAAAAAGCATTTATATAGGAATCGAAAAAGAAATCCCTTTGATCTTAGGCCAACATCATTTTTTATTAAATAATCAAAAAGACTTTTTCCAAGAATTAAAAAGAAGCCTTAAAAAGAAAAAAGCATATTTAAGAGGGGCTTTTTTGTGTATTGGTTATGTTTCTAATCCAGAAAAAAACAACAATCATTTAGAATTATTTCATCAAGATGCTTCCAAAATTAATTTAATTAAAGAATTAATGCTTGGATTCGGCCTTAATGCCAAACAAATTGCACATAAAAAAGGTTTTTTAGTATATTTGAAAGAATCGCAAATGATAATTGATTTTTTAAGGTTAATTGGTGCTTTTGAAACAGTTTTTCAATATGAAAAAAATAATATTCAAAAAGATTTTAATAAAATAATTAAAAAAACTATTAATTTTGAACTTTCTAATGAAAAAAAAATAATTAACAACGCAAACAAACAATTACAATCGATTAATTTGTTTGAAAAAAACCAAATTCAAGGGGATTTTTCGGATAAAAATAAAAAAATGTTCCAAATAATTGAACTAAGAAAAAAATATCCTGATGCGAGTTTAAAAGAATTGACTCAAAAATATTGCAAAAAATATCAAAAAAAAATCACTAAATCAGGCATCAATTATTATTTTCAAAAAATTAAAGAGATAAATGAAAAAAGCGAAAGTTCTTTCAAAAAGAAAATTAAATAAAAAAAAAGTTAAAAAAATTAATTTTGGGTGATAAAAAATTGTTGTTCTTACTACTCTATAAACAACAAAAAACTTGTAAGTTCAAAAGATATAAAAAAACTATTTTTAATCTTAAAAAATAACGAAATCAACTTCAAGTTTAGACAACTTTTTTTATTTTTTTCTTTTAAAACTAAAAAAAATATTGAAATAACTTAATATTCTTTAAAAAATTAAATAAATAATTTTAACAACAATGGGGCACAATAACTATTAAATGTTTTTTTCTTCATCAATTCATAAAAAGTACCAATCATTTTCGAAAAGATGCTAGCCAAAAATTCATTTGGTAGGTGTTTTCTTTTCTTGTTGGGTTGTCTTTATTGCATGTTTTTTTATACCAAACATCTCCTGTTTGGTATTTTTTTATGTCTAAGGTGGTTTGGAACATTCCGAAACTGTAATAATGAAACAACTAGGACACTTTTTATTTTTTAAAAAATTTTGGGACTGACTTATTTTTAGTCGGTCTTTTTTTCTTTTTTTGAAAATTAAAAAAATAATTTTAATTTCTTTTCTAAGAACGTTTTGATAAAAATACAAAAAATTATTTTAGTTTTAAAGAAGGAAGCTAAAGTGTCTAACTTTTGGAAGAGTACGCCAGATTGTTACGTTTTTTTAAATACTTTTTTGTTTTGAAAAATATTTTTTAAAGATAAAAAATAAATAATTTTATTTTTATAAAACTAACGAAATTAATTAAACTGGAAAATGTTTATAAGTTTTGGAATACCCCAGAAAAACTGGAAAAATTATCATACTTTTTTCTAGTTATTTTAAAAAAACTGTAAAATTTTTTTCTTCCTAATCCTTCAAAAATATTTAATAGTTTTTTGGAATAACGGGCATAAAAAAAATTATGAATTTTTAATTTAAAAATAAATTTTTTTATTATAAAATTATCAATAAAATAAAGAACAAAAGAAATCCAAAAAATAATAGAATTTTGAAGAGTAAAAAAGTTTTTTGATGATATAATAAAAAATTAATAAGTAGTTTTATTTTTTTGTGATTATTATAAAACAATCAAAAGAGGAAGATAAAATATGGGATTAAAAAAATCTACATCCAACCAAACTTGCCTCAAAAAAACATTGCAAATGGTAGATTGCAAACAAAATTTAATTATAAACAAATTGTTGTTTTATTTGTTTTTTTGCTTTTTTCTTTCTTATTTATTCTTTATTTTTACTTTAATTCTCAAAATACAGAACAAAAAAATATTGTTGCAAATTATTTTGAAACCAACCCAAGAAATCCAAAACCACCCCAAAGTCAAACAAAACCTTTTTCACCACCACCTGAAGAACAAATTGTTACAGACATTAAGGAATTAATCGATAATAATAATGTTTCAAATAATTATAAATCCAATATTAATCATGAATTAAACTACTTTCAAACTTGGACCAAAAATAATCCAAATAAAAAACGAGAGAAAAAAGTTTTAGTAAATCACTTGAAAGATATAAAAAATATTTTAAACAAATTAATTAATCAAGAATCAATTAATGACATTGAAAAAATTATTACTTTTGTCATATGATGATTGTATTATTTTTTTAAAAGAAAAACATGGCGATGTAAAAGGAAATTATTTTATTAAAAACAATGAAGGCAAATTCGTTCATAACAAAAAAATTTTGAAGTTCCAGAGTGATGGACTTGAAATTCATCATGTTTTAGAAAAAGAAGAACCCGGCTTATCAAATCCCCAAAAACTTAATTTAGACTTTCACTATCAAGAAGCTCAAAATTTAGTTTACTGTGATTTATTAGAACATTTTCTTCTACATTTAAAAATTTATGATTATTATGCAACCAACGAAAAACCTGAAATAGGAATCAAAGGAGCTTTTCTAATTAATAATAAAATTCGCGATTTGTTCCAAAACAACCAGATTACAACAACCAAACAAAAAGAAAGAATTAAAGAGTGCGAAATAGAGAATGGAATCAATGTATGAATTTATTAAAAAGTTTAAAAATAAGGAAAAAAACAAATAAAAAAAGAAAGTTGTAACCATTCATAAAACAACCAAACTAAAAAATAGTTTTGCTTGTTTGTCTATGAGTTATGAAAAAAAGCATAAAGTTAAGTTTTGGTTTTTCTTAAAAAAATGAAAAATTTAATATTTTAAAGATTAATTGAAAAACTAATTTAAAATAAAGGAGTTTTTTTGATATAAAAAAAACTTTTGTCATTTTTTTGATACATTTTTTTAAATTTAGGTGTGATTTTTTCAATTTATAAATGTTATAAAATGGATTTGACACTGACAAACACAAATAAAGAAAATAGCAAAAATATCCCAAACGATATTGATTATTGTTTAAAATTGAAATTTCATTGAAGTTTTTTGGAAACAACCCAAAACAATCAAAAAAATAATTTAAAAATTCCTTAATTATTTAAAATTTTTTAAAATCTCAGTTAATTAAAATAAGTAGTTTTTTTATTAACTTCTCTAGAAATGAAAATCACATCTTTGAAATTTTTGCAATTTTTTTATGCTTCTCCAAATCTTTTTGTAAATAATTTTGTTTTAGCTTTTTTTAAACTACAAAATATTTTAATAATTACAAATTTATTCAAATTAAAAAAATTCTTAAATTAAACCATCTCAAAAGTATTTAAAAAGAGGGGGGTCAATAATTGAAAAAAGCGATAAGTGTATTTTGATTTTGCAATTGTTTTTTTAAAATAAATTTATAAATTTTTTGGAAAAGATAATTATATTATTAGATTTCATTCTTAGTTGCATCAATTTCATTCATTTGAAGAAGAAAATATTTAAAAAACAACTGCAATTGAAGTAAAGATTGTTGTAATAACTAAGATAATAATGGTTTAGTTTTTGATTTTATTGCATTTTTAATGTGTTTTTAACCTCTTTTTTTATTCTTGAGATATAAAAAAAGTCCTTTTAAAGGACTTAAATTACTTAAGGAAGATTTTTCTAAAATCATTTTAGAAAAAATTTCGAATTTTTCATATTTTAAAGAATTTTTTTAAAGGCTAAAGTTTCTACATTTTAGTAATAATTCAGTTTTGTTTCTCTAAAAATTAAAAGCAAAAGGATAGGTTTGTATTAATTAACTTTTGTCAAAAACCAAAAAAAGTAATTATTAAAAATATGTCAAAAAAATAAAAAAGATATTAATTAAATAAGCTTTTTATTTTTCTTAATTTGAGTAATTGTTTGAAATTAAAATTCTTCAAAAAAAGCCTTGGATTTAGGAAATTTATTAGTTTCAAAAATTTCTTGCGGTGTTCCTTTTTCAACAATTAAACCTTTTTCCATAAAACAAATAGTATGAGAAATTTTTTTAGCAAAACGCATTTCATGGGTTACAATTATTAAAGTTATTTTTTTATTATCAGATAATTTTTTTAAAATTTTTAAAACTTCTTGACTAGAATCAGGATCTAGTGCAGAAGTTGGTTCATCTAACAAAAGAATTTGTGGTTTCATACACAAAGCACGAGCGATGGCAACGCGTTGTTTTTGACCGCCTGATAAAAGATCTACTCGATAATTAGCAAAATCTTCTAAATCAACTTCTTTTAATTTTTCTAAAGCTCTTGCTTCTGCTTCTGAATGTTTTAATTTTAAAACTTTCATTGGCGCCAAGCAACAGTTTTCTAAAATAGTTCTTCCTGAGAATAAATTAAAACTTTGAAAAACCATTCCTACTTTAGTTCTTAATTCAGACAAAGAAACGTTAGGTTTTAAAATGTTTTCATTATCAACCAAAATAACTCCTGTATCAGGTCTTTCCAATAAATTCAGGCATCTTAATAAAGTGGATTTGCCAGACCCAGAATGACCAATAATGGTAACAATTTCTTTATCTTTGATTTTTAAATTAATATCTTGCAAAACAACTTTTTCATTAAATTGTTTTTGTAAATTTTGAACTTCCACTAAATAAGACATATTACTTATAGCCTCTTTTCTTTATTTTTTCAATATTTAATTAATAAAATTATAACATAAAAAATATAAAATTCAACTATTTTGAAAAGATTATGCTTTTTTGTTCAAAAAAAATTTATCCAAAAAAGACAAATTTTATTAATTCAAAGAAAATAAAAAATAAAAATGCGATAATAATATAAATTTAAAAAAAATTTGTTAAAATAAAATAGTATAATAATATAGTGGTGTTTTTTAAAGCATGAGTTATTATTATTTAATTTTTTGAAATATTTACAATCAATAGGATTTTTTTATATTAAATTTTTTTATAAAATTAAGAAAAGAAGTAGAAAAGAGATTTTGAAAATGCATTATTTTGAAAAAATACGTCAAAAAATAGGCCATGAACCTTTGTTTTCTCCAGGGGCTTCTATTATTGTTTACGAAAACAACAAATATTTACTACAATTTAGAAATGATTTTAAAATTTGGGGTTTGCATGGTGGTGCTATGGATTTAGGAGAAACAGGAGAGCAAACTGCCTTAAGAGAATTGAAAGAAGAAACTAATTTAAAAGCTTTGGAAATGAATTTTTTTAAAACTTATTCAGGGGAAAAATTTAAAATTATTTATCCTAATAATGACGTTATTTATCCAGTTGTTTTAGCTTTTGTAGTTACAAAGACTGAAGGAAGAATTAGATCTCAAAAATCGGAAGTTCAAAGTTTAAAGTGGTTTGAAGAAAAAGATTTACCAATAGAACAAATGATGGAAATTGATAAATGTTTTTTAAAAGATTTTATAGAAAAGAAAAACCAAAAAAACAATTTCAAAGAGTAAAATTCAAGTTTTGCTATTAAATACTTATTCTTTAATTTAAGTCAGATTTGTGAGTGATATTTGCAGCAAAAAATGCATCTTTACAAAAACAATAACTCAAATTTATGGGATGATAAAATAATTAGGATACTTTTTATTTTTTAAAAATTATTTAAGACTGACTTATTTAAGCCTGTCTTTTTTTCTATCGCTATGAAATATTTTTTATAAAATTTTTGTAAAATTATAAAAACTCATTATTGATTATAATACCTAAAAAAAACCTAAAAAAAGTAATATCTAAAAGCGGTTTCGGCTACTTCTTTTAATAAATCAAACATTTCTTCCCGTGTCCAAGGATTTTCACGAAAATACATAGAAACTGGTGAAAAACGATTATGTCCATTATCTCCATATTTTTTAAAAACAAATGTCTTATTTAATTTAAAAAATTCGTTTAAAACAAATATTTTAGCATCAACAAAAGTATCTTCATGATTGAAATCACAACCCCAACCAAAACAAACAAATGGAGTAATAAGTTCATGCATGAACATAGATTTAATTGCAGTTAAATTTTTTCCTAACCTTTCAACTGCATTTCCTCTTGATTGTTTAGGTTTTCCTTCTTCTTGTAATTTATCATTAGTTCCTTGTCTTTTCACTTCTGAAACCAATAAAACCTTACAAAAATCATTATCTGAATATGATTTCAAAAGCAAAACTCCCCCATCTGGTTTAATAGTGCGATTATCAAAAATTTTATCCTCTTCATAATCAGTTATTTTTCTAATACCTTTTTTATAAATAATATCCTTCATAAAACCAATGGATAATTGTTTTTCATGGATAATATAAAAAGGGTTGTTAGCCAAAAAGTCTTTAAAACGCCATTCCAAATAATTTTTAACATCTATCATGGCGGCATAAATTAATTTATCATCTTTTTTAGATTTATTATTTTTAGGTTTGTGTTGTTTAATGTTTTTTCTTAATTGTTCTGAATTAGACATTTTAAATCATTGTTCCTCTACAAAAATAATGCGGTTTTAAATTATTAACATTAAAAATTAAAATTTCTGAATGAAAAACAACGTTTTCAAAAACGTCTTTGGGAAGACTAATAATAGAAGAGATTTCGGGATATTCTTGATTTACAAATTTTTGTAATCGTTTGCTATTTAGTGATTGATTAAGTCTAAAGCCATAAGGTGTGAATAAAACAATTGGAATATCTTTGCCAAAAATTTCAATTATTTTTTTTAACCATAACTCAGGTAATAATGGACGACCACCATATTTTTCCTTAACATAACTTTTAGTTTTAAAATCTAAATTAAAAGGTGGGTTTGTTATTACCAAAGATATTTTTTGTTTCTTTAAATCTTTTTGACTTAATTCTAAAAAATTTTTATGAATTAAATTAGAAAAAGAAGTTTTTTCTATATCAACCCCCAAAACATCAAAACCTTTTTCTTTCCAAGGCAATAATAAAGATCCTTCACCAACGCAGGGGTCAAAAATCAAACCACGTTTGATTTGAGGTGATAAAATATCATATAGAAATTGCGATACCCAACTAGGAGTATAAATAGTAGATTTTTTTTCATTTTTGAAAAAATTATTTCTATCAACTCGATACATTTTTTATTATTCCTTTTCTATTCCTTTTTTTATACTTTTTCTTCATTATAGCATAAAAAAATTGTTTTAAATTATATAGTAATTCTTCTCAACAACTAACATTTATATGACGCTCCACTAACCAGAATTTTAACTAAATCAATACTTCATCCCTATAACGATAATTAATTACAACCTTTTAAAAAGGTTCTTTTGCTGTACATTTTTTTCAAGCGAAATGAAAAGATACGAATTTTTTACGCAATAATCACGTTTTTCATAATTTATTAGCTTCAAAAGACATTTTTTTAATATTTTATCTCTTCGCTATACATAAATAGTAAAAAAGTCAAAAAGACGACAACAAAATAAAAAGAAAAAATCTTCTACTTTATTTTATCATTTTATTAAAAAAAAGTACAGCACAAAACTTTTAAAAGCAAAAAAGAGACCCGTAAAAAGTCTCTTTTTTTATATTAATTCAATTTTTTTATTTTTTTGATTTGAGAGAAAGAATTTTTTTAGAAATTGTATCAAATAATAAAACAATAAAAGGACACAATAACAAAATTAAATAATGATGGAATTTTATTGATGTAGTTTCAAAAATACTACTCAAATTCAAATTATTAGTTATCAAAACAAAAAATAAAAGTTCAATGAAAATACCACAATATAAAATCTTATTAGGTTTTTTTAAAGTTTGCCAAAAATAAAGTTTATTGGAACGACAAGCAAAAGCATTACCCACTTGAGAAAAAATAACTGAACCAAAAGCCATTGTAGAAGCTAATAAGAAATTATCTTTAGCAATAAAACGATAGAAAAGGACAAACAAGAATAAAGAAATAATTCCTTCTATTAGCCCCAAAAAGCCGTAACTACGTTTAAGAATTTTTTTATCCATTAAATGGTCATTTTTGCTTCGTGGTTTTTGAGTCAATAAACTATTATCACTCACTTCAGCGCCTAAAGCAATCGCAGGGATTAAATCTGTCAAAAGATCAATTGCCAAAATTTGTAAAACATATAAATAAGGTTTGTTAACACCTAAAAAAGCAATTGCGATGAAAGGAAAAATTTGAGGTATATTAGAAGCGAAAACATAAGTCATGAATTTTTTAATGTTTTCGTAAATACAACGACCTTCTAAAACCGCCTTTGAAATAGTTGCGAAATTATCGTCTAATAAAATCATATCTGCTGCATTACGGGCAACATCTGTACCAGATTTACCCATTGCAATTCCAATGTGGGCTGCTTTTAAAGCCAAAATATCATTAACGCCATCACCAGTAACGCCAATCACTTCGCCATTATTACGGTAAGCTTGAACGATTTTTAATTTGTGTTTAGGTGTTGTGCGAGAAAAAACTACAGGTTTTTCTTGTTTTAAAACATCTTGCAATTGTGTTAAAGACATTTTATCAAGATCAAATCCATTTAAGTTAATAAATTCATCTTTAATAATGCCTACTTGTTTACCGATAGCAGTCGCTGTTAGGCCATAATCACCAGTAATAATAGTAATTTTAAGACTGGCTTTAATTAAATTTTTAACTGCTTCTTTTACTTCTTCTCTTGGTGGGTCATAGTTGATAGCAAAACCTAAGAAAACCATGTCTTCTTCTAAAGGTTCATTTTGCTCGATTTTTTTATAAGCTAATGCTAAAACACGAAAGCCTTTATTGGCGAATTCATCGTTTTTTGCTAAAAAAGAATCTTTTTCTGAAGAACTAAAAGGGGTTACTTTTTGGTTTTTATATTGCATAGAACATTGAGACAAAACAATATTAGGAGCTCCTTTGATGAATAAATATTTGGAGTTTGTATCATATGATTTTTCATGGTTATTTTTGACTAAAACACTCATTTTTTTACGTTCTGAAGTAAAAGGATTAAGTTTGAAGGTCTCTAAATTATTTCTAATTTCTTCTAAATTATAACCATATTTTTTGGCAGCAATTAACAAAGCCCCTTCGGTAGGATTACCAAGTAATTCATATTGATGAGGATTTTTTGTTTTTGGTGTTAATTTGGCCTCGGAACACAAAACAGAAGCGATTAAAAATTTTTCAACTCCTTTTTTCATCTTATTGTTTTCAGGAATAACAAATTTATCTTTGTCGTTATAACCTGATCCTTCAAGTTTTACTGATCCATCTGGGGTTAAAATCTCTCTAACCGTTAATTGATTTTGAGTTAGAGTACCAGTTTTATCAGTACAAATAACCGTAGTAGAACTTAATGTTTCTAAAGAAGAAATTTTTTTCACTAAAGCGTTTTGTTTCGCCATTCTTTGAGAACCAGAAGCCAAGCTCAAACTTACTGTTGGTAATAATCCTTCAGGGATGTTTGCAACAAGCATTCCTACAGCAAATAAAAAAGCAGTTGCAAATTTAGTTTTTTCTGGTGTTTCGAATCCTTTAGCATAACAAATAACAAAAACAAGTACAGCAGCGATAATAGCAATAAGACTTACTTTTTTAACGATGCGATGCATTTCTTGGTCTAAAATGCTTTTTCCTTTGTTAATTTGTTGCGATAGAGCAGAAACTTCACCAATTTGAGTATCGTTACCAATAGCATAAACAACTGCCAAGCAACTTCCTTGTGTTATTGTGGTACCAGCATAAACTAAATTAGGTATTTCTGAAACAACACGATTATCTTGAGTGTTAGGAGCTTCAGTGCGATTTAAAGGAATGGTTTCTCCTGATAACATTGAGTTGTCAACAAAAAGACTATTGGCCTGAATAATGCGTGCATCAACTGGAACTTGGCTTCCTGTTTCCAAAAAGATAACATCGCCAATAGTTAATTCGGTGGTATCAACCATCTGGATTTTTTGGTTTCTATAAACTTGTACTTTTTTAGGAATCATAGCCCCTAAAGAAGACAAGACTTTATCGGCTTTATATTCTTGAGAGAAAGAAAATAAACCGTTAATTACAATTACCAAAACGATAGATATTCCTATAGGTTTGTCGCCGAAATTAAAAGCTAAAAAGGCTGCAAGCCATAATAAACAAGCCATAACAGATATAAATTGTTTAATTAATTGCTTCCAAAAACGAAAAGAAGCGCTTTGTTTAATAATGTTTTTACCATGAATTTTTTGTCTCTCTGAAACTTCTTTACTTGTAAGCCCTTCAAAACTAGTATTTAAATGCTTAAGGACTTCATCTTTGTTAAGATGACTAATTTGTAAAAATTGTTCCTTTTTATTCATATAACGCTCCCTTTAATTTGATTTGAATAATTTAACTAATTTTATAATTTTTTGAAGCCAAAGAAAGACGATGGATTTAAAGCTTAAAACTTATTATTTAATTGTTTAATTTTATTAAGCCTGATAACATTATAACAAAACAAAAAATAAAATCAAGCAATAAAAATTAAAAAGTTGTTTTTTTAATTTATCTTTAATTATAACCCACATTTAAAAACTTTTTTTATTAAAGGGTTTTATATTCAAAAACATAATTTCTTTTCAAAAAAAAGGCCCCTAACAAGAAGCCTTGATTATTTTTTTTTGTGAAAAACAATTTTAAGTGGAGTGCCTTCTAAAGAAAGTTTTTGACGAAATTGGTTTTTTAAAAACCTTTCATAAGAAAAATGAATATATTTAGGATCGTTCACGAAACAAAGAAATTCTGGTGATTTAGACTTAATTTGAAAAATATATCGAAATTTAGCTATTCCTTGATTAAAACAAGTAGGAGGAGTTATAATAGTTGCTTCTTGCAAAATATCATTCAAAAGATGAGTGCTAAAATTACTTTGATAATTTTGAAAAACTTTTTTTAAAATAGGGAAAAGGGATTGAAGGCGGTTTTTTTTGAAAGCTGATAAAAAAATAATAGGAGCATCTGGCAAAAACTTAAATTCTTGGCGAATTTGATCTTCAAATTTTTTCATAGTATTCGTTTCTTTTGAAATTAAATCCCATTTATTAACGATAATAATATATGACTTATGATGTTCTAAAATGAGGCCTGCAATGTTTTTATCTTGTTCTAAAATGCCTGCTTGAGCATCGATTACTAAACAAGCAATATCGCAATTAGCCAAAGTTTGTAAAGCTCTTAAAACACTATATTTATCTTCTTGTTCGTATATTTTGCCTCTTTTTTTAATTCCTGCAGTATCAATAATTTGGTATTTTTGTCCCTCATTGATAAAAAAAGTGTCAATAGCATCGGTAGTAGTGCCTGCGATGTCAGAAACTACCATCCTTTGAGAAAACAATAAAGAATTTGTAAGAGTTGATTTACCAACATTAGGGCGGCCAATGATGCAAAATTTAATAACGTTGTCGGTTTCATTTTCGGTCGCTTGTAAAGATGGTTTAGAAAAATCTAAATGAAAAATAATTTTGTCCAAAAGGTCTCCAACTCCAACTCCATGCAAAGCACTGACAGGCAAAGGGGCATCAAAACCTAAAGCATAAAATTCATAAATATTAGATAATAAATCATGATTATCAATTTTATTAACAACTAAGAGAACCTTTTTTTTAGTTTGATATAAAATTTTGGCCAAATAATGATCACTTTGAGTTAAACCGGTTTTACCATCGACCACAAAAATAATAACATCAGCTTCATCAATAGCTAATTGAGCTTGTTGTTTAATTTGCTCTAAAAAAGGAATTGCTTGGAATTCAATCCCTCCAGTGTCAATTACATCAAAAGTTCTGGTTAACCAATTAGCTTGAGCATAAATACGATCGCGAGTTATTCCTTCTTTGTGGTGCGTGATTGCTTGTCTTTTACCGATAAGACGATTAAAAAGACTTGATTTACCAACGTTGGGTCGCCCCACAATAGCTATTTTAGGCATGGAGAGGTTTTTTTGTTAATTAAGTCTTGTATTTGCATAACCACTTCATCGATTGATAATTTCGTGGTGTCTAACAATAAAGCTTCAGAAGACCTTTGCAAGGGCGATAATTTACGATGATAATCTTGATAATCACGTTTTTTTAATTGCTCAATGATGTCATGTATTTCCATTTGGGTACCTTTTTTTTTCAATTCTTCTTGCTTTCTTAAAGCTCTTTGGGTGATATTGGCTGTTAAAAAAATTTTTAAATCTGCATCAGGAATGACAACTGTTCCTATATCTCTACCGTCCATAATTAAATAAGGTATTTTCTTGCAAATTCCTTTTTGTAAAGTTAATAATTTTTTTCTTACTGCAGGCAAAGAAGCAATCACAGAAACATCTTTTTCTACAATATAATTTTTAATTTTTAAAGAAACATCTTCTTGATTCAAAAAAATTTTATTATCTAAATAAACAATCTCAACTTTTGTTAAAGCTTTATTAAGAAACTGCTCATTTTGTATTTGAATTTTATTTTCTAACAAATACAAAGTTAAAGCACGGAACATTGCACCAGTATCAATATGTTCCCAGCCTAATTTTTGTGACAGTTTTTGACAAACGGTACTTTTACCCGCTCCAGCAGGCCCATCAATTGCTAATTTAAAACCTTGCATACAAAATATTGACTCCTTAAAAAAATCATTTTAGTTTTTATTAGTTAAAATTTTTAATTTTTTGATTTCGTGAATTTTTAAAAGACGATAAGCACCTGTTTTTAATCCTTCAATAGTTAAAAAAGCATAACTATAACGTCTTAATTTTAAAACTTGATATCCTAAAGCTTCCATCATTTTTCTTATTTGACGGTTTTTTCCTTCAGTGATTACTATTTTAAGCCAAGTAGATGGTTTGGGTAAATAACGTTGTTTTAAAATATTAATTTCTTTGGGAATTGATAAATAATTGTGATCAATAATAACACCTTTAAGCAACAACGAAAGGTCTTTTTTAGTTAAAAAAACATTTATTTTAACATGATATTCTTTAGGAATACCAAAACAAGGATGAGTTAATTTTTGAGTCATCTCGCCATCGTTAGTAATTAAAATTAAACCTGTGGTATTAAAATCTAATCTTCCAACAGAATATAATCTTTGGTTTTGAGACTCTTTGATTAAATCTAATACGGTGGGCCTTTTTTTATCATCTTTAGTAGTTGAAAGGTATCCTTGAGGTTTGTTAAGTAAATAATAAAATAAAGTAGTTTTTTTAATTAAAACATCATCTAAAGTAACAACATCAGAAGCTTTAACCTTAGTGCCTAATTGAGAAACAACTTGATTATTTACTTTTACTCTTTTTTGTAAAATTAAAATTTCTACTTTCCTTCTAGAAACTAAATTAGCTGATGCTATAAATTTTTGTAATCTTTCCATAAACAATATTTCAAACTTTCATTAGTCATCTTAGTCATTTTAAAACTAAAAATATTCATTATTTAAAAAAATACCGCGGATAATATTTATTTTTTTCCAAAACATCATAATAAGCAATCAAATTATGGTTACTATCTTGCACAATAAAAGGTTTTTCAGTTGTTGTTTGCCTTTGATCTAAATAAACACCATTTTGAACTAATTTAATTAAATAGTCATTTAAAATAATTTTATCGCAAGATTCAAATAAAGAAGAATCCAAAATAAAATCATCCCTGGTTAAATCATCCACTGTTTTGGCATTTTGCAATAAATAAAGTCCAATAGCCACACGTTTCAAAGAAAGTAGTGCACCATAAGTATTCATTTTTGAAGCTATATCTTGCGCCAAACTACGAATATAAGTTCCTTTAGAAACTGTTGTTAAAAAATCAATTTGATCATTTTTTAATAAAGATTGGGTTTCTAAATGATTAATCATAACTTTTTTAGGTGGAAGGTCAATGATTTTATTTTTGCGAGCTAAATGATACATTTTTTGGCCATTGACTTTGATCGCTGAAAACATAGGAGGTGTTTGGAAATAACTTTTTTGATGAAAAGAGGCAAAAGTTTTTTGGATTAATTGTTGGTTTAAAATATTTACTTTAGTATCCAATAACTTACCTGTCACATCTAAAGTATCATATTTGCGATTAAAAATAAAAGTTCCTTGATAAGTTTTGTCAAGGCCATCAAACAAAAAAGATAACTTTGTGGCCTTACCAACACAAACAATTAAAAGTCCTGACGCTAAAGGATCTAGTGTTCCTGTGTGACCCACCTTATCAAGGTGAAATTTTTTTTTAATTTGATAAACTACATCATGAGAAGTGAGTTGGGAAGGTTTGTGAACTAAAAAGAAACCATTCATTTTATTTTTATTGGAACATGATAACATTATTTATGTTTTTGGAGAAAAGATAATAATTCTTCTTTATCTAAGAAACCGTTATTTCTAGCTACTTCTTTCTGGTTTTTATACAAAATAAGAGTTGGAAAGCTTGCAACTTTTTGCTCCAAGGTTACTTCTCGAAATAAATCAATATCAACTTTAGCAAAAAATACTTCTCTTTGAACTCGCGCGACCTCTTCTAAAATAGGTTCTAATTTGCGACATGGAGGGCACCATACAGCAAAAAAATCAACAAGAACCAAACCTTCACGGTTAATAAAATCAGAAAAATTTTGCCCTTGATAACTGATAACTTTTTTTGTTAACATTTTAATAACTCCTTTTTTTTATTAAGACTACAATTAATTATAACTTAAAAAAGTTATAATTGGATTAAATAAACTTCTTTTATTTTATTCTTTCTCTGTTTAATGTAAATTAAGATAGAGGTTTTTTGTAAACTTTTTCTTATTCGTTTAATATTAAAGAATCCATAAATCAAAAAAATTAAAGAAGATAAAAACAAGATTGATTTGAAAAAGAAATTCAAGAAATCAAAATATGGCACTTCACTAATTTCAAAATCTTTCATTTTAAGGTTTGCCACTTTTTGGTCAAAAGTGTTTTGCGACAATTGTCTTAATTTACAAGAAAACACTTCCCCAAATTTATCAATTATAACCATCAAACGGCAAAAACCTTCTTGCCAACTACGTTTATTAACATAAGTTATTTTTTGGATTTCATATTGATCAATTTTTGCAAATAATTCATCTATTGAAATATTGGAACCTGATGAAAAAAAGAAAAAAATGATTGAAGATTAAATGCAATCATGGGTCGCTAACCATTCTTGTTGGAGGGTTTTGTAATCTGCTAATTTAATTTTGGTTTTGTTTTGACTATGAAAAAAAGAAGAATGAGTATTGATGGAAGGGACAAAATTGAAGATAATAATTAATAACATAATTATTAATTTTTTAGATAAAGGGGATTTTAGTTATTTTTGACATTTTTAAAACCTCCTTTTTTTGTGATTTAGGTATAAAAAAAAGACCCCTAGTTAAAGGGGACTAAATTAGATTAAAAAAATGCTTCGTTGAAATTAAAGGTAAAATTGTAAAAATTAAAAGTACGTATTTACAAGGTTTTTTGAAGGTCACTTAAAGGCTAAATTGGATTTAAAGGGATATAAATCAATCACTAATGTTAAACCATTAATTGTAATTTAATCACAGCGAGAGAGGCAAAATAATGCGTTAAAGAGGCATGTTTGATTTAGGGGGGGTATTTTTTATTCTAAAAGTAGTTATTTGAAATTAAAAAAATAATATTTTCAATTATAAGTTTTAATTTCTTTTTTTTGACTTCTTCTTTATTAGAACACAAATTATTTTTTTGATTTTAACAAAAATGAGAAAAAATAAAAAAAGACCTTCATTAGAAGGTCTTAATATCAATTAATATTTAATTCTTGAGGTTTTTTGGGTGGCGGAGTGGTGTCATAAAAATTAGAAAAAGTATTGTTTGAGCCAGAACATTCACTCCCATTGACGTACCAATCATCTATGAAAGTATTTGTAACATAATAATACCTACATTTTCTCCCTTCTTCATTATAAATGTCTCTTGATGAACGACCAAATTTATCTCTTATTTATCCAACTGAATAAGAAATGCCAGGTTTAATTTCACATTGCTTTAACCAATTTACATAAGCATCACGATATTGTTGGGCAAGTTTAATTTGGAGTGTATCATTTTTACAAACTACAAAATAACAACAATCAGTAGTTTCAAAAGTATGTTTGACTATTTTAATCGGGAAAAGAATAGAAATTTTTTTATAAGCAGGAGAATTAATTTCAAAACCAGCATCACGATTTTCGCTTTGTTCTTCATAGTCATCTTCTTGAACTAGAGGAGGAAAAGTGTAAAGGTTGTTTTCTCGTTTCCAGTAGCGAATAGCTTGGTAAGGATCAATAGCATCAGGTAATTCGATACTTTTAATTCTTTTTTGAGTATTGAAAGAAAAAAGATAGATGTTTTTGGCGCCATTTTAGAGTTTCAATAAATCTTCAATGGTGTAAGTTTGGTGGTTGATGATTTCTTGGTAAAGTTCTTTAATTTTTTCTTGTAAAGATTCAATTTTTTTTGGCAATAACTCTTTTATTATTTCATTTTCAGTTTGAATTAAATCATTTTGGTAGTCTTTTATCATTTCTTCTAGACGTTCTATTATATATTTTAAAGATCTAGTTTTTTGGTTTTCGGGGAACAGACGAACCCCATCATCAAAGTAAATAGCAGCAATCTCAATACCATTAAATTCTCCTAAAGGTAAAGGAACAACCAAACCAGTGTTAGGAGTGGGATTATAACAACCTAATTTAATTAGTTTGGGTTCTTGGATAATTTGGTTTTTGATTAAGTAATTATTAATCGCTTCTTCTTTGCTTTGGTCAAAAAAGAGATTGATGATGATTAATTCCATATTGCCCTTTTCTTCCTGAGTTTTTTGTTGTGCATCCCAAAAGACAAAAGCTTCCTCAATAGCGATTTCGTATTTTAAAAGGTCATCTAGGGTGTATTCATCGTCATCATTGGGATATTTAATTTTAAAAGGGTTTTTTCTGGTTTTGAAATAAACACAGATTAATCCTGTAGGAGGATTTTTGAGTTCCCAGTAGAAAATATTTTTGGCATAAGGATTATAAGTAGGCTTTTCATCCAAACCATAAGCAGAAGTTTTAATGTTGAAATATTTTAGGATTTCAGGGATACTTTCTTTCGATAAAACAGGAATGTCATATCTTTTCATTTTGGGTTGGGTCGCTAACCATTCTTGTTGGAGGGTTTGGGGAGATGATGTTTTTTAGACATTTTTTTGTTTTAAAAATATTCTTTAAAACTAAAAAATAATAGATAATTTCATATCTCTTCAAATCAACAAAACAAATAATTAAAATAAAAAATTGTCTATAAGTTTTTTAATATTTTGCTCGTTTCAAAAGATATGTTTTTATCCCTTCACTCTATATATAGGCAAAAAAGCATCGAAATTCCCCTCGAAAATGAAGGGGTGTGCATTTTTTTACACAATAATCACGTTTTTTTTGATGTTTTGTGTTTTTGCAAGGGTATTTTTGCTCAAAAAAATGTACAGTGAAGCAACCTCTTTTTAAAAAAGGTTGCAGTTGATTTTATCATTAATTAAAATATTATCTGAAGGATTGAGAATATTTTAAAGGCGATAAATTATTTAATTTAGCCAACATCCATCTTTTATTCCAAAAAGAAGGGAAGTGATTGATAATTTTTTTAATTTCGTGTGCTTCTTGTTGAAATAAAAACGGATGTTGGTTGAATAAAATACTTTTCATTTGGCCGAAAAAGTTTTCAATCACGGCGTTATCGCGTGGGGTTGCTTTGCTGGACATGCTGATTAAAAGGCCTGGGGAGATGATGTTTTTTAGACATTTTTTTGTTTTAAAAATATTCTTTAAAACTAAAAAATAATAGATAATTTCATATCTCTTCAAATCAACAAAACAAATAATTAAAATAAAAAATTGTCTATAAGTTTTTTAATATTTTGCTCGTTTCAAAAGATATGTTTTTATCCCTTCACTCTATATATAGGCAAAAAAGCATCGAAATTCCCCTCGAAAATGAAGGGGTGTGCATTTTTTTACACAATAATCACGTTTTTTTGATGTTTTGTGTTTTTGCAAGGGTATTTTTGCTCAAAAAAATGTACAGTGAAGCAACCTCTCTTTAAAAAAGGTTGCAGTTGATTTTATCATTAATTAAAATATTATCTGAAGGATTGAGAATATTTTAAAGGCGATAAATTATTTAATTTAGCCAACATCCATCTTTTATTCCAAAAAGAAGGGAAGCGATTGATAATTTTTTTAATTTCGTGTGCTTCTTGTTGAAATAAAAACGGATGTTGGTTGAATAAAATACTTTTCATTTGGCCGAAAAAGTTTTCAATCACGGCGTTATCGCGTGGGGTTGCTTTGCTGGACATGCTGATTAAAAGGCCTTTTTTAATTAGTTTATTTTGTACTTTGAGCGATTGGTAAACCGTGCCGCGGTCGGAATGAATAACACAAGGGTCTTTTAGTGGGGGTAATTTTTTGATTGTATTTAAAATTAATTCTTTATCTTGGCGGTTTGAGGTGTGGTAGGCGATTATTTGATTGTTAAAAGAATCAATGATGGCAGAAAAATAAACAAAACCTTCAGGAGTTGGGAAAAATGTGATGTCGGTAAATAATTTTTGAAGCGGTTTGGTTGCAATAAAATCGCGGTTGATAAGGTTGGGTGCTATACTTAATTTAGGTTTTAAGTTGTTTTTATATGCACGTTTGACTTTTTTTATTCTTAAACGGCAGCAAATATTATTTTCTTTCATAATTTGATACACTTTTTCTTTGGCGATTTGTTCGTTGAAAGTTTTTTGATATAAATGAGTTATTTTACGATATCCGTAAAAATATTGATAACGAGAACATAAAGCTTGGATACGTTTTTGTTGTAAAAGGTATTTTTCGCGTTGTAATCGTTTCTTTTCTTGATTTTTTAGCCAATAGTAATAAGTGCTGCGGTTGATTTTGATTGTTCTTAGGATGGTAGATAAATTGAGAGTTTTGAAAAAACGTTTAACTAATTTAAAAACAATTTCTTTATCAATGGTTTTAATTTGAGAAATCATATTTTGTAATAATATTATTTTGTTATTTAATTTTTGCATTTTTTGTGTTTCTGACATCGATTATCTCCATATGTTTTTGCCAATTACAAAAACCATTGTAACATATTATAACATATTTGTGACAAAAATTATTCAATGAAATAAATATTATTATTCAATAGTTGTTTGTTTAATCACTATAACCAGCCTCAGTTATTACTTTCGTTATTAAGCTTGTGCGTAAATTTAAAGCACTATTGGTAGATAAAAAGGCTGTTTTAGTCCAGTCGTGATTCAAAAGAAGGGCTTTGATTTCAGAGATGTTTTTGAGAATTTTGATTCCATATCCTCTTTTGTTGGGAAGGAGGTTGAATGATTCGTAAGCTTTCATTCCTTTGAAACAAGTGCTGGGTAAATAAACATCACATAGATTTAACATTTTTTTATTTCTGATGGAAGATGGGGTAAGGCCATCGGATAAAGAATAAATTTTTACAAAATTGTTGGCTGTTTTAGGGGTTGAGGATAGTAGAAGGTGAGTATTGATTTTAGTCCAAATCTGGAAAACTGTTGCCACCTTGACTTTCTTGCCATCGGGATATTCAAATGATGATAAAGGAAGTTTTTGAGAATGCATTAATTGAAAACCAACAACTCTTTTTTTAGGCGAACCCTTGCCATCTGATTCAAATAGAGGAGGCAAAATAAATGCAATAATGTCGGCAAATTGGTATGAATGGTTTATGAATCGTAAGGCCAAATTACCTCTTAGGCCAAATGGAGGGTTTCCGAAAACGATATTTTTGGTTTTCTTTTCAGGAATAAAATCTAAATAATTTTTAATAATGTAATTTTTGTTAATGTTGGGGTTGAAATCAACCCCAATTATTTTATTTGGTGGAATTAAATTATAAAAACTTCCATTGCCCGCTGAGGGTTCAATGAAAGTGTATTCATCTAAATTTACTTTTAGTTCTATCATTTTGCTTTTTAAAACTTTAAAAAAATTTAAAGCGGTGTCGTGGGTTGTATAAAATTCATCAAATTTTTTCTCGTTTGTTAAATTGTTGTCTGAAATTTTTATTATATTAATGGTAGGGTCTTCGATTTCAATTTGATTCATCATTTTTCGAAAATCTGCATCATAATTTTTAGGGATTGATTTTTGTGTTTCCCAACGTTTGATAGTCCCTTTATGAACTTGAAGAAAATTTGATATGTAATTTATTCCTTTGATATTTTTGATGAGTAAAAACGCATCAAAAGAGGTTTTATTTTTATTCATTTTGTTTATTCTCCTTTGTTTTATTGGTTTTTTATGGGTTTTGTTATAAATTAAATTATCAATTGCATAAAATACAAAAACTTTATTCAATTAATTGTGTGATAGAGGGGTGGTTTTTTTTGGAACTTAAAAATTATTTATTGAATTGAGTGAAAAAAAGGGGGGGTTGTGCGGAACTGGGGGGGTTCTTTTTCTATTCTATTTTTTTCCCTCAAGTGGTTTATGCTTTATCTGAGCCCTTGAGGGCTCTTAGATTTTTCTCATTTTTGGATTTGAATATTTTTAGGCTAGGAACGCATCGGAAATTTTTAAAAAAACTTGAAGAGAGTTATTTATATCGTTAATGAAAATGATTAAAAAGAAAATACCGATAATATAAAATATCGATTATCATTATCATTATCGATATAAAATATAAAATATCACGTGGCGTTTGAGATAGTATTTAACAGAAAAATATTAGGCAGCAAAGTGTTATAAAAGTGTTAGTGAAGTGTTATAAAAGTGTTAGTGAAGTGTTAGTAAAGTGTTATAAAACTGTGGGCTGCTGAAAAAATTCGGACACTTTTTATTTTTTAAAAATTCTTTAAGACTGACTTATTTTAGTCGGTCTTTTTTTGTACCCAAAACTAAATAATAATAATTTTTCTATCTTTTCTAAAAAAACGTTTTTTTAGAAAGGAGAACAATGCCGACAGATGAAAATAGAAAAAAAGAATTATTTCAAGAATTTTTAAAAAATAAAAAAAATTTGCAAATCAGAAATCAACTTGTAGAAATTTATTACCCACTAGTTAATAAAATAGTTAGTAAGTTCAAATACTTCCCCTCAATACTTCAAAGACAAGATTTATTTCAAGAAGGCGTTTTAGGTTTAATCAATGCCCTCGAAGGGTATGATTTTCAAGTAGACATTGACCAGTTTATTTATTATGCTTCAAAAAACATCAAATCTCACATCAGAGACCTCATTAAAAAATGCCACCAAGCAGCAATGCCTCGGCAAAACAATAAAAAAATAAATAAAGTTGATTTTGAAGAATGGGAAGAAGCAACACAACCCAAATGGAGCAAAATCCTTACGCCTCATCAACTATGGCTTAAACAAGCGCATCACGACATCTTTGTGCTAATATTAACTAAAAATTTAACTCCCAAGCAATTTGATGTAATCAAATTAAGTCTTGGAATTTCTGCAAAAGATGTTGAAGATAACAATAAAGTTATTCGCTCCACCGAAGAAATTGCGGAAGAATTAAAAAAGAAATACAATGAAAACTTTTCTCCGAGACAGGTATTTAAGCTCCGAGAAAATGGCATTATTAAATTACAAAAAATATTCAAAAAAAGGAGAAAATAACTAATGTTAAACAGAACCCAATTAATCGGCCGTCTAACAAAAGACCCAAAAAAAGAATTTTTAAACAGCAAAGGAGAACGAATTGCTAAAGTTGATTTTGACTTAGCTGTAAATATAAAAGATAAAGTGCAATACGTACCCTGCGTCGCTTTCCGCACGCAAGCCGACAACCTATCTCAAAACACACGCAAAGGTTCCAGAATATACGCCGAAGGACCAATCGACGTCCAAAAGTACACCAATAACAACAAAGAAACCAAAACATACGTAAGAGTTGTTATTAAACATATCGTCTTTTTAGACCCTAAAAACTAATAAATCATTAATAATCCTTTTTTAACTTATGTCTTTTAATAACTGCAAAAAAAGAAAATAATAAAATATCAAAATTTCACAAGGTCCGCGCTAGCGGGCCTTTCTCTTTAACAAACAAACCACACAAAACAACAACACTCGGCAAACAACCGAAACACAAAAAAACCAAAAAAAATAATATATAAGTACACTTTAAAAAGTATAAAATTAAATTTATTATAGAGGTAACTTAAAATGAAATCAAACAACAACACTAAAGTTAACGATTTATTTAAAAAAATTAATGATAATTTCCTTTCTTCTTCTGATACAACCGATTACAAACGCAAAGCTTCACGCAAAGGTGTCGCTTTTAAAACAATTTTACTTTTATTAATCACCTCTTTTACTGCAGGGACTTTTTTTAGTCTTTTTAAAATGACTCAATTAAAGTTTCCTTACTTATGGATGATAAAAGTAATTTTTCTAACTTCATCTTTTGCAACTAGCATATTTTATATCGCTGCAATGCTACGTGTAGAAATGTCGCGTCTGTGTTCTTGTCTTTTTGCTGTTCTAGAAGGATTGACAATAGGAATTTTTTTCCATTTCATTAATTGCATATATTCTAATTTATTAGAAATAGTTTTTATCGCACTTTTCTCAACTTTGATTATTTTTTGTGTAATGGCTCATGCTTATTATAAAGATACTTTAAAAGTTACTCAAAGATTTACAACAATTATGCAAAGAATTTCAATCGCTTTATTTTTCACTTATTTAATTCGTCTGTTTTTTGTTCTTTTTGGAGTGGACACAATTGAAAATATTTTATATTACAGTATTTTGGCCATTCCTTTAAGTTTATTTATGTTAGGTTTTTTATCAATGTATTTAGCTATTCATTTTGATTATACTGAACAAATGATTCAACAAGGATTACCAGAAAAATATGAATGGCAAGTATCATTAGCTTTTGCCGCTACTTTAATTAGCATTTTTTTAAGAATTGTAAACCTTCTTTTAAGAATCATGGGAAAAGAAAAAGAATAAGACCGCTATTTTTAGCGGTCTTTTCTTGTAAAACCCCATTTCCTGGTGCACAGCATCACAAACATGCCAACAATTTCAGATAATAAATCAGAAAGGAGCCGATAACATGAAAATTAAAAAAATATTATCTTTTTGTTTAAAAACCTTATCGTTTTCTATTCTCGCTTGTTATTTTCACTCTCATACTTCTTCGTTCTTTTCATATTTGTTTTGGTTGTTCTTTGTTTCTCATTTTGTAGATAAAATAATTGACTATATTTTTTCATATGAATTTATTTTATTGATTCTTAGGATGACGACAATATCTTTATAAAAATATCAAATTTTCTTAAATAAAAAAAATACCAAACGAAAGGAAACATAAAAAAATGCAAAAAATAAAAAAACAAAGAAACCGTTACACCGAAGACATTATCGAATACGACCCCATAACAGGCAACCAAACCAAATTAATCCGACACAGAAGAGACGGCTCAAAACTATTCATCAAAGAATACCACCCTGCAACAAGCAATTTAATTCAAGCAATTTATTTCTATCCAAATGGTACAAAATATGTCTACATTTATGACTCACAAACAGGTCGCCGAACTAAACGAACTATTTACAACAAAGACAATACCATCAGACATAACCAAAACTTTAATTAAACACCAAACCCTTCAGGACCTTTTCTTCCAATCAAAACAACAACAACGCTCGGCAAAATAAAATACCAAAAGAAAGGAAATGTTCCAAATGAAACAAACGAAAAAAATTAATGTTTTTGATGTTGCAAATTATATTATTATAAAATTTAAAAACAACAACCAAAATTTAACTCACATGAAGCTACACAAATTAATTTATTTTTCTTATGTAAAATATTTAATTGAATACAAAAAAAGATTAATTTTAGAGCATCCAAAAGCCTGGAAATATGGACCTATTTTTGGAGAATTATATGTTGTTTTAAAAGATTATTTTGAAAAACCGATTGTAAAACCATTATGTGATGGGAGAAGTCAAAAAATAATAACCGACGAAAAAAGAAAGAAAAACATTGATGAAGTTTTGTTGTTATGCAAAGATAAAACTGGGAAGGAATTAGCTAATATTTCTCACCAACAATCCCCACAGGACGAAACATACCATTATTATCGTTACAAAAACAACGACAGCACAATTTCAGATGAAGATTTAAAAAACTTTTTTTCAAATCATAAACTTTTAGAAACAATCCACCAAGATGAATTAAAACAAAATTTTAATAAAAAATTTGGTATTTTCGGTAAAGACTGGTGGTAAAAAAATCAAAAAGGAAAATAAATAAAATGAACCAAACAAAACAAATTAACGTTTTTGACGTTGCCCTTTATATCGTCAAAAACAACCCTTCTTCAACTACTAAAATGAAACTGAATAAAATGATTTATTACGCTCATGCCAAACATCTAGTACAAACCAAAAAACCTCTTTTAAAAGAGCAAATACTGGTAAGCTCCACAAAAATGGCACCATTTGAGAACAACATTTTTTTCCAAAAAAAATATGATTTTTTGAAAAACCAAATTGTTTATTAATTACCTTTATTATAACATAATTAAAATTATTTGTCAAAATATAAAATATTAATTGTTTCTAAATTTGTTGTTCTCAACCAGTACCATTTTTTTTGGTGGTTTTTTGAAGAAAAAATTTTATATTTTATTAAGTATAGAGTAATAATATTATAATAGTATAATATATGTATATGTAATATAAAGAAAGAAATAAAAACTTTTGAATAGTTTTTATTTCTTTCTTTATATATTAACCATATATATTATACTATTATAATATTATCCTTGTCAATGCTAAAATATAAGAAAAATTATTTTTTTACGCAATAATCACAAAATAATTGATTTAAAGAACTTTATTAATTATAAAAAAATAAATATTCAAAATATTACCTCTTAAATGATTTTATATTTACGATTTGATATTTATCATTCCCTACCCACTAAAAGTGTCATATAAGGGCGAAATTTTGAGTTTTTAGGGGTGATTATGGTTTTTTAAAACACCTTTTTTTTGAGGTCTATAAAAAAACCTACACAAAATGCCCTCCATGATGAAGGGCTTATAGTTTTAATTATTAATTAATATTTTTAGTTTTAAATTCTTTGGGTGATAAATAATTTAGGACTTTCATTTTGCGATAAATATTATAATATTCAATGTAATCAGTAATAATTTCTATAATTTGAGGTTCGTCTAAATTTTGCATTTTTTCATAATGGATAGTTTCACGTTTCATGTTGGCCCAAAATGCCTCCATACAAGCATTATCAGTTGGCATGGCTTTAGCTGAGAAACTAGTTATTAGATTATTTGCTTTTAACTCAGTTTGATATCTTTTAGAAGTATAAACACTTGCTCTATCACAATGAAGAATGCAAGGGTTTATTAATGTAGGAATAACTTTTAAAGTATTAATTACAAAATCAACATCAGCAATTTTAGAAATATTGTAACAAATAATTTCGCGGTTATACAAATCCATCATCGCAGAAACAAATAATTTTTGGTTATTTTTCCCAAAAGGTATATAAGTTATATCAGTACATAATTTTTCAAATGGTCTTGTGGCATGATAATTGTTTTGAATTAGGTTTTTTAAATTATTTTCTTTTTGAATAGCTAAATCATAATAATATTGAGGTTTTCGTTGTATTCTTTGTGATAATAACCCAAATTGATGCATCAGTTTTAAAACAGTTTTAGCGTTTATCTTAAATTTAAGGTCAATTAATTTTTGATGAACCACGCGATAACCAAGCCTTCTTTTTCTTTTGCCATCAGTTGTGATATATGAACCTTGTTTGCATATTTGAAACAAGGCTTTTTCCAATTCACTTTGAGGTCTAGGATGAAGACTTTGTTTAATCCATCTAAAATAACTAGTTTTTGAAATAGATAACCATTTAATCAATTGTTCTAATGAAACTTCTTTTTGATATTTATTAATAATGTCTAAATATAATTTTCTATTTTTCTTGAAACTAGTTTTTAGTTGTTTTTTAATTGCCTTTTTAATTGGATTAATCCCTTTTTCAACAACCTTTCTTTTTCCTCTAATTGATTGTTCTAGCCTTTCCGCCCCTTTTAATTCATACCACTCTACCCATTGATAAATCTGACTCCGATTTTTAATCTTTAAGTTTTTTTGGATTTCTTTACATCTTTTGCCTTCCTGTTTCGCAAAAACAGCCTTTAATTTAACATCCAAAGAATATAATTTTAATTTTTTCTCCATTTCTAAGCTCATTTCTGTTTTGTTAACATAACTTTATTTTTTTAAGCCTTTATTGTTAAAAAAACTAGTTTTGTCGGGTTTTATAAAAAAAACAACAATAAAACTTTTTAAAAGATTTTATTGTTGTTTTAAAATATTAATTATTTTTTTAATTGATTTTTTAATTTAAACATTAATTACTAAACTCCTTTTTTTAATTATTTTCATTATTTTTTGTATTAAATTTCTTAGTGTAAAGCGTGATATATCTTTGTTTTGGGTTGAAGTGAAGGTAGTAATTTTTCATTTCATCTTTGGGATATGTAGAATATTTGGGGTCTATGATATGACAACGAACTTCATCCATGAAGAAGTCTTTATCTTCTTCAATTAACCATTTCGGGCCTTCGTATTCGAGTTCTGTGTAGTGGTTTGAAGGGTCATTGATAAACATATCATCAAATTGTGAATCATCATCTTTATTTCTTGTATGGAAAGTTCTAAAAAAATCAATCCTGCTATCTTTTACTTCCCATTTTTCAAAAGGGTTTTTCATAAACGGCATTATATCATTTGGCTCATATTCACGGTGATGTCCGCGACCAAGGCCATTGAGACCGTAGAAAGTGTATTTAACTTTAATCATTTGGTGGCCCAAAACAAGGTGATTAACATCATGACTATAACTTTGACAAGGACTACCTTTCCAATCTTTTGTGGCCCCAAATTCTGCATTGGGGTCATAACCATCTGCTTTATAATATTTCTTAATTTGGTAGTTATCATCTCTAGAACGGTATCCTTCAAACCATTCAGATTCAATTTCTACTTTCGGTTCAGAAATAGTATAAGTTTTGGGTTTTGAATTTGTTATATCGTATTTATTGTCTAAAAATATAAAACCACCAAAAATAGCAATTATACAAAGCATGATAATATAATATATAATTATAGCTTTTATTGGATTTCTTTTTGTATATTTTTTAGCTTTTAATTTTCCTGTCAACATTTGATTTTGTGATAATTCTGCTTGTTTTTGGTTTAATTCAGTTTGAATAGTATTTATTTCTTCTTGTAATTCAGTTTTTTCTTGAACTGATAAAGCTTTATTATTTACTAACTCAGCTATTTTTTGGTTTAATTTTTCTTGTTTAGTTATTGTCTCAATTTCAATTTGTAATTTAATATTTTCTACATTATTTAATTTATTATTTACGTGTTTTTGAACAACCCAAATCAATAAAGGACCCAATCCAAAAAAAACTCCTAAAATACCTATAATAACTAATACTTTAAATAACTCCATCCTATAATTAACTTCCTTTTTTATTTTTATAACTTATCATCATTGTATCATAATCTAATCTGGTAATGCAAAAAAATTGCATTACCGACCAAACCATGTTTTAACTACATCCCATTTACTAGAAACAGCCGCAGCACCAGCAATTACACCACCAACAGTTCCACCAACAACCGTACCTATAGGCCCCGCAGCACTTCCCCAAGCAGCTCCCATCATCACACCAGCTTTGGTGGAAACACCTATGGTAATCGCAGTACCTACGTTTTTTACAGCATCTTCCCAATGTTTTTCTTTTTCTTTTAATTGTTCCGAATCATTGGTTAATTTTAAATTTTTGCCTTGCAATTTAACAATCTTTTTTTCCAATCTTATTTTTGTTGCAACGTGCGCTTTTTGTTCAGCTTTTAATTGGGCTTTTAGTTTATTGATTTCGTGTAATAACTCTTTGTTATTACCACCCATCGCCCCATTTGCATCTTCAAGTCCTGCAATTGCCCCTTCTAGTTGTTGAATCTTCATTGCTTGTTGCTTGAAAGTTTCTATATTGTTTTCAATTTCGGCAGTTAATTTTATAATTTGTTCTGCTTGTTCTTGAATTGTTTCTTGTAATTGTTTAATTTCTTCGTCTTTTTGTTTGATTGTTTCTTGCAATTTAGTTTCATTGGCTTCTAAATTAGTAATTTTACCCTTTAATTCTTTTATTTGAGCTTCTTTGTGATTTAATTGTTTAACTAATGCTTCATCAACGTTACCATTTTTAACCAATTCAACTTGTATCTCTTGCATCTCTTTTTCTAGTTGATTGTTTTCAGTTTTAGTTGCATCAAGTTCTTGTTGGATTTTAGTTAAATCATTAGTATATTTTTCTTTTAAGTTTTTGTTTTCTAATTTTAAAGTATAAATTTCACTTCTAAAACCTTGTTCTTTAATTTCTAGTTTTTGCATTTCGTTTTTTAAAGTTTTAATATGATTTGCTTTATTATTTAATTCTTGTTGCAAACTATCATCTGGTGTTTGATTTTCTAATAATTGATTATATTCTAGTTGAGTTTTTTTTAAATTAGTTTTATAATTTGATAATTCTTGAGATATATTTTTTAAGTTTTCTTTTGCTTCATCAAGTTTGATTAAATTTTGTGGTGGTTCGGTCTGTGAGGTTGGTTCGCTAAAAATTAAATTAGCTCCATTAGTGGAATATGGTATATTTCTCATATTAATAGAAGGTTCGCAATAATATTTACCTGGGGATAGTTCTATACTTTCTCCTTGTATGGTATTTCTTCTAATCATCTCATTATATGTTCTTAGACTTCTTGGAATATAGGGTAATCCAGTTTTATCAAAATCAATCTTTGGAACAATTTTATATGTGAAAGGTTTATCATTCCAAAAACGAGGGAATTGGATTTCTTTACTACTAGTGTCATAACTATATTCTTTTTGATTTTTTGATTTTTGCCAATCTGTTATTGTTGTGTCATTTTCTAAAAATGTTATTGTTTGTAATAAGTTATCTTTATTTGCTGTTAAAATCCCTATTGTTTTGTTAATTTCATCTAATTTTGCTTGTTTAGCTTTTAACTCTTTTTGTAGTTGTTTAGCATTTTCATTGTTTTTTTCAATTTGTTCTTTTAGTTTTTGGGTTTCATTTTCTAGTTCAGAAACCATGTTTTTATAATTTGTAATTTGTTTTTGGATTTCTTCCAAAGTTTTTACATGTTGTTCTCTTAGGCTCATAGTTTCTGTTTGGGTTTTTGATAATTGTTGTTTTAAGTTTTTTTCGTTTTCTTGTAATTGTTTGATTTCTCCTTCTTTAAGTGATAATTGAACTTCAAAATTAACTTTTTCTTGATTGATGTTGTTTTTTAGGTTATTGATTTCTGAATTTAATTGCTTGACTTCATTTGCTGATAAATCTTTTTGTTCAGTTAATTTTCTTTCTTTTTCTTCCAATTCAACTTCTTTATCAAATATTTTTTGTTGTAATTTGTCTAAATCTTGTTTATTTGAAGCTAATTGGTTTTCTAGTTGAATTTTTTGACTTTGCATTTGTTCTATTTCTTTATTTTTGTCTTCGGTAATTTTTTCTTGTCTATTTAAATTGGTTTGAATATCTTTAACTTTATTGTTTAATTCTTGTTGTTTTTCTTCGCTAGAAGTTTTGATTTGTTCTAAATTATTTTCTTGGGTTTGGATAAAATTGTTTAATTCAGTTTGTTTTTTTGCTGCTTCTTCTAATTTTTGATTTAAGTTATTTAATTCTTCGTTTTTAGATGTTAAATTAGTATTTATGTCCGCAATTTGCTTAGTTAATTGTTGTTTTTCTGCATCTGATAAGTTTTTTTGTTCTTCTAATTGCTTGGTTTTTTGTTGTAAATTTTCCTTATCTTTATTGATAACATCATATAATTCTTGTCTTAATTCTGCGTGGGCTTCTTGGTCTTTTTTTAAATTGTTTAATTCTTCGTTTTTAGATGTTAAATTAGTATTTATGTCCGCAATTTGCTTAGTTAATTGTTGTTTTTCTGCATCTGATAAGTTTTTTTGTTCTGCTAGTTCTTTTTCTAAATTATCTTTTTGATTTTTTATATTTAACATTTCTAATTGTTGTGCTTGTAAATTAGCTTCAAAATAATTTCTTTCTTGCAACAATTGTTCGTTTTTGGCTTTTTCATGTTGCAATAACTCCTCAACTTGTTTTTGCATGTCTGGATTCAATAAACTTTTATTATACTCTTCTTTGTTAATTTCTTTTTGTTTATGAATTGGTTGTTTTAAAGTTGGTTGAGGAGTTGGGGTTTCATCATTTAATTCAGTTGATTTGGTTGTTTTTTTTTTTTTTTGAGTTTCTTGTTTTTCTGAATCTCTGTTATTTTCAGTTAATTTATCTGGTTCAATTTGTTTGTTTGTATTATCTACTTTGTTTTCTACTTGTTGTGGTGGAGATGTATTTTTTGGTGGTTCTTGGTTGGTTTTTTCGGTAAGTGTAATAGTTCCTATATAAGCGATAGTACTTATTAAAACTGTTCCTCCTAAGAATGTGCCAATTCCTGGGATTAAACAACATGCAGCCGCAAGTAAACAACCACCAACAAGCCATAAAACTTTTGATGCAATAGCAGAATATTTGGGGTCTATTCCTGCATTTTCTAAAGCTTTTTTTGTTTTATCATCTAGATTATGACATGTATCTTTAATAAATTGCCAACATGTATCAACAACTCCGCCAATTTTTGCAGCTACTTCAGGGAAAAACTTAGAAATTACAAGCCATATTCCTCCACCAATTAGTATGAATGGTAATAAAATAAGGGTTATTTTGACAATTGATTTGATTAATTTTACAAACCAATTCTCTTTTTTGGTTTCAACAATTATTTTAGTAGGTTGGAGATTTTTTTTGATTATAGTTTTTGAAGGTTTTTTTATTTTTTTAATTTTGGAAACAGTCTTTTTGGGAGTTGGAATTATTTTTTTAGTTTTTTTAGTAGGAAGTTTCGTTTTTATTTTTTTGATAGTTTTTTTAATTGGTTGTTTTTGTTTTGATTTTTTAGTTTTGATTATTTTTTTCGCCATTTTATTTTCTCTCTTTCTAATTTATTTTTAATTATTTTTTGTATTAAATTTCTTAGTGTAAAGCGTGATATATCTTTGTTTTGGGTTGAAGTGAAGGTAGTAATTTTTCATTTCATCTTTGGGATATGTAGAATATTTGGGGTCTATGATATGACAACGAACTTCATCCATGAAGAAGTCTTTATCTTCTTCAATTAACCATTTCGGGCCTTCGTATTCGAGTTCTGTGTAGTGGTTTGAAGGGTCGTTGATAAACATATCATCAAATTGTGAATCATCATCTTTATTTCTTGTATGGAAAGTTCTAAAAAAATCAATCCTGCTATCTTTTACTTCCCATTTTTCAAAAGGGTTTTTCATAAACGGCATTATATCAGTTGGCTCGTATTTACGGTGCTGTCCGCGACCAAGGCCATTGAGACCGTAGAAAGTGTATTTAACTTTAATCATTCTTGCATCTTTAGGAGGTTTGAGGTATTTTAAAAAACCTTGTTTCCATGATTCATATTGTTCTTCACATTCTTTTCTGCGTGCTTTAATTTCTGTAATTGATTTGTTGATTCTTTGTTTAGTGTCAATTACTTCATCCAAATCAGAAGGTAACATTACTTCATGGTTTGGATTTAGGGTTTTGAATTTATTAGTTTTATTATAGGCATCATTAATGATAGTTGTTAAATCGCGGTTAGAGTAATTTTTGCCTTTACATCTGTTTGCAATTTCTTTTAAATGAAGGTAAGTGTGATAACTGATTTGATAAGGTTCTATCAAGAATTTTAAGAAACCTTCAATTTCTTCATCTTTAATTAAATCAATTTTAATTTCTTTGCTAAAACGACTTCTGAGGGCTTTATCAATTTGGTCTAGGTGATTAGTAGCTCCCATTAAGACAATTTTTTTGTCAGAACGGTTAAAACCATCTAATTTAGTTAAAATGTTATTAACAATATTAATACTTGTTTTATTAGAATTTTTGTCTTCACGGTTAGCCATGCCACTAATTTCGTCAATAAAGATAATAGTTTTATCATGTCTTTCAGCTTCCATCCAAATCTTTTCCCATTCTTCTACTCCTTCGCCGACATAGGTTTTATCTAGTTTAGAAGGTTCAAATTCAATAAAATAGGCGTTGCATTCATTACTCAATGCTTTCAGTAAAAAAGTTTTTCCCGTACCAGGCGGTCCATATAATAAATATCCTTTGGGTCTTATTTTGTCAAAATTTACTAAATTGTTATTGGATTCTTTAAAATAAAAAATTAAATCCTCTAATTCTTCTTTTTCACTTTCCATACCATAAACGTCTTTAAAAGTAATTTGTTTTTTGGCGATTTTTTCAATATTTGGGTTTTTGATTGCTTCAATTTCATTTTGAAGTTGTTTAATTTGTTTATCAAATTGGATTAATTGACCGTCTAAAAATAAATCATAACTTTTGAGATTTTGAACTTCTTGTGGGTTGTCTTGATGTTTAATTATTAGTTCTTTGATGTTTTCTTTGTTCGCGTTATTATAATTTATTGCTTGTTGTAAGTCAGATATTTTTTGATAAATAGTTTTGAATTGAGTAGTTTGTTTGGTTTCTGATTGGATGCTTTCAATTAGTTTCTTATTGTTTACTTGTGATTTTGTATTTTCCACTCTTTTTTTGGTTAATGGTTGGGTAGCTTCATTGATTTGTTCGCGTTGATTTGATAAATCAGCTATTTTTTGAATTAAATTTTTTATTTCAGTTTCTAATTGGGATTTTGTTTCATCATTTAAATTAGTTTCTTTATTGTTTAATTCTTCGGTTTTTTGTTTTAATTCTTGGTTGAGGTTGTTAATTTGAAGACTTAAAGTTTTGATTGTTTCTAAATTAGAGTTGATTTGTTGTGATAATTGGTTGTCTTCTTCTATAAGTTTTTTGTTATTGTTTATGTTTTGTTGATTGATTATTTCTAAATCTTTTAAACGTTTTTGGAGTTTATTAAGTTCTTCTTTTGCTTCTGAATCAAGTTGGTTATTGGGTGGTTGTGTTATTGTTGGGGTTGTTGATGATTTGGATTTGGTTTCTGTTTTAGATATTCCAACAATAAATAAAATCAACAAAATTAAACTAAATAAAGATAAGAAACTAAGATATATTTTGGTTTTAAGCTTCATTTTTTCTCCTTTCTAGAAAAAATAATTTTTTTTGATATTTAAGTTTTGAACTTGTGAATATAATAAGTCAACTTTTGTTTTTTTGAGTGAAAAAAGGGCAAAATTTTGAGTCTATTTTTGTAGGTTTTTGTAATTTTTTATTATCGGTTAAATTTGCTTAGTTTCTTTAAATAAGTTGTTTGGGATGATGGATTTAAATTATTAATTTTCATTTATTTCTTTGTCACTTTCTAAATTATTTTTATTTTTTGATTCGTTATTTGGATTTGGAATAATTGAAAATGATTTTTTAGGTTTGGTTTCTTTTTGTGTTTCATCTTTTTTATTGATTTCTGGTAATGGAAGAAAATTAAAAAAGATTTTTTTAATGATAAACATTAAAGCAGTTGTGAATAGGGCGCCAACGATAAATCCGATGGCGAAATTTAGATCATTCATTTTCTTCCTCCTTCTTAATAATTGGATTGATATTTTGAGATTTTAATTGTTTTTTTCTTGCTTTTTTCTCTTGCCAATGAGAAACTTTAACTCTTTGAACCATAATTTGGGATTGGAGTTTTTCTTGGTTTTCATTGATTTTATCTAGTTTTTTTAATAATTGTTTTTCTAAATATTCTTGTTTGGCATTTTGGATTTCTAATTTTTGTAGTTTTTTGTTGGGGAAAAAAATACCCAAAATTAAATCTTTGAAGAAATTTAAAGTGTTTGCAATTAATTTAAAAATTGGTTTGAACCCAGAAACAATAAGAATAGTGAAAAGTGTTGTTTGGATTCCATCCATTCTTCGTTCAAGAATTTCAGTAGTTGTAAATCCTTTGGTATAATTTAGAATAAAATTGCTAATTGTTGCAAATATTGAAAATAACCACATATTTTTTTACCTTTCTTAATAATCTTTAATAACTTTTCTTTGTTTTTTAAACGATTTCTTTTTGTTTTTAAAAGTTTTATTGGGGCGGTCTAAATTAAGCCATTTCCCTTTTGGTTGATTATATTTATTAGTTTTTTTCTTGGATTGGGAATTGCGGGATTTGAAATAAGTTCCGCGGAATGCTTCTGTCATGCCGTCGCTCATATTATTCATTCTCCTTATTATTTTCTTTATCAAGTTTTTCTATTAATTCATCCAGTTTTTTATGTGTTTTATTGAATCGTTCTTGGGTTTGGTTTCTTGTATCATTAACTTCATCGAGAACTTTATTTTGGGATAAACCAATTTGACGAGTTAATAAATAAGTAGTCATTTTGGTTTGTGGCTATTCCACAGAAATAATGCGGTTTTAAATGGTTAACGTTAAAAATTAAAATTTCTGAATGAAAAACAACGTTTTCAAAAACGTCTTTGGGAAGACTAATAATAGAAGAGATTTCGGGATATTCTTGATTTAAAAATTTCTGTAATCGCTTGCTATTTAGTGATTGATTAAGTCTGAATCCATAAGGAGTAAATAAAACAATTGGGATATCTTTACCAAAAAGTTCAATTATTTTACTTAACCACAACTCAGGCAACAAAGGACGACCACCATATTTTTCCTTAACGTAGTTTTTAGTTTTAAAATCCAAATTAAAGGGTGGGTTTGTAATTACCAAGGATATTTTTTGTGTATTTAAATCCTTTTGGGTTAATTCTAAAAAGTTGTTATGAATTAAATTAGGGAAGGTTGTTTTTTCTATATCAACCCCTAAAACATCAAATCCTTTTTGTTGCCAAGGTAGTAATAAAGAACCTTCACCAACACAAGGGTCAAGGATTAAACCGCGTTGGATTTGAGGTGATAAAATATTATATAAAAATTGCGATACCCAACTGGGAGTATAAATAGTAGCTTTTTTTTCATTTTTGAAAAAATTATTTCTATCAACTCGATACATTTTTTTATTTTTCCTTTTCTTTTTTATTTTAATTTAAGGTTTTTAACTTCATCTTTGAGGGTTTTTGATAGTTTGAAATTTACCACAGTTTTTGCAGGGATTTTTAGTTTTTTACCTGTTTGAGGATTTCGTCCTTTATGGGCTTTTCTTGATTTTAAGATGAATTTACCAATTTTTGGCGAAATTATTACTTCTTCGTTTGATGTGATTGCTTCAATTAAAGCATTTTCAAACGAATTGTAAAAATCTTGAGTTTGAGTAACCGAAGTGTTATTCATTACTGCGATGTTTTTAATTAATTCTTTTTTAGTCATTGTTTTTGCTCCTTTCTTTTATGATTGTTCCATCGGAGTTGTAGTAAGTTCTTTTAAACAATTTACCATTAGGATGGTGTTTGTATATAAAAGCTATTCTTTTGCGATCGAAGGAAAAACCAGTTGTTTTAATTAATTTGTTTGTTTTGGGATGGTACTTAAATTCTGTAATATAGTCAATTGTTTTGCCATCTTCTCGGTATTTAGTAAATTTAATTAATTTACTTATTTGGGGGTTGTATTCTCGGATGACATAAATTGTTTTGCCATCGCCATCATAAAAAATTTCTGTGGTTAATTTACCATCAGAATTATAATTTGTTTGTTTAATTACTTCTTCTGTTTTAGGGTGATATTCAGTGATGTAATATATTGTTTCCCCATCTGAGTAGTATTCAACAACAGATTTCTTTGTTTTGCCATCAAGGTAATAAAAAGTTTTTTGATAATTCATAATTATTTTTCTCCTTTAATTAAAATATTTTTTTATTGATTAAAGTTTTAATTATTTGTTCTAAATTTTTTTATGAATGATTAATATTTTTTTGTTGTTTTTATACTTCCATTAGGGTTGTAATAGATTTCATTAAAAACAGTTCCATCTGGGTTGTATTGGGTATTTTTGATTAATTTACCATCTGGGCTATATTCAGCAACAAATTTTATAGCTGTTTTAATTCCTTTGCGATAAAAAGTTTTTTGATAATTCATATTATTTATGCTCCTTTAATTAAAATATTTGTTTGTTAATTAAAATTTTCATTATTTGGTCTAAATTTTCTTTTTGCGAGTTGGTTGCGTTAATTAAGAAATGATGGCAATTTTGGTGTTTACAATTTGAATCATTACAGTATTTTTGTTGGTTTAAATAATGTGCGCGGACATTTTTAAAATAATTTAAGGGTTTTTTCTCAATGAGGTCTAATTTATGATTTGATTGGGTTTGTTTTCGTTTTAGCCCAATTTTAGGGTCAATATCTAGGTAAAAAGTTAATTTAGGTTTAATTAAGAAATGATTGATGATTTTTGAAGTAATTTTATCATCATAATCTATGTAATTACCTTTGCTTTGATACGCAAAAGTAGAATCATACCAACGGTCCACTAGAACAAGACAACCACTCAATAAAGCAGGGATTATTAATTCATCTTGGGATTGCATCATGTTGGCAAGGCTTAATAAATATTTAGTTTTAGGGCTTATTTTGGATTGATGTAAAAATAAATTTCTGATTTCTTTTCCAACGATGGAACTGCCTAAACCTTGAAAAACTTTGGTTTTATAGCCTTTATTTTCAAAAAAAGCTTTTAATTCGTTAATTAAAGTAGTTTTGCCACTTCCGTCAATACCTTCAAAACTAATTAATTTATTTGTCATTAGGGCGAACCATCTTTTTAATTAAATTAATAGGTGAAAAGGGAATGAATTGGTTGGTTAGTAAGTTTTGTAAGAAGAGATTAGCTGAATTGGAAAATAAATTGATTACTTTGTTAATTGATTGTACTTTACCATTTTTAATTTTATTATTTAATCTTTGAGTTTCGGATTCATCATTTGTTAACAAATAAAACTCAAAGCGAGTGTCTAGTTTTTTGATTTGTTCCCCTTCTACTATTGATTGTTTGTATCTATCTCTAAGGCAAGTTTTGAAATTGAAGGCAATAATTCGTTTTCTTTTAGTAAACAATACTAAATCAAATTTAATATCAGGGATGAAAAATAAATATGATTGAGGGTATAAATACTTAATTCCTTTGTGATTTAGATAAAGCAAAATTAAGTATTCGTTAATTTTACCACGAATTGATTTTTGACTTTGAGAGTTGTATTGGTTGTTGGTTAAATATTCATTGAGTATATTATGGCAATCAAACATATACTGATTAAAAGCTTTATTGAAAAAAATTGGTTGAACTATTTGTTTGGTTATGTTAACGCACAAAGATTTATGATTAAAAACGTTAATATTATTAAAATCTAAATTAGATATTTGTTTCATATTTTTATTTCCTTTTTTATTCTTATTCTTTTGCTTCAAATCTTTGGATTTGTTTATAAAAATTAAAACTACATTCACCTAATTGACCGCTACGGTTTTTGGCAATAATTAAATTCGTATGTGGGTCAATATCAGGTTTTTGATAATAACTTTCGCGGTGTAATAACATCACAACATCAGCGTCTTGTTCGATTGTTCCCGAATCTCTTAAATCTGTTAATTGTGGGCTTTTAACTTCTCTTACATAGGTTGCACGGTTCATTTGACTCAAAGCTACAATTGGAATATTAAGTTCACTTGCTAGTTTTTTTAATTTGCGTGAAATCACAGATATTGCTTGGTATGAATTAAAACTTTGGTCGTCTTTTAATAAATGGAGGTAATCAATGAAGACAATATCAAGTCCCTTAGTATATTTCATTTGACGGCATTTGGTTTTAATATCTTCAATTTTGTTATTTCTATCATCATCAATTAAAATGTTTAATTGCGTAATTTTGTCATCAGCGATAAGTAACTGTAATTTGTCATTTTTAGTTAAGTTTTTGTGTTGGAGTTGTTTTAAAGGGATTTGAGAAGCAGAAGAAAGTAGCCTAATTCCTAATTCTTCTGCTGCCATTTCTAAACTAAAAATAACTGCTTTTTGGTTTTCGGGGTTGGTAGTAAATTTTTTTGCAATATTACAAGCCAAATTTAACATAAAAGCAGTTTTCCCCATTCCAGTTCTTGCTCCTAAGATAATTAATTCCTTTGGTTTGAAACCAGAAATTAATTCATCTAGATTTTTGAAACCTGTTTTTATTCCTACAAATTGGTTGTCTTTTTCATCATTAACTATACTTTGGCGAATATAAGGAATTAATTTTTTTGTAGAAATGAAAGGAGATTTAGTTTTTTGCATAAAACTTTCTACTTGGGTTTTGACTGCTTGCAAATAATTATGGATATTTTTACTTTTTGATAATTCAGTAGGTAATTGCTTGATTAATCCTAACAAATCTCTTTTAAGGGCATTTTCTTTAATTAAATCAATGTAAGTTTCTAAATATTCACTTGCAGGGGACGTCTCCACTAATTCAATTAAATAATCAATTCCTCCTATTTTGTATAAATTGTTATCTAAAACAGAACCCACCGTAACATAATCAATTTCGCGATTTTGCAGTTTTAATTGCTTCATTGTCTCAAAGATACAACGATGCTTGGGGTTGGAAAAATTGTTTGTGTTAACTAAATTTATAACAACATCCATTTTTTCTGGATTTAATAATAGTGCTCCCAATAATGCACGTTCGGCTTCAATCATCTTTCAAACTCCTTTTTCTCAGTTTGGATACAAAAAAATCCAAACTGTTTATTTTTAATTAATAAACAATTTGGATAAATTTGTTGTTCTCAACCAGTACCACTTTTTTGGGGCAGTCTAATCTATGTGATGTTTATTTACCCAGCACTTGTTTCAAAGGAATGAAAGCTTACGAATCATTCAACCTCCTTCCCAACAAAAGAGGATATGGAATCAAAATTCTCAAAAACATCTCTGAAATCAAAGCCCTTCTTTTGAATCACGACTGGACTAAAACAGCCTTTTTATCTACCAATAGTGCTTTAAATTTACGCACAAGCTTAATAACGAAAGTAATAACTGAGGCTGGTTATAGTGATTAAACAAACAACTATTGAATAATAATATTTATTTCATTGAATAATTTTTGTCACAAATATGTTATAATATGTTACAATGGTTTTTGTAATTGGCAAAAACATATGGAGATAATCGATGTCAGAAACACAAAAAATGCAAAAATTAAATAACAAAATAATATTATTACAAAATATGATTTCTCAAATTAAAACCATTGATAAAGAAATTGTTTTTAAATTAGTTAAACGTTTTTTCAAAACTCTCAATTTATCTACCATCCTAAGAACAATCAAAATCAACCGCAGCACTTATTACTATTGGCTAAAAAATCAAGAAAAGAAACGATTACAACGCGAAAAATACCTTTTACAACAAAAACGTATCCAAGCTTTATGTTCTCGTTATCAATATTTTTACGGATATCGTAAAATAACTCATTTATATCAAAAAACTTTCAACGAACAAATCGCCAAAGAAAAAGTGTATCAAATTATGAAAGAAAATAATATTTGCTGCCGTTTAAGAATAAAAAAAGTCAAACGTGCATATAAAAACAACTTAAAACCTAAATTAAGTATAGCACCCAACCTTATCAACCGCGATTTTATTGCAACCAAACCGCTTCAAAAATTATTTACCGACATCACATTTTTCCCAACTCCTGAAGGTTTTGTTTATTTTTCTGCCATCATTGATTCTTTTAACAATCAAATAATCGCCTACCACACCTCAAACCGCCAAGATAAAGAATTAATTTTAAATACAATCAAAAAATTACCCCCACTAAAAGACCCTTGTGTTATTCATTCCGACCGCGGCACGGTTTACCAATCGCTCAAAGTACAAAATAAACTAATTAAAAAAGGCCTTTTAATCAGCATGTCCAGCAAAGCAACCCCACGCGATAACGCCGTGATTGAAAACTTTTTCGGCCAAATGAAAAGTATTTTATTCAACCAACATCCGTTTTTATTTCAACAAGAAGCACACGAAATTAAAAAAATTATCAATCGCTTCCCTTCTTTTTGGAATAAAAGATGGATGTTGGCTAAATTAAATAATTTATCGCCTTTAAAATATTCTCAATCCTTCAGATAATATTTTAATTAATGATAAAATCAACTGCAACCTTTTTTAAAGAGAGGTTGCTTCACTGTACATTTTTTTGAGCAAAAATACCCTTGCAAAAACACAAAACATCAAAAAAACGTGATTATTGTGTAAAAAAATGCACACCCCTTCATTTTCGAGGGGAATTTCGATGCTTTTTTGCCTATATATAGAGTGAAGGGATAAAAACATATCTTTTGAAACGAGCAAAATATTAAAAAACTTATAGACAATTTTTTATTTTAATTATTTGTTTTGTTGATTTGAAGAGATATGAAATTATCTATTATTTTTTAGTTTTAAAGAATATTTTTAAAACAAAAAAATGTCTAAAAAACATCATCTCCCCAGGTATTCTTTGATGAATAGTTTTGAGCCGTCTCTTCTGTGTCGGATTAATTTGGTTTGGTTGCCTGTTATGGGGTTGTATTCGATAATGTCTTCGGTGCAACGGTTTCTTTGTTTTTTTATTTTTTGCATTTTTTTATGTTTCCTTTCGTTTGGTATTTTTTTTTATTTAAGAAAATTTGATATTTTTATAAAGATATTGTCGTCATCCTAAGAATCAATAAAATAAATTCATATGAAAAAATATAGTCAATTATTTTAACTACAAAATGAGAAACAAAGAACAACCAAAACAAATATGAAAAGAACGAAGAAGTATGAGAGCGAAAATAACAAGCGAGAATAGAAAACGATAAGGTTTTTAAACAAAAAGATAATTTTTTTTTAATTTTCATGTTATCGGCTCCTTTCTGATTTATTATCTGAAATTGTTGGCATGTTTGTGATGCTGTGCACCAGGAAATGGGGTTTTACAAGAAAAGACCGCTAAAAATAGCGGTCTTATTCTTTTTCTTTTCCCATGATTCTTAAAAGAAGGTTTACAATTCTTAAAAAAATGCTAATTAAAGTAGCGGCAAAAGCTAATGATACTTGCCATTCATATTTTTCTGGTAATCCTTGTTGAATCATTTGTTCAGTATAATCAAAATGAATAGCTAAATACATTGATAAAAAACCTAACATAAATAAACTTAAAGGAATGGCCAAAATACTGTAATATAAAATATTTTCAATTGTGCCCACTCCAAAAAGAACAAAAAACAGACGAATTAAATAAGTGAAAAATAAAGCGATTGAAATTATTTGCATAATTGTTGTAAATCTTTGAGTAACTTTTAAAGTACCTTTATAATAAGCATGAGCCATTACACAAAAAATAATCAAAGTTGAGAAAAGTGCGATAAAAACTATTTCTAATAAATTAGAATATATGCAATTAATGAAATGGAAAAAAATTCCTATTGTCAATCCTTCTAGAACAGCAAAAAGACAAGAACACAGACGCGACATTTCTACACGTAGCATTGCAGCGATATAAAATATGCTAGTTGCAAAAGATGAAGTTAGAAAAATTACTTTTATCATCCATAAGTAAGGAAACTTTAATTGAGTCATTTTAAAAAGACTAAAAAAAGTTCCTGCAGTAAAAGCGGTGATTAATAAAAGTAAAATTGTTTTAAAAGCGACACCTTTGCGTGAAGCTTTGCGTTTGTAATCGGTTGTATCAGAAGAAGAAAGGAAATTATCATTAATTTTTTTAAATAAATCGTTAACTTTAGTGTTGTTGTTTGATTTCATTTTAAGTTACCTCTATAATAAATTTAATTTTATACTTTTTAAAGTGTACTTATATATTATTTTTTTTGGTTTTTTTGTGTTTCGGTTGTTTGCCGAGCGTTGTTGTTTTGTGTGGTTTGTTTGTTAAAGAGAAAGGCCCGCTAGCGCGGACCTTGTGAAATTTTGATATTTTATTATTTTCTTTTTTTGCAGTTATTAAAAGACATAAGTTAAAAAAGGATTATTAATGATTTATTAGTTTTTAGGGTCTAAAAAGACGATATGTTTAATAACAACTCTTACGTATGTTTTGGTTTCTTTGTTGTTATTGGTGTACTTTTGGACGTCGATTGGTCCTTCGGCGTATATTCTGGAACCTTTGCGTGTATATTGAGATAGGTTGTCGGCTTGCGTGCGGAAAGCGACGCAGGGTACGTATTGCACTTTATCTTTTATATTTACAGCTAAGTCAAAATCAACTTTAGCAATTTGTTCTCCTTTGCTGTTTAAAAATTCTTTTTTTGGGTCGTTTGTTAGACGGCCGATTAATTGGGTTCTGTTTAACATTAGTTATTTTCTCCTTTTTTTGAATATTTTTTGTAATTTAATAATGCCATTTTCCCGGAGCTTAAATACCTGTCTCGGAGAAAAGTTTTCATTGTATTTCTTTTTTAATTCTTCCGCAATTTCTTCGGTGGAGCGAATAAATTTATTGTTATCTTCAACATCTTTTGCAGAAATTCCAAGACTTAATTTGATTACATCAAATTGCTTGGGAGTTAAATTTTTGGTTAATATTAGCACAAAGATGTCGTGATGCGCTTGTTTAAGCCATAGTTGATGAGGCGTAAGGATTTTGCTCCATTTGGGTTGTGTTGCTTCTTCCCATTCTTCAAAATCAACTTTATTTATTTTTTTATTGTTTTGCCGAGGCATTGCTGTTTGGTGGCATTTTTTAATGAGGCCTCTGATGTGAGATTTGATGTTTTTTGAAGCATAATAAATAAACTGGTCAATGTCTACTTGAAAATCATACCCTTCGAGGGCATTGATTAAACCTAAAACGCCTTCTTGAAATAAATCTTGTCTTTGAAGTATTGAGGGGAAGTATTTGAACTTACTAACTATTTTATTAACTAGTGGGTAATAAATTTCTACAAGTTGATTTCTGATTTGCAAATTTTTTTTATTTTTTAAAAATTCTTGAAATAATTCTTTTTTTCTATTTTCATCTGTCGGCATTGTTCTCCTTTCTAAAAAAACGTTTTTTTAGAAAAGATAGAAAAATTATTATTATTTAGTTTTGGGTACAAAAAAAGACCGACTAAAATAAGTCAGTCTTAAAGAATTTTTAAAAAATAAAAAGTGTCCTAATTATTTCATCAGCCCATTATTTTAAAAAAGAAAAAATTATTATAAATTACTTAATTTGGAATCACAGAAGGGGGATTGTTTTTTATTATTTTAAAAAATTAGTTAAAAAAATCTATTTAATAAAATTAAAAAAAGTTTAAAAAAGATTTCAGTTTGATCCTTCCGAACAATGTTACTTTTGGAAAAAAACAAGCATTTTTTTAAAAGTTTCAAAAGTAAAGAAAATGAATTATAAGAATATATGGATAATTATACCATGAAATAAATATATTCTTTCATTTTAAAATTACAACAACTGAAAAATGAAGATAAAATTGAGACCAGATTTCTTTTTAAAAATCCAAAACAATTGATAATGTGTGTGTTTTTGCTTATTTCCTGTTGCCTTTGAAGAATTAGAAAATATTTTCAAAGCAATTGAAAAATTAAAATAAAATAGAGAAAAGATGATTTTAAAAATTAAAAACAATTAATAACGTTTTTTCTTCCAATTGTTTCTCTAAACATTCATCATTATGATTAAAAAATAATTTTATTTTTAAATTCAACCGAAAAATGATTAAAAACAACGGGCTTAAAGAATTTTAAAAAATTAAAAAAGGATATTAAATGTTTCAACATCCAATCAAGTCAAAAAAATAAAAAAAATTCAAAGTGATTGAAAAATGAAAATCTACTTGCCATCATTTTTTTTGAAAAATAAAAAAACAGTCACCAAATAATTTTAAAAGAGTTTTAAAATATTTATAATCATTAAAACATAACAGAAAATATATCTACTTTAGTCTCAAGAACTGAAAAATTAAAAAAACTGATAACACCAAATTTTTTTATTTCTTCTGATGACTCACTTTCAAAAAAATTATTTTTTTGGATCAAGTTCATTAGGTGAAAAATTTTTCACAATCAGTTGAAAATTTTTGCAAAAATAATCTATCCCTGAAATAATAGTTAAAAAAGTTGCTAAAAGTAAAAAAACATCTCCAATTTTATTTATATGTCTAAATATTTCTTTAATGGATGGAGGGATTCCTTCTGTATTCAAATATAAACCAAAAAAAAGGAAAAAAATAGCTAAAAAAGTAAATAAAGTTTTGGCTTTGCCTAAAAAAGAAGCCTCAACCACAACTTCATTTTCAGCAGCCAACATACGAACACCCGAAACCAAAAACTCCCTAATAATAATTACCATCAAAATAGGAAGGAAAAAACGCTTCTCAATAAAAAAGTTTTTTGGGATTGTTAAAAAACGAAATTGGCAAAGATAAAAAAGAGCGATAATCACGAGCAGTTTATCAGCAATCGGATCAAAAAATTTACCAAAAACTGTTTGCTGTTTATACTTTCTAGCAATATAACCATCTAGATAATCAGTGAGTGCGGCTGCTATAAAAATAATTTGAAAAATTAAAATGAATTTCCAATCATACTCATCAAAAGACATTAAAGGCAAAAGAACAAAAATTAATAAAATACGAAATACGGTCATTAAATTAGCTAGCAAAGGAAACACAAAAAAACCTACTTTCAAACATTTTTTTCATGTAAATATTCGCAAAATTACAAAATGATTGGATTAGTCAAATTCAAATTGTTTGCAAAAATTTATTTCTAAACATCAACGCTACCATTATTATAACAATTATTGTATTCGAAGAGAAAAAATATTATCCACAAAAGACAATCAAAAAAATTAAAAATATTTGGAAGAGAAAAAAATTAACATCATCAACGATACTTTTTTGACTGAAAAAACTAAAATAAGCTTTTTTTACTTTACAAATCGAAAATTTAAAGGTATAATAATTTTGTATTATTAAATTTATATTGTTAGTTGGCGGTTGTGGCGAAGTGGTTAACGCGGCGGCTTGTGGCGCCGATATTCGTGGGTTCGATTCCCATCAGCCGCCCCAATAATACAAAAAAGATAAAACTAAGGCCCATAGCCAAGTGGTAAGGCAACGGACTTTGACTCCGTGATTCGCTGGTTCAAATCCAGCTGGGTCTGCCATTTTTTTTAAACCTTACAAAAAAATTTAAAAGCGGGTGTGGCGAAATGGTAGACGCACTAGATTTAGGATCTAGCGCTTGTGCGTGCAGGTTCGACTCCTGTCACCCGTACCATCAAATATTTAAGGGATATGATGTCAACGGTAGCATAACGGTCTCCAAAACCGCTCGTTCGGGTTCGAATCCTGATATCCCTGCCATTTCAAAAAACAAAAAAGATAAATAAGATATAATGGGTTTTGAGTTCATCAAAGCTTTTTTTATTTGGGTTCAATTTAAAAATTTTTTTTATTATAAAATCCAAGATGATAAATATTTTTAAATTAATCAAAGCTTCTGTTGTTTTAAATTTAACCGAAATAAAAACACTAAAAAATTAAAATCTTATAATTAAACATTGAAGGCTGACTTTTTTAAGTTATTTTTTTTATTTTTTGGCAAAATTTTTTTCCAAAAATTAAAAAAAGATCATAATTTTAATTTATTAGTAATAATCAAAAATAGTTGTTGAATGAAGTGTTTTTAATTATTTTGAAGTTTGCCCAATATTCTTAAATGTGTGCATAAATTTTGCATAAATTAATGCTTCCTAGATAATTGGATAAAGCTTGCTTTTGTTTTATATTTTATATTGCTTTTAAGTTAAAAATTTGGTTTTTTGAACTAAATAACAAAAAAATATTAGATATAAAAAATGAAAAATGAAGCGGTTTAAAAAATAAATTTAGGATTGGGTTGTTGAAAAAATTAGCCTTCTAGCTTGAGGGCTTTAAGTATTGCAAAAAAATCTCTTTATTAAATTTTTGTTGTTGATAATTTTTTTTAATAGTTATAATAATAGTAATAATAGTAAGTTAATAAAAAGTAATGTTTTAGAAAATGATAACAAATATTTAGGAATAAATTTTTGCTTTTCATCATTGGAAAAATACTTTTGTTTATTCAAAACCCCAATATTTGGGAGCATTCGCTATTGGATACTTTTGTTTTTTAAAAAAATATAGAACTTACTATAAAAAAATGAAAAATAGAGCTGTTTTAAAAAAATAAATTTAGGATTTTCAAAAACTTATGGATACTTTTTATTTTTGACAAAAATATAGGATTGACCGAAGTGTTAAGTTTTTAAAAAATTTCAAAATTTTAATCAGTCTTTAAAATTTAAAATCAGTGAAGTTTTTGCGTATCTTTTTAGAATAAAAAATAATTTTTAAATTTTGGTGAAAAAAGTTTTTCAACTGCAATATTAGAAAACATTTTAGTTGGTATAAATTTTTAAAACAATTTTTTAAGTCAGTCTTTTTTTCTTTTGGAAACTTAAAAAAATAATTTTTAAATTTTGGTGAAAAAAATCAAAAAACATTACAGTCATAAATTACAAAAATATCAAAAAAATATTTTGCAAATATACACAAAAGAAACAAAATCATCAAAAAAAAGATCGCAACCCCACTAAAATTATATTTGGAGTTGATAAAAAATAAAAAAGCCACAAAAAGCAAAATGTGGCATTATTTTTTTGAAAAAAGATATTAGAGTACAATTTTGTTGGTGAAAAAATTTAACTTATCTGTTTTGATAATTTTTTTGGCTTGAGAAATTATTTTTGTAAGCTTGTGAGATTAATGTTTTTTTGTTTGCGGCAAAAATTGAATACCCAAGATAATTCGTAATCGCAATTAAATGAAATTAAAAAAACCAGCAAAAAACTAATTTATTTAATAAAATTTTAGAATTTTTTAATCTGAAGAAATTAAAAATTATTAAAATATTTGTAATTTGTAAAGAAAAACCAAAACAAAAGTTATCTACAAAAGAAAACAACTCAAGAATTTTAAGTTAATTAAAACTTTTTTTGTTTTGGTGGAATTTAAAGGGTTTTTGTTGTAAAATTAAAAAATAATGAAATTTTTAATTAATTAAAGCTTTTTTTATTATTTTAATCACGATTAAAGGTTGACATTTTAATATTTTTTTGATTAAATACAATTGTAGATGAATATTTTATTTAGTTAAAAAAAGTTATTTTAATTTAAAAAAAATTAAAAGTAGGAAAGGGGGTAATTTTTTTTGGACATAAGCGGAATGTTTAATCAAATTAAGAGTCTTATAGAAGCAAAGCCATTAATGTTTTTGGGAACTCTTTGCATTTTTTTCCCAGTTATTTTATTTCTCTTAATAAAATTAATTGTTAAATTATTGTTGTTTATCTATTATATAAATTTCAAAATTGCTAACCTATTTAGTAATTCTACAAACTCTCAAAAAAAGAAGAAAGATGATGATCAAAATAATTTACCAAATATTTTAATCAATAATAGAGATTTAAATTCTAATTTGGATTCTAATTGTTTAATTAATTTGAAATTAATGGAACTAATGGCAAAAAAAGAAAATAATGGCCGTTTGCAAACTGACTTCTTAGAAATAAGACAAAAAATGTTAGAAACACAATTCAATCAAAAAATTTTTGAAATAGAAATGAAGCAAAAAATAAAAGATCTAGAAGAAAGTAAAAAACAAAATAACATCGCTCAACAACCAAGAAAAAATTACAATGAAATCCCTGACGCTTTGAGGAAAATTTTAGAAAAATTAAACAACGTTGAAGAAATGCAATTTGAAATTTTAAAAGACTATACTCAAAAAACTCACTATGACTCCAAAGACAAAACATTATACGTTCATCCAGAAGACTTTTTGCATATGAATAAAGCATTAATGGAAGAAAAATACAAAAAATTAAATTGAATTGACCATCACTTTATTTAAGTGATGGTTTTTTTATTGGATAATTAACCTTGGTTATTTCAATGATAATTATTAATTGGAAGATATTTTGTTGGTTTTTCAAGATTTTTATGTATTTTTAATTTTTTTTATAAATTTTTTATAAAAAGATAATGTATAAGAAAATAAAGTAATTTTTGCAATATTAAGCACGAAGTTCAAAAATTCTTTAATTGTTTTATTTTTTTGTCAATTTTTATTCCTGAAAAAAATTAATAAGTCAAAGGGAAATAACAAAAGATAAAAATAGGATTAATTAATCAAAAAATTCAAAAAAACTAAAAAAGGATAAAGTTATTTTTTAGTTTTAAGAGTTTTTTTATTTTTTTTAAAGTTTGCTAATAATAACATAAATTGTTGTAATAAATAAAACAGCGGCAGCAACAGATGCAACAATAATTTCTGTAATGTATTGTGCTATAGCGCTTTTAGCTTTTTCAGGAACGTCTTTTTTAGCTATTTCAACTTGTTTATGTACTTCTCCTCCTAAACCATCAAACATATTTTGAGCTAATTTAGTAGCGATTGTATCTAAATCTGTGACTTTTTCTCCCAAAGCTGTTGCAAATATTTTAGTAAAAAAAGGATGTCTTTTAAAAAAATTTGTAATTGCTGGAAGTCTCTTTTGTGGGTCATCATTGGTAAAGGAGGAATCAGTTTGGGCGTTAAGGGAAGGTATTTGTATTTTATTCAACAATTTACTAAACCAATTTTTTTTATCTTCTGTTGTTTTGCGGTTGAATTCATTTGCCTCATTTATTTCATTCAAAATAGTTTGCAAAATAGCTTGATAAACATCTGCTAAAGATTTTTGAGAATCATCTGATGGATAAAAATAAGATTTTAGTTTTGTAAACCAACCTTGAGAAGGTTTTAATTGGTCTAAAGCTTTTTGAAAATCTTTGTTTTTTAGGAGTTCGTTAGCTTTTTTATATCTTTCTTCAGCATCTTTCCAAGTTTGGGATATTTCGGTGTCTTTATTTTCTTGAAAATATTTTTCTTCAATTATTTTATTTCTATTTGTATCTACTTTTTCGAATTCTTCTTGGGCCTCTACTTGCTTCAAAATAACTTGATAATCTTTTGCTAAAGTTTGTAATTCACCTAAAGCTTCTTGAAATTCGTTGTTTTCTAGATGTCCATTAGCTTTTTTATATCTTTCTTCAGCAGCTTGCCAAGTTTTGGAGTTTTTGATTGCTTCATTTTTTTGAAAATATTTATTGTCAGTTATTTGTTTTTTGGTTTCATTTACTTCTTTTAATTCTTTTTTTAAATTAGTTTGTAATTTTTCTTGGGCTTTGTTTTCTAAGTTTTTTTGGGATTCTTGTTGGAATTTTGCTTGTTTTTCGGTTTTTTTCACTTGATTCAAAATAGCTTGATAATCTCCTTCTAAAGTTGTTGTTTTAAATAAGCCTTTAGAAACTAATTCATCTAAAGCTTCTTGAAATTTGCTGTCTCTTAGACATGTTTGAGTTTTTTCATATCTTGTTTCAGCAGCTTGCCAAGAACCTTTCCAATTTGTGGATATTTCGGTGTCTTTATTTTCTTGAAAATATTTGTTTTTAGTTATTTTATCTCTAATGTCTTTTGCGTTTTGGAATTCTTCTTGGGGTTTGTTTTCTAATTTTTCTTGGGCTTCTACTTGATTCCAAATAGCTTGATAATCTTTTGCTAAAGTTTTTAATTCATCTAAAGTTTTTTGAAAATATTTGTTGCTTAGATATTCGTTAGCTGTTTCATGTCTTTTTTCAGCGTCTTTCCAAGTTTTGGAGTTTTTGATTGCTTCATTTTCTTGAAAATATTTTTTGTCAGTTATTTGATTTCTATTTTTTTCTACTTCTTGTAATTTTTCTTGGAGTTGGTTTTTTTGTTGTTCTACTTGATTATTAATATCTTTCTGAATATCTTGATAAACAGCTAATAAAGTTGTTGTTAAAAGACCGAACCAACCTTGAGGAACTTTTAATGCGTCTGAAGCATTTTTAAAATCTTTGTTGTCTAAATATTCTTTGGCTTTGTTATATCTTATTTCGGCACCTTGCCAATTTTTGAATTCTTTAGCTTCTGCAGTTTCGTTATTTATTTGATTTCTAATTGTTTCTACTTCTTGTAATTCTTTTTTTGTGTCAGTTTCTAATTTTTTTTCTTCAGCTTCCACTTGCATCCAAATACCTTTATAAATGTCTACTAAAGCTTTTTTAGGAGTAGGCGAAGAAGCAGCCGATTCAGAAAAATAAGATGAAACACGAGATGCAACATTAGATATGGTTCTGACTACCATATTTCGAGAATCTTTTAATTCTTTTAATTCATTTAATTCATCTAAAGCTTCTTGAAATTTGTTGTCTCTTAGACATGTTTGAGCTTTTTTATATCTTGTTTCAGCATCTTCCCAAGTTGGAGACTTTTTGATTGTTTCGTTTTCTTTAAAATATTTATTGTTATTTATTTGATCTATAATTTTATCTACTTCTTCTAATTCTTTTTTGGCGGCAGTCTCTAATTTGTTTTGGGATTCTTGGGAGTTATTTTCTATTTCTTCTTCTCTTTCTACATATGTTATTTCTAGTCTTGTATCTGGGTTTCCAGAATTGGTATTATTTTTTATAGGGATGTTTTTAGATCCATCTTTTTTTCCATTTTCGTTATCCCCTGAAACCGCTGCATAAACTACCGATTTTTTTGAATTTTGGATTTTATTAAAAAAACAAATACTATACAATGCTATAAAACAAAGCATAATTTTGTTAAAAATTTTTCTTACTATTTTAAAATTATTCACCTTAGTCTCCTATCTGTAAACATCTTTTTAGTTTTTATTTTGATTATCAGAATTATCATTAAATAATTAAAAAAATTTTAGAAATTTAGAAACTGAAAGATAAATTTATTGAATTATATATTATATATAATGTTTACTTAATTATTATAACTATTTTTAATTATAAAATCAAGCATTTAAGTTTTTTAATTAATGGTTCTTTTGGAATTTTTTTCGTCTTTTGCTATTAATTTTTTTAGAAAGTTTTTATTTTTATATTTAGTATAAAGTCTTTAATTCTTTGTTGTAAGATGAAAAAACTAAAATATGTTATAATTTAATAGAGGTTATAAATATTTTGTATTTATATTTGTTTTTTATTAGTTTATTAGTAAAAAAACCTTAACTGTTTAGAAAAAATAAAATTTAAAATGACTAAAAAAATTAAAAAATTATGATGAAAGAGAAAAAAATGAAGAAAAACAAGACAATCACAAATATCGATGGTATACTTTTTCAAAAAATGATTATCAACGGAGCTGTTAATTTACACAATAATTATCACAAAATTGATAATTTAAATGTTTTTCCAGTTCCTGATAGAGATACAGGCACCAACATGAAAATCACTATGATGTCAGGTGTTGAAGCTATCAAAAATTTAAAAAATGATTCAATTGTTGAAGTTTCACAAATTTTATCAAAAGCTTTGTTGTTGGGCGCCAAAGGAAATTCAGGCGTTATTTTATCGCAATTTTTTGCAGGAATGGGAGAAACTTTTGCCAAATTACAAAAGAACTCAATTCACCTTGAAGAATTTATGCAATCTTTGGAAAACGGTTATAAAAAAGCATATCAAGCAATTATTAAACCAACTGAAGGGACTATTTTAACTGTTTTTCGACTGGCTGTTGAAAAAACAAGCGAACAAAAAAATAAATTTACATCTATAATTGATTTAATAGAACTTTTTTTAAACAACGCTAAAGAAGCTTTAAAACAAACAACTAATTTATTAGCAGTTTTGAAAAAAGCTGGAGTAGTTGATAGCGGTGGGGCTGGTTTTGTGGAAATCTTAAAAGGTTGGTTGCACTTCTTCAAAGAAAATCAAATGATTGAATTAAAAGATACATCCATCAAAACAGAAACCGCTCATCATATTCATCATTTAGGAGAAGTAGATATTAAATACATTTACTGCACTGAGTATGTTTTTGAATTAAAAAATAATGATTGTGACACCGAAGAATTAGGAGCTTATTTTGAAACAAAAGGTGATTCTTTAGTATTGGTCAAAGACGAAGAAATCTTGAAAATACACATCCACACTAACTGTCCTGGAACTATTTTAGAAAAACTTTTAAATTATGGAAATTTAAAAATTAGTAAAATCGATAATATGAAAGAACAGCACCAAAAAATCATCGATGAAAAACCCACTTCAGAAAAAAAACAACATTCTTTGATTGTTTTTGTCAAAGATGCCAAAATGGAAAAATTATTAAGTGATTTTGAGATTAATTATATTATTCCACAAAAAGATTTTACAAAAGAAGCGTTATTAAAAGTAATTAACCAAATTGATTCTCCATATATCTTTATTTTCCCTAACAATTTAGAAACATTAAATGAATTGAAAAAAAATACTATTCTTTCCCAAAAAGATCAAAAAATTATTATTGCACCAAGCAAAAACATTGCTCAAACATACAGCGCTCTTCTAGCATTTGATCCATCATTAGATTGGGACCAAAACCAAGAAATGATTGAAAACACAATTAAAAACATTCAAATAGGAGAAATTATTGCTGCTGATAAAATGAATGAAAAGCTTGCAATAAATAAAGAAATCGATATCGCAAAAGAAAGTTATTTATCCATTTATGAAGGGGAGGTGGTTGCTGCAAAACCAAACAAATATGAAGCAATCAACACTCTTTTAAAAAAAATGATTAAACCTTGTCAAAGTTTTTTAACTATTTTTTATAATTCTTCCGTCACAAACACTCACGAATTAGCTGAAATTGAAAAATATTTGAAAAAAAATTACGATCACTTAGAATTAGAAATTCTTGCAAATGAAGGAGTGGAAGCTGCTTATATTTTATCATTAGAATAAAAAAAATAAAAATGGTCTTCAAAAGATCATTTTTATATTTACCGCGGGTATGACGGAATGGTAGACGTGCATGTTTGAGGGACATGTAAGATTTTTCTTGTATGAGTTCGAATCTCATTATCCGCACCAAATCTAAATTTTAGACCCTTATCTCTTTTAAAAAGTTGTTGTGGTTTTGAAAAACAAACAAAAAAATAAAATTATTAACTATTTAAATAATTTTTTTCAATAACTGATAAATGATGCAAGACATATTTTTTCAAAAATCTTTTATAAACTTATTTTAAAAATAAACAAAAAAATAAAATAACTTATTAAAGACTCTTTTTCATTATAATAAAAATATCAAAAAAAGCAATTCTTCTTTTGATAAAAGATTGCTTTTTTTGATATTTTTATTTTTAGGAGTAACTATTATTATTTGGAATAAAATAAATTTACAAAAAAGAAACTGAATTTTTTATTTGGAGCGGGCGAGGGGAATCGAACCCCCGTCTCATGCTTGGCAAGCACGTATAATAACCACTATACGACGCCCACATTTTGTTAAGCAGTTCTTTTGGTGCCCTTAACAAGAATTGAACTTGTATTTCAGCATTACCATTGCTACGTTCTACCATTAAACTATAAGGGCTTTCACGTTCCTTATTATTATATCATTAATTTTATAATTGTCAAAGTTTTTTTCACAATGCAAAATTAAAAAAGCAATTTGGCAATAAAAAAATAAATAAAAAAGCAAAAAAACTTGACTAAAAAAAAAAATAGGTTATAATATTAAATAGGTTATCAAACTGAAACATTGTAAAAAGGAGTTATTATCAATAATGCAAGATCAAAGACAACAAGGAACATGTAGATGGTTTTCTGGAGACAAAGGATACGGTTTTATCGTTTCTGCAGAAGGCAAAGATGTTTTTGTTCACTACAGTTCTATTCAAACTGAAGTTCAAGGAAGAAGAACATTAAACAAAGATGATAAAGTTGAGTTCAGTATAAAAGAACACGACAACAGAATTCAGGCAGTAGACGTTGTCGTAATTAACGACAGAGAAGAATAATATTTGCAATTTAACAAAAAAAAGATTAATTTCTTTTTTTTGTTGCATTAATTGCATTGTGATGTTTCGTTTTTTAAGATGGATTTTGTTTTATTTTTTTAAAAACTTGCAAACATTATAATAATACAAACAAAAATTAAAAAAAATCAGATTAAAAAAAATTTAGAAAATTTATCAAAAAAATATCTATTTTTATATTTTTGCTAAATACAATAAGATAAGTTTAATTTTTTTCATCAAAAAATTAAAAAACAACATATTTTTTTACACAACTATTTCATTTTTTTAATGTTAGAAGAAAAATATTTCTTATTGATTATTTTTGTCATTCATACTTGTGATGGTTTTTAAAAAATTTTTTTAGTCAAAAGGTAAAAATTATTTTGAGTTTAAAAAAACTTTTTAAAAATAAAAAATAGCTAATATTTAGGAAAAGATTGTATATTTAAAATTTTAATGTTGATTTTAAAAGTTAATGAGATAAAATAAAAGTATGGGGGTGTTTTTGGGTTTGCCAGGGTCATCAAGGTTTATATTGCATATCTTGGTTACGCAAGTAAAAACGTCGAGGTTTCTAATAACTGGAAAACAAACAAATTCTGCTTCTGAAGGTGATCAAATTTATAATTGGGTTCCATCTCAAAGCAGCCAAAATTTACAACAATTAGCTTTTGCTTAAAAAATAGCAAAACCCGCCTTAAATTAGCTTAAAGATTTAAGGGCAGGTCAAAAAAGTTAGGCTTGCATCATAAGTTTGCCTTTGGCTTTTGATAGCAAATTATACAAAGACTCGTAATTTATTTTTTTGTTTGTTTTAAAATAAGTTATTAAAATATTAAAATAAACTAAATATGTAGAATTTATAAACTAAAATGGCCTTGCACATGGGTTCGATTCCCATCATCTCCACCAAAAAAAACATAGTAATTATTTTTCCCAAAGAGAATTTTTCTAGGAAGTTTCTTTTTTGGAAAAATCATAAAATTTCGTTAATTCGTTAATTTTATCAATAATTTTATGGATTTTAACATAACTATTATCATTATAAGCAACATTGCCTATTAAATGTTTATCCAATTGCAAAAAATTATAATTACTACTAATAAAAACAGGGAGTTTCCTTTCTGCACGATAATACAAAAGAGGTAATAAAATCTCATCGCGAAACCAAGGGTTAATGTTTTCAGCGCCTAAGTCATCTAAAAATAAACAATCAGTTGTTTTTAATTGATAAAACCTTGTTTCTAATAAATTACTATACACAAGAGCTTTAAATTTACGTGTTAAATTCGGCATAAAAAGAAATAGAACAGAAATTTCTTTTTGAAGCAACTGTTTGGCAAGAGCTTTCAAAAAAAACGTTTTACCTGTTTTAAAAGAACCACAAAGATAAAAACCCTTGTTTACTTTATTAAAGTTTTTGATAACTTTTTGCATTTCTTTATAAACTTGTTTTTTAATTTCGCTATCAACTATTAATTTGCTTAAAGAATATTGCTCTAATTCCAGCTCACTATCAAATAAAGCATTTATTTTTTTACAATTTTCTTGGAATTGCATTTTGTTAGATTGCACAGTAGGAACCAAAACAACCCTTGGAAAGGGCTTTTTTTTTAACTCTGGACGAAAAAATGTTTCATTTTGATGTTCTTTTGTTTTGTTTTTATAATAATTATAATAAGTTAATAAATCATCATCATCAATTTTAAGATCTTTTGTTTCTGGATTTTGAGCAAGTTTTTTTCTTATTTCTTTTTTGATATCTGATAAAGACATTAAAACTTCTCCTTTATAATTCTTGTTTAGAATTATTTTTATCTTTATTTTTATAATAAATAAAATAACTGTAAAAAAATATTAATTATTTTTTTGTCATTATAAATAATTTTTTTCTTAAATTATTTATAATATTTCAGTTGTATAAGACAACTTTTAATTTGAAAATTATTTTTTAAAACTTCAAATATTGCAATAATTATAATTTATTCAAATTCAAACCATTAATTAAAACCTTTAAGTTTTGATGGTTTTTTTGATTTCATTTAATTACTTAACTTTAAGTATTCAATTTTTAACATAAAAAAACACATTAACCTTTCAAACTTACAAAAAAATGAATCGGCCAAAACCAAAAAATTATCAAAATAAATAAGTTTTTTTACCAACAAAATGACAAACGAACATTTTTGTAAAAATGCCACATTCTGATTTTTTATGGTTTTTTTGTGAGTCTTTTGCTAGTTAAAAATAAGTTTTTGTTTGTTCTTTTCTTAATGTGGGAGGCATTACAAATATTTAATTATGCCAAACTACTTATTTGATTTTTTATAATTTATGTCCTTAATGGTTTTTCTAAAAAAAATTATAAAAAATGAAAATTGTTTTGAATTTTTAAAGATTTTCTTAAAAGCGCAAATATCTCTCATTTTTGCAACAGTTAAATTTTTGATAGCTGATAAAAACATTGGAAATCTTTAAAAATTCATAAACAAATTAAGATTGCCAATTTTTTTTAATTTCGTCTATCCATTTCGGTTTATCTTTTGGTTTTTTAAAGTTGACTTGCTTTTCGGTTTTTTCTTCCATTAAAAAATCATAAGCTGTTTCTGCATCTAAAATACCTTTTTGGGACCACGATTTTAAAGTTTTTTCTAAATAAACAACTGAAGGCAAAATACCATTATGATACCTTAAAATATAAATTAATAATGCGTTAACTAAACCTATTTCTAAATCATTTCTTTCTAATAACTGAAAAACGGTATCACTTGCAATGGTTTGATTACTTTTTTGACAATAACCTTTAATAATTCTTTGAGTTGCATTAGGTTTTTTTAAAAAAGTAATCATTTCTTCTTCGTTATAGCCTGTTTTTTTAGAAGAAATAATGATTTGTTCTTTATTATTTTGATGATAATTTTTTTTGACATTTAAACGTAACTTGGATAAATCTATATCATTAGGATTAGGAAAAGTATTTTGATAAATTTCTGCTATTTTTTGAGGAGTTAAATTATAAACTAAACTTAATTTATTAATAAAGTCAATTGTTTGCGACTCTACTAAAAAAGTTTTTTTAAAACGTTCTGGCAAGGATGATAAAAATGCTTCATAATCAAAGTTGCTTTGCAAAAAACTCTTATCAAAAGGGTTCATGGTTTTGTGTTGTTGAATATTTTGGTTAAAATTGATTTTTTCAAATTGATATATATCATCAAATTTTTTGCTAATATCTTGAAAACCTTCTAAATTGAGGGGCTTTAATAAAAAATGGCTTTCCAAATGAAAATAATTTTTTTCACCCATCTCACTTAATAAAAAATCACCTAAAAGTGGGTCTTGCAAAAAAGCATTACTTTTATAAGGAGGAAAAACCAAATAAATTGTTTCCCGAGGATTTTCTTTTTGATAAGTAGCCAATAAATTAAGTGCTTCTAATTTTTCTTTTTGTTCTAAAAAAACATCTTCTGAAATAAAAGCGATATCAAATAAAAATTGATGTTGATATTCGAAATTAGCTTTTAAAGACAATAAAATATAATAAATACTTAACGCTTGAGCACCTATTAATGGTTGATAAAGTAAACTAAGAGTTTGATGGTCTTCAAATGATAAAGAAATTTGATTTTTAATTTTAAATAAGGTAAAACGATTGCTTATCATTTTATAACCTCTTTTTTTATTTAATTGGCTGACATGAAGGACAAAGATAAGTTCCCCTGCCACCAACCTTGATTTTAATAATATTTGTCATGCAAACAGTGCAAGGAATTTTTTGTTTTCCGTGAACTAAAAGATGGTTTTGAAACGAACCTTTAGTTCCTTCTTCTGGTTCAAAAGTACTAATACTAGAGCCACCAAAAAAAATTGCCTTTTTTAATACTTTTTTAGCAATTTCTAAAATATTTTGAACTTGTGATGGGTTTAGATCGCAAGCTTTTGTTTCAGGATGTAATTTAGCTAAAAATAAAACTTCATTAACATAAATATTACCCAATCCAGAAATTATTTTTTGATTTAATAAAACTTTTTTTAAAGCTGTTTTGGACTTGACTACTTTTTGATAAAAAGTCATAAAATCAATTTCAAAAGGATCTGAAGCTAGTTGATTGAGGGTTGTTTTAGTTAAAAAATCTTTTTGATTTTGCACTTCAAACCTTCCAAATTTACGAAAATCATAATATCGCAAAGATAAATCATTATCAAAAAATAAAACAAAATGTTCAGTTGCTTCATGAGGATTGGATGCAGGTTTAAGAAATAATTTTCCTTCCAACCTTAAATGACCGATTATAACAAGTTTTTGAGTAAGAAAAAATAATAAAAATTTGCCTTTTCTTTGAATATCTAAAATAGTTTTTTCTTCTATTTGGCTAAAAGCTTCGAAATTTTTAATAACCGGAGCATAAAAAACTTTTGTTTTGATGATTTTTGCACCAATTAGTTTAGATTTCAAAATATTCACAATAATTTGGACTTCAGGCAATTCAGGCATAAATTTAACTCCTTAAAATTATATAATTGTTGAAACATAAGAAAAAAATTTAAAAAGAGATTGCAATATTAAACTTTTAAATCTAAATTGTCTTTTATGAAAACATTTAATTATTTTTATTTTGCTTCAAATTATAAAATAATTAAAAAAACAAAAGAAGCAAAAAGGGGATTAATTTATATCAAAAATTCAATCCTTAAAATGATCATAAAAATTGATTTTGATGTTTTTGTATCATGCCCACAATGTTTTTTCTAAAAATTTTTTTAGATAAAATTGAAAAATTATTTTTAATCCTAAATTTTTTTAAAAGTAAAAACCGAATATGAATTTTTGAATGGCTCAATTATTTAAAAAATGAAAAAATCACAAAAATGGAAAAATTAAGATAACTTATCAACAATTATTTTTGAAAAAAATTTAAATAAAAGACCGTTGGCAGTTGTTTTTAGCACTTAAAAATCTTCCAAAATCAAAATTGCCTTAAAAAATCTCTAAAAAGGGGTTGCAAGCTTTGGCAATTAAAGGTATGTTTTGCTTTAATTGATTAATTGGTTTCAAATGACGAAACAATTGTAAAAAAGCGATTTTTTGAAGGTCTAAAATATTTGCTTGCAAAAATAAAAACAAAAGAGATAAAGGATGTTTCTTTTTGTCTAAAAAAGGCAAAGAAAAACAAAATATTTTTCTTTTCCAAAAAGTTTCTAAATATTGATGTTCTTTGATTTGTTGCAATAACTTATCAAGGAAACAAGTTATATCGCCATCAACAGTTAAATATTGATTAATAATTATATTAGCATTAGAAAGAGATATATTCAATTCTTGAGCGATATCGTTAATCATATCATCAAAATAGTTGGGCAATGAAAAATCTTGACGGTAATTGGTTGTGTCAAGGCCGAAAAAAGTTATTTTTTGTTGTTCTTTCATTACTTGGTTTTTAGAAGCAAAAAAAGCTTTGATTTTTTTAACATTACCTAAAAAAGCTAATGTTTTTAAAGTAACTTTAGGGAATTCGTTTAAAAAAGGTTTGTTATTAAAAAGATAATACGGCAATGATGTTTGGCAATTTTCTAATTTAGCAAAAACAGATGCTAAAGGTAATTCTATTTCATGAAACAAAAATAATTGGTTATTTGTTTGAAGTAGTTTTAAAACGTGCTCTTTGCTTTGGTGAAATAAAAAAGCTTTGATGGCAGTCTTTTTTTCTAAATTAACATGATTGAGTTCATAATCTCCTAAAAGATCTGTTTTCGTTAAAAGATCAATTAAATTATCGCTTTCCAAAGGAAATAAAAGATAGGCTGCTGGCAATAAATCAAAACAAATTCCTTCAATTATTATTCCTTTATGTTTTAAAAACAACTGTGTTTGATAAGTATTAAAAACATTTTTAGAAAAAGCAGGATTTTTGAGATAAGAAATAAAAAATTGATTCGCCAAAGCAATATCAGGATCAAGGAAAAAATTATGATTGCTGCCGCAAGAAAAACCAATTCCTAAAATACTTTTGTAATGAAGGTCAAATTCAAAATACAAAGACCATGTTTGCTCTTCGGTAATTGTTTGAATTACATGTTCTAAGGCTTGGTTTTGGTCAATATTTTGGTAAATAAAATTTTGAGTTAAATCTGGTTTCAAAGAAGTGTTGGGGGTTATTTTTAACCTTTTAAAATCCATCTCTTGATAAAAATCTTGTAGTTCAAAAGATGACATATGTTTTATTTCTGTTTGTTCCAATTCGAAAGGCAATGGAACTTTGGTATCAATCGTTGTCAAAATTTTAGATAGTTTTAAATCTTCCATACAATTATTAATTTTTTCTTTTAAACTTGGTTTAATCGCATCTAAATGAGAAAGTAAATTATCTAAATTATCATAAGTTTGCAACAAATTTTTGGCTGTTTTAGGACCTATTCCTGCAACACCTTTAATATTATCGGAAGAATCACCCATTAAAGCTTTATAATCGATCATTTGATATTCTTTCAAACCGTATTCTTCTAATAAAGTTTTGGGATTATAATGTTTAATCAGTTTTAATCCTTTTTTAATTAAATAAACGCTTGTGTTTGTATCTACTAATTGCAATAAATCTTGGTCGCTTGAATAAATAGAAACTTTTATGTTTTTGTTGCTGGCCATTTTGGCTAAAGTACCAATAATATCGTCTGCTTCAAATTCGGCTTGAAAATGATGCTTAACCCCTTTTAAAGTTAAATATTTTTTAATTAAAGGTATTTGATCAATTAATTCTTGAGGTGTTTCTGGTCTACCTTTTTTATAATTGTCATACATTTGATGCCTTTTGGTTGGATGATGCGTATCAAAGGCTACTAATATATAATTTTTTGTTTGTTCTAAAATTTTTTCAAACATTTTAATAAAAGATAAAAGGGCGTTAGTATAAACACCTTTTTTATTTTGCAAAAGTTTCTTTCCGTTATTAGCGGTTGCATGATATGCTCTAAAAACAAGCGAATTGCCATCCACCAAAACTAAATGTTGCATCTTTTTCTCCTTTTTGTTATTCGAGGGGGATTATGAAAAAAAGAAAGTTGAAAAAACTTTCTTTGAATTGTTATTTGAATGTGAATTTGTTTCTTCATTATTTCAAGTGATGGAAAAAAGATAAAGGGTCTTCTTGTAATTTAATAATATCTGCATCAAAAATTTTTCATTTGTTTAGCTAACTTTTTTTGCTGTTCTAACAAAGTCATCAATTGAGAAACATCGCTTAATTGATTGAAAGAACTTTAGCAATCCGCATTCTTCTGCGACCACTTAAAGCAATTAAACGCGGTTTTTTACGTTCTTCTTTAGTCATACTTTGGATTAAAACTTCAAATTTTTTTAAATTATCATCGTTAATCCCTGAAGAAAGTTGTTTCATTTTATTGCCTAATCAGGAAATAAAGCTTAAATATTTTACTAAATGAACCTATTTTTTTCAAAGTTTTTAATTGTTATTTCAAATGATTAAAAAAGGATAAAGGGTCTTCTTGTAATTTATTAATATCTGCATCATCAAAATTTTTCATTTGTTTAGCTAACTTTTTTTGCTGTTCTAACAAAGTCATCAATTGAGAAACATCGCTTAATTGATTACCAGAACCTTTAGCAATCCGCATTCTTCTGCGACCACTTAAAGCAATTAAACGCGGTTTTTTACGTTCTTCTTTAGTCATACTTTGGATTAAAACTTCAAATTTTTTTAAATTATCATCGTTAATCCCTGAAGAAAGTTGCTTCATTTTATTACCTAACCCAGGAATAAAGCTTAATATTTTACTAAATGAACCTATTTTTTTCAAAGTTTTTAATTGCTTTTGAAAATCATGATAATTATAATTATCATCTAACAAACGATCCATCATTTTTTTACCTTGGTCGGCATCAATTTTATCAGTTACTGTCTCAATCAAAGTTAAAACATCGCCCATCCCCAAAAGTCTGGAAGCCATCCTATCAGGATTAAAAGGTTCTAAAAGATCAATTGACTCAGATGATGAAATAAACTTTAAAGGCAATTCCGTCATCACTCTAACAGATAAAGAAGCGCCTCCTTTAGTGTCTGCATCCATTTTAGTCAAAATAACCCCAGTTGCTCCCACTTGTTGGTGAAAAGTTTGAGTGTTTTTTGCGGATTGTTGCCCTGTTAAAGCATCAATAACTAATAAAACTTCTGAAAAATCACACTTACTCTTAATTTCTTTCAATTCTTGCATCATTTTTTCGTCAATTGTTAATCTCCCTGCAGTGTCAATAACAATTGCATCATAACCGTTTTTTTGAGCATATTGCAAACCTAGTTCAACAATTTCTATAACTGGAGTGTTTCCTTGGGAAAAAACATCAATTTTAATTTGTCGGCCAATAACTTTTAATTGTTCAACTGCCCCAGGACGATAAATGTCACAAGCAATTAACAAAACTTTTTGATGGTTTTTTTTTCTTAACCAAAGAGCTAGTTTTCCTGCTGTAGTAGTTTTACCGCTCCCTTGCAAACCAATCAACATCATGGCATTTAAATGGGGTTTTGGTTGGACAACTAAATCAGACCGAGTGGAACCCAAAATTTGGGTTAAAGTTTCATTAATGATTTTAATAATGTGTTCTTTTGGTTTTAAACCTTTTAAAACTTCTTGTTTTAGGCTTTTTTTACTAATAAGTTCATGAAAAGTATCGATAACTTTTATATTAACGTCTGCTTCGATCAAAGATAATCGAATATCTTCCATAATGTTTTCAATATCTCGAGATTCAATTATTTTTTTGCCTCTGATTTTATTAATGATTTTTTGAAATCCATCTCCTAATATACTCATTTGAATAGCTTTACTCCTTTAAATATTTTTCAGAAAAAAATTGTTAAATAAATGAAAAAGATAATTTTGAATATCAAAATCGACTAAATCTTCGGGTTTTTCTCCTAAACCAATAAATTTAATTGATAAATTATATAAATGTTTGATAGCAAAGACAATACCGCCCTTGGAAGTTCCGTCAAGTTTAGTTATAATTGCTCCTGTTAAAGGGACTGCTTCATTAAATAATTCTACTTGATTTAAGGCGTTTTGGCCTGTGTTTGCATCAAGCACTAAAAAAGATTGTAAGTTTTCAGGATTTAAATGTTTTAAAATAACTCTTTGAATTTTGGCTAATTCTTGCATTAAATTAGCCTTGTTTTGCAATCTTCCTGCAGTATCGCATAAAACTACATCATAAGCGTTTTTTTTAGCATATTGCAAGCCTTCAAAAATAACACTTGAAGGACTTGGGAAAAGTGTTCCTTCTTTAGCAAAAACTTCTGTTTGAGACCAATTGCCCCAAATTTTTAATTGTTCAACCGCTCCTGCGCGAAAAGTATCGCCTGCAACTAAAAGAACTTTTTTACCTTCTTGTCTCAACTTAGTTGCCATTTTTCCGATAGTGGTAGTTTTTCCAACACCGTTAACACCAACAAACAAATACATTTGAGGGTCAGTAAGAGTAGTTTTGGAATTGGTGTTCAAAATTGGGGTTTGTGATTGTTTGGAACTATCTTGATATAGGTGAAGCAAATGTTTGATAATAATTGATGGTAATTGACGCGCTTCTTTAATATTTGATTGATTCAGATAGTTTTTGATAGACTGCATTAAAAAAAGCGTTGTTTTAACGCCAAAATCACTTTCTATAAGGATATTTTCTAAAGCAGATAATAAAGATTCTTCAATATTTTTAGCTTCTTTTAAAAGAGTTTCAAAATTAACAAAATTGCCTTTTGTTTTTGCCAACCCTAACTGATATTTATCACTATTCTTCTTTTTAAAAAATTTATTTTTAAACCATTGAAACATTTCTTCAACCTCATTTGTCAAACTTAGTATACTATAATTATTATAACTAAAAAAAGTTAGTTTTGGAAGTTAATTTTTTAGAAAAAAGAATCGTTATAAAAAGAAAAAAAGAAACTTTCAAAAGTTTCTTTTTTTATATTAATTAATTTTTTAATTATCTTTTTGTTGATTTTGGATTAGGATTTTTTTTGCCTTGAGTGTAATAATATCCACTACCACTAATTAAAGCGACAACTAAAACTATTAATAAAGTCCATGACCAGAAGTATGTTTTGGTTGGTGGAGTCAATATACTACTTGGTGGAGCTTGTTGTATTCCGTAAACAACTTGGCCTTTAAAATTCTTAGTCTCTTCTTTAGTTGCTACTGTTACTGTTTTCTTATCGTTGTCAAAAGTAATTGTTACATCATTTAATGTAAGTGTTTGGTCTTTTGCAATTTGTTCTAAAACAGCTTTTTTGTTTGCTTCTGTATCAAGATTTTCTAATGAAGGTAAAGTTACTTTTCGTGGTACTGTTGATGGTTCTAAAACATTGGATAATTCTGATGCTTGGGTTTGTTGTAAGTTATATATAACTTCGCCTTGGTAACTAGATGTTGCTAAAGCTTTTACTTGTAATTTTTTATTGTTGTCAATCAAAGTAATTTTAACATCCTCTAATTGAACTTGGCTATCAGTGGCTTTTTTAATTTTATCTAAAACTGATTGGCTTTGAAGATTAGTTCTTTCATTTTCTGCTAACTCAATTTGTGTTGTAGCTGCTGGTTTCAAAACATTAGGTAATTGTGGAGCTAAATTATATACAACATTACCTTGGTATCTAGTAGAACCTGATACAGGGGCTACTGTTAATTGGTTGTTGTTCAAAGAAATTGTTACATCAGCGTTTGTAACAACTGGGTTATCGTTACTTAATCTAACTAATCCTAAAACAGCTTCTGTGTTAGGGTTATTTCTTTGTTCTGGAGTTAAATTAGGTTGTGTTGAATCTGGGTTTAAAACAGTATCTAATTGTTGTGGAGCTAAATTATATACAACACTACCTTGGTATCTAGTAGAACCTGATACAGGAGCTACTGTTAATTGGTTGTTGTTCAAAGAAATTGTTACATCAGCGTTTGTAACAACTGGGTTATCGTTACTTAATCTAACTAATCCTAAAACAGCTTCTGTGTTAGGGTTATTTCTTTGTTCTGGAGTTAAATTAGGTTGTGTTGAATCTGGGTTTAAAACAGTATCTAATTGTTGTGGAGCTAAATTATATACAACATTACCTTGGTATCTAGTAGAACCTGATACAGGGGCTACTGTTAATTGGTTGTTGTTCAAAGAAATTGTTACATCAGCGTTTGTAACAACTGGGTTATCGTTACTTAATCTAACTAATCCTAAAACAGCTTCTGTGTTAGGGTTATTTCTTTGTTCTGGAGTTAAATTAGGTTGTGTTGAATCTGGGTTTAAAACAGTATCTAATTGTTGTGGAGCTAAATTATATACAACACTACCTTGGTATCTAGTAGAACCTGATACAGGAGCTACTGTTAATTGGTTGTTGTTCAAAGAAATTGTTACATCAGCGTTTGTAACAACTGGGTTATCGTTACTTAATCTAACTAATCCTAAAACAGCTTCTGTGTTAGGGTTATTTCTTTGTTCTGGAGTTAAATTAGGTTGTGTTGAATCTGGGTTTAAAACAGTATCTAATTGTTGTGGAGCTAAATTATATACAACATTACCTTGGTATCTAGTAGAACCTGATACAGGGGCTACTGTTAATTGGTTGTTGTTCAAAGAAATTGTTACATCAGCGTTTGTAACAACTGGGTTATCGTTACTTAATCTAACTAATCCTAAAACAGCTTCTGTGTTAGGGTTATTTCTTTGTTCTGGAGTTAAATTAGGTTGTGTTGAATCTGGGTTTAAAACAGTATCTAATTGTTGTGGAGCTAAATTATATATAACACTACCTTGGTATCTAGTAGAACCTGATACAGGAGCTACTGTTAATTGGTTGTTGTTCAAAGAAATTGTTACATCAGCGTTTGTAACAACTGGGTTATCGTTACTTAATCTAACTAATCCTAAAACAGCTTCTGTGTTAGGGTTATTTCTTTGTTCTGGAGTTAAATTAGGTTGTGTTGAATCTGGGTTTAAAACAGTATCTAATTGTTGTGGAGCTAAATTATATACAACATTACCTTGGTATCTAGTAGAACCTGATACAGGGGCTACTGTTAATTGGTTGTTGTTCAAAGAAATTGTTACATCAGCGTTTGTAACAACTGGGTTATCGTTACTTAATCTAACTAATCCTAAAACAGCTTCTGTGTTAGGGTTATTTCTTTGTTCTGGAGTTAAATTAGGTTGTGTTGAATCTGGGTTTAAAACAGTATCTAATTGTTGTGGAGCTAAATTATATACAACACTACCTTGGTATCTAGTAGAACCTGATACAGGAGCTACTGTTAATTGGTTGTTGTTCAAAGAAATTGTTACATCAGCGTTTGTAACAACTGGGTTATCGTTACTTAATCTAACTAATCCTAAAACAGCTTCTGTGTTAGGGTTATTTCTTTGTTCTGGAGTTAAATTAGGTTGTATTGAATCTGGGTTTAAAACAGTATCTAATTGTTGTGGAGCTAAATTATATACAACACTACCTTGGTATCTAGTAGAACCTGATACAGGAGCTACTGTTAATTGGTTGTTGTTCAAAGAAATTGTTACATCATTAATTGCAACTGTTTTACCTTCAGCTACAAATAGATTTAAAACATCTTGATCTTGAGGTTTAGTTATTTGTGCTTCGGTTAAAGTAATTTGTGTTGTAGCTGCTGGTTTCAAAAAATTAGGTAATTGTGTTAGGCCTTCAGCAAACACACTCATTCCTACAGATAACAACATGAAAAGAGATAATAAATATAAATTAATTTTTTTGAAAAATGGTCTTTTAGATAAATTCATTATTATATGTTTTCCTTTTCGTTTTTTTTAATATTTTTTTCTAAAGATTAAAATTATATTCTTAGTTGATACCCCTTTCTATAGTAATTATTTAATGAATCACCAATTACTATTACTTTCATTATACCAAAAAAAAAAAAAACAACCAAAAATTAATCTAAAAATATTTTTTTAATCCTTTTATTTTTAAACAACATAAAAAGACTCTTAAAGCTTGAACAAATTTAAAAACTAAACAAATAAAAAAGCTAAATCCCAAAAAAAGTTCAAAAACGCAATAATGCATATTTTCTTTAAAAGTTGATTCCTTTGAAAAACAAATTATAAAGCGAATGCTCCAAAATATTGGGGTTTTGGATAAGCAAAAATAATTTTTTCTTTAAGTTCATTTTCTATGTCTTTCTTTTTTGCGATTTTTTTAAAGATAAATTATATTTTATTTTCTTTAATTGTTTCCTCCTTCTATAGTAATATTTAATAAATTATCAATTACTATTATCTCTATAATACAATACAAAAAGAAAAAAAACAAGCAAAATGAGTTTAAAAAAATAGTCTTTTTTAATGTTTCCAAAAAACATTAAAAAAGACTCAAAAAAACCTCTAAATCCTTTCAAAAATTTTCAAAAAGGGTTTTTCTTTAAAACAATTAATAAAAATCTTTTAAAGGTTAAAAAAAATTGAAAAACTAAACAAATAAAAAAATAAAGCCAAAGTTGTCTCAAAAACAAAACAATGTATATTTTGGAAAGTGTTTTTTTTTGGAAAATAAAGAACAAATTTTTAAATATTTATAAAAAAGCAAAAAACGTTAAAAATAACTGTAATCATATTTTATGATGCAATAAAAAACAATCAAAAAGACTTCCAAACATTTTTAATTCTTTAAACAAGTTTAAAAAAATCTATTTAAAATCTTGAAAAAAAACTACTTTAAACAAGTTTAAAAAATTAAAGAAAAAAAAGTAGCTTTTAAGGCTACTTTGATTTATATTGGCTTAAGAAAGTTATAGTTAAAAAAATCAGAAAATAATATGGTGGCTCCGGACAGAATCGAACTGTCGACACGAGGCTCTTCAGGCCACTGCTCTACCGACTGAGCTACAGAGCCTGGCGGTCCGGACGGGACTTGAACCCGCGATCTCCTGCGTGACAGGCAAGCATGTTAACCACTACACCACCGGACCTTTTTTTTGGTTGCGGGGATAGGATTTGAACCTATGACCTTCGGATTATGAGCCCGACGAGCTACCAAACTGCTCTACCCCGCGGTATATAATATAATTTTTGATGGCGGAGGAAGAGGGATTCGAACCCCCGCGCCCTTTCAGACCTCTCAGTTTTCAAGACTGACCCCTTCAACCGGACTTGGGTATTCCTCCAAAAAAATGGTGGACCCGGTAGGATTCGAACCTACGACCAACCGGTTATGAGCCGGTAGCTCTAACCAACTGAGCTACAGGTCCATGGTAGCGGCAGAGGGATTTGAACCCTCGACCCCACGGGTATGAACCGTGTACTCTTGCCAGCTGAGCTACACCGCCGTTAATTACATTCATTTTAATTTGGTGGAGCTTAGCGGGATCGAACCGCTGACCTTCTGTGTGCAAGACAGATGCTCTTCCAGCTGAGCTAAAGCCCCATCAAATGGTACCTAGAGTCGGACTTGAACCGACACGGCTATAAGCCATGGGATTTTAAGTCCCACGTGTCTACCGATTCCACCATCCAGGCAATCATTATTTCTTTTTTGGTATCCCGTGAAGGATTCGAACCTTCGACACCTTGATTAAAAGTCAAGTGCTCTACCAACTGAGCTAACGGGACATTGGTGCCAAAAACAGGAGTCGAACCCGCGACCTACTGATTACAAGTCAGTTGCTCTACCAGCTGAGCTATTTTGGCATATTGACGTATTTAATAAATTAAAAAAATTTGAATCCAGTATAAAAAAATGGTAGAGGATGAGGGATTCGAACCCCCGACATTCTGCTTGTAAGGCAGACGCTCTCCCAGCTGAGCTAATCCTCTTTATTTATTTATTTAAGCAATTCTTGGCACTCCCTATCTTCGCTCGTAAAACTATTGTCAGTACTAAGGACTTAACTGCTGTGTTCGGGATGGTAACAGGTGTTTCCCCTTAGTTTTATGCACCAAGAATCTTTCAAAACTAGATAAACTCAGTTAAAAAAATCAAAGTCAATGGATCTATTAGTACTAGTCAGCTAAAAAGGTCACCCTTCTTACACCTCTAGCCTATCAACCTGATCGTCTTTCAGGGATCTCATAGGGAAATCTCATCTTAAGGGAGGCTTCACACTTAGATGCTTTCAGTGTTTATCCTTTCTATACATAGCTACTCAGCTGTGGCTCTGGCGAACCAACTGAAACACCAGCGGTATATCCATCCCGGTCTTCTCATACTAGGGACAGTTCCTTTCAAATTTCCAACGCCCACGACGGATAGAGACCGAACTGTCTCACGACGTTCTGAACCCAGCTCGCGTTCCACTTTAATGGGCGAACAGCCCAACCCTTGGAACCTTCTCCAGCTCCAGGATGTGATGAGCCGACATCGAGGTGCCAAACCGCTTCGTCGCTGTGAACGCTTGGAAGCGATAAGCCTGTTATCCCCAGGGTAGCTTTTATCCGTTGAGTCACGGCCCTTCCATTCGGTACCGTAAGATCACTAAGTCCGACTTTCGTCCCTGTTCGACTTGTAGGTCTCACAGTCAAGCTCCCTTATGCCTTTATGCTCTTCAAATGATTTCCAACCATTTTGAGGGAACCTTCGAACGCCTCCGTTACTCTTTAGGAGGCGACCGCCCCAGTCAAACTGCCCACCAAACACTGTCCCTTGCAATCCACTTGCAGAGGTTAGAAACTAAAAATAACAAGGGTGGTATCCCAAGGTTGACTCCTAAAAAACTAGCGTCTTTTAATCACAGTCTCCCACCTATCCTGTACATCTTATTTCCAATTTCAATATTAAGTTGCAGTAAAGCTCCATGGGGTCTTTTCGTCCTGTCGCGGGTAACCGGCATTTTCACCGGTAATTTGATTTCACCGAGGCTCTTGTTGAGACAGCGCCCAAATCGTTATGCCTTTCGTGCGGGTCGGAATTTACCCGACAAGGAATTTCGCTACCTTAGGACCGTTATAGTTACGGCCGCCGTTTACTGGGACTTCAATTCAATGCTTCGTTGCCTGACATCTCCTTTTAATCTTCCAGCACCGGGCAGGCATCAGCCCCTATACATCACCTTACGGTTTAGCAGAGACCTATGTTTTTGATAAACAGTCGCTTGGGCCTATTCTCTGCGGCTTTTAGTATTAATAAAAGCTCTCCTTATCCCGAAGTTACGGAGTAATTTTGCCGAGTTCCTTAACAAGAGTTCGCTCGCGCGTCTTAGTATACTCTAACTTCCCACCTGTGTCGGTTTACGGTACGGGTAGTTAATCAATTAACCCTAGAAGCTTTTCTTGAAAGTATGACATCAATCACTTTACTTTCAAACCTTGTCTTTTGGAATGAGAAAACGGATTTGCCTGTCTTCTCAGACTTAGTTTTTCTACCCCAATCCAATAAGGGGCGTGTTTAGCCTGCTTTGTCCCTCCATCAGTTGATTAACTAGTACAGGAATTTCAGCCTGTTTGCCATCGGCTACGGATTTCTCCCTCACCTTAGGACCCGACTAACCCAGGGAGGACGAACCTAGCCCTGGAAACCTTGGGTTTTTGACGGATAGGATTCTCACCTATCTTTTCGTTACTTACACCGGCATTCTCACTTCTGACCTCTCCACCACTGCTTCCGCTATGGCTTCACTGATGTCAGAACGCTTCCCCTACCACTCAAATAACTAAAAAGTTATTTCAATCCGTAGCTTCGGTATGATGTTTTAGCCCCGATACATTTTCGGCGCAGAGTCATTCGACTAGTGAGCTATTACGCACTCTTTAAAGGATGGCTGCTTCTAAGCCAACCTCCTAGTTGTTTAAACACCTTCACTTCCTTTGCCACTTAACATCAATTTGGGGACCTTAGCTGACGGTCTGGGCTCTTTCCCTTTTGACCATGGACCTTATCACCCACAGTCTGACTGCTGATTTTATTTGGTAACATTCGGAGTTTGATTGAGTTCGGTACCCCGAGGTGGAGCCCTTGCCCATTCAGTGCTCTACCTTCACCAAATAACCAAATCAACGCTAGCCCTAAAGCTATTTCGGGGAGAACCAGCTATCTCTGGGTTCGATTGGAATTTCACCCCTAGCCACAAGTCATCCAAACACTTTTCAACGTGTCCTGGTTCGGTCCTCCATTTAGTTTTACCTAAATTTCAACCTGCTCATGGCTAGCTCACACCAGTTTCGGGTCTATGACATGCAACTGAAACGCCCTATTAAGACTCGCTTTCGCTACGGCTCCGTTCCTTCAAACTTAACCTTGCTCCATATCATAACTCGCCGGTTCATTCTGCAAAAGGCAAGCCATCACACATTAACGTGCTTTGACTAATTGTAGGCACACAGTTTCAGGATCTATTTCACTCCCCTTTCGGGGTTCTTTTCACCTTTCCCTCACGGTACTAGTTCACTATCGGTCACTAAGTAGTATTTAGCCTTAGGAGATGGTCCTCCCATCTTCCGACAAGATTTCTCGTGTCTCGCCGTACTTGTTGATACCCTAGGTTTTTGCTTACGTTTACGGGACTGTCACCTTCTTTGGTGCTTCTTTCCAAAAGCTTCTACTTGACAAAAACTTGTTAACTAGTGGTGGTATCAGGCTTTTCCGGGTTCGCTCGTCACTACTACCAGAATCGTTATTACTTTCTTTTCCTGCAGTTACTTAGATATTTCAGTTCACTGCGTTTCCTTCCTCTTACGAGGATGATGCATCTTCAATGCAACGGGTTGTCCCATTCGGAAATCCACGGATCTCCACTTATTTACAGTTCCCCGTGGCGTATCGCCGTTAATTGCGTCCTTCATCGGCTCTTAGTGCCAAGGCATCCACTGTGCGCCCTTAGTTCCTTTGATTTTTTTAACCTTTGTTGTTTATCTACTTTTCAAAGAGCTTTTTTTAAGATGTGACCTATTTTATTTGGTGGGCCTAAATGGACTTGAACCACCGACCTCACGCTTATCAGGCGTGTGCTCTAACCAACTGAGCTATAGGCCCTTAATCTTAAAAAAACGAAAAACTTTTTTAAGTCTCTCAAAACTGAAGATGATAACTTTTTTCCTTAGAAAGGAGGTGATCCATCCCCACCTTCCGGTAGGGATACCTTGTTACGACTTAACCCCAATTATCAACCCTACCTTAGACGGCTCCCTCTTCTTGCGAAGTTAGGCCACCGGCTTTGGGTATTGCCAACTTTCGTGGTTTGACGGGCGGTGTGTACAAACCCCGAGAACGTATTCACCGCGACATGCTGATTCGCGATTACTAGCGATTCCAACTTCATGAAGTCGAGTTGCAGACTTCAATCCGAACTGAGACTGCTTTTTTGAGATTCGCCAAAAGCTTACGCTTTAGCTGCCCTTTGTAACAGCCATTGTATCACGTTTGTAGCCCAGGTCATAAGGGGCATGATGATTTGACGTCGTCCCCACCTTCCTCCAATTTATCACTGGCAGTCTTGCTAAAGTCCCCAACTTAATGATGGCAATTAACAACAAGGGTTGCGCTCGTTGCGGGACTTAACCCAACATCTCACGACACGAGCTGACGACAACCATGCACCACCTGTGCTTCTGATAACCTCCACGATATTTCTACCGCTTTGCAAAAGCATGTCAAGACCTGGTGAGGTTTTTCGGGTACCTTCGAATTAAACAACATGATCCACCGCTTGTGCGGAGTCCCGTCAATTCCTTTAAGTTTCATACTTGCGTACGTACTACTCAGGCGGAGTACTTAATGTGTTAACTTCAACACTGGTTTTACCCAATGTTTAGTACTCATCGTTTAGGGCGTGGACTACCAGGGTATCTAATCCTGTTTGCTCCCCACGCTTTCGTGCCTCAGCGTCAGTTAAGACCCAGCAAGCCGCCTTCGCTTCTGGTGTTCCTCCATATATTTACGCATTTTACCACTACACATGGAATTCCACTTGCCTCTATCCAACTCTAGCTAAACAGTTTTTATAGCATCACAACGTTAAGCATTGCACTTAGACCATAAACTTATTTAACCGCCTACGCACCCTTTACGCCCAATAATTCCGGATAACGCTTGCCCCCTATGTATTACCGCGGCTGCTGGCACATAGTTAGCCGGGGCTTATTCATTAGGTACCGTCATAATGGTTTTTCCACCATCTTTTCTTCCCTAATAAAAGAACTTTACGTACCGAAATACTTCATCGTTCACGCGGCGTTGCTCGGTCAGAGTTTCCTCCATTGCCGAAAATTCCTTACTGCTGCCTCCCGTAGGAGTTTGGGCCGTGTCTCAGTCCCAATGTGGCCGTTCAACCTCTCAGTCCGGCTACACATCATAGTCTTGGTAGGCCTTTACCCCACCAACTAACTAATGTGACGCAAGCTCTTCCCTAAGCATACCTCTTGCGAGGTCTTTTAAAGATAAAAAGATGCCTTCTTATCTCCTATCCAGTCTTAGCAGTCGTTTCCAACTGTTATCCTCGTCTTAGGGGCAGATTGCTTACGCGTTACTCACCCGTTCGCCACTAAAGTTTAATTGCTTAAACTTCCGTTCGACTTGCATGTATTAGGCACGCCGCCAGCGTTAATCCTGAGCCAGGATCAAACTCTTCGTTTTTTTGACTTTTTAAACAGACTAGTTAAACTAATTTGTTTAAAAAAATTAATGAATTTAAAAAATAATTTTTCAGTATCATCTTCAGTTTTCAAAGATTAAAATAGTTTTAGTAAAAAATTGTGAAAAAATAAATTAAGAATAAATAATTAAAATATGCAATTTAGCAAGTAACAAATAATTAAAAAATAATTAAAAAATAATTAAAAATTGTTGTTTTTGCTCTCAAAAAATATTTTCAAAGCAAATAAAATCGCAATACCTTTTTTATTATATCACATAAAAAAACAAATAGTAAATGTTTTTTTACTTTTTTTTCAAAATTAAAAAAATAATTGAAATGTGACAAAATAATTGCTAAAATAAATAACAAATATCGGGATGGCTGTGAAATTTAATTATTGCAAATTTTTTCTGTCGAAATTGCGATGCAAAAACTCAAAAGACAATCACTATATAATAATTTTTGATTAAAGGGTAAAACAACTTTAAAATCAAAACCAACCTACCTAAAAATTATAACAAACATTTTAAGATTTGGCAAGTATAAAAATACTTTTAAGAAATTTTTTGTAGAAATTATTTTTTTGCAAATGTTTTACGATATCGATGAAGATTTTGTTATTAAATTTGTTATCAAAAAAGATCAAAAAAAGATGGCGTCATTATAGTTTAATTTTTAATAAAAAAGGAGGAGGAGTTTTTTTTGTTTGAGGTGTGTCTGGTTGATTTTAGGAGAGCAAAGAATTAAAGGATTTTGTTTTTTGTTCGAATATGTGTGTCATTCCCTTATTTTTAGATATTTTTTATTTTAAAAATTCCTTCAAACTAAAAAATATAAATGGATAGTTACATATTTTTCAATTACCACAACAAATTAATTAAACTAAAAAAAGAATATGATATTTGAAAAATTGGGGTTATTGAATAAAAGGTGTTTTTCAAACTACTTATTAAGTGAATTAACCAAAATATTGGGGTTGCTGAATAAAAAAATGCATTTGGGTTGTTTTGTTTTTTTAAACAAAATTCCAAATTTTAATCATTTGGGGGAAATTTGTTTTTAGATATTTTTATTTTAATATTCTTTAAAACTAAAAAAAATAATAGATAATTGCATATCGTTTCAAAATAAAAAAATTTAAAAAAGTGAAAAAACGTCTAACAATTTTCAATATTTTATTAATTCTTGAACAAAATAAAAAATCAAAATAAATATTAAATAAAAAAATATGTAAAAAAACTTCAAAAGAAAATTTGAAATTGAAGTGAAAAAATATTATTATAAAATTAACGTAGCTTATTTAAAATGTTGTGTAAAGGAAATATTTGATTTAAATATAAAAAATCATCTACGCCACAATATGATATGTCTTTAGGGTGTAAGAAATTATCCATAAACATTAAAAAAACACTTAAACATCGAAAGGAGTAAATGATACATTATGATGAGTCATTATTAAAAAGAACATAAAAAAAACAAAATTCAAATGTAGGCTGTTAGCAAAAACAAACACTAGGTAACTTTTTTTCTTTTTTTAAAATTCTTTGTTTTAAAAATTTGGGATGATGAAATAATTAGGATAATTTTTGTTTTTTTAATCTTTTTTTATCTTCTCATTTATCTTATTTTGAAGTTTTTTTATTTTCTAACTTTTTTTAATGAATTCTCTTAAAAGACAAAAAAATGTTTTTATAAAAAGTTTGAAAATTGTTTTTTAATTTCATCGTTTGGCATTACACTCCTTTCTAAAAACATTTTTAGAAAGGATACGAAAGTTATTATTTTTTTGAGTTTCAGGTACAAAAAAAGACCGACTAAAAAATAAGTCAGTCCTAAATTTTTTGAAAAAATAAAAAATTGTCTTAAAGAATGTAGCATCACATATACAAAAATCGTCCTAAATGTTGAAATATCCAAGTATTTTCAGATAAATACACTTATTTTGTGGATAATTTGTTCCGCCTAATTTTTGTAAGTTAAGGTAGTTTATCTATTAGATTTCTTTTCCTGAGGTTGGATCTAATTCTGTGATGAAAACGCTTGTTTTGCATCAAATTTGAATTTGGTCTATTGAATTTCTTGACCAGTTTCAGGATTGAATTTTTTGGTGTAATCAATGGTTTTGCCGTCGGATTTGTAATTAATTTCTTCTGTTTTTTTATCTTTGTTGTTGAATTTGGTTTGTTTGGTTAATTTTCCTGTTTCAGAGTTATATTCATATTTAATGGTTTCCTTAATTGTTTTGCCGTCGGATAAGTAATTTATTTGGTTGGTTAATTTTCCTGTTTGGGGGTTGAATTCAAATTTGCACAAAATTAAGCCATCAAGGTTGTACTGAATTTCTTGGGTTCGGTTTTTTTGTTTGATAGTTGAATTCAATGGTGTATTTGGTTTGTTTTCCGTCTTCGTAGTATTTGGTATATTTGATTTTGTTGCCTGTTTTGGAGTCGAATTCGGTTAGTTCGCTTTGGTTGCTTGTTTCGCGGTTGAATTCAATGATGTAGTAAACAGTTTTTCCGTCTGGTTTATAATGGGTGTATTTGGTCCTGTTTGCTGTTTGGGGGTCGTAATTATAGGTGTACCAAAGTAAACCGTCTTTGTTATGTTGGGTATATCTGATTTGTTTGCTTGTAGTTTGGTCAAAATCTGTGATAAACTTTGAGCCGTCTTTGTGGTGATAAGTTGTTTTGATTAATCTTCCTGTTTGGGGGCTAAATTCTTCAATCGTCTTTGATCCGTCTATGTGGTAATAGGTTTGGTTGGCCTTTTTGCCTGTTTTAGGGTCTGATTCGGTGATGGAATCAATTGTTTGGCCGTCGGATTTGTAATTGATTTTTTTTGTTTTTTGGCCTGTTTGGTTAAATTCAAAAATAACATCTTTTGTTTTGCCATCAGATTTATAATTGGTTTGATTGATTGATTTACTTGTTTGGGGGTCGTAATCAATAGTATAATCAATTGTTGTTCCATCGGGTTTGTAATAGATATCTTGGATTTTTTTACGAGCTTCATTGTATTTATATTTAATACAGTTTAGGATATAGGGAATAGGAGAATCGCAATTAAAATCATAGTCTTGAGGCACTCCTGGTTTAATTGGCGGCTTGTTTGTGTTGTAATAATGGTTAATGGAAATATCACTCATATAATGATTGTAAGATATAGGATTGAATAAATCACTAGAAAATTTTTGGTCATCTAACCACCAAGTGTCATAAATCAATCCTTTGTTATAACTATAATAACATTGCCTACCAGTTTCGTCATAAAAAGTTTTAGGTGATGTTCCGAATTCTTCTCGTATCCTAGAAGGAGTGATAGAAATGGTGGGGGTCAAAAAGCAATTGTCTTTCCATCGTGCAAGTTCACTATTATATTTTTTTATTTTGGGTGTATCTAATTTGGAGGTGATTTGGCCTGTAATTTCGTTTTGGGTTTGGTTTGGGTGTTTGGTGGTATAATTGGGGTTTGAGTGTTGTCATGCATAAAAAGGCAGAAAAAAATAATAAAAATTAATGCAACCGTGATAACGGGGGAAAGTCTCTTTTGCTTATTCAAAAGACATCTCCTTTCTTGTCTTTAAAAAGCTAGTATATGTTTTTATTATAACACAAAAAAACAAGTTTCTTGCTTGGGTTATAATATTTCTGACAGTTTTTTTGTCTTATTAATGACGGAAATTTAGTGTCAAAAACAGGAGGCATGCCTAAGATATTATGATTACAAGTACAGATGATTTCCCAATTGATCTCATTTTTCCTTGAGGTATTTTATTTTTTAATCCCTTTAATTTTTATTCTTCTTTGTCATATTGTTTTTTTTGTTCAAATATGGTTTTTTAAAAATTGGGTTGTTGAATAAAAGGTATTTTTTCAAACTACTTATATGTTAGGGTGTTTTGTTTTTTTTAAAAAAGTATTTTTTGAGAGTTGCGATTGATTATTGTTAGATGAATGTTGTTTTATCAAAGACGTAGGGAGATTGATTTTTCTGTTTGGGGGTTGTATTTTGATGTATTCTATTCCTTGGATTTCATCGCCTGTGGTGGGATTGTATTTAACAATCAGATAAATTTTTTATCATCTTAGCGATAGTGGGTTTCTTTGGTTGTTTTCTTGTTTCAGGATTATAATTATGGATTTACCAAAGTGATCCAATTTTGTTATGTTGAGTATATTTTGTTTTCATTCTTTTTTTGTCATATTTTTTTGTGCAAATATGGTTTTTTAAAAATCGGGTTGTTGAATAAAAGGTATTTTTTCAAACTACTTATATGTTAGGGTGTTTTGTTTTTTTAATCTTTTTGGTTTTACTGCTTTTTTTATCATATGGTTTTTTTATTTCTTTCTTTTTGTTTTTGAGTTGATTGAAAGAAGGGGGTTAGATTTGATGTTATTTTAGACTTTTCTTTTTTTAAAATCCAAATACTTTTCAAAAATTAAATCTGTTTTTATATAACTAACTTTTTTTCAAAAAACAACAAAAAAATTGAGGTGATAATAAGGAATTATAGGGAGAAAAGCGAAAAAATACTCTTTTTTTATTTATCAACCCCCACACATTTAAGCATTAAAGAACCAAAAAAACCAAATTAACTTTATTTTTTAAAAAACAACAAAAAAAAATTTAAGACAAAAATAAGGAATTACAGAGATTCAAAAATAAAAAAACACTCTTTTTTTCAACCTCCCTGAAAACAATATATAACCATTTTTTCAACAAAAAAACAATCAACAATTATTTTTTTAATAATTATTAATTGCATAAAAATGTTATAATATATGCAGTTATTAATAAAGAAAGGACTCCAAATTTTGAAAATCTTTGATTACAATAAATTAAAAGACTTAAAAATTCCACACGACATCGCAAATATATTAAATAATATTTCACAATATCAAGGTCGCCTAGGTTTATTCATTCAACAAAATAAATTAAAATCCCTTGATAATTTAATGATGCAATCAAAAATATTTTCAATAGAATCATCTAACAAAATTGAAAATGTTTTCACCACCAACAAACGATTAAAAGAATTGTCTATTAACAAAATCAAACCTATCAATAGAAATGAAGAAGAAATTGTGGGATATAAAAACGTTTTGGATATAATTAATGAAAACTTTGATTCAATTGAAATAAAACCTAATTATATTTTACAAATGCATCGCATTTTATATGATTACACAAATATTGATGGAGGGACTTATAAAAAAACTCAAAACTACATAACTCAAACATTAGCCAATAACGAAACAAAAATACGTTTTACTCCTATAGAACCTTATTTAATTTCCATTAAAATGGAAGAATTATGCAATACTTTCCAAGAAAACTTCAACAAACCGCAAACAAATAACCTCATCTTGATTTTTAATTTTATTTTTGATTTTGTCTCCATCCACCCTTTTACAGACGGAAATGGGCGTATCCAAAGGTTATTAATGACCCTTTTGTTATATAAAACAAACCACGTCATTGGAAAATACATTAGTTTAGATAAAATCATTGAATCAAGCAAAGAAACACACTATGAAACTTTATTATCAAGTTCTTATAATTGGCACGAAAACACTAACGACACCACCCCTTTTATAAGATATATGTTAGGTATTTTATTAAATGCTTATAAAACTTTTGAAAGAGCCGTTATTTTTCCTCATCTCCAAAAATTAACCGCGAAACAACAAATTGAATTAGTTTTTAAAAACACTTTATTAAAAATGACTAAAGCCAAAATAATTGAATTATTGCCTCACATAAGTCAAACTACAATTGAGCTTTATTTGAACCAATTACTAAAAGAAAAATACATTACCAAAATCAATAATAATAAATTCAGCTATTACATTAAAAATAAATAAAATAAAAAAAATTAAAATATCGCATTCTGAAAGAAAAAAAAGACAGAGTTAATAATGAGTTCTAAATTTTTTTTAAAAATTAAAAAATATATAAGTTTTTATAAAGTCCCAATTTTTCGTTTTTATAAATAAATTGCGGGGGGGTTATCATTGCTTATTTTCTTTATGATTAAATTGTTTTTTAATTTTTAATTTGAGTTTGATATTTGGAAGTAATAAAATTAGTTTAAGTTTTAATTGGAGGAGTTTAGAAAAACACCTTTTAATTAAGCAACCACAATTTTTAAAGAACTATATTTTTTTGATTTGTTTTTTTATTGTTTTTTTTGTAAAGTTTATTTATTTTCTTTTAAGTATTTTTTATCTTCTTGTTTCTTATCATTTATCTTATTTTAAAATTTATTTATTTTCTAACTTTTTTAGTTAAATCTTCTGAATAAAAGGAGGATTTTTTTAATTATGGTATTTTTTAATTGAGATAAAAACGTTTTTATAAAAAGTTTGAAAATTGTTTTTTAATTTCATCGTTTGGCATTACACTCCTTTCTAAAAACGTTTTTAGAAAAGATACGAAAGTTATTATTTTTTAGTTTTGAGTACAAAAAAAGACCGACTAAAAAATAAGTCAGTCTCTAAAGTTTTTTTGAAAAAATAAAAAATTGTCTTAAATAATGTATCATCACATACAAAAATCTTCCTAAATGTTGGAACATCCAAGTATTTTCAGATAAATAAACGAGTTTTAGTGGATTTGTTCCCTATAATTTTTACATTGAAACAACTTATTTATTGATTACTTTTCCTGTTTGTGATCGTATTCTTTAATGCAATCCCTCTCTCCATTTGCTTTGTATTGGGTATGTTTGGTTTTTTTGCGTGTTTTAGGGTCGAAATCTTCAATGTAATCCAATTTTATGCCATCTGGTTGGTATTGAGTATATTTGATCTTATTGCGTGTTTGGGGGTCGTATTCATAAATGAAAGTGTTGTGTGTACCATCTTTGCAATAAGTTGATTTGATTAATTGTTTTTTTAAGTCGTATTCTCTAATACGCTTTGATTTATCAGGGTTAATTGTAGTATTTGATTGATTATTTTTTTCGTTGCTATTTTCAATCTCATTTAAAACATTAACATCTTGAATATCTTGCGAAATAATCATTTTATATGCTTTTTTTAAGTCTTCTTTGTTGATTAAAGCTCTTCTGGTGTTCCCTTCGCTTCTGGTTCTAGCAAAAACGGAAACAATTGTTTTTAAGATGTTTTCTAAAGTACGATTAGCTCTAAAAAATTGTTGTTCTTCTGGCAATCTTTCTAAAGCTTCGTTGATGACATCAAGCAAGTAAATTATTGCCTCAGGACTCCAGTATTGTATTAATTGCAACATCAAAAAACAAGTTTTTATTGATGTTAGATGTTACAGTTTTACGTTTTGTCAAGGACGAGGGAAAAAAGATTTTTTAAGCAAAAAAGACGGCTAAATTTTTTTACAAATTACAAAAACTACGTTAAAAAATTGTCATGAGTGTTATTTTTTTATCTATCTATAAAACATTTATTTTTTCTTAAAAAATTTTAAAATGGGGGCAACAATATTGCCAAGAAGGTTTGTTTTTTTGGGTTTGAGTGGTGGTTGGATGTGTTTGTATTTAAATTTGATCTGTCTTGAGTCTTTTGGTTTGCAAGTTTGATTGACTGTTCTTGTGAAAGTTTCGGTTTATTTTCGGGGTCATAAAACTCTTTAAATTCTTCTCCTTCTTTATAAACTGGCGTGCATTTGATATCAAAGTATAATTGAAAATCTAGATTGGTTGTGTCTTGTGGGTCTTTTTCCTTAAATTCTGGTAATTTATGGTATTTAAAATTGGCTTTAAGTTTGTAAGTGACTTTATCGTCTTTTTGTGGGGGTTTGTTTTTGTCGTATTTATAAATCATTGGAGGGTTTTTTTCATCGTATTTTTCCCATTTATTTATTATTTTGTATGGGTTGAATTCTTCCCATTCTTCTTCCTGTTGATTTGTTTTTAAGTCACATATTTTATTTTTTTCTGGGTCATATTTTTTTGGTTCATATATTTTTATGGTGCAAGATTTAGAAAAATCGTATTTATCTGATCCAATTGCGATTTCTTGTCCAAATTCTACAATTTTAATGTCTTCTTGGATTTTTAAATAAATATCTGTACCTACATCAAAACCATTTAACTCTAAGGTAACATCAAAATAATAATCAATTTCTGATGTGGAGTTTTCTGATGTGTATTCGGTTTGTTCTTTGTCTTGCAAGTAGGTGTCAGGAATCAAGATTTTGCCGTATGGTGTGTATTTAGTTATTTTAGATGTTACAGTTAGTCCATTTTGTAATCTGATATCCAATACAGTTTGGTCGTATAATGAAAAATTATTTAATGCCAAAACAAACACTGAAACAAAGATTGAAGTAATGAAAAAAACAATTACGGCATTAATTACTTTGGTTGTTTTTTTCATAATTTTTTACTCCTTTGTTTGTTGTTTGAGGGATAGAAAAAAATCCTTGAAAAGTTTTTTTGTCATTTTGTTTTGAGTTTGATTTTATAATTTGGTTTTTGGTTTTGTAATTATTTAATTTAATTTTGCTTAAATAAAAAAATGTCTAAAAATAGTTAAAAAAGTATGTCTCAATTATCTACCAAAAAAACAAGTTTTTGGTTAAGATAAAGTTTTATACAGTTTTACGTCTTGTTAAGGACAAAAAGATAACTAAAAAAACAACTCCTTATCTTTATTTTTGACATTATTTTTGCATTAAATAACTAGTATATGTTTTCATTATAACACCACACAAAATAAAAAACAAGTTTTTTAATTAAGATGAAAAAAATTTATAAATTATATGGCTTTAAGAATGTGAGGTATTTTTTTGGTCTTTGGTAGTGAGTTTGGCGTTGTTTAAAAAAAAAAATTTAGGTTTTATGTAGTTAAAAATTGGAAAAATTAGAAATTTAGTTTTGTAATTGGGATTTTTCATTAATGCTTTGAAGGGTATAAAAAAAAGACCCATTAAAAATGGGTCATCTTTTTTGAGTTTAACGGTTTGGGGTTTTAATTATTAATAAATTTTTTCTTGTTGCAATAACTTAAAAAATTTTAATTTAAAATATTTTTTTGATTTTGTTTTTAGTATCATTATTTTATTCAAAACCCCAATATTTTGGAGCATTCACTAATTATGAAAAGCCAACATTAATCCATCGATTGATCCAATCCCAAAGCCGCCAAGAGTTTTTAGGCAAACTTAACCGAAAAGATATATTTTTAATTTAATAAAATCTTTGGTTTTTAAATTAAAAAAATTAGCCCTCTAGCTTGAGGGCTTTAAGTATTTCAAAAAAATCTTTTTATTAAATTTTTTGTTGTTGACAAATTTTTTTGGTTATAATAATAGTAAGTTAATGCAAGATAACGTTTTAGAAAATGATGACAAATATTTAGGAATAAATTTTTGCTTTTCATCATCGGAAAAATACTTTTGTTTATTCAAAACCCCAATATTTTGGATCATTTTACCGCTCTTTTTTGTTTTTTTAAAAGAAAAAAGAGACTTAAAAAGTCTCTTTGGTAGTTTCTTTAATTTCTAATTGTTTATGAATTTTATCTAATAGTTTATTGTTAAACTTATGTTGTTTTTCGTTATGTAAGTTGCAAAATTGTTTCGTTAACTCTACTGCCTCATCAATAATTAAAGCATAAGGAGTTTTGTTTTCTAATAGCTCAAAGGTAGCTAAACGAATAATGGCTTTGTCAACTTTATTTAGACGATTTAACTTATAATTATATAAATTATTAATAATGATTTCATCAATAAAGGGGAGTTTCATAATAATTTTTTCAAAATCGCTTTGAAGTTTTTCTTGACTAATTTTTTTCAAGTTATTGCTATAAAAATCATATTGATATAATAATTTCATCATTTTGATACGCAATAACCTGGATTTTTTAAAGCGTTTATGATTATTCATTATAATGATTTTTGAGATTAGTTTCTACTTGGTTCCAATCTATGACGTTAAAAAAAGCCTCAATATAATCAACTCTTCGGTTTTGATAACTTAAATAATAAGCATGTTCCCAAACATCTAAAGCTAATAGAGGTTCTCCTTGATTAAAAACAACATCTTGATTAAAAGTAGAAGTAATTTCTAAACGACCTTTACGATTAAGAATGAGCCAAGCCCAACCACTCCCGAAAATAGTTTTGGCAGTATTTGCAAAATTATTTTTAAAGGTTTCTAAAGAACCAAAATCACGGTTAATTAAATCTTTTAAAATTCCTTGAGGTCCTTGACCATGGTTTAATTTAAGGATGTTCCAAAAAAAACTATGATTAAGATGACCGCCGCCATTATTACGACATGTTTGTCTAATGTCTTGAGGAACTAAAGATAAATCAGTTAACATTTCTCTTAAAGAAAGGGTTATTTGAGGATGTTTTTTTAAAGAATCGTTAAGGTTGTTGACATATGTTTGATGATGCTTAGAATAATGAAGTTCCATTGTTTTTTTATCTAAAAATGGTTCCAAAGCGTCATATTTAAAATTTAAAGGCGGCAAACTAAATTGCATTTTAAAAAACTCCTTTTTGTTTTTTCAAGAAAAATAAATGGTTTTAAATCTTTTTTTCTAAAGCTTTGAGTCCTGCCAAATTAAGAAGGCTCCAAGGTTTATTAAAATGAGGTTGGAAGAAAAAGTCTACAAAAGCTAATTGTTCAACTGTCATTTCGTTTTGAATACAAACACTTAAAGTGTTTATTTTTTCAGTTAAATCCATTCGAGAAACGATTTGACCACCTAAAATTTTACGAGAATCTTTGTCAAAAACTAATTTTAAAGTAACTGTTTCAAAATCAGGCATAAATTCAGGTCGGTTAGCGTCTTTAATGGTAACAGTGTCATAGTTTTTTCCTAATTCTTTGGCAACTGTTTCTGTTAAACCAGTAGAAGAAATATTTAAATCAATGATTTTGATACCGCTTGTTCCTTGGGTTCCTAAATATTTAACTTGGTTTTTCATTAAATTTAGACCAACAAGTGTTCCCATTCTAACAGCATTAGTTGCTAAAGGAATATATTGGGTGATTTTTTTAGGGTTGGAATAAACATTAACACAATCCCCACAAGCATAAACATCAGGGTTTGATGTTTGCATATATTCATTAACTATTAAAGCACCATTAGGTAAGGTTTTTAAAGCTTGATTAAATAATTTAGTGTTAGGTTTGAATCCGATACACATAATAACCATTTCAGTTTCAAAAGTGTCCTTGTCGGTTTTAACTTTAGTAACTAATCCATCTTTTGTTTCAAAACCGACTATTCTTTGTCCTAAAGCTAATTTAACTCCATGATCGGTTAATTCTTTTTGAGCTACATCAGTAAATTCTTCATCTAAATATTTAGGCATAATACGAGTTTCGGCATCAATTAAAACCACTTCTTTTTTTCGCAAAGCAAAAGCTTCTGCTAATTCAACTCCAATATAACCGGCTCCAACCACTGTTATTTTATTAACTTTTTGACTATAAGAAATAATTTCTTTAGCTTGATTAAAGTTTTTAGATAATAAAACGTTTTTGCTATGAATTCCTTCAATTGGAGGAACAACCGGCCATGATCCTGCCGCAATAACTAATTTATCGTAATTATCTTTAAACTCTTGTTTGGTTTCTAGGTTGCAAACCAAAACTTCTTTTTTTTCAAAATCTATTTTTAAAACGTCATGTTGTAATTTGGTATTTATTCCCATGTGGATTAATTCTTCAGGGTTGGAATAAAAAAGTCCACGACTATCTTTAACAACTCCGCCAACATATAATGCAAGTCCACAAGAAAGGAAGGAAATATTATCATTTCTCTCATAAACTACAATATCAGTTTGGGGTGATGTTTTTTTAATAGTTTTGGCCGCTGCAGTTCCTGCGTGAGTGCAACCAATGATTATAACTTTCATAATAAACTCCTTTTAAAATTTTATTTTGCTTTCAAGTTTCTCTTAAACTATACACTTTTAATTATACAATAAAAAAATAACTAAGTTGACAAAACAAATAAATTTTTTTTTTAAAGCTTTTTTTCTTTTTGTAAAATTAAAACCATAGCTAAAGCATAATTGTGAGTGTGAGTGATGGAAAGAAAAACTCTGTTTTTCCATTGTGGGTTTTCTAAATAAGGGGCGTTATTGGAATCATTTAAAATTGACCAATCGTGATAGTTTGATTGAGAATTATTGAGGTTTTGGGCGGTCAAAGCTTTAAAAAGAGCTTCTTTGGCGGCCCACCTTCCTCCTAAAAAAGTTAATTGCCTTTCTTGATTGCAGAAAGTAAGAAAAATTTTTTTTTCTTGAGAAGATAAAATTCTTGTTGCAATAACTTGAATGCCTATTTTTTGAATTTTTTTGATTTCAACCAAATCAATACCGATATTTTGAACATTCATTGGAAACTTCTTTCTTTTAAATATTATGATTAATTTTGATTAAAAGATAAAATCACATATTTTACGCTTTACTGTTTTGTTTTTAAGACTTTTTTGAAATAATTAAAAAATGGTGAGGTTTGATTCCGCTAACCTGAGTGAAAAAACAATTTTTCCAGACTGTTTTTTTTAAAAACTTTACAATCCCTCCGCTATATAAGTACAAAAAGTTAAAAAAATGTTTGCAAAATAATTTGCAAAATAAGAAAATAATCTGCTACTTTATTTTATCATTTTGTTTAAAAAAACTTAAAGTAAAATAACTTGTTTTAAATGAGGCTTAAATTGCAAACTTATAAATATTTTTTTCTTTTATTTAAAAACTTATTTTAAGCAACAAAAAAACATTTTTAAAAGTTATGCACAATTAAGTTTAATTTTTCCTAAGTGGTTAAAAAATGTTCCTAACTTAAATTGATACATCTTTTTTATCATATAAAAACTAATTTTTTAGCAATAAAAAAAGAAAAAGTTTTTTGTTCCTAACTTTGTTCCTAAATTGTTCCTAACTTAAAAAAATCAACTTTTTGTTCCTTAATTGTTCCTAAAAATTAAATAAAATTGAAAAAAATAGTAAAATGTTTTCAAAATTCATTAAAAAAATAAAAATTTGTTCCTTAATTTTGCATAAAATATTCCTTAATTGTTCCTTAATTGTTCCTTAATTTTGCATAAAATTAACTAAAAAAATAGTAAAAATCAGCCGAATTTATATTTAATGAAAAAAATTACGACTACCAATAATAATAAATAATAATAAATAATAATAAATAATAATAAATAATAATAAATAATAATAAATAATAATAATAAATAATAATAAATAATAATAAATAATAATAAATAATAATAAATAATAATAAATAATAATAAATAATAATAAATAATAAATAATAAAATGTTATTAAAAATTTAATTAAAAAAATAAATTAAAAAAATAGAAAAGGTTATTTGTTTTTTTTGATCTTTAATTATTTTTTTGAATGCAAAATAAAAAATTAGAAGAAGATATCAAAAAAGAAGAAAGAAAAATTTTTGAAGAAAATAAATACAAAAAAAGTTTAACAAATGAAAAATTAGTTTTTTTATTGTTTAATGATGAAATTATGTATATTAGTGCCCTATATTATTATCCAAAGAATGAAAATAAAAAAAGAGAAAAAAACAATTGACTAAGAAAAAATTGAATAAGAAAGAAAAATGGATTATTTATATATTTATATCCATTGTATTTTTTGCACTCATTACAAGTTTATATATTTATTTTTATTTTAATAACTTAAAATACACCGTTTAAAAAAATGATGGATCAAAGTTTATTTTTGAAGAAAACTTAGTCAAAGGAATTAGAATTAAATCAACCGGTTACAACCCCAACAAAATAATAGAATTCAATATTGAACGTGACCCAATTACAGGAAAAGAAACCAAAGAAACTTGTTACAGACAAGATGGAACAATTAAATACATCACCGAATACGACATTGAAACAGGTAACGAAACAAAACGTACCGACTACTACAAAGACGGCGAAACAATTGATTCTATTATTGAATCAGACCCCCCAAACAGGAAAATTAACCAAATCAACTTGGTACAAACTCGATGGCAAAACAATTAAATTCATCACAGAATTTAACCCAATTACAAGGAAAGAAACAAAATTAACCAAATACAAACCAGATGGATCAATTGATTACATCACTAAATATAAATACGACCCAACCACAGGCGAACAAATTAAAAAAACTTATTACAAAGAAGATGGAACAATTTGGGGAATAGAAGATTACGAAAGCGAAACAAAAAAACAGGACCAAATAAACAATTTAAACCAATAATTATTTAAAACAAAATAAATGGTCAATCCTGCCATTATTATTTTTTAGTAAATATTTCTTTAAATTAATTAAATAATCTTCAATATCAAAATTGATATTAATGAATTAAAAAAATCTTTTTTTGAAACATCAAAACGACCCCATAAAATTAAGATCGTTTATTTTTTTGTTTTTTTAATTCTTTTTGCTTTAAAAAAACATCAAATCTCATTATATAATTAACACATATTTTAAGTATTTTTAAAATTAATTTTTTTACTGCATGTTTTTTTAAACAAAATGATAAAATAAAGTAGCAGATTATTTTCTTATTTTCTTATTAGTACATTTTTAGTTTTTTTACTTATATAGCAAAAGAATAAATTAAAAAAATTATCATACATTTAGTAAATTATGAAAAAAATAATAAAAAAAGTTTAATTAATTTGTTTTGTTAGTTTTAAAGAATATTAAATCAACTATTTAATTTTAGTTTTGAAAAATATTTTTAAATTAAAAAAAGTCTTTAAAAACGAAACAGTAAAATAGTTTCTAAAATTAACTAAAAAAATAGTAAAAATCAGCCGAATTTATATTTAATGAAAAAAAATTACGACTACCAATAATAATAAATAATTAATAAAGGTATCAA